>DASZZD010000093.1:0-63490 GCA_035545015.1 Phycisphaerae bacterium
AACTTCCGGCTGGCTCATCGCCCCTTCATCACAGGCCCGCACAACCCGCTCCCGCAGGTCTTGCGAATAGGCGTCCATAATGCACCTCCATGGTGCTCGTGACGCCTGATATAGTACACCAAATTGAAACCCGCCCTAGCCGGCTCTCTCGATCCCACCCGGGGTTTCACCGCTCGCACGCACGTTCCGGCTATACTCTCGCCCCATGTTCAAGTACCGCCTCATCTTCGGCCTGCTCTTCGGCGCCCTGCTCATCGCCGCCATCGCCGCCGATTCCTGGGCCTCCCTCCAATGGCCCGTCCGCCCCTACTCCAGCCCTCCGGGCGCTTTCGTCGCCCTCGTCTGTCTCATCGTCATTCCCTTCGGCCTGCGCGAAATGCGCGCCCTGCTCGCCCGCCAGAACGTCCTCATCTCCATGCGCATCACCGTCGCCGCCGCACTCCTCTGCATGTTCTGGCCCTGGGTCGAGCAGGTCGCCGGCGACGTCTACACCTGGCAGCAGGCCCTCTCCCAGCCCGACCTCCAGCCCGCCGAAGTCGCCTCCACCATGCCCGCCACGATGCGCAACTCCTCGGGCCAGGAACGCGCCCGCCAGCTCGCCATCCTCGAATCCTCTCCCTGGTACAAACTCGGCCGCTCCTTCCGCACCGTCAAACCCCACTACCTTGTTCCCACCGTTCTCGCACTCACCCTCGTCGCCGCCGTCGTCATGCACTCCCGCCATCACCGCGTCGAAGGCGCCATGGCCAATGCCGGCGGCACGCTCCTCGCCATCGTCTACCTCGGCGTCCTGCCCGGATTCTTTCTGCCCATCTGCATGACCCACTCCGCATGGATGACCCTCGCCATCGTCTGCGTCGTCAAATGCGCAGACATCGGCGCCTACACCACCGGACACGCCATCGGCCGCCACAAGCTGATCCCCTGGCTCTCCCCGGGCAAAACGGTCGAAGGCTTCATCGGCGGCCTCGTCTTCTCCGCACTCATCGGCGCCGCCGCCGCCGGCATCTTCCCCACGCCGGGACTCTCCTGGCCCCAGGGTCTCGTCGGCGGCGCCATCCTCGGCGCTGTCGGACAGATCGGCGACCTCTTTGAATCACTCCTCAAACGCGACGCCGGCGTCAAAGACTCCGGCGCCGTCCCCGGCTTCGGTGGCGTCCTCGACATCCTCGATTCCCCCCTGCTCGCCGCCCCCGTCGCCTACTGGCTCCTCAAACTCGTCGCCGTCCACCATTGAGCCACCGCATGAAAAAGACCCCCTACACCATCCTCCACGCCGACGACGCCCTCCTCGCCGTCAACAAGCCTTCCGGACTCGCCGTCCTCCCCGGCCGCGGCCGCGCCCAAAATCTCCTCGACCTCCTCCAGCACGACCCCGCCCTCTCCTGGCCCCACGAAAAGCCCTTCGTCATCCACCGCATCGACGCCGATACCTCCGGCATCATCCTTCTGGCCAAAACTCCCGCCGCCCAGAAGCACCTCGCCGAGCAATTCCGCACACGCACCGTCACCAAGGAATACCTCGCCCTCGTCCGCGGAACCCCTACCCAGGAATCCGGCTCCACCGATCTGCCCATTGGCCAGGACCCCCACAACAAAAACCGCATGGTCATTCGCGGCACCGGCGCCGGCGAACCCAAAAAATCCCGCACCAAATGGATCGTCGCTGAACGTTTCGCCGGCGTCACCCTCCTCAAGGTCTTTCCCGTCACCGGCCGCCGCCATCAGATCCGCGTCCACCTCAAAGCCATGGGCTACCCCCTCGCCGTCGATCCCTACTATGGCGGCGAATCCGTCCTCCTCTCGGAATTCAAACGCCACTACAAAATCGGCAAGTTCCAGGAAGAACGCCCCCTCATTGCCCGCCTCACCCTCCACGCACACCGGCTCTCCTTCGTTCACCCCCTCACCGCCGCCGCCACCACCCTCACCGCCGACCTCCCCAAAGACTTCCGCGCCACCCTCGAAGCCCTCCGCAAATGGGCCCACCGCTGAAGCCCATCGCTCATTGCCCATTGCCAATTGCAGCCTCCATTCGGCAATGGGCAATGCCCCTACCTGTTGAGCATCAGCGCCGGCATCTCCGCCGGCGCCCGCCGATACCTCGGACACCGCCGCCGATGCTCCTCATGCAGCACGTGCGGCAAATCATCCAGCGACCCGTCAAAAATCTCCGAATCCCGGAAATTGTACGTCGCCGGCAACGCACCCACCGTCTGGATCGGCTTCACATACCCACCCTCCACCTCGATCTTCAGCACGTCCCCCGAGTGCGGCATCCGCGTGATCGTGAACTGCGACGCCGGAAACGAATACGGGTGCGGCAACCCGTTCAGAATCGCCACGTTCGCATCGCAATCCCCGTGATCGTGCGTCCCATACGTCTGCGGGTCGTGCAGCCATGACCCCTGCAACAGCAGCACCTGGTTGTCCCCAATATCGATCGCCAGCACCGGATCCGAATCCGCCCGCGACGCCAACAGCAGTACCCTCGGATTGTAAACCGTCAGCACTTCCACCTGCTGATCCACCTCATCCAGCACCGCCTCATCGTGGTGCCGCCGCTCCGCCCGCCGCATGTCATTGACCGCCCACAAAAAAATCCCACCGCCCATCACCCCGCCGGCAATCCGCCCCAGCAGCGTCGCCCCTTCCTCCAACCGCATCGCCACCCACGCCCCCAGGTACTGCAGGATCAACACCGGCAGCACCCCAAACAAAAACGTGACCGACAGGAAACCCGCCACGCTCGCATGAGCATGCCGATGAATGTCCGCAAGTTCCTGCGGTGTCGCATCTCGAGACGTCAACGTGTACACGGAGTGGGCCCTCCGGACAGCGAGGTTGCGGGGTCTCTGAGTCTTCCCCTTCATTCTCCCTCCCTCACCCCACGAGGTAAAGAGAAAAATCAAATTATCTGGATGCATCCCCGAGCCCAGCAGTAAGCCTGGAGGACCTTCCGCTCCTCTTTCCGAGAACCAACACTCTAAAAACGCTACGCACGCTGCCATTCCGCACTATTATGAACACCTCTGGAGGCTCATGACCGACATCCCCTTCCAAGTCCCCTGGCGGGAACTCTGGCCGCCCACTTGCCCCGACTGCGGCTATTGCTGGACCGGCCTCACCACGCCCCGCTGCTCGGAATGCGGGTTTGCCCTTCCCGAGGGCGACCTGCTCCTCTTCGGCATACATCGAGACATGATGCGTGCCGGCCCCGGCAGCCTGTGGTCCATCATCCCCTTAACCACCGCCTTCCTTGTCATCGATGCCATTGAAACGTATCGAGGGTGGGTCCCCGGCATGCTTCCCATGCTCAATGGCCTCTTCGCTTTTATCCTGCTGGCCTTGCTCCTTGGCCGCTACATCCCCCGCGTGCACGCAGAATGTATCGCCATTACGCCCGCCGGATTCCGCTTCACCACCTCTGGAAAAAGCCCCCTCCATCGCTGGAATCCTGCTCAGCACATAGCGATCGGCGCCTCGAATGACCAGTGGCGATTCCGTTGCTTCACCACCTGGCGGAATGTTCCCCTGCGCACCTTCTTCGATTTCAGTATCCACTGTTCGCCGGCTCAAGCCGCCGGCATCGTCGAGCGTCTCGAAGCCTGGACCGGCGCCCCCGTGCAGGGACGCGAACGACTGCCCCCGCTCGAAGTGACCAGTTCCTCCACGTGACCGGCCCCCTCAGATAGGGACGCCTGGTTGGCCAACGTCTTCGGACCCTCTCACGGAAAAATCCCCCGCGCCGCATACGCCTTCGACACATGCTCGATCGCCACCGCATACGCCGCCGTCGACATGTCGATCCCATGCTGGTGCGCCGCCAGCCGCACCCGCCGCGCCGCGTTCAAAATGATCTTCTTCAACTCCGCATCCACCCGCGCCAACGCCCAGTGCGTCCCCGCCCGGTTCTGCACCCACTCCAGATACGACACCGTCACCCCGCCTGCATTGCACAAAATCGCCGGCAACAGAGCAATGTTCCGATACCCCAGCAACGCGTCCGCCTCCGGTGTGCATGGTCCATTGCCCCCCTCCGCCAGCACCCGGCAGTTCAGCCACTCCGCCACCTGCTTCGTCACCATCCGCTCCAACGCCGCCGGTATGAACACCTCCACCGGCGTTCGATAGAAAGTTTCCGCCTCCACGTATTCAAGACTCTGCGCTTTCGCGCTCTTCTCAATATACCCCCGAATACCGCCCGCCCCCTGCACATGCTTCGCCAGATCGCCGGCATCAATGAACCCCGCCGCATCCGTCGTCCGCAATGCGCCGGTATGATCCATCACCGCCGTCAGCTTCGCCCCCAATCCCTGCAAAAGCATCGCCGCATGGGATGCCACATTCCCGAACCCCAGCGTCGAAAAACGCATCCCTTCTATCCCGATCATGAACTCCGGCAAAAGCTCCTGCAGCACATACACGATCCCCTGCCCCGTCGCCTTTTCCCGCCCTTCTGACCCCCCGCACGGAATCGATTTCCCCGTCACCACGTTCCGCAGCCCCTGTTTTCCCACGCCTTCGTGCGTGTTCACATAGGTGTCCATCATCCAATCCATGATCTGCGCGTTGGTCCCCACATCCGGGGCCGGTATGTCATACTCCGGCCCGATCGTGTCCCCGAGCGCCGCCGTAAACCGCCGCGTCACCCGCATCAGTTCCCCCGGCGAAAGCTCCCGCGGATTCAATTTCACCCCGCCCTTCGACCCCCCGAACGGCAGCCGCATCAGCGCGCACTTCATCGTCATCCACAACGCCAGCGCCTTCCCATCATCCAGCGACATCTCCGGATGATACCGCACCCCTCCTTTATAAGGCCCTAGCACATTGTTGTGCTGAATCCGATACCCTTTGAATAGTTTGTACGCCCCGTTATCCATCTGCACCGGAAAGTTGACGATCAACTCCGCCTTCGGCTGCCCGAGAATCGCGCGCACATACCCCGTCGCCTTCAGCACATCACACGCCCGATTCACATGCGACACCGCCATCGCAAACAGTGAATCCGGATCCTGCGGCGGCAACACCTCCGCATGCGGCAGCGGCGCGGGAGTTGTAACAGTCGTCATGCAATAACCCTCATCATCAGAACCATCCGATCACTCCCGCTTCCCCTCCCGCAACGCCGCCACCACCCGCGCGTCCCGCGCGCTCAACTCCGGATACCTCCCGTCCGCTCCCACATCCGGCCGCCGCTTCCAGCTTCGCGCACAACTCGCATACACATTCCGCGTGTCGTTGATCTTCAAATCCCACACCTCCCCATGCTCGAACCGGTGATACCCCACCCCCAGCGCATCCTCGATCTCCGGCCCATACGCCTCGATCACCCCCGACAATTCATCCGCCACCGCCGGCAGAACGATCACCGCCTCCGCATCCAGCGGGTTCCCCAGCCCCACGCCCCGCTTCAAATCATCCAACTGCTTATTCCCCTTCTCAATCAGCGGCCACAACACCTCCCAATGCCGCATCGCCGCCGCCGCATCCACCGTCTCGCGCAGCCCATGCGTCAGCGTCGAAATCAACTCCATCGCCAACTCCTCCCCTGCCGCCTCCTTATCCACATCCGCCTCTTCCTCCTCCGCCGATTCCAAAAATGAAAACGTCGCCAGATGCACGCTCGCCTCCAGCTCCCCACATCCCGGCAACTTCCTTACCGCCCCCCACGCCTCGTCCGCCGTATACACCAGCACCGGCGCGCACAACTCAATCAACCGCAGCAGCGCCCGATAGCATACCGTCTGGCTCGCCCGCCGCCGCTCGCTGTCCGGCAACTCGCAATACAGCCGATCCTTGATCGCCTTCGCATACGTCGCGCTGATCTCCACATTGCAGAACTCGTAAATCAGCTTGAACGCCGTATGAAATTCATACCGCGAGTACGCCGTGTGCACCGCCGCCGCCCACGCATCCACCTTCTGCCTCATCCACAAATCGATCGACTGCGGCGCCGGATCCACCGAGTGCTCCGTCGGATCGAAATCATAAAGATTTCCCAATAGATAGCGCATCGTGTTCCGAATCTTCCGATACGCATCGCTGATCGTTGCTAGCAAATTCGGCCCGAATCGGATGTCGTTCTGATAGTCCACGCTGCACACCCACAGCCGCAGAACATCCGCCCCATGCTGCTTCAATAACTGCTCCAAAGGCACGTAATTCCCCGATGATTTCGAATACTTCAGCCCCTTTTCATCCACCGCAAATCCATGCGTCAGCACCTCCCGAAACGGCGGCTCCGCCTTATACCCCGCCGCCTCCAATAAGGAACTCTGGAACCATCCCCGATGCTGATCGCTCCCCTCCAGATACATCGCCGCCGGATACCCCAATTCCGGATGCGTGCACTCCAGCACCGCATGATGCGACGCCCCCGATTCAAACCACACATCCAGAATATCCATCCCCTTCTCCAAAGCGGCCACCTCCACATCGGAAGGAAAGCCCAGGGAGTGCAATCCCTGGGCCTGATCTTGCACACCCTCCAACCCCAGAATCCGCGCCGGAGAATCCGTGTACCACGAATCCGCACCATGCTCCGCAAAATATTTCGCCACGCGCGCGACGCTCTCCGCCGTCAACAACGTCCTTCCCTTCCCATCAAAAAACGCCGGTATCGGCACTCCCCAACTCCGCTGCCGCGAAATACACCAATCCGGCCGCGTGTCCAGCATCCCCTCAATCCGATTCCTCCCCCATGCGGGGATCCATTTCACGGAATCGATGAACCGCTTGGCGTTCCTCCACAACGCCAACGTATCAGAGCCGCGACCGTGAGGGAGCGGTTGCCCCGCCAGCGCACGACCGCTCCCTGACGGTCGCGGCTCCGATGGCGTTTGCGCCGATTCCCCGCTCGCCTTCACAAACCACTGCTCCGTCGCCCGAAAAATCACCGGCTTCTTACACCGCCAGCAATGCGGATACTCATGCTCAAACTCCTGATGATGAAAAAGATCAGTTTCTTTCAGCAAATAATCGATGATTAATTGGTTGGCATCCCAGATCATCTTGCCTCGTAGAAACTCTGGTACGGTATCGTCATATCGCCCGTCCGCGAGCACCGGATTGTAAACTTCAAGTCCGTACTTTAGCCCTGTCTGATAATCCTCCTTCCCATGCCCTGGCGCGGTGTGAACCAAGCCGGTCCCATCTTCGAGCGTGACATACTCCGCTAACACGATAGGCATGGGCTCGCGCGTGATCGGGTGAAAGTATTTGATCCCCATAGCTGCCAATTCCCGCCCGGTGACACTTTTCCCGACCCGGTATCTCTCCACTCCTGCGACTGCCATCACCTTTTCTACTAATTGGCGTGCGACCACCACGCACAATGACATACCAGGGTTAGCCCGGGTTCCGTTATCACAATAAACCGGCACGTATTCGTGCTCCGGATGCACCGCAACCGCGCGATTCGCAGGCAACGTCCATGGCGTTGTCGTCCAAATCAACAAATCCACCGATGATACATCGAGCTCCTTCTTTGGGAATGAGTCTTTTAGCCACGGCAAATCTGGGCTGAAGGGAAATGTCACATACACCGACGTATCCCTCTTCCCCTGATACTCCAACTCCGCCTCCGCCAACGCCGTCCGATCATTCACGCACCAATGCACCGGCTTTTTCTGCCGATACACCAAGTCCCGCTTCACCAGCTCCCCCAGCACCTCCAGAATCCCCCCCTCATACGCCGGATTCAGCGTCAAATACGGCCGCTCAAATTCCCCCAGCACCCCCAGCCGCTGAAACGAATCCCCCTGCAGCTTCACATACTTCATCGCATACGCCGCGCACCGCTTCCGCACCTCCTCCTTGCTCAACTCCCGGAACTTCGGCCCCAATTCCTTCTGAATCGCACTCTCGATCGGCAACCCGTGACAGTCCCACCCCGGCACGTACGGCGAATCAAAACCCTCCATCGTCCGAAACTTCACCACGATGTCCTTCAACACCTTGTTGATCAAATGCCCGATGTGAATGTCCCCGTTCGCATACGGCGGCCCATCATGCAGCACCCACTTCTTCGCCCCCTTCCGCGCTTCACGAATCTGCCCATACAACCCCATCTCCTGCCACCCCTTCAGCATCGCCGGCTCACGCTGCGTCAGGTTCGCCTTCATGTCGAACGACGTCTTCGGAAGGTTGAGCGTCTCTTTATAAGAACTCGCGGACTCGGTCATCTGCCACCCTGTTAAACGAAAGTCGGGGCCATCGGCCTCGTGAGTGATCTGGTACTTGCCACGGCCAATGGCCATCGCTGCTGAAAATCGACCCTCCAGGCCTCGCCAACTCGCCCCCGGCGAGCGCGCTAGTGTAAATTGTTTTGCGGATTGTCGGAACCTGGGCTAAGCGGTCTCAAACGAGACCGGTTAGCCCCGCGTAATGGGGATGGGCACGCGAAAAGATGGAACGCCGGCAGGATTCATACCCAACAGTATAGCCGCAAACGCCACGCACGTCATAGCATGCCGGCAAGAGTTTGATGCGCAGGCGTGTACAGCATGAGCTTCGGACGCGATCGGTCAGGGTCGCGTCGCGGGCAGCGTTTCGGCCTGCGTGGCCGGCTGTGTGGAAGGCAGCGTCGTCGGCCGCGCGGCGGGAAGTATCACATCTTCCGCGCGGCCGGGCGGCGTGACCACGAGCTGCGTGATTTTCCCCGATTCCACATGGCCCTCGATGATCGTGTTCAACGGGGCGTGCAGCTTGAAGTCGGCGGTCCAATCGGCCGGCCAGGAAGGCGCGACGCGGATCGCGCGGCCGTCCGTTTGAAGCAGCATGTTCTGCAGCGTGATCATGCCGTCGCCGCCGTTGTCGAGGTCGGGAATCCAGTCGTGCGCGGGCTTCCAGAAAAAGCGAAAACGCTGATCGCCGAAGTTCGAGAACTCCGCGTTCGCCGCTTTTTTGGCGATGTCCGTGAGGCCCAGGAGCGAGGCCTGCGTGCCATCCTGACCCCAGCAGGTGTTTTGGGGAGAGCGTCTGGCGGCGAAGGCGTTGAGGGCGGTCTGGAGATCGGGTTTACCAAGGCCGTAGAGGCGATAGGGGAAAACGACATAGAGCTCCGGGTTTTCTCCGTTCCCCGTTTTGCCATACATCTCGGCCGGAAGGATGGTGGGAAGCCCATCCTTATCGCCCTGCCCAAAGGGCGGGATTCTTCCTTTCGCGGTGGTGCCCAGGGGAATCGGCGGAAGTTGCCGGAGCATTTTGGACCACAATGAGCGCTGGGCCTCGGTGGTGAGATTCTCCGAAAGGGCGAGCAGCCGCGGGAGAACCGACATGAGGCCGGCAATATCCGGCGTGGGATTCACGGCGACGAGCTGATACGTCTCCAGGGATTGCGCGGGCGCAAGCTCGATTTTCCCTTCTTTGTCGCGGGGATAATGGTAGTAATAAAATGCGAGGATGGGATCGGCGAAGGGCACGACGTACTTTTTGGCGAAGGCGGCATCCTGTGTCTGGTCGTACACGTCCAACATCTGGGTCAGAACTTCCAGCGAGCCCTGGATGTGATAGCGCTGCCAGTGCGATTGCATTTCATCGGTGATGTTGTCGCGTCCGAAGTCCTCAATGCGGGGAATCCCGTAGAATTTCATGGTTTCCGGGAAAAACGCGCCCGGATGGTGGTAGTAGATTCGGGCGCGATCCGTGGCGAGGGGAAGGGCGTTGAGATACATGTCGAACCAGGGCTTCATGAGGTCGTAATCGCCCGTGGCGATGAGCGGGTAATACAGCAGCCGATTGTTCTGGTTCCAGAACGAATCGCCCCAGGCGCGGTAATCGGGGTCGTGGTCGGCCTTCGATTGTTTGGCTCCCGGAGCCATGTCATGCCCGACGGTGAACAGGCCCCCGTTATATTTGGCCGGAAACGCGCCGCGGGACGAGCACGCGAGCATGTAGCGCTGCACGGCATAGCCCTGGGAAACGGTCGCCGCATCGGGCGAGCCCGTGACGTGAATGTAAGATCGGTTCCAGAAGTCCGTCCACCACTCGTCGTGAGCGTGGCGGACAGTGCGTTCGGCGGTTTCATTGGACCGCGTTTTGGCAATCAGAGCGTCGGCGGCGGATTGCCAGGCGGCGGGCGTGGATTGGGTTTGAGAGAGCGCGACGATTTGGAGGGAGAAGTTTTGCGCGGGTGCGGTCGAGGCGAGCGTTTGGTCGTCGGTGGAGTGAAAATTGCTTCCCGTCACGGCATAGCCGAACACGCGGTGCAGCAGCGGATCAGGATACTCGCCGAGGCTGCCGTCAAGGTGCTCCTGCCGGAGCAAGTACGGATAGTAGCTGTCCGGATTGAAGTGACAAAAAGCAACGCGGTTATCCGCGGCGGGAAAAATGATGTCGGGAGCGGCAGGCGGCGAGGCCTGCCCGGTGGCGTAGCGCGGATCGGGCGTCAGCGAGGGGGCGTTGGCGAGGGTGGTCGTCTTTCGCCAGAATTCGGCGTGCGCCTGGATGGAGGCGGCCTGCGCGAGGTGGGCATCGACGTGCAGCACGGGGTGGTTGGCGTCGATCCACACGCGGACCGAGTTGTCGCCGGAACGCAGTTCAATCGTGCCGTTTTCGAGGTGCAGCGTCTGGGAAAAATCGGTGGCGGTGGTGAACGGATTGGGATCGAGGTGGATGCGGACGCGGCCGAGCTTGAGAAGATTGCCGGTTTCGGCCCAGGCATCAGACTTCGCCAGCAGCAGAAGGATGTCCCCGCTTTGCTCGGTCCAGACGTTCGCGGCAAAATCGCCATTGCCCAGCGGCATGGAGTCGTTTTCGTCTTTTCCCAGCGACGTCCAGATGATGTTGTTGTCGGTGATGAAGGGGGGCGCGTCTGCGGGATTGGCGGAGGGAGACGGGGCGGTGGAGGGGGATGGTGCGGGGGCGGCGGCGAGGAGGGTCGGGGTGAGCAGGAGGAGGGGGAGAAGTTTGAGCACGAGGACCTCGAGGTTAGGGAGAGGGCGGCGGGATTGTTTGAAGCCTTGCACGTTAGAACGAAGGAGCGGCGGGGAACATGGTAAGTTTTGTCTGCGGGATGTCATTTATTGACCTGGATCGCGGCGTGAAGCGGCACGGCAGGGAGGGGTTCGAATCCGCGTCGATTTCGCGTGGCACGCAGGTGGCGGCGCAGCCAGCGCAGGGGTGGGAAGAGAAGAAGCAACATTGGGAGCCAGAGGGGAACCGCGATGGTCCATGTGTGGCTCACAAAGTTCGGGAGACTAAAAAAATGCCAGTGACTCACGAGCGCGAACCCGGCAGTGGTGGGTTCAAGAGATCCGGTTCTCATGGGGTGCGGGCTGTAGAGGAAGGAGGGCGTGGCGGAGCTCACCATGGGTGTTTTGATCTGTAGATCAGGGCTGAAGTGACTGACGATATCAGGACCCATCGAGAAGATGTAGTAGGGGTTGCTGACAATATATCCCTGGGTCAATATCCGAAAATGCAGAGCGCCACGGTCCGTCGCCAGCGTGTAAATCCGGCCTGTGGGACGGGGATAGGCGATGGTCACGCTGTCGGGCCGCGCGAATAGCGTGGAGCGGACGAGCAGACCGCCGCAACACATGGCCAGGTTGATGCAGGCCGCAAGGAAGCAGTATTTGAAGATTCGCCGCACGCCGTCATTCTAACCCGTGGGAGCCTAGAGCGCGTTTGCGGTAAGATGATCGGATGAAGTACCGCCTGGTGATTTTTGATATGGATGGCACCTTGACCGAGGAGTTGATTGATTTTGCCGCGATCCGGGCGGAGATGGGCTTGCCGGTCGATGGGGGGATTCTCGAGCATATGAAGCGCATGACCGGCGAGGAGCGGGCGCGGGCGGCGGCGATTCTGGATCGCCATGAGGCGGAGGCGGCGGAGCGGTGCGGGATCCACGAGGGGGCGGCGGAGGTGCTTGAGCGCTTGCGCGAGATGGGGGTGCGCACGGCGCTGTTGACGCGAAATTCCCGGGGGTGTGCGGAGCGGATCTTGGCCCGGCACGGGCTGACCCTCGAGCATGTCGCCACGCGCGAGGATTTGCCCCACAAGCCTCATCCCGATTCCATCCTCAATATTCTCCGGCGAATGCGGGTCGAGCCGACAGAAACCTTAATGGTCGGCGACTATGTGTATGATCTGCAGGCGGCACGGGCGGCAGGCGTCGACTCCGCCCTCGTCCTCTCGCGCGATGGCGGCCGCCTGCCCGACTATGCGAATATGGCGACCCGGTGCGTGCGGAATCTGCGGGAACTTCTCGACCTGCTGCACCGCGGCGGAGCGCCCCTGAATGGAGAGAAATCGTGAAGGTGCCTTGGATCGGGGTGTTGACTATCTGCGCGGCGGCGGCCGCAATCGGACAGGCGGCCCCCAGTGACGGCAACGCCAACCCGCCGCCCGAGGCCATGCGCGTCCTCAAGATGCTGCAGGATCGCGCGCAAACCCTCAAGGATTTCACCGCCAAGGTCGAAAGCGATACCACCCATCTCGCCGGCGATACCGACGCCCAAACGGGCGATGCCGTCTTCGTCAACGATTCCACGGCCGACGCCGGCGGTGCCGCCGGCGGGTTTAAGTTTGCCGCCCACTTCACCAACGCCACCACCGATGGCAAGGCCGCGCCAACGCCCGACCTCCAGATCGTGTTCGATGGCGCCCGCATGACCGTGATCGATCGAAAAGCCAAAACCTACCGCAGCTCGACCCTCTC
The DNA here is from genome assembly GCA_035545015.1 of Phycisphaerae bacterium. Lineage (GTDB taxonomy): Bacteria > Planctomycetota > Phycisphaerae > WQYP01 > WQYP01 > CALCHA01. The sequence continues at coordinate 12,668 of DASZZD010000093.1, forward strand.
ATCGCCCGGCAACCCGGCCGGCGCCGGCAGCGGCGTAACGTCCCTCGGCGGCCCCATGCCCTTGCCCATCGGCCTCGATCCGCAATCCGTCGTGAAGGATTTCCAGGTGACCCTGGGCGAATCGCCCGATCCCGATCACGTCGTCTTGAAGCTCAAGCCCCGCGACAAGACCAGGTTTGATTACAAGTCCCTCACCATGACCGTGGACAAAAACCTGCAGTTGCCGGTGGAGGTCGATGTCGACCAGAAGAGCGGCGAGGAGACCGCCATCAAGCTCACGGATGTAAAGGTAAACGCGGGCGGAGCCACCATCCCCAAAGTGTCCCCGCCAAAGGATCCCGGATGGACCGTCGAGGAGAAATAGTAATTCGCAACTTATGTTTGGTAAGTGGCAATTGGCAAGTGGCTGACGCCGGAGAATAACCACCCATCACCGCGCCCGCGAATTACCAATTGCCATCTACCCATTACCCCGGCCGCCGGAGTCCCTATGTCGCGGGTCTTGCTGCTCCCTTCAATCGTCCTGCTCCTCCTGGCGGCGCTGTGCTACGCGCTCAGCGGCGGTCGGGTCCTCGTCGGCGCGGCCAGCAAGGACCGGCCCGTCGTCGTGTGCAACATGGACGACATCAAAACCATCGATATCCATCGCTCCTCATGGGCATCCGACATTCGCACCCAAATGGCCCTCTGGGAGGGTCTGACCGCCTATGACCCCGCCGACCTCCACCCGGTCCCCGGTGTCGCCCAGCGATGGGAACTTTCGCCCGATCGCACGACATACACCTTTCACCTCCGCCACGATGCCAGATGGTCCAACGGCGATCCCGTCCTGGCGAAAGATTTCCTCTTCGCCTGGCGCCGCCTCATCAATCCCGCCACGGGCGCCGATTACGCCGAGCTGTTCAACGTGGTCCAGGGGGCCCAGGAATTCGCCGCGACCCTCGCCGCAAAAAAAAATGCGGACTTCTCCACCGTCGGCGTCCACGCCCCCGATCCCTATACGATTGTCGTCAAGCTCAAGGCTCCCTGCTCCTATTTCCTCGATTTGTGCGCCTTCCCCCCCCTCTATCCACTGAACGAAAACGCCATGGGCGATGCCGTCAACCGGCCCGACGATGAATCCTGGACCCATCCCCCCCGGCTGGTCACCAACGGCCCCTTCATGCTGGCACAGTGGCGCTTCAAGCAGTACCTCGAACTGCATCCCAATCCTTATTACTGGGATCGAAAAAATGTCAAAACACAGCGGCTGCGCATCACCGCCATCAGCGACCACCGCGCCGCCCTCCTCGCCTTTCAAACCCACACCGTCGATTTGCTCACCTTCGTCCCTCAGTCCTTCGGCGAAGACCTCGTCTCCCAGAACGACCCCGCGAAACGCGCTCTCATTCACTATCGCCCCGTCTTCGGCTCCTATTACTACATCATCAATTGCACCAGGCCGCCCCTCAATGACCGACGCGTCCGCGCAGCGCTCAACCTCGCCATCGATCGCCGGAAAATCGTCACCGCCGTCGCACGCATGGGACAGCGGCCCCTCGGATTGATGGTGCCCCCCGACTCCATCCCCGGTTACAAGAGCCCCGACGTGCCCCCGCCCTACGACCCCGAAAAAGCCCGAACCCTCCTCGCTGACGCCGGTTTCCCCGACGGGAAAAACTTCCCCACGCTCTCCATGGTCTACAACACCGACGAAATCCTCCACAGCAAAATCGCCATGGCCATGGGCCAAATGTGGGCCCGCGAATTGAACGTCCACGTCACCTACCGCGGCTTGGAGCGCGCTTCCTTCAACACCGCCAGGCGAACTCAGGATTTCGATATCGCCCGCGGCGGCTGGTACGGCGATTACGCCGATCCCACCACCTGGCTCGATCTGGCCCGCACCGGCAACGGAAACAACGACGGGTTGTTCAGCGACCCCGCTTTCGACAACCTCATGGACGCCGCCGCCCGCCAGGCCGACCCCGCCAAGCGCTTCGCCGACCTCGCCCACGCCGAAAAACTCATCTGTGCCCAGGATTATCCCTTCATCATGCTCTACCAGTATGGCGACGGATACATCTATGATGCCAATCGCCTGCACGGCGTCTGGGATAACGTCCGCCTGATGACGCCCTTGAAATGGATATGGCGCTCCCAATGATTCGCTTTCTCATCTATCGCCTGCTCCAATCCGTCGTCGTGATCTGGGTCGTCTATACCGTCACCTTCTTCCTCCTCATGGCCGCCCCGGGAGACCCCTTCCTCGGGGCCCAGCGAAAGCCTACCCAGTTTGTCCGAGATGCCCTCGCACGCGAATACGGATTGGCCTATCTCGCCACGCCCCCGGACCAGCGCGCCAAACTCCCCCAATCCGAAAAGGCCCGCCAGATTCTCGTCGCCTATGGAAAATATCTCGCCAATGCCCTCCGCGGCAGGCTCGGCCTCTCCGTCCAGTATCCCGACTGGACCGTCTCCCAGATCATCGCCAGCGCGCTGCCCATCTCCGTCACCTTGGGCGCCGCCGCGCTGCTCATCGCCTTGTGGTGCGGCGTTATCGGCGGCACCGCCGCTGCCCTCTGGAAAAACCGCTGGCCCGATCTCCTCCTCGCCCTCGCAACCCTCCTCGGCGTCAGTTTGCCCAGCTTTGTCGTCGGTGCATTGCTCCTCATGGCCCTCGTCGTCACCGTCCCGCTCCTCCCCTCCGGCGGCTGGGGAAGCCTCCCCCAGCTCATTCTGCCAGCCCTCACCTTGTCGCTTTTCTACATGGCCTATGTCGCCAGCTTGGCACGCTCCAGCACCCTCGAAGTCCTGCACGCCGATTTTGTCCGCACCGCTCGCGCCAAGGGCCTCTCCCCACGCCACGTCATCTTCCGACACGTCGGCGCCAACGCCTCTCTCCCGCTTCTCTCCTACCTGGGACCCGCCGCCGCCACCATCCTCACGGGATCCTTCGTCGTCGAAAAACTCTTCGCTATCCCCGGCCTCGGCACCCACTTCGTCAATGGCTGCCTCAACAACGACATCCCTCTCGTCCTCGGCGCCACCCTCGTCTACACCGCCATCGTCGTGCTCTTCAACCTCCTCGTCGATGTCGCCTATGCCGCCGTCGACCCCCGCATCACCCTCGCATGACCCCGCACCATCGCCCGCCCGCGGACGCTCGCCCCGCCCCGATGCCTCGTGTAAGATCGGCCCTCATCGCACGTCGAACTGAAGGGCTGGGATGCAGCTTTCGAAGCGGACACAGTATGGCTTGCGGGCCGTCATCTGCCTGGCCGATGCCTATGAACGCGGATACCTCCAGACCAAGGAGCTCGCCTCCCGCGAGAAATTGCCCACCAAATTCCTCGAATCCATCCTCTCCGCCCTCACCCGCGGCAAATACCTGACCTCCAAAATCGGGGCCACCGGAGGATATCGCCTCGCCCGGCCCCCCAGGGAAATCGTCGTCGCCGACATCGTCGCCCGGCTAGAAGGCAAAAAACTCATGGAGGAGCCCGAAGCCGAACCCGTCGGCGGCACCGAACGCCCCGGCGAAATCGCCGTCCGAATCGTCCAGGCCCAGTTGTCCGAAGCCGTACGCCAGGTCCTGCAAACCATGACGCTCCAGCAATTGGCTGAACAGGTCGGACAGCAAAATCGCAGCGCCCAGATGTTCTACATATGAGCGACAACTCCCCTCCACCCTCCCGCCCCTCCGCGGCCCCAAAACTGCCGCCCGACCCCCTCCGGGTCCGAAGCCCCATTCTCCGCCACCTGCGCCGCACCATCTTCTCAGGACTCCTCACCGCTATCCCCCTCTTCATCACCCTCTGGGTCCTCACCTTTCTCTACGGCCTCGTCACCGCCTACACCCACGCGCCCGCCGACTGGCTCGTCGACCGCCTCATCGCGCCCGCCATCGGCACCCGCGCCCAGGCCTGGAAATCCGTCGCCGCTCCCGTCCTCGCAGTCCTCATCTCCGCCGCGCTCGTCTACCTCCTCGGACTCTTCGGAACCTTCTTCGTCGGACGCCAGATCTGGGCCCAGGTCGAACACTTCCTCGAGAATCTCCCCCTCATCAAGGGCATCTACGGAACCACCAAGCAGGTCGTCTCCGTCTTCCAGGGCGGCGGCGGACAGGGATTCCAACGCGTCGTCCTCGTCGAATTCCCACGCCAAGGGACCTTCACCGTCGCCTTTGTCACCAACACCCTCACCACCTCCGACCACCGCCTCGTTTGCTGCTTCATTCCCATGACTCCCAACCCCACCTCTGGCTTCTTTCAGATGTTCCCCGAGCAACAGGTGCGCAACACCGATTGGACCGTCGACATGGGCATCAAAATCGTCCTTTCCGGCGGGTTGCTCGCACCTTCCCATCTCGAAGGAGTCGCCCCAAAAACCGATTAGCCGGCCCCCCCCGCCGACCGCCCGCCGACCGCCCCCGCGACTCACGGGGCGCTCAGGCCTTCCCGCACGGCATACTTGGTGAGTTCCGCCACGCTGCTCACGTGCAGCTTCAGCATCAGATTGCGTCGGTGCGTTTCCACCGTCTTGACGCTCACGTGCAACAGCGCCGCGATCCCCTTCGTGCTCTTGCCCTCCGCGATGAGCTGCAGATGTTCCCGCTCCCGCGCCGAAAGCAGCTCAAACGCCGATGACGATCGCCCGCTGCCCTCCTGTCCTTCCTGCGTGAAGCGCGCGATCACCGCCGAGCTGCAATAAATCCTGTCGCAAACCGCCGCCCGAATCGCGCTGATCAATTCCTCATACGCCGAATCTTTCCTCACCACGCCCAATGCCCCCGCCCGCAGCATCTCCACCGCCATGTGATCGTCACCTTCCGCCGACAGCCCGATCACCTTCACCTGCGGATGAATCGCCAGCCCCTGCCGCGTCGCGTCCGCCCCGTTGAGCTCCGGCATCCCAAGCGCCATCACCACTACATCCGGCAAAAGCCGCCGCACCAGCTCCAACGCTTCCTTCCCCGTCGCCGCTTCACCCACCACCTCAAACCCCGCTTCCCCCGCCAGCAGCGAGCACAGTCCCGATCGCATCATGCCGTGGTCGTCAGCCACCAGAATTCGTAACTCTTTGGCCATTGCCCCTCCGCACATCAGCTCCCGACGTGACCCCCCATTCTACCCGAACTAAGGGAAATCGCAGCCCTTTGTTCCGCCTTCCCTGATTGTTTCGCCAAGCCTGCTTTTTTACCCTACGCTATTCGCAGTGCCACCTGCAAGGTTTTGACGCGACGCGCCCCCGCAAAATCGCCGGCAATCCGCATCGCGCCACCTCGGATTTTGTTGCTTTGTAAAGGCCCCCTCTTATGCAGCCCGAAAAGAAAAAACGTGGTTTCGCCGCACTCTCCCCCGAACGCCTCCGGCAGATCGCCAGCAGCGGCGGCATCGCCCGAAAAAAGTCCATCGACCTCTCTCGCCAAAAAAACCACGCCCACAGCCCCCACCGCCCTCAGCCCGCCCCTGCCCCCGCACGTTGACCGCACGAAAACACCACCAACCCCTCAACTCAAACCGCCCGGTCCCACATCCAAGGTCCCTGGCCAAGACCAAACAAAACACAAACATTTTTCTTGAACTCCACCCCCCACCATGAGATAATGCCCCTCCGAAACCCCCACGATCGGAGAAGGAAATCATGACCCCCTCAAACCTTCCTATTCCCCGATTCCTCTTAAATTTCGTAATTGCGAATTTGTTGCCCCCCTCTCTCAAATTCATGCGCACCTTCGGCATACCCTGCGCACCTTCGCTGAAAAAATCACCTTCTCTCCCAACCTCTCAAAAAATCGCCTCCCTTTTCCCTCGCGACCCGCTCCTGCACCCATGCTCCCACCCCCTCCACGCCTCGCCGCTTGCAGATTTCCGCCGAACGGTTAGCCTGCGCCTTCCTTTTCCTCTTCCTGCCCGGCCCGCCGGGATGGCCACTTCTCGCGCGAAAGGAATTGTGGATGAAACGACTCATGGCAATGGTGGTCGCTGCTTCGCTCCTGGCGACGACCCGGATCTCCCTCGGCCAGACCGCCGCGCCCGCCGCACCCGCCCCGCGAGCCGGCGCACGCGCTCCCTTCGGCGGTCCACGCGGCGGACGTGGTTTCACGCCCGTCGTCATCGGACCCTCCGCGCCCGTCCCGCCCCAGGTCGCCATCCCCAGACCCACCCCCGACGAACTCGCTCGCATCAACCGCGCCATCCAGAACTTTGTCGCCAACGACTCCTCCGCCGACAAGCCGCTCCTCGAAAAATACCAGTCCCTCCTCGTCGTCCAGGCGCCCCGCTTGAACACCGCCGCCACTTTCACCCAGACGCCCCAACGCATGGGACCACGCCACGAAGGATTCGTCGAACGCGCCAAGCAGGGAGGAATCGACCTCCTCCTCGATGGCGATTCCATCACCGACTGGTGGACCCAGACCCCCGCTAAAAAAGAGGTCTTTGACAAGTACTTCGGCGACATCAAGACCGCGAATTTCGCCATCGCCGGCGATACCACCCAGGGCGTTCTGTGGGGGCTCAAAAACGGCGAAGGTCAGGGTTTCTCCCCCAAGGCGATCATGCTCATGATCGGGACCAACAACATGGGAACGAACACCGCCCCGGAAATTGCCGAGGGCGTCGGCGCCGTGGTCCTCGAAATGCGCAAGGATTTTCCCGAAGCGAAGATCCTCCTGCTGGCCATTTTCCCGCGCGGAAACCCCGGCGACCCGCTCCGCGAAAAAGTGGCCGACACCAACAAGATCATCGCCAAACTCAATGACGATCAGCACGTCTTTTACATGGACATCGGACCCAAATTCCTCGACGAACGTGGCGCTTTCCTCCCCGACGCTTTCCAGGGCGACCTGCTCCATCCGGCGCCCAAGGGCTACGACATCTGGGGAGCGGCCGTCAAAGACAAGCTCGCGAGCCTGATGAAATAACGCTTCAACGTTTCGCCGATCGCCCCTGGGCCCACGGAGGATGAACCATGCGTCTTGAACGTTTTCGGTCGCGCGTTTCCTTCTTCGCCGCCATCGTTCTCGCAAGTTCTTCCGCGCTGGCGCAAAGCCCGCCCGCCACGACCCGGCCCGCACCGCCCCCCGCGTTTCGCCGCGGCGGACGCGGACCCGCGCTCCCGCCGATCAAAGTCACCGCCGATCACACCGACTGGAATTACCGGCCCGGCGAGACCGTCACGTTCATCATCAACGCGCCGGCCGGCACCTCCGTCAGCTACACCATCGGGCCCGACATGATGCCCGCCCCAGCGAAAAACGCCGTCATTCCCGACGCCGGAACCCTGCAACTTGACGCCGGCACGTTGGACGCACCGGGATTCCTGCGGTGCATCGTGACCGCCCACGGATTCGCCAGGGGCCTCGCCACCGCCGCATTCTCCCCCGAAAAAATTCAACCCACGCAAACCGAGCCCGCCGATTTCGACGCATTCTGGAACAAGGCCAAGGCGGATCTGGCACAGGTGCCCATCGATCCCAGGATCACCCCCCTCCCCCAGTTTTCCACGGAAAAAGCCGACGCCTTTGAAGTGAATCTCCAGAACATCGGCACGCCCCCGGAAAAAACCAGCCGCTTCTATGGCATCCTCTACATTCCCCACGGCGATGGGCCTTTCCCCGCGATGATGTCGCCCCCGGGCGCGGGCGTGCGCGGGCCGGATAAGGATATCTGGGGCTGGACGGATCGGGGCTTCATCGTGTTATACGTCGGCATTCACGAAATGCCGGTCATCCCGCCGACGGATGCCGCCGCACCCGCCGTCAAAGTCCCCGGCAACTACCCCACCGTCGGACTCGACAACCCCGATCATTATTACTTCCGTCGCGTCCTCATGGGATGCGTGCGCGCCGATGATTACCTCGTCACTTTGCCCAAGTGGGACCACAAGAACCTCGTCGCTTACGGCGGCAGCCAGGGAGGATACCTCTCCATCACCACCACCGCGCTCGATCCGCGCGTCACCGCCTGCTGCCCCTCTTATCCGGCGTATTGCGATGAAACGGGATACCTGCACGATCGCCCGGCTGGATGGCCCGCCTTCAAATTCAACGACATGAACGATCCACAACGCGATGCCAAGATCGCCACCACCGCCTACTTCGACACTGTCAATTTCGCCAAACGCATCAAGGTGCCCGGCCATTACGCGTGGGGCTACAACGATGAAACCTGCCCGCCCGATTCAACCTTCTCCGCCTACAACGTCATCACCGCCCCCAAAGATTTGACCATCATCAAGGAAATGGGGCACAACCGCGTCCCGGCGCTCACTGACATCGAGCACGACTGGGTGATGAAGCACCTGCGATAGGCGGAGGCGAGACTTGTTAAGGAAGCGAACTGCCGCCGCCCGCCACGAGGGTTCAATCATGTATCGTGCTTAGGCTGTTGAGCAGCAGAGCCCCACAGGTAATTCCCACCAGCATGGCCAGCGACGAGAGGATGATGCCGATGATCCCGATGATCCGCCCCGCACGATCCGCGCTACGTCGTACCCCCGCAATGCCCAAGATGAGCGAGATGAACCCCGTCAGGACTCCCGCCATCAGTGCATAATCCAGTGGGAATGACAACGCACCGATCACCACCGATAGGATGCTCAGCACACTCACCGACCGCTTGCCCGTTGCTGTAGCGTATTCCAAAGGTCGAGAAGAATTTCCATTTGTCATGGCATTCCCCAAAGCGAGAGTCCGGCAAACTATCCGGCAATCTCCAGCAGTGCCGAGATCAGCGACTGAAGTTCGTCATCCGTATTGAAGTGCCCCGGGCTGATCCGCACCGTGCCGTCGGGATAAGTCCCCAGTGCCTTATGTGAATAGGGCGAGCAATGCAGACCCGGACGCACCGCGATATTGAACGTTTCATCCAGAACGCCGCCGGCCTCCTGCGGCGTATATCCATCAATGGTCAGGCTCAGCGTTCCCACGCGATTTTCAGCCGTCCGCGGACCGTAGATATGAAACTTGTCATTGCCCGCCAGCGCGTCGATGACCTGCTGCACCATTCCACGCTCATGCGCCAGCGTCTTTTCAGGCCCATGCGCTGCCACGTATTCCACCGCCGCCCCCAGCCCGGCGACCCCTACCGTGTTCGGAGTTCCACCCTCCAGGAGATAGGGAAACATTTTCGGCATAACCGGCGAGCTCGAATCGCCGCCCGTGCCGCCTTCGCGGAAAGGCTGTATATCTTCCAGTGTTACCGAAGTGTTCACATAAAGGCCGCCCGTGCCCGTCGGCCCCAGCAGGCTCTTGTGCCCCGGAAACGCCAGAATGTCGATGAATTGCCTGTTCACATCGATTGGCACAACGCCCATGGTCTGGGCGCCATCCACGAGAAATCGCGCGCCCGCCTCGCGCGCTATCCGGCCAACTTCCAGGATCGGCTGGATCGTTCCCAACACGTTGGATGCGTGCGTCATCGCGATAAGCTTCGTCTCCGGACGCAGCGACCGCCGCACGTCTTCCGGATCGATCACTCCCGTCTCGACGGAGAACCCGATCCGCGTCAGCTCAATAAAGCCCGCCTCCGCCATCGCCACGAGCGGGCGCGACACGGAGTTGTGCTCCAGCGCCGTCGTGATGACATGATCCCCCTTGCGCAGCAATCCCTTCATCGCAATGTTCAGCGCATCGGTCGTGTTCATCGCGAAGATAAGCCGGTGCGGATCGGCGCCGCCGACAAAATCGGTCAATTGCTTCCGCACGCCGTCGAGGGTCTTTTCCGCCCCCACCGCCATGCGATGGCCGGCGCGCCCCGGATTCGCCGCCTCGTTCCGCAGAAACGCCGTCATCCGCTCCGCCACCGCCGCCGGCTTGGGCCACGACGTCGCCGCGTTGTCAAAATAAATCACATCAGACATGCATCACGTTCTTTCTTGGCCCGCCGGGAACACGCAGGACACGGACCCGCGCGAAGGCTCCGTGGACTCCGTGTCCTCGGCGGTTTATCCAGCCGTTTACACCGCGGGCAGGCCAAGCACGCGCCGCCACGTCGAAAGCTGCCCGCTGTGATACGCCTCATGCCAGGTGCCATAAAGCATCGCCGCGTGGCCGATCGTCGGGAAACGCTCGCGCCGCGCGGGGTCCGGATGCGGCTGCGCGAAATCTTCCGCCTTCATCGCCTTCAGCCGCGACACAATCTTCCCCCGCGTTTCCTTCAGATTCTCCACATAAAACGATTTCGGCCTGTACTTCGACTTGTCCGCCACCGGAAAGCTCTTCTGACCATAGGTCGCACGCCACGCGTCATCGATAAACGCCGGCGGCGCGTCGCCCGAAATCAACTGGAGGAACGCATACTCCACCTGCAGCAGATGCCCCAGCACCCACGCCGGATGATTCACCTTGCCGCCGCCCGGACCCGCGGGCTGCTGCGACAACTGCTCGTCGCTCAAATCCGCCACCAGCTTCAGCGTCTGGTTCCGCGTGTGCTCAATCGTCGCCAGATAACTTTCCACCATTGCCATAAACGTCCTTCCAAAAGAACCACTGCGAGTTACCAACGATTACGCCCCCACATATTTGGCATACAGGCTCCGGGCGACCCCCGCCTCGTTCGTTCCCTTCACGATCGCGCGTCCATCCGCGAACAGCGTCAGTTCATATTCCCGCCGCCGTTCCCCTGCGCCTTCGACAATCGGACACTTCAGCATGAACTTGTTGAAAGTCGCCCTGCCCACGCCGCGCAGATTCGCCGCCACGCGCTCAAACTCGATCTTCGTGGCGCTTCCAAGGGAAATTTGCACCGCGTTGCGGCCGCACAGGCTCGTGGTGGCGCTCGCAAACTTGCCGGAAAGGTATTCAAACTGCCGCTGCTTGCAGCACGGGCAATCCGCCACTTCCCGCGCCCGCTTCACGTTCAACTGCTGGAAGCGATTGTCCCACAAATCAAAGCTGAACAGGTAGGGCGACAAATCGCGCCGATTCCCCGTCAACAGCTTCATCGCCTCCAGCGCCTGCCAGCTCGCCACGATCGACACCGTCGGCCCGAGCACCCCCGCCGTGTCGCACGTCGGATTCATCCCCGGCGGCGGCATGGTCTCGAAAATACACCGCAAACACGGCGTTTCCCCCGGCAAAACGTTCAGCGCCAGGCCCATCGCGCTGATGCACGCGCCATAAATCCACGGAATGCCGTGCTTCACCGACACATCGTTGATCAAAAACCGCGTCTCAAAATTGTCCGTCCCATCCAGCAGCAGATCCTTCCCGGCGGCCAACTGTTCGATGTTCGTGTGATTCACATCCGCCACCACCGCCTCGACGCTCACGTCCGGATTGATCTTCGCGATCTTCTTCTGCGCCGCGACGCTTTTGGGAAGATTTTGCTCGATATCCTCGTGGTCAAACAGCACCTGCCGCTGCAGATTCGATACTTCGATGAAGTCCCTGTCCACGATCGTGATGTGCCCGACCCCCGCCCGCGCCAGCAGATTCCCGAGCACGGTCCCCAGCGCCCCGCAACCCACCAGCAGCACCTTCGCCGCCTTCAATTTCCGCTGGCCCTCGATCCCGATCGGCGCCCACAGCATCTGCCGGTTGTAGCGCGCCAGCGAAGGATCCGCTTTATCCAACTGTTCCGCAACATCTGCCAATGCCATAAGACTTCTTCCGTGCTATTCCCCGCCGCTCACCGGGCCCAGGGGATGAATGAACTTCTGGTTGATCTTGTACAGAGCACCGACAGCGCCCACCAGAATAAGAACCACCAGCAATATCGCGACAATCCACCGGGCCCACAGCCTCGCCTCGTCGCCGTCCATGTGTCACCCTTCGATGACGTTCTTCTCGATGGGCTCCACGGTCACGCCCTGATCCTTGAGGCACTGCAGCGCCGCTTCGACGCGTTCCGTTTCTCCCTCGAACAGCACGGCCATGATTCCGATCTCCGCCGTCACGCTGGCCTGCCGGATGTCGAAGCTTACATCGGAGTATTTGCTGGCCATCCGCCAGAGCGCCGGCGTCTCCACCAGGCCCCTGCTGCCGAACGTCAGCCACACGCGCTTCTGCGATCGCGCCATCGCTCATCCTCCTGCGATGGCCGGCACGATCGATACATCGTCGCCATCCTTAATCGGCGTTTCCAGATTTTCCAGAAAACGGATGTCCTCATCATTGACATACACGTTCACAAAACGGTTCAGCTCCCCCGGCTGCTTGAACAACCGCTTGTCCATCCCTTCAAACTTTCCCGACAGTTCCTTCAGCAGCCCCCCCACCGTCGCGCCCTGCAACTCCACAATGTCCACCCCGTTGGTCAACGTCCGCAAGGGAGTCGGAATCCGAACCTTCACCGCCATGGAAAAACCTCTCTACTAAAATTCTTCGTGTCTCTTTTTGGTCTTCGTTTGTCTGTTAAGCGCCTGCCCCCGCCGCCACCGGCTCCGCTTTCCGCACGCCGTTCACCACCGCGTCAAACGCCTCCAGCTTCGCCGGAATGCTCGTCGGCGGCTCCAGGTGCCCCTGCACCACTTCCACCGTCTTGAGGCCATTGCCGGTGATGCTCACGCAGATGCTCTCATCCCGCGGAATTCGCCCGCTTTCGATCAACTTGATCGCGCACGCCAGCGTCGTCCCGCCCGCCGGCTCCGTCCAGATGCCTTCCGTCCGCGCCAGCAGCTTGATCGCTTCCACGATCTCCTCGTCGGTCGCATCCTCGCCCCATCCCCCGCTCTGCTTCACGGCCTGCACCACGTAGAACCCATCCGCCGGATTCCCGATCGCGATACTCTTGGCGATCGTCTTGGGCTTCACCGGCCGGATCAGATCGCGCCCCGCGCGGATCGCATCCACCACCGGATTGCACCCCCGGGCCTGTGCCGAATAAATCCTCGGCCCGTTGTCCTCCACCAGGCCCAGCTTGATAAGTTCCTGATATGCCTTATACACCTTGGGCAAAATCGTCCCGCCCGCCGTCGGCACGATCGTATGCCGCGGCAACTTCCACCCATACTGCTCCGCGATCTCAAATCCGAAGGTCTTGGCGCCTTCGGTGTAGAACGGCCGCAGGTTCACATTGACAATCGCCCACCCATACTTATCCGCAATTTCCGAACACAGCCGATTCACATCGTCATAGTTTCCTTGAATCCGAACCATCGTCGGCCCAAAAATCAGCGACCCCAAAACTTTCCCCAGTTCGAGATCGTGCGGAATCATCACGAACGCCTTCAGCCCCGCCTGCGCCGCGTGCGCCGCCACGCTGTTGGCAAGGTTCCCGGTGCTCGCGCATCCCACCGTGTCATACCCCAGCTCGATGGCCTTGGTGATCGCCACCGACACCACGCGTTCCTTGTAAGACCACGTCGGATAGTTCGCCGAATCATCCTTGATATACAGTTCCTTCACCCCCAGATGCTTTTCCAGGTTCCGCGCCCGCTTGAGCGGAGTCCACCCGGAATTGAGCCCCGCGCGCGGCTCGGTATCCACCGGCAGCAGGTCCCGGTACCGCCACAAATTCCGCTCCCGCGCCCCAATGCTCTCCCGCGTCACCTTGCCCTTCATCGCCTCGTAGTCGTACTCCACCTCCAGCGGCCCGAAGCATACCTCGCACACATGCACACCCTTCTGCGGGTACTGCTTGTGACACTCCCGACACCGCAAGCCGACGACGTAAGACATAGGGCGCTCCGCAAGGAATCCGGATGCAACGCAGGCTGAAAAACGGCCCGCAAAAACACCAACGGCCTCTTTCCGGGTTCTTCCCGATAAGAGGCCGCCTCCGCCGACGCCCTTGCGAGGCATCAGCAAACGATCCACTTATCTATCCCCTTGATTCTGACGCCCCGCCTTGCGGCAAAACGTCACATCGGGTGGGAATTAGCACCCGCTTCTCGACCGCGTCCCCGCGGCCGGATGGGTTGCTGTGCCTTCAACGGGCCCGTCCCTCTGGCACTCTGGATAAGAGCCGTCTTCACTTGTAGTCTAACAGCTTACCCCGCGCGTGCTATTATGTCAACTTTTTGCTCATCCGTTCATGGACGCGGGTGATGCCGCTTGTGAATCGTTTTGAGCCGATCCGCATCCACATGCGTGTAAATTTGCGTCGTGGCGACATTTGAGTGGCCCAGAAGTTCCTGCACGACGCGGAGGTCCGCCCCGCCGGAGAGCAGATGCGTGGCAAACGAATGCCGGAGCGTGTGCGGATGGATCGCCCGCATGCCCGCCTTGCGCGCGAGTTTCTGCACGAGCTGCCAAAGCACCACGCGCGTCATCGGGCCGCCGGAGCGGGTGAGAAACACGTGGGCGGCGCCGGCTTTCTGACGCGTCGTGCGCACCCGCTGCAGCCCCGGGCGCAACTCCCGCAGGTACGTTTCCATCGCCGCAATCGCCGGCGCGCCGATCGGCACCACGCGCTCCTTCCGCCCCTTTCCGATCACGCGCACCACCCCGAGATCGAAATGCAGATCGTCCAGTTTCAGGTCGGCCAACTCCGACGCCCGCAGCCCGCAGGCGTAAAACAATTCCACGATAGCCACATCACGCGCCGCGTAGCGATTGCCGCCCTCTTGATCCGATTCGCCGGCTCCCCGCGCCGCGGCGATCAGCGCCGTCACCTGTTCGCGCGTCAGCACGTCCGGCAGCTTCTTCCACGCATGCGGCGTTTCCAGCAATTCCGTCGGGTCTTGCGCGGCAATCCCGCGCGCCCGGGCAAACCGATAAAACATCTTCAGCGACGCCACATGCCGAAGAATCGAGGAGATCGCCAGCTTGCGCGCTTCCTGCACATGCCGCAGATACCCGGCAAGAATCGCTCCATCCGCCGCGGTGATGCTGCCGCCGTTCTCCTGGCAATACCCGGAAAAATCGAGCAAATCGGCGCGATACGCCGCCGCCGTATTCGGCGAGAGACCCAGCTCCAGCTCGACAAACCCGACAAAGCTCTCGATGGCGTCCCGATCGTTCACGGCGCCGCCTCCTGCGCCGCCGCGACTTCGGTCGCGACGGCCGCTTCCACCTCCGGCGCCGTAAAAAAGCGCTCGAGGACCGCAAGAAGCGCATCACCGCCATCGGCGATCATCGGAGCGCTCCGCACATAAATGCCCGGGTCCCTGCGAAACAAATGGTGCGCCAGCAACGCCATCGTGTCGATCGCCCCATCATCCAGCGGAGGCCGAATCGGCAAACGCGCCGCCTCCCCAATGCGCCCCGCCAGTTCTCCCGCCGCCGCCTGCACGTTTTTCTTCTCCACCTCCCCCAGCGCCGTCACCTCCCCTCCGTGCACCACATAAATCTCCGCCACGCGCTTTCCGCGCCCCGGCTCCACGCACACGAACGAAAACTCCTCCAGCCTCCCCAGCCACGCATACGCCTCCGCCCCTCTCCCTTCCAGAAACTTCCCGCGCCCGATCCGGCTTTTGATCCGCCCCGCGCGCTCAAATTCCAACCGCCCCGCCGCCTCGCCCATCGCCGCCTCCTGCTCCGCCATCCACCGCACCCGTGCTGGAGGCTCCGTGAGAAACGCCCACGCCGCCGCGATCTGCCGGTGATACCAGCCCATCTCCACCGACCCATCGCACGGCGCCGGACATTTGCCCATCTCCTTGTACGCGCATGCTCGACCATGGGGCGCAAGCTGCAGCGTCGGATACTCCCGGCACAAGTCAAAAAGATCCTCCACCGCGTCAATCAGCCGCCCCGCCGCCGAGCGGTCCCGAATCGGCCCGGCATAAAGGGTTCCAGCCCCCGCACCGCTTGTGATCGCCTGCACCGCCCGCAATCGCGGAAATGCATCCCGCGGGTTCACCGTCACCCACCACGTCGGCTGAAACGACAGCAATTCCCGGTAATGCTCCGGATGCAGCGCCCGCGCCGCACGCAGGTACACCCAGTTCGCCGCGAATGGCGAATGCACCACCCGATACGCCACCCGCGTGCACAACCGATGATAGGGAATCTTCCGCGTAAGACCCGCAACCGCCGCCGCCTCAGCCCCTGCCCCCTCTCCGCCCGCCGCCGCATCATCCAACCGCCGCTTGAGCGCCGCGCGCAAATCTCCCACCGTCGCCAGCAACAGCGGCTTCTCCCCGTTCGACATCCCGCCCGCCCCCTCTTCCTCGCAGCCCATCAACAAATAAACCGCGCCCTTGGCCGGCACCTTCTTCCACTCCATCCGCCCCTCGAGCGTTCCCGCGCCGCGGTCAATGGCCGCAGTCTCCGGCAAGAGCGCCTCAATTGCTTCCATCACGTGACCTGCCGCATCCATCCTGTGCCTCAGCTACCCCTCGCCGCATCCTTATCATATCGGCCGGGCACGCTCATCCCATGCATCGCGCCCTCCCGTGCATCGCGCCCTCATGATCCGTGCCGGCCCTCGATGTGCGTCGTTTCCCCATCACTCTTATTCACCCCCCCCGTGTTCGCCCCCTTCTTGCCCGGCTGGATGGTCAGGAACGTCCCGGCCATGATCAACGCCACCGCCGCCATCAGCCGCCAACTGAACGCCTCCCCCAGAAACAGGATTCCCCCGCCGACGCTGATCACCAGCGAAAATTTATCGATCGGCATCACGCGCGACGCATCGGCGTACTGAAGCGCCTTGAACGAAAACAGCCACGACAGCCCCGTCGCCACCGCCGACAACCCCAGAAACAGCCAATTCATTTTGCTGAACCGCGGCATTTGCCCCATCGTCCCCTGGTACCACACCAGCAGCCACACCGGCAGAATCAACATCACCACCCGCACCGCCGTCGCCAGGTTCGAATCAATGTCCGTTCCGTCGTCGAGCTTCAACCCCCGCTTCACGCACAATGGCATGATCCCGCCGAAAAACGCGCCTAACAACGCATACACCCACCACCACTTCATGACGATCCTCCGCTCAAAAACGCACCCGCCCCGCCGCCCTTTCAACGCGTGGATCGTAGCGCATCACTCCGTTTTGTCGAGTCCTCTGCCCACCTCCCGACCCCGTCCGTCTCCCCAGCTCCCCCTGACAGTTATCCAACTTTCGTGTTTTTCGTGACTTTCGTGGCCATTTACGTCGGCCTAAACGCTCATCCCCGTGATCGTCGCCTCAAACACCAGCGCCCCATTGTGAACCCCCTGGCATTTCCCGATCGCCCGGCGCCGCGTCACTTCCACCATCTGCGAAATCATGTACAAGCGCGTCGGGGGAACCACCGTCCCGCGGAAGATCACATCGTCGCACCGGGCGAACCCCACGAACCCCATCTCCGGCTGCCTGCGCATGGTCCAGAACGCGCACAACTGCGCGGCGCACTCGATCATCAATACCCCCGGCATCAGCGGCCGCCCCGGAATGTGCCCCTTCACCCAGAAATCATCGAGCGTGATGTCCTTGTACCCGATGATCGTGTGTTCGGTCTCGAAAACAATCCCCGAGAGCATTTCCATTTCGTAACGCTGGGGGATGATCGCGCGGATAGCCTCTATGTCAATGATCGTCTTTTGCAAATCCACCGTGGAAAGGTCATGGAGCAACGGGGGAGGCATGCACGTCCGCCAAAATACTTCGCTGCGTTGACAAAACAGCCCAGAGGGAGGAGGGCCCCCCTCTGGGCTGGACGTATTGCTAGACAATGGGATCAGGGAGTCGTTGAGCGCGATTCGAGAACGCGAACGCGAATCGCCTGTGCCTGCGATTTGATGTCCTGCATGGACTTGCGCACGCGCGTCCCAGCCGCCTTGTTGCCGCCGATGGCTTTCTGGTAATCCTCCTTCGCCGCCGCCACCAGTTTCTCGAGCTGCTCGAAGGCATCACCGGATGCACCCGCTGGCGCTGGCGCGGAACCGGGCGTCGGGGATGGCGTGGGATTCATCGTCATGGATTTACCTCCGCAAGGGACCGTTTTCGGTCTGCACCGGCACATTGTCCCCAAAGCCCGCCGCTTTTCAAGCAATTCCGGGCCTCCTCCGCCCATCCTCTCCGCCCTGCTCAACGCGGCGGCGAAGCCGGCGGCCGCGGCGTTTCCTCTTCCTCCCCCGGGTCCATCGGCCGCGATACGCTGTAATTCCCCTCCATCCAGTTGTTCAAATCCAGCAAGCGGCACCGGTCGGAACAAAAGGGAAACGTCGGCACGTTCGCGTGCGGCAAATATGCCTTGCACATCGGGCACCGGAACATGTTCCCGTCATTGCCGATCGGCTTGGGTTTATCCATGGTGCATCTCTGGAACGACTTACTTCTTACCCTTGGCGGCGGGCTTGGATTCGCTCTTCGCCGGCGCTGATGCCGCTGGTGCCGCCGGCGCCGCCGCCGGGGCAGCGTCGGGCTTGGCCGGCGCATCGCTCTTGGCGCCCCCGCTTTCCGCCTTCGCCGCCGATTTGTAACTCTCTGAGCGGTAGTCAGTAATGTAAAACCCCGAGCCCTTGAACAGGAACCCCGCGCCGCCGGAAATCAAGCGCTTGACCTTCTTCTTGCCGCACTTCGGGCAGACCTCGATCGGCTTGGCCTTGATCGACTGAAATTCCTCGAACCGGTGCCCGCAGGCTTCGCAAGCATATTCGTACGTCGGCATGGATGTCTGTCTCTCGCTTACTTGCTGACTTTCACTTTCGCCGGCCGCAGCACGCGGTCGCCGATCTTGAAGCCCTGCTGGAACGTCTGTATCACCATCATCGGCGCATGGTTGCTGCTTTCTTCCTGCATGATCGCTTCATGCAGGTGCGGATCGAACGGCTTGCCAGTCGGGTCGTAGGACTCGATCCCGCGATTCGCCAGCACCTTTTTCAGCTCGTCATAGGTGATTTTCACCCCGTCGAGCAGCGTCCTGGCGTCGACCTTCGCCGGATCCACGTTCAGCGCCATGTCAAAATGATCCAGCACCTGCAGCATGTTCTTGGCAAAATCCGCATCCGCGTTCTGGCGGGCGGCGAGCACTTCCTGGGCGGCGCGGCGCTGCAGGTTCTGAAAATCCGCCTGCCAGCGAGCCAGCTTGGTCTTCAGATCGGCGATTTCGTGCGCCGCCAGATCCGCTGAGCTGATCGCGGCTGCCGCATCGCTCGCCGTCTCTTCCGTGGCGATGTCCTCGGGGCGTTGTTCCTGTGCCATGATGCACCTCGTAATCATGATAGCGCGCTTCAACGCGCGAATGGTGGGGCGACGGGACTTACTTGCCCTGTTTCACGTCGCGCTGAGCTTTTTCCTCATTCGTCCCCACGACATAATCCTTCAGCTTTTCGAAAAAAGACTTCTGGGCGGGAAGCACATTCATGTCTTCGGTCGCCGCGTATTCCCGCAGCAATTCCTGCTGTTTCTTCGTCAGCCGCTTGGGAATTTCCACCAGCAACTGTACCAGTTGATGCCCCTGCCCGCCGCCGCGCAACGCCGGCAAGCCGAGGCTCTTGAGGGTAATCACCTCGCCATGCTGCGCCCCCGGATGAACCCGCAGATTCGATTTACCAAAAAGCGTCGGCACCTCGACATCCGCCCCCAGCGCCGCCTGCGCGAAGGAAATCGGAAGCTGCATCACCAGGTTGTTCTCATCGCGGGCAAAGAAGGGATGCTCCTTCACGCGCACGTACACGATCAAATCCCCGCGCGGACCGCCGTTTTCACCCGGCTCTCCTTCGTTGGCAACGCGCACCCCCTGGCCGTCATGAATGCCTGCCGGAATGGGAACTTCGATTTTGCGATGCTTCGGCGAGCGTCCCGACCCGTCGCATGTCGGGCAGGGCACATCGACCGTCGATCCCTGGCCCATGCAATGCGGGCAGGTGGTGACCATCTGGAACATGCCGCCGAAACCGCGCTGGGCGACCTGCCCGCGCCCGCCGCAGGTCCGGCAGGTGGACCGCTGCGTTCCGGGCTTCGCCCCCGTGCCGCCGCAGGTCTCGCAAATGTCCTGCCGCGTGAAATCCACCTCGCGCGTCGTGCCATTGGCGACTTCCTGCAGGGTGATCTGCACCTGCGTTTCCAGGTTGAACCCGCGCGTCTGCCGCGCGCCGCCATGCCCGCCGCCGCGCCCCCGCCCGCGACCGAAAACATCGCCGCCGAAAAACGCCGAGAACAAATCCTCGATGGAGCTCACGTCCATGTTCGAGTAATCGTGCATGGTCGTGCCGCGGAGACCCTCGTGGCCATACTGGTCGTAGCGCGCCCGCTTCTCCTTATCCGAAAGCACCTCATACGCTTCCGCGCATTCCTTAAAGCGAACCTCCGCCTCCGCATTGCCGGGATTTTTGTCCGGATGGAACTTGAGGGCCGAGCGCCGGTACGCTTTTTTGATTTCCTCGACCGTCGCGGTCTTGGAAACCTCCAGCACTTCGTAATAATCACGTTTGGCGGTGGGCATGGGTGCGAACTCTCTAACACGAGGAAAGCCCAGGGAGTGATCGTCCCTGGGCTTTGAGAGTGTACTGCATCGGGATAGCCGGGGTCACTTGACCGATCCCGTGATCGGCTCGTTTTCCTCTTTCAACTCGGTGATCAGCACGTCCGTCGTCAGCAGCAGACCCGCAACGCTGGCCGCATTCTGCAGGGCCGAGCGGGCCACCTTCGCCGGATCGACGATGCCCATTTTGAACATGTCGCCGAACTCGCCCGTGGCCGCGTTGTAGCCATAGGCGCCCTCCTTTTCGAGGACGCTGTCGACGACGACCGAGCCATCTTCGCCGGCGTTTTCCACGATCTGCCGCGTGGGAGCGCGAAGGGCCGAGAGGATGATGTCGAAGCCGACCTTTTCATCGCCCCGGGCCTTCCCTTTGGCTGCTTCCACCGCCGGAATCGCCCGCAGGAACGCGACGCCGCCGCCGGGAACGATGCCTTCCTCCGCCGCCGCACGGGTGGCATGCAGCGCATCTTCCACGCGGAACTTCGCTTCCTTCATCGCCGTTTCGGTAGCGCCGCCGACCTTCACCACCGCCACGCCGCCGGTGAGCTTGGCTAGCCGTTCCTGCAGCTTTTCGCGGTCGTAATCGCTGGTGGTCTTTTCAATCTGATTGCGAATCTGGGCGATGCGGGCTTCCACATCCTTCTTTTTGCCGGCGCCTTCCACGATGGTCGTGTTGTCCTTGTCGACCACCACGCGCTTCGCCCGGCCGAGTTGGTTGAGTTCGATCGCGTCCAGCTTCGTGCCCAGGTCTTCGGAGATGAATTGCCCGCCGGTGACCGCCGCGAGATCGCCCAGCATCGCTTTGCGCCGATCGCCAAAGCCCGGAGCCTTCACCGCACAAATGTTGAGAATGCCACGGAGGCGGTTGACCACCAGCGTCGCCAGCGCTTCGTTCTCGACATCTTCCGCGATGATCAGCAACGGAGCACTGGCCGTCACGACTTTATTCAGCAGAGGGAGCAGCTCTGAAATCGTGCTGATTTTCTTTTCATAAAGCAGGATGTAGGGATTCTCGAGGACCGCCTCCATCGTGCCGGGATTGGTCATGAAGTAGGGCGAGAGATACCCCTTGTCGAACGCCATGCCCTCGGTGCGGGTCATCTCGGTCTTGAGGCTCTTGCCTTCCTCGATCGTGACCACGCCTTCCTTGCCAACTTGATCGAGCGCGTCGGCGATCAGGTTCCCAATGTCGGTGTCGTGATTGGCCGAAACCGTGGCAACCTTCCGCAGGTCGTCCTTCCCGGAAACCTTCTTGGCCTGCTGCTTGATGGATTCGACCGCCGCCTCGACCGCCTTGTCGATGCCGCGCTTCACCACCGCCGGGTTGGTGCCAGTCGTAACGACGCGCAACCCGGCCGCGTAAATCGCCTCGGCCAGCACGGTGGCGGTGGTGGTGCCGTCGCCCGCCTGGTCATTGGTCTTGCTGGCGACTTCGTTCACCAGCTTCGCGCCCATGTTCTCGAACGCGTCGGGCAGCTCGATTTCCTTGGCGACGCTGACGCCATCCTTGGTGACCGTCGGCCCGCCCCAGGATTTCGCCATCACCACGTTGCGCCCTGAAGGCCCCAGCGTCACCCTGACGGCCTTGGCCAGTTTCTCAAGGCCGTTGTATACCTTCTGGCGAGCGGCCTGATCGAACATCAATTGCTTGGCAGCCATTTCTATATACCTCGTTCAGATGAAACCACGGAGAACATAAAGTGCACGGAGGCGGAAAACAGGGGTTCTGAACTCCGTGCTCTCCGTGTGCTCCGCGGTGAATGATTTACTTCTCGACCACGCCCAGAAGATCGCTCTCGCGCAGAATGACGAACTTCTCGTCGTTGACCTTCACTTCCGTCCCGGCGTATTTGCCGTAGTACACCTCATCGCCGGCATTGACGGCAATCGGGGCGCGCTTGCCGGAGTCCAGCATTTTGCCCGGACCCACGGAAATCACCTTCCCGCGCGTCGGCTTCTCCTTCGCCGTCTCCGGCAACAGAATCCCCGAAGCGGTCTTCGCTTCCGCTTCAGCCTGCTTCACGACAAGACGGTCATCGAGAGGACGAATGTTCATTGAAAGCTCCTGGATATTCCACGATTGCGCGAACCTATTCAAAGTCACAGAGCGACAAGCGGCACGCGTGCCACGTTACATCATGTCCATGCCGCCCATGCCGCCCATGCCGCCCATCCCACCCATGCCGCCGCCCATGCCGCCCATGCCTCCGGGGCCGCCCGGGCCGCCGGCGTCCTTGGCCTTGGGCTTCTCGACGATGATCGCATCGGTCGTCAACAGCAGCGTCGCCACACTGGCGGCATTCTGCAGCGCCGAACGTTCGACCTTCGTCGGCGTGATCACGCCGGCCTTCACCATGTCCTGTTCGTAATCCAGCGTCAGGGCGTTGAACCCGAAGTTGCCCTTGCCCGCCAGAATCTTCTTCACAATCACAGCACCTTCTTCGCCCGCATTCGCCGCGATACACCGCAGCGGCTCCTGCAGCGCCCGGCGAACGATTTCCACGCCGGTCTTCTCATCGGCGGAGTTCGTCTTGACGCCCTCGAGCACCGCCAGCGACCGCAGCAACGCCACGCCGCCGCCGGGAAGAATGCCCTCCTCCACGGCCGCACGCGTCGCATGCAACGCATCTTCAACGCGCGCCTTCTTCTCTTTCATTTCGGATTCCGTCGCCGCCCCGACGTTGATCTGCGCCACGCCGCCGGCCAACTTCGCCAGCCGCTCCTGCAGCTTCTCGCGGTCGTAATCGCTGGTCGTCGTGTCGATCTCCCGCCGAATCTGCTCGATACGCCCCTGAATCGCCGGCGACTTGCCGGAGCCCTCAATAATCGTCGTGTTGTCGTTATCGATTTCGATTTTCTTGGCCTGACCCAAGTCCTGCAGCGTGACCTTGTCCAGATCGACGCCCAGATCCTTCATGATCGCCCGGCCGCCGGTGAGGATGGCGATGTCTTCGAGCATGGCCTTGCGGCGATCGCCATAACCCGGCGCCTTCACCGCCGCCACCTGCAAGACCCCGCGCAACTTATTGACCACGAGCGTCGCCAGCGCCTCGCCATCGATATCTTCCGCGATGATCAGCAGCGGCCGCTTGGCCCCCTGAATCTTCTCCAGCACCGGCACCAGCTTGCTGGCCGCGGAAATCTTGTCCTCATAAATAAGAACGTACGCCTTTTCCAGCTCGACGGTCATGTCATCCTGGTTGGTGATGAAGTTCGGTGAAATGTAGCCGCGGTCGAACTGCATGCCTTCAACGACATTCACGTACGTTTCCAGCGACTTGCCTTCCTCAACGGTGATGACGCCATCCTTGCCAACCTTCAGGAAGGCGTCAGCCATGATGTTCCCGATCTCACGATCGTTGTTCGCCGAAATGGCGGCAACATTCGCAATTTCATTTTTATCCGAAGCATTAAGCGGCTTGGACAACTTCTTGAGATTGTCAGTGACCGCCGCAACCGCCTTGTTGATGCCCCGCGCCAGCGCCATCGCATCCGCGCCCGCGGCCAGATTCCGATAGCCTTCCTTGAAGATCGCTTCCGCCAGCACCGTCGCCGTGGTCGTCCCATCGCCGGCAACGTCGGAAGTCTTCGAAGCCGCTTCCTTGACGAGCTGCGCGCCGACATTCTCAAACTTATTGGAAAGCTCAATTTCCTCCGCCACCGACACCCCATCCTTCGTCACCGTCGGAGCGCCCCACCCCTTGTCGAGAACCGCATTTCGGCCGCGCGGCCCGAGCGTTGATTTCACCGCCGATGCGAGCTTCGTGACGCCTTCAAGAAGGGACTTGCGGGCGGATTCATCAAACGTGATCTGCTTTGCTGCCATGAGCGCGGCTCCTTATTCGCCAAATCTGTAGCCGGTGAGTCCAGTAGATGCAGCCCGCCGGACCGCCAAAATCGGCACCTACCGCGTCCGCGGGCGCAGGGGCCAAAGCAAGCGGAGTGCCAGCATCTCGTCTGCTGAAGATAACGCTCATAAGGTACGAATTTATAATGCATTACGAATTGCATCTTTTCTCGGATACCTCAGGAGTTGTGACTGCCTTGCTGGCAGGTGATGGCCAACGGTCTCGCGGCATTTGTCAAAACGGCAGTTTTCGGGCTCGCGGCCATCGGGTGGCCTGAGTCGCATCCCTCCCCACCAGCGATCTCATCCTTTGGAGCTGCCAATCGCGGAAAGTCTCTTCTCCGAGCCCCGGTCCCCGGCGCCCCTCTCTGAACCACGCGCGGTGATTGCATCGCGTTCCTGGCCCCGCATCGCCCCGGCTGAAAAATTGTCCATCTTCTTTGCGACGAAGTTTGCGTCACGCAAGTGGCTGAAGTATATTAACTATCCGGTTAGTTAGTGGATGGCAAGGCGAACATGCGTCGATCCTCGGTCCAACAGGCGATGGCGAAACCGCGGCGGCGCCCGCCAAAAGGCCGTCCGACCCCCACGCAGGACCAGCGCAGCGCCCGCACCCGCGCCGCCATCCTCGCCGCGGCCGAAGCCGAATTCGCCGCCGAAGGCCTCTCCGGCGCCCGCACCGACGCCATCGCCAGAACCGCCGGCGTCAACAAGGCAATGCTCTATTACCACTTCGAAAGCAAGCAGGCGCTCTACGAAGCCGTCATCGATGACCACTTCCGCGAATTCAACCGCCAAGCCATGGCCGTCCTGGAAAGCGACGGCCCCGCAGGCCGGGTGCTCATGCAATACGTCGCCATGCACTTTGATTTCATCAGCTCCCGCCACCGCTACGCCTCGCTCTACCAGCATCTCATGATGGGCGGCGGCGGCTTCATGGAAAAAATCGTCCGCCGCTATTTCGCACCCCGCGCCCAGGCCGTCGATCGCCTCCTCGCCCGCGGCCAGCGCACCGGTCAGTTCCGCCGCACCCACCGCGCCCACACCTCCATCTCCATCGCCGCCCTCATCGTGTTCTATTTCTCCGCGTCGAAAGTCATGGAACTGCTTCACCAGGGCGCCGACCCCTACAGCAAAGAAAACCTGCGGCTCCGCAAGGAGGAAGTGATGCGCTTCATTCAGTTCGCCCTCTTTACCCATCCGCGGGAGGATGCGCCATGAAACGCAGGCTCATCGTGCTGGTCATCCTCGCCGCCGTCGTCGCCGGCATCGTCTATTACGTGCGCATCAGCAAGCCCACCGAAATCGTCCTCACCGGCATCGTGACCACCGAGGATGTCATCGTCAGCGCCCAGGTGCAGGGCCGCCTCGCCAATCTGCGCGTTCAAGAAGGCGACATGGTCAAGGCCGGCGAACCGATCGCGACCATCGATCCCCGGGAATGGCAGGCGGACGCGGCGTTTTACGAGCACAGCCAGCAGGCCGCCGCAACGCAGGTCTCCGAGGCGCAATCCAACCTCCAATATCAGGAACTGCAGACCAAGAACCAGATCGTGCAGGCGGAAGCAAACCTCGCGGCGGCGCAGGCGGCGGTCGTCCAAGGCAATGCCGACCTGGAGAACGATCAGCTCTCGTTCAATCGAGAAAAGACCGCCTACGAGCAGCACGTCGAATCGCAGCAGGCCTATGACCAGGCCCGCACCCAGCTCGCGGCGCAGCAGGCCCACGTCGATGCGCTCAAGAAGCAGGTCGATGCGGCAGAGGCGGCCGTCGAGCTCGCCCGCTCCAACGAATCCCAGATCGCCGCGCGCCGCGCCATGCTCGAAACCGACCAGCACCAACTCGCCGCCACCGCGGCCCAGGCCCAAAAAGCCCAGGTCCAGCTCGATTACACGCAAGTCACCGCCCCGGTCTCCGGCATCGTCGACGTGCGCGCCGCCCGCCAGGGCGAAGTCGTCACGCCCGGCCAGGCCATCGTCACCCTCATCAATCCCGACGATCTCTGGGTTCGCGCCGATGTCGAGGAAACCTACATCGACCGCATCAAGCTCGGCGACAAAATGCAGGTGCGCCTGCCCTCGGGCGCCACCCGCGAGGGCACCGTTTTCTATCGCGCCGTCGATGCCGATTACGCCACCCAGCGCGATGTCAGCCGCACCAAGCGCGATATCAAAACCTTCGAAATCCGCCTCCGCTGCGACAACGCCGATCGCGCCCTCGCCGTCGGCATGACCGCCTACGTCATCCTCCCCCTCCAGGATTCGCTCCCGGATTCCTCACCCCCCGCTTCCCAACCCTGACCCCTAACCCCGTGCCCTTTTTCGTGCCTTTCGTGTTCTTCGTGGCCATTTACCGTTTCCGAAAGCCCCATGGACCTCGACGTCGAAGTAGAAAACCTCGTCAAAAAGTTCGGCGACTTCACCGCCGTCAAGGGCGTCAGCTTCTACGTCCAGCACGGCGAAATCTTCGGCCTCCTCGGCCCCAACGGCGCCGGCAAGTCCACCCTCATCCGCATGCTCACCACCCTCGTCCCCCCCACCAGCGGAACCGCCCGCATCCGCGGCTTCGATGTCGCCAAACATCCCAACGACGTCCGCAACGTCATCGGCGTCATCCCCCAGGCCATGACCTCCGACCTCGAACTCTCCGCCGAAGAAAACATGACCATCTTCGCCAAACTCTACGGCATGCACCGCGAACAGCGCCGCCGCACCATCGACGAACTCCTCACCGCCGTCGACCTCCAGCAATGGCGCGACAAACCCGTCAAAACCTTCTCCGGCGGCATGCGCCGACGCCTCGAAATCGCCCGCGGCCTCGTCCACCACCCCAAGGTCTTCTTCCTCGATGAACCCACTACCGGCCTCGATCCCGTCTCCCGCGTCGCCGTCTGGGAAATGCTCGACCGCCTCAAAAATGAACGCGATCTCACCATCCTCATCACTACCCATTACATGGATGAAGCCGACAAACTTTGCAACCGCATCGCCATCGTCGATCACGGCAACCTCGTCGCCCTCGATTCCCCGCTGAAACTCAAAGCCTCCGTCCCCGGTAAAAACACCCTCGAAGTCAGCTTCTCCAGCATCCCCGATAACTGGAAGCAGCGCATCGCCGCGCTCCCCGACGTCGCCGAAATCGGCGAACACGACCACATCTTCCGCATCTCCACCGACAACGGCCCCGCCACCACCGTCGCCCTCCTCGAAGCCGCTCGCAGCGCCGGCATCGCCGTCACCTCCCTCTCCGTGCAAAGCACCACCCTCGACGACGTCTTCGTCCACTACACCGGCCGCCAACTCCGCGATTCACTCCAGGCCGCCGCCGGCTACGACGTGAGCATGATGTATGACCGCGGAGGCCACTGATGACTGCTTCTTTGACCAGTGAAATATTCATGCACGCATGCAAGAAGTTAATTCAGTTAATTGAGTTAATGAGGACTCACGCAGCTCCCCAAACTTCTCGAACGTCCCAATTACTCAATTAACCCAATTACCTAATTACTGGATCCCCCATGCACCGTATCTGGGCTCTCATCGAACGCGACATGCGACGCTTCCGCCGCAGCCCCACCCTCATCATCGTTTCCATGGTCATGCCCCTCGTCCAGCTCGTCATCCTCGGTTACGCCTTCGGCGGCGTCATCAAGCACCTAAGCGTCGGCGTCGTCGATCAAGACCACGGCAGCGCCGCCATTCACCTCCGCGAAATGTTCAACGCCGTCCACGCCAATGCCCAAACCTTCGACACCGTCCTCTACGACGACCAGCACAAAGCCATTCAAGACCTCCGCACCGGCAAGCTCAACGCCGTCGTCACCATCCCGCCCGATTTCTCCCGCAAGGTCCTCGCCGGCGCAAATCCCGAATTCGCCCTCGTCGAAGACAACACCGACCAGTTCGCTTCCTCCGCCATGCAAGGCGCCCTCTCCGCACTTGTCGCCAACTTCAATCCCCCACCGCGCACCCCCGGCACGCCCGCCATGACCGCCGCCGTCAAACTCGCCGTCGTCGAAGTCTACCCCTACGTCCCCTACATCCAGTTCCTCCTCCCCGGAACCATCGTCCTCGCTATCTTCATCTCCGCCATGATCGGCGGCGGCATCATCTACATCGATGACAAGGCCCGCGGACTCCACGAAGGTTACCTCGTCACCCCCATCCGAAAAGTCGAACTCATCCTCGGCTTCAACCTCGCCGGCACCCTCAAGGCCGTCCTCTCCGGCTTCGTCCTCATCACCCTCGGCTCCATCATCGCCGGCATCCCCGATCCCCTCAACGCCCTCCGCTTCGTCCGTCTCATGGTCCTCGTCATCATCACCGCCCTTTCCCTCATCTCCATGATGTTCCTCCTCATGGTCCGCGTCAGCGACCCCCTCGTCCCGCGCGCCATCTTCGGCGTCCTCAACACCGTCCTCTTCTTCCCCTCCGGCGCCGTCTACCCCACCGAAGCCTTCCCCAAATGGATGCAGGTCATCACCGCCGCCGACCCCTTCACCTACGCCGTCCATGGCTTCAAGGAAGTCCTCCTCAAAAACACCAACCTCGCCGCCGTCTCCTCCGACCTCCTCTACCTCTCCGCCTTCACTATCATCGCCATGACCCTCGCCACCTGGGCCTTCAAACGCACCCTTTGATTCTTCACGCCGGCAGGTCCGCCAACATCCCAAAATCCAAAACCCGCGCCTCCCCACCCTTCGGCTCCACCAACCCTAGCACCCGCACATCCGCCCCATGAGGCCGCGGCAAATCCACAATCCAATGCCGCTCCGTCAGCAGATTCGAACCCAGCGGCAACGGCGAAAATGCCGGCAAAACCACCAGCCTCACACGCTTCCCCTCCACCTCCACCACCCCCGCCGCATAACAGATCATCTTCGCCCGCGCCACCCGATTCCCCACCACCACCGCCGGATGCTGATGCCCCACGATCACCCCCGCGCCACCATTCCGCCTCCACACCTCGCGCCCATCCGCCCATCGATGCCCATGAAACACCGCATACCCCCCCACCGCCGTCGCCGCCTCCACCCCAACCCCCAACTCCCCCAGCACCGCCCGCATCGCCTCCGCCCCCGGATCATGATTCCCCGCCAACACCGTCACCTCACACCCCTCCGGCAACGCCCCCACCAACTCCCGCACCAACGGCAACGCCGCCTCCACCACCCCCGGCGAATCAAACAAATCCCCCGCAATCACCACCCGCCGCGGCCCCCGCTCCACCATCCGCCCCCACGCCGCCCGAATCGCCCCATAAGAAACATCCGGCAAATAAAGCCCCTGCTCCCGAAGCGTCAACTCCGCCCCCAGATGCACATCCGACAGCACCGCCGCCCGCGTCGCCTCATGCCACACAAACCGATGCGCCGTCGCAAAAAATCCATCGCCGAGGGGAACGTCATTCATCGCCGCAAGTATAGACATCCCCCGCCGCTCCCCGCCCTCACGAGGGCTTGAAAAAGCGGAGATAGCCCTGGGGTCCCATCCCTCTTTCGATGCTATAGAGCATATTCAGCGGCTTGGACATGCCCACAAACGCGCGCGGCGTCGCGATGCGCACCCATCCCGTCAGGGCGTACCTCAGGCCATTCCCCGTGCCCTGCGGCCGAAGTTCCGCAAGCCCGATGTCCGTCTCCACAAACACGCGACCATCCGCTGCCGCGAATATCCTGCCGCTCGAAGCGAGGAACGGAATCGTTGGCATCGTGATCGTCTGGCCCTTTTTCCATGCAAACAACGGCGTCGCCTCGTTACCGCCCGTGCGCACGTCGATCGCCCGATAGATCCACGCAAAATCCTGTGCGTCGATTCCCCGCAAATTCCCCGCCAGCGCCCGGTCAGGCCCCTTGCTGGTAAAGCGCATCACCGCCCCATCAAGCCGATCAGACCTGGCGGTAACCCACAGCGCCCCGGCCGAATCGGAGAACGCCAGCGGACCCTCTGAGGGAATCCCGCCCAGCTCCGGCGCCGCCGCCACGGAAAACTTCCCATCCGTGAACGCCGCCACAAAAGCCCGAGCCGTCGCGCTCGCGCCCGGTTCACCCAGTGCCGTCACAAACATCTGCCTGCCATCGCCGATCGGCCACACGGCCGACACGCGCCCCATCGCGCTGCCCGCACGCATCAGATCATCGGTCGCATCATGCCAACCATCGCTCGCGAACACTTTCAACTGCTCGGTCGATTTCTGCGCCAGCCAGATGTTGCCCGCCGCATCCGCCTGGATGCACACCGCGCACTTCTCATACGCCGGACGTGATCCCGCGAATGACCGCGCCATCACCTCGTGCTCCTGGGCGATGAGGTCTTCCAACACCGCCGCATGAAATGTCTCCTTCCGCGTGACCAGAAACCACTGATGCCTGGATTCCACCACCACCGCATCCTGCCCAGGCGACAGCATGTCGATCTGCGTGAGGTTCGCTCCCGGCGCCGGCGCGCCCGCTCCCGTCCCGTCATACCGCCCCAGGGTCTGCACACCCGCGTACCACACGGCGCCGTCACCCGTCTGGCAAACCGTCTCCGGCGAACTCCTTTCCAGCGGCGCGACAAACGTCGGCGCCGGCGCCTTCGCCGGATCCGGGGCCTCCGGCCTTAATGCCACCGGACTCGCGAATGGCCGCGGCATAATCAACATGTCGCGCGTCGCCGCCATCGGAACCATCGCGAGCGGCGAGCTCACCGTCTCCATGATCTTCCCCTCTTCCACGTTTATCAGCGTCGGAGAGGCCCCGTCGGAACCGGGCGCCGCCCACGCCAGCCCAGACCCCACCGTCCATAACGGCTGAAGCCTCGGCGCAAAGCCCGCATAGCGCACCTCAGGCCCCACGATCGCCGCCAGCAAATCCTCCCCGCCGACCAGCTTCGCGCTGCCGTCCGCGCTCACCAGCAGCACGCCCGCCGCACGATTCGGACTCACGGAATATTCCTGCTTCTCCCGCGCACTCATCGCCCGCCGCGTCGCCGGCTGGCCCAACGCATTGTCAATGACCAGCGCACCGATAATTCCCCGCCCATCCGGCAGCGTCGTCAGAAAAATCGGTTCCCTCACCTCAAAGGCGCCAACCTTCACCGCCCTCTCGCCCGGAATTCCGGCGTTCCCGGCCGGACGCCTCCGCAGGTGATCCAGAATGTACTGCAACCGATAACGCAGCTCGGAATTCTGATGCGCCGTTAGCGCATGCGCCACGTCCGGAAGTACCGCCGGGCCGCGATCGATCAGCTCCTTCGTCGCCTGCTCGCGCACCGAAAAATCATCCGAGTCCAGTGCCGCCACCAAATCCGCTGCTGTCTGCGGACGACGCGCCGTCTCCCACGGCGTGAACGTCAACGTTGCTCCCGTCAGCGCCAATACCCCCGTTGACGTCGTCATCACGCTCAGAAGGGCCCCCTCCCCGCCGGAATCGCTCGATATTTGGCCTCCGTAACCGGCCTCAGTCCATGCGCCCGCCTCACATCTCCAGAGTCCCCCCGAGCGCAAGACCACCATGACCCCCTTGCCGCTCGATTCCGGAAACAGTCGTACGGCGTCCGGCCGGCGATCGATCGGATCGTCGTAGAGCACCCGGCTCGACCATCCCTTCTCGTTGTGAACCAGCACGCTTTTGTCCGTCGCAAAATAAGCCGTGCCGTCCACATACAACGCCGTGTATCCGCCGATTCTCAGCGGATCAAAACGGACCGCGAACCGCTCCCCCTTCGGCGCCGGATGTTCGACGAACGAACTCCCATCATATCCAATCAGGATTGATGCCGTTTCCCCATCCGCCTGCCGGCCGTTGTACACGCACCACACCCGCCCGCCCGGTTCAAACAGCACCGGCGCCAGCCAATCCAGCGCCGGCGCCGGCTGATGATACTCCCGCGCCAGCGACGCCTTGGCCGCCTCCAGGCTCTGAATCTGATACGGAACCGATTCCCGACCGAACCACATCCGCCCCTGTGGATCCGCTATCGCGCCGTTTACCGCGAACGGCAGCGGCGTGTAACGCGCATTCTCCGGCAGCACCAGCGGCGCCTCGGCCGGTCGCGTCGCTGTCCCGGGCCGCTGTGACGCTACCCCCGGACGCGTCTGAGCCACGGCGCTCGTTGCCAGCAGAATCACCGCCGCCGCATCCAGAATTCTTCTATGCATGCCTGTCTCCCCATAAAAGTTGGCCGCAGTATACCGCCACATCGCATTCTTCGCCGTACCTCGCAAAATCCCGAAACCCCCGCCCCTCCCCGCCCCACTCAAAGGGTGAAGCCGTCGTTCCCTCACAGGAGCTACCCATGAACCGCCGAAACTTCTGCCTCTCCATGCTGGGTCTCGCCGCTGGCGGCGCACTCCTCCGCACCCGCACCTTCGCCATCGCCACCGCCCCCGCCACGCAGACCGCCACCCCCTTCCGCAGCAACGTCAAAGTCGAACTCACCCCCGATTTCATCATCGTCCACTCCGATGGCATCCCCGACCACACCACCGGCACCTTCCCCAACCCCAACAACCCCAACCGCATCCTCAAACAAAACTATACTTTCAAAATCCCCCGCCATCCCGTCAAAGCCGACCACATCACCAAACTCCCCATGGGACCCATCGGCGTCGCCATCAATGGCATCCCCTTCTACAACCCCTACACCGCCGAAGGCACCGACGCCTCCAAAACCGAAATCTTCGACGAATGCTGCGGCCATCCCGATCCCCTCGGCCGCTACCACTACCACATCTATCCCAAATGCATCCACACCAGTTTCTTCGACAAACCCGGCGAACATTCGCCTCTCATCGGCTACGCCTTCGACGGCTTCGCCATCTATGGCCCCAACAGCGAGCAGGGCAAGCCCCCCACCGATCTCGACCAATGCAACGGCCACACCGATTCCACCCGCGGCTATCACTACCACGTCACCGCCACATTCCCCTACATCCTCGGTGGTTATCGCGGCGTCGTCGAAATGTCCAATCTCGATTCCAACCGCCCCGGCGGCCGCGGACGCGATCCCCTCGGCCGCGATGTCGGCCCCATCGAACCCGCCCGCAATGGCCGTGGCCCCGGCCCCCGCGGCGGTCGTGGCGGCCGCGGTGATCGTTTTGGCCCGCCCCCCTTCCCACCCCCAGGCCCGCCACAATAATCACCCATCTCCCGGAGAAAACACCGGAACAAACAACAAACCTCCGTGCCCTCTGTGTGCTCCGTGGTTAACTTCAATTGCAACTTCCCCGCGCCATGCTTTTCGTGCCATTTACGTCGCTATACAATCTCACCGCAACACCCGCCCCCGTTCCCCCGCCGGCAACTCCCCCAGCAGCTTCAAAAACACCCCGTTCGTCCACCCGAACCCCACCACATTTTGCGAATAGCCCACCTGCACCTCCACATCCGCAGACCGCGTCACCACATCGTATTTCTCGCGCAGCGTCCCCTCCCGCCGATAGTTCTCCACGATCATCCGCAGCCACCGCTCCGCCAGTGCATCCGCCTGCCGGTCAAACCCATAACGCCGCAACCCATCCACCGCCAGCATCTGCAACGGCGCCCACCCATACGGATAATCCCACTGCACCCCCGTCCGCGTCGTGCTGGTCGCCAGCCCCCCCGCCCGCTCAAAATCCCCCAGGTGCCCCGCCACGCGCCGCGCCTGCTCCGGCGTCGCCAGCCCCGCCCACAACGGCCAGAACGTCGTCGCAAATGCATACCCCGACCGCTTCCCCGCAACAAAGTCATAATCAAAATACATCCCCGACTTTGCATCCCACAGATACCTGTCCACCGCCTCCTTCCGCTTCTCCGCCCGCCCGCGCCACGTCGCCGCCTCCTCCGTTTTCCCCAGCCGCTCCGCCATTCCCGCCAAATCCCGCTCCTCCTTATACAGCAGCGCATTCAACCCCACCGCCGCAAAATGATGCGTCGCCCCTCCATACGGCCCGAACCGAAACGATACGTCAAACCCGCTCTCCCGCATCGCCCGGTCCCCCTTGTAAAAATCATCCGTCAACGTTACCGCCAGCCCACCCACCCTCGCCTCCGGAACCCCCGTCTCCCCCGCACGCACCGCCCGCAAAAATGGCCGCCCCGCTTCCCCCATCCCCGCCAGCTTCTTCACCACATTCTCGTAATACGCCGGATCGTCATGCATCTCCGGCACCGGCCCGCTGCCATAATCGTAATACCGCGCCAGCCCCGTCTCCCCCGCCTTCGACTCCGCACGATTCCAGAACGCCCAATCCTCCTGCCCCGCACGATACCCCGCCGCCAGCCACGCCCCCTCCTCCGCCGCGCTGCCATGCTCCGCACCCGCCACCGCCTGCACCATCGACGTCAAAAACGGCGGCTGCGACCGCGTCAGATAATACGACCGGTTCGCATTCAAAATCGCCCCGTAATGCTCCAGCTCATAAAAAAAATTCTCCGTCATCCCCCGCGCCAACGCCACCCGCTCCGCCCCCCCCGCGTCCCCCGCCCCCTGCACCAGCCCCTCCACAATGAAAAAACTGTCCCACCCATACATCTCATTGAACCGCCCCCCCGGCACCACGTAATCGTGCGGCAGATACAACAGCCCCGGCGTCCCCAGCGCCGACGGATCCACCTCCCCCGCACGCGCCCCCGCCGGCAACGCCACGATCCGCACCCCGCATGCCGCCGTCGCCCTCTCCATCTCCGCCGTCCGCTCCTGATCCGCCGGCACATACAACACCGACTCCCCCGGCGGCAACTTTGCATCCACCATCGCTGCACAATTCGTCGGCGACCGCGTCAGCGTGCCCCATGCCTCCACAATGTAATGCCGAATATCCGGCGACCGCGCTCCGCTCCTCACAGCGCCCGCCGCACCCGACGAATTCCGCGCCCCGCAACCCGCCGCCGCCACGCACCCCGCCAGGCAAGCAGCCGCACATACCCCGCGCCACATCTTTGCCGTCTGCCGCCCCGCTTTCATCCCATGCCCGAACTCATCCCGCATCACGGCCTCCATTCTCTCGCCTGCGATCGATCACCCCGCGATGATACAACGCTCCCGCACCGCCGCCACCCGCGCCCTGACCCCTTCGACTGATCCTGGAATCTCCGCCCCGCCAACCTTCTCTCCCGCCACCGCCCCCGTCATTCCGGCCACGCCCGCAGCGCCACCTCCACCGCCTTCATCAGCTCCTCCGCGCTCGCCCCTCCCGCAGACTGCACCGCCAGCCCATTCTGAAACGTCGCATAAAACTTCGCCAGCGCCGCCGCATCCACATCCCGCCGCAGATCGCCCTCCGCCTGCCCGCGCTCCAGCCGCTGCCGCAGAAACACCTCCATCTCGCAGCGCCGCCGGGCCAGCTCCCGACGAACCCGATCGCTCTCCTGACCGCACGCCAGCGCCCCCTGCACCAGCATGCAGCCGCGCACCTTCCCCGCACCGCCCTCTCCGCCGCACGCCGCACACACGATCGACCGCAGCAGCGCCTCGATCGCCTCGCGCGCCGTCCGCTGCGCCATCGCCGCCCGGAACATCGCGCCCGACCGCTCCACGTACCGGGCCACCGCCTTCCTGAACAGCTCCTCCTTGTTCCCGAACGCCGCGTACATGCTCGGCCGGTTGATCCCCATCGCCTTCGTCAGCGCCGGCAGCGACGCCCCCTCGTACCCGTGCTTCCAGAACACGCGCATCGCCGCTTCCAATACTTTTTCCTCGTCAAAAGTCCGCGGCCGGCCACGACTTGCAACTGTTCGATCGTTTTTCATACCGAATAATACAATATTTCCCTTGACAGGAAAAATCCAGTGCGTAATCTTGTACCAAACGGTACAAAATGTGCCGCGTCCACAATCCGGGCCCTCACGCAAAGGAATCACGCCATGGCCAAACTCACCGGAAAAGTCGCCGTCGTCACCGGAGCCTCCAAAGGCATCGGCGCCTCCATCGCCCTCCACCTCGCTCACGAAGGCGCCGCTATCGTTGTCAACTACGCCTCCAGCCGCGCCGGCGCCGACCGCATCGTCGGCGAAATCACGGGCAACGGCGGCCAAGCCCTCGCACTCCAGGCCGACCTTTCCAAAGAACCCGACGTCCGCCGCCTCTTCGCCGAAACCAAAAAAGCCTTCGGCCGCCTCGACATCCTCATCAACAACGCCGGCATCTACGAATTCCTCCCCCTCGACGCCATCACCCCCGAACACTTCCACAAACAATTCAACCTCAACGTCCTCGGACTCACACTCGCCTCCCAGGAAGCCGCCCGCCACTTCCCCCCCACCGGCGGCGCCATCGTCAACATCAGCTCCATCGTCTCCCACGTCGCACCGCCCAACGCCAGTGTCTACTCCGCCACCAAGGGCGCCGTCGACACCCTCACCCGCTCCCTCGCCCGTGAGCTCGGCCCACGCAACATCCGCGTCAACGCCGTCAGCCCCGGACTCGTCATCACCGAAGGCGCCGGCGCCCTCGGCGTCGCCGATCCCGAAAATGACTTCCGCAAAAACTTCGAAGCCCAGGCCCCCCTCGGCCGCGTCGGACATCCCGCCGACATCGCCCCCGCCGTCCTCTTCTTCGCCTCCGACGACGCTCGCTGGATCACCGGCGAAACCCTCAACGTCGCCGGCGGATATCACTAATCGTATCCTGCCATCGCGCCGCCCCAACCGCGGCGCTCATCCCCACAAGCGCGGCAATCCCTTGCCGCGCTTTTTCCGCGCGCCCCGCCCCCAAGTTATAGTAATCCCATGCCCCGCTCCCGCCCCGCCATCCTCGCCGCCGCCCTCCTCATCGCCCTCTCCTGGCTCGCCATCGCCGCCCTCGCCCCCAGCCAATACCCCCTCCACCACGACACCCCCGCCAACTTCTGGTTCTCCATCACCGGCATCAAACTCCCCGGCGTCCCTACACCGCAATTCCACGGCGACAATGTCATCCTCGACCGCGACCGCCTCATCTACGGCTGGCAATATGAGTTCGCAGTTTATCCCGATTATCCCTACGAAACTGTCTCCCTCGATGAAGCCGCGAGCGACTTCCCCGCCATCGAACGCGAACTCAAACGCCGCGCCGCCCTCAATGACCCCAACGACTACGTGGCTATCGCTTACAAGCGCTGGATTCAATACCAGGCGTTTGAGGCCGCAACCTACAGCGGCGTTTCACCTCCTTTGCCCGAGCGTAACGTTCAGGCCCTATTATCTTTCATCGATCAGGCCCGCTCAGAATGGACCTCACCAGACGCCGGCGCACGATTTCCAACATCAATTTACCTCAACTTCCAAACCGGCCTCCTCCACGTCGCCCGCGCCGCCCGCCTCTATTGGGCCACCATCACCTTCGAAGCACTCCTCTTCCCCGCCCTCATCCTCTTCGCCTTCTGGCCCTTCATCCACCGCCAACGCTTCCGCCGCAAGCTCCTCCACCTCACCCTCCTCCCGCTCCTGCTCTACCTCCCCGCCTGGCTCGGCTACTGCAATTCCGGATCCCCTGCTGTTCCCCTCGGCGGCATCCTCTATCCCTACATCAACAACCCCCTCTTCGCGCCCCTCGACAACTTCCGCTGGGAATTCACGTTCCTCTCCAGCCTCCCACCTCTCTTCTACCCCATCACCCAGGGCCGCACCCTCTCCTACGCCGACTACTACACCTGGAGAACGATGCTCCCCCGCCAGCCCGGCCCCATCAGTGTCGCACTCCTCTGCGCCCTGGCCGCCGCTGCATGCCTGGTCGCCAAGCTCTGTAGCCACTGGTACGAAAACCGCCGCCGCAACCGCCGCGGCTTCCCCGTCCTCCCCACCCAACCATCCCGCAGTCCCAATTAACCCAATTACCAATTACCAACGTCATTCCACCGTCTTCACGCTCCCCACATCCACATCAAATATCGACGACGTATACCCATCCGCACGCTGCATGTTGATCCGCAACGTACCCTCCACCTCGATCTCATCCACGCAATAATCCACCGCTCGCCCCTTGGGCAAATGACACGTGAACACATGCTGCACCCCCGGCGGCTGCCCGAAACAACAACTCACCAAACTCGGCACCAGCGCAAATTCCGTGATCTGCTCCGCCTCCGTCATCGGTATCATAAAACCCCGCACCCGTATCTTCGCCCCATTTAACTGCTGCACATCCGCCGGTATGTCCCCCCCCTGCACCGGATCGTAATTAAAATTCGCCAGTTCCTTGATGCTCGTCACCAGCAACGTCCCCGGCTTATACGGCGGATGTGGAATGCGATCCGCTCCCATCGGAATATCCTGCCCGCTCTGCGCCGCCCCCACCGCCATCGCCTGCGCATCCAATGCCGACGACGACGCCGTCCCCGGTATCGGCGGCAACCCCGACGCCCCCGCCCCATTCGCCTGCGGAACCCCCGCCCCGCTCCCGCCTACCACTTGCGATGGCATCATCGACGGCGAAGGCAACGCCGCCACCCCCGACTTCGCCGCCCCGCCTGCTCCCTTCACCTTCATCTCGCAATCCACAATGTACGCCATCGCTTCCTTCGGCGGCTTGCCCTCCTCAAAATACTTCGGATCCGACGCCCACTTCTTCAACAACGGCAACGCCGCCGCATAATCCCCCGCCTTATACGCCTTCATCGCCTTCTCCTGCACCGTCTCCGTATGCATACATCCCCCCACCGCCAACACCAGCCCCGCCACCAGCCCAACACCAATCATCTTCCGCATAACGCCGCCCGTCATTAAAACACCCATTCCAACAATCCATCGCCACATTGTGTTCGTCGTCTCCCCATCCACGTCGCGCCGACCCCCCTTTACAAACACCTTTCGTGCCTTTCGTGCCCTTCGTGGCTAATTTACGGCGTCGTCGAGGCGACCTATGCCACCTATCCCACCAGATTCTCCGCCACCGGCGTCCGATACGCCTTCAGCGCCGGCGCCAACCCGGCCAGCAGTCCCAGCACCGCCGCCGCCGCCAAGTATACCAACTCCTCCGGCTGCACCCGCCACCACGCGATCCCGCTCCCCAATATCGTCCGCAGATACGCCGACCCGCCCGCCGCCAGCAGATGCCCCAGAATCACCCCGATCACCCCCCCCATCAGCGCCACAAACCCCGCCTCCAGGCACACCGCCGCCACGATCCGCAGCCGCGTCGCCCCCAGCGCCCGCAAAATCGCAATCTCCCGCATCCGCGCCGCCACGCTGTTGTAAATGCTCACCAGTATCGACACCCCCGCCACCACCATCACCAACCCCGCCACCAGCGTCAGCACCTCCAGCACCCCGCTCAAGAACTGATCGAAAAACGCATTCATCACCGTCGCCGGCCTCACCCCCGATGCCTCCGGCAAGTTCCGCAACAGAAAATCCAACTGCAACGCCGTCGCCGCAGACCGCGACTTCACCAATATCGCCGACACCTCCCACTCACTTTGTGGCAACTTGTTGTTGATCGTCCCATCCGCATTCAGCGTATACCCCTCATGCGGATTCTCCGGCTCCGACGCCGGTTCAGATGCCGCCGGTGCCGGTGCCGCGGGAGGGGGTGTCGTCGCCGCCGCGTTCCCCTGAATCTGCCCAATCCTCTCCAACCCCGCCTCATGCTCAAAAATCGCATAAAACGTCTTCAGCGGAATGAACAGCACATCATCATTCGCCGTGTGCGTCTGGTTCAAAATCCCCACCACCGTCCACGTCTCCGGATGCACATCCGGAATATCGTTCGGCCCGGGAAACCCGTGCGTCGCATGAAACGTGTCCCCCACCTTCAACCCCGTCCCCCGTGCCGTGTTCCACCCTATCACCGCCTCAAATTTCCGCCCATCGAATGGCCGCCCCTGCGCAAACGTGTAATGCTCCCCCCCGCGATACTCC
Organism: Phycisphaerae bacterium; assembly: GCA_035545015.1. GTDB lineage: Bacteria > Planctomycetota > Phycisphaerae > WQYP01 > WQYP01 > CALCHA01. Next base: position 52,597 of record DASZZD010000093.1, read on the forward strand.
GGCACCTTGTCCGCCGGCAACGCCTTCCCCTCGTCCGTCACTCCAAACAACTGCGCCGTCGTCCCCACGATCCGCCGCCCCTTGTAACTGTCCCCCACCGCATACGGCACCGCCCACTGCACCAGCCCCCGATACGGATTCTTCTCCCCCGGATGCTCCGCCGACATCGCGCTGTTCGAGCTCATGTCCTCATACAGCCCATACGGTATGTTCCCCTGCGACACCCCCACGTGATAAATCGTATTGAGCACCAGCGACACCCCCGACCCCTTCGGCCCCACCAGCAGGTCATACCCATAATCCGTCTGCGCAAAAACGCTCCGCCCCTCACGCCCCACCACCAGCACGCTCGTCGCCAACGCCACCGCCAGCACTACCGACAAGCATGTCAACAGCGACGACAGCAACCGCACCCGCATCTGCTTCAATATCAACTGGATCAGATTCACGCCGCCCCCCCACCACTCACCGCCACCGGCCCGTGCGCCGCCCGGTTGATCTCCCCCAACTCCACCCGCCGCGACAACTGCCCCGCAATCGACAAATCATGCGTCACCAGAATCAACCCCGCTTTCACCTCGGCACACAACTCCCGAATCAATCCCAGCGTCGCCTGCGCATTGACCGCATCCAGCGATCCCGTCGGCTCATCCGCCAGCACCAGCGCCGGCCGATTCGCCAACGCCCGCGCCACCGCCACCCGCTGCTGCTGCCCTACGCTCATCTGCCCCGGTCGATACCTCAACCGATGCCCCAACCCCACCCGCTCCAGCAAATGCTCCGCCCATTTCTTATCCGCACGCCGCCCCGTGAAACTCATCCCCAGCATCACGTTCTCCCGCGCGCTCAACCCCGGCAACAAATGATGCGTCTGAAAAATGTATCCAATATGCTGCCCCCGAAACCGATCCCGCGCCGCCTCTGACAACCCGCATAAATCCACCTGCTTGCCGCCTCCCAGCGTGTACACAATCTTCCCCGTATCCGCCCCCAATATCCCCGCCAGCAAATGCAGTAACGTCGTCTTCCCCGACCCGCTGCTCCCCACCAGCGCCGCCTGCTCCCCCGCCGCCAGCTCAAACGCCGGCACGTCCACCACCACCGACGCCGGCCCATCCGGCGATCGAAACGCTTTCCGCAACTCCCGAACCTGCAGCATACCGCCTCAACAACAAGAAGCCCCCGCTCTACTCCCATGACGCATCCCGTCTCACTTCCAAACGCCCTGCGTCACCCTTTCATTCATTCTTATTGATCCCCTGACAATTTACGCCCCGCCCCCTTCCCCCACCAACGTCCGCTTTCCAGAACCCCACCCAGTTAACATCAAAATGTTAATCTGGTAAAAATTTCCAGTTATCAGACTTTGGCCCATAATCTCCCCGCCACGCCCGCCCCACGCCCCATTTTCCCCTCCTTCCGAAACCAATCTCCATCCATTTTAACATAAAAGTTACGCTGAATGTTAAAATAGGTAAAAGATTATCGCCTCACTTTCCAGATAAATAAAGCCATGAAGCACGCCGAACGGCACGAGCTTCCGCCCGCCAAGGACCACGGCGCGGCGAAAGATAACAGTTCGGCGGCTCTAAATCCCCGGCCCGGAGCGGCCGGTTACCTGTCCTGTGTTCACGATGCCGGAGGCACCCGCCGAACACGCCACAGGAGTCCTTCTCATGGCCACCGCCGAAGCCCTTCTCGAATCCTTCATCGCTCCCCTCTACGCCGGCGACCGTTCCGGCGCCCGCGCCATCGTCGCCGACGCCTTTGAAGAAGGCCTCTCCGCTGAAGAAATCCTCATGCAGCTCATCTGGCCCACCATGGAAAAAATCCAGGCCGAGTACCGTGCCGACCGCATCAACACCGGCACCCACCATATGGCCGCCCGCCTCCTCCGCATGCTCGCAGACCAACTCTGCCTCCGGCTCCCCCGCTCCGAACGCAATGGCCGCTCCATGCTCGTCGTCTGCTCCCCCGGCGAACCCGAAGAACTCGGCGCCCAGATCACCACCGACCTCGCCGAAGCCCACGGCTGGACCGTCCACTTCGCCGGCGGCGGCGTCCCCAACGACGAAATCGTCGGCTGGCTCGGTCAGCTCAATCCCCAGGTCCTTATGGTCTACGGCACCATCCCCTCCGCCGCCCCCATGGTCCGCCAGCTCATCGACCTCCTCCACGACGTCGGCATCTGCCCCAAAATCCAGATCATCTGCTCCGGCGGCGTCTTCAACCGCGCCGAAGGCCTCGCCGAAGAAATCGGCTCCGACCTCTTCGCCCCAGACCCCGTCAGCGCCCTGGAAATCCTCAACAACTTCCCCAACAAACGCGCCACTCCCGACCAGCAAACCGTCGGCCGCAAACGCCGCCTCAAAAAAGCCGCCGAGTAACCATAACGTTTAGCCGTCGATCGAAGATCGACGCTTCCCACCCCGGCGTCAATGCGGCGGGCGATGCACGGATGCACCGCCCGCCGCCATCTTTTCCGCCTCACGCATACGCCACATGCGCCGCCACCGCCGGCGTCCGCGCGCTCTTCGCCGGCCGCCGCGTCAGCGCTTCCCACTCCTCCCCCAACAGCGCATAGTGCACCAAATCCTGCCACTCCCCCCACTTGCTCACCGCATGCCGCTGCACGCCCTCGCGCAGCATCCCCAGCTTCTGCAGCACGCGCCCGCTCGCCGTATTCTGCGCCACGTGACACGCCGCAATCCGGTGCAACCGCCGTCGCTCAAACCCGAACGCCAGCACCGCCCGCGCCGCCTCCGTTACAAATCCCCGGTTCCAGTAGGGCACCCCCAACCAATATCCCAGCGTCGCCGCGCGTTCATCCGGATCCTCCGCGCTTCGCAACTCGATCGACCCGATCAAATGGCCGGTATCGCCCAGGTCCAGTTCCCTCCCCGGCGTGCGCGTCCCCGCCAGCGTGATCGCAAACGTAAACCGCCCATGCATCTGCGCCGCCGGTTGATGCGACGCAATCCACGTCTCCGCAACTCCCGCCGGATACGGATGCGGAATGTGCGCAGTGACCGCCGCGATCCGCCGGTCGCCCGCCAATTCCTGCACCCGCACCGCATCCGACCGCGTGAACGGCCGCAGCACCAGCCGGGGTGTGTAGAGCGTGGGTATGTACGACATGGGAACACCTCCAAGACGGTCGGTCCGCCACAGAGACAGAGCCGCCACAATGTCCGCCTGCCCCCCGTCCGGACGCTGGCGGGAACGTTGCGGCGGTGGTCGCAAGAGAAAAATCCCTCGCGACCCACGCAACCGGGCTGACACGTGTACCCGGCTGCTCTCGCAGCGCTCCGCCCGCCACACGAACCGGTAGGGGACGGGCAAAAAAGGAAAGGACGCATCGCCTTTCCAAGCTTGTGTGCGGTCGCCCCCATCGGTCCCTTTTGCCCCACGACACCAAGTGCGCCGGGTATCGGGGGGGGGGAGGGGGCGAAAAAAAAGCCCCGGAGACTTCTTGAAGGTCTCCGGGGCTTTCGTTTGCCGCACGTTTTTGTATCTCTTACGTGCTCGGAGGACCTTCCATCAGCGGCTTAATAGACATATGCGTCACAAAGCTCGCCGCAAGTCGCGCAGAAACGACGACGGACGCACACACGTCTACCGACGTACGCGTCTTCGTCATCTTGTTACCGCACCACAACATCCGGAACTCCTGCACGTGACTTCCAGGCCGCCATGGCCCGGAACAGAATAGACCCCCGCCATCAGCGAAGGTTAGGCGCCATCCACCCCGCTGGGGGGGGGCAACACCACACAACATCCACTCTATTCCCAATTCCCCCAAAGTCAAACCCAGACAAAAAAATCCACCCATTCGTGCGCATTCGTGTCCATTTGTGGACAATTCCCGTCCTCGTCTTTCGTGCTTTTCGTGCCCTTCGTGGGCCATTACGTCGTCGTCGCCATTCACCCTCACCGCAGCGTCGCCTGCAACTCGATCGGCGTCGCCGCCAACGCCTGCGAGATCGGACAGCCCGTCTTCGCCTTCGACGCCGTCTCCTGGAACGTCTTCTCGTCGATCCCCGGCACAATCGCATCGCACGTCAGCACGATCTTCGTCACCTTGAAACCCTCCCCCACCTTGTCCACCGTCACGTCCGCCTTCGTGTGCACCCGCGTCGGCGTATGCCCTCCGGATGCCAGCAGGTGCGACAGCGCCATCGAAAAACACGCCGCATGCGCCGCCCCAAGCAACTCCTCCGGATTCGTCCCCGGCGCATCGCCAAACCGCGTTGCAAACGAATACGCATGATTCAACACCCCGCTGTTGCTCCGCACGCTCCCTTTGCCCTTCTGCAAGTCCCCTTCCCACGTCGCGTCCGCATGACGAGTCGGCATAGTGATCCTCCCTTTGACGTCAAATGACATGAAAAATGACGCCGCATAACAACCGACACGCGCCCCGCCCGCAAGGTCTGCCCAACAGATTTGTGAAAATCGCCCCAAACAAAAATCGCACAAACCTCCGGCCCCCGGCTGCCGCAAAATCCCTATCGGCGCCTTCTTGCCCTTCCTCCCTCCATCGCTTCGTGCTGAATCTCCACGCGCCGCAAAAGGCAGGGCACCCGGCGCTGCGGTGTGTGCGCCGGGTGCTGAGGAAGGAAGAACTGGCATGAGGGTCGCAAATGCATGCAAGGTGAGGTGGGAGCGATGCACCCGCGTGCCGACTTAATGCCGCCGGCAAAAGCCTTGTGAACCTCTAAGCCGGCGAGCCCTCCAGCACTGCTCTCAAGCCCGCCGACACTTTCCCTGTAAAACAAACCCCATGCCACACCCCAAATCGCGGCAAACTGTCGAACCTCGCCCCCTCATCGCCCCGGCCTCCCTCCAACCCGACACCCCCTTCACCCCTCGCGCCGCCAAAGTGCCATGCTCACCAATCCCCCCAAGCGTCACCGCATGCCCGCACGTAAATGAAAAATACGCCCGATCGGCGAATGCCTCGCCATTCCTCCCCCCCAAACACCGGAACCGTCATCGCATTTCCCTGCTCGTTCGTTACGTCTTGCCCGCCAATACATCATCCGCCGAAATCGCCCGCACCTCGGAATACCGCGAAAAGTCGCTCGTATTCGTGGTAAGGATGCGATTCACCCCATAACAAATCATCAGCGCCACCAGCCGCGCATCATGCGCAGCCTTGCCCTTCACCGCATGCTTCGTAATCAGTTCAAGCCACGTTTGCAGAATATCGACTGGCTCCGTCAGCAAACCAAACGACGCCCGACTCCTGTCCACTTCCCCGCGAGCACCCACAGCATCCAACTCGTAGCCATTTTGCGCCAGCGGACGCGTCAGCACGACCCACATCTCATAGTAGCTTTGGGGCGCAACCACCAGCTGCTCTCCGGCCGCCAGCAACCGGGCCGTCGCCTGAACGATGACCGGCGCGTTCAAACTCTTCAAGGTGGAGGAGCGCAGCAGAATGTTCGTATCAACGAGGATCATCGATCGTTCCGCTGTAAATCGAATCGCGGCTGTCGTCCACGATGAACGTCCGCTCCCGCGGCATATTCACCCACGCCAGATACGCCGACACCCGCTCCTCCGGCGTCTGCCCCGTCGGCGGGATGACCGCCGGCTCCCCAATCACCTCCACCCGCACCCGCTTCCCCGCCAGCTCCGCCCGATGCGCCAGCACCTCCTCAAACAATCCCTCATACACCGTCATCGCACGCTCCTTTTCTTTCCCCCTCCATCATAGCTCCTCCGCCTTCGTCACACGCAACGTCTCCACGTCCACCGCCGCCACCACCCCCATCCCATCCACGCGCGCACACCAGTCAATATCATCCTCCAACCCCGCCTCAATCACATTCACCCCCCCGATCCCCAGCCGCAGCGCCGCCCCCACCCGCGCCCTCACCCCCGCATACGCGTGATACGCCAGCCACGCCCCATCCGTGAACGGCAAATCCGCCCGGTAACTCCGCCCCAGCATCGCAAACAAGATCGCCCCCGCCCCCAGCACATCCTCCAGCGCCAACTTCCCCCCCGTCCCCGAACACAGAAAAACCGTCCGCCTCTCATCCACATGCTCCAGCAACCGCTCCGCCGTCGCCCCCGCGTTCAGCAAGCTCCCCGCATACAGCAAATCCGCCCCCGCCAGCCGCGCCCGCGCCGCCGCTCGCGTCCCGTTCGTCGTCGCCAGAAGCACCGTCGCCCCACCCACCTTCTCCGTCACCATCTCCCGGGGCGAATTCCCTAAATCAAAATCCGCCGGCTTCAAACACTGCGATTCCCCCGCCAACACCACCGGCCCATCGCTCGCACTCCACGCCGCACGCCCCGCACGCGCCTCCTCCAAACTCCCAAACAATCGCACCCCCCGCGCCCCCGCCGCCAACGCCGACACCACCGTCGACGTCGCCCGCAACACATCCAGCACCACCACCTGCGCCCCCGCCAGACTCCCCACCGCCTCCAACTCCCCCGGCGTCATCATCACATCAATCATGCCAACCTCCATCCAAACGCGCTCTCCACAAACCCGCCCCTCGCCCAACACCCGTGCCCCCACCAACGCTTGCGTCCGTCGCGACCCGCGCAACTGCACCTTGCACCCGCTCGCCCCGCACCGGCCGCATCCCCCGCGTAAACCCCCAATACCCGCCCCACCGCCCTTTCGCAAACCACCCCGCTATAGTAAAACCCCGGCCTCTACCCCACGCACCAGGAGCCCCCCATGCCCCGCACCTGCCTCCTCCTCATCGCCGGCCTCGACGCCTCCCTCCTCCAGCGCACCCCCAACCTCCCCACTCTCTCCTCCCTCAAACACGCCACCACCTACAAGCCCGTCCTCCCCGCCGTCACCTCCACCATCCAGGCCACCCTCACCACCGGCGGAACCGCCGCAGAGCACGGCATCATCGCCAACGGCCTCTACACCTTCCGCCGCTCCGAGCTCCTCGAAAACCTCGACCTCTCCAACCACGCCGACACCCGCCGGCAAGTCTCCTTCTGGGAACAATCCAACGCCCTTCTCCAGCGCCCCCGCTTCTGGCAAGGCACCGCCAAAAAAGTCGCCATGCTCTTCTGGCAAAATTCCATCAACGCCGCCGACATCGTCCTCACCCCCAAACCCACCCACACCCCCGACGGCAAAACCCTCTCCGCCTGCTTCTCCAGCCCCGACTCCCTCTACCCCGCCCTCACCGAAAAATTCGGCCCCTTCCCCCTCCACAACTACTGGTCCCCTCTCGCCGGCCTCCCCTCCTCACAATGGATCATCAACGCCGCCGAATACGTCTGGGACCATCACACCCCCGACCTCCAGCTCGTCTACATCCCCCACCTCGATTACAATCTTCAACGCCTCGGCCCCTCCCACCCGCAAAACCAAAAAGACCTCGCCGACATCGACGCCCTCCTCGCCCCCCTCGCCCACAAAATCCGCGCTGCGGGACACACCCTCATCATCGCCGGCGACTACGGCATGTTCGACGTCGCCACCCCCGTGCTCCCCAATGCCGCCCTCCGCGACGCCGGCCTCCTCGCCACCACCCCCGATCCCGCCGGCAAACTCCTCGTCGATTACGCCAACTCCGCCGCCTTCACCATGGTCGACCACCAGCTCGCCCACGTCTACGTCCAGCCCGGCCGCGAAGCCGACACCCTCGCCGCTCTCGCCAAACTCACCGGCATCGCCCGCATCCTCTCCACTCCCGACGACCTCGCCGCCCATGGCCTCAACTCCCTCCGCTCCGGCGAATTCGTCCTCCTCGCCAACCCCGACGCCTGGTTCGCCCACGACTGGTGGCTCTCCGATTCCGAAAAACCCGCCTGGCAATTCACCGTCGATATCCACCACAAACCCGGCTTCGACCCCCGCGAACTCTTCTTCGACCCCATCAAAAAAACCATCGCCCAGGACCCCCGCCTCGTCCGCGGCTCCCACGCCCTCACCCACGACCCCTCCCGCTGGCCCGTCATCCTCTCCACCACCGACCTCCCCTCCCCCACCCCCTTCTCCGCCACCCTCCTCTCCCCCTGGCTCGCCCGCCTCACCTCCTAACACCCCGCCCGCGCGCCGCCCACCTCCCCACAAAAAACCCCTCGCCTCTGTTCCCCTGTCTCTCGAAGTAGCTTGCTCCGCCGCGACCCCTCCGTAAACATCCCGCCCGCACCCCTGCACCCGCCCCTTCCATCGATCGCCCCTCAGCGCACCCCTTCCATCGCGCTGACCAGATCGCTCAAGGCCACGCGAGAACTCCCACTCGCCCCATCCCGCAACCTCTCCACCCGCGCCAACGCCGACGCCCGCTCCGACCCCGGCACCCTCTTCAAAATCTCCGGAAACGTATCCCGCGCATACCCCGCCAGCCGCACCTGGCATGCCTTCCCCGTAATCGCCTTGTCTCCCAGTACGTCGATCGTCCCCTCCACCACGTCCACCGCCCCGCCCACCACCTGCGGCCTCGCCGCCGCCATGCGCTCACGCCGTGCATCCCCCTCCGGCAACGACGCCACGAATGTATCCATGTCCCCCAGCACCCGCTTCATCAGCTTCAACCCAAAGCCCCCTACCTCCACCAGTTCGTCATCGTAGACCGCCCCATGTCGCTCCGCGTCCGTATACACCCCGATCACCTGCGAAAGCGGCTGGCTGATCCCCGCCGACCGCTGCAACTGATCCGCCGCCGTCCCCCCCGCATCTACAAAATTCCCCACATCCGTCATCCGCGCAAACACCGCCCCCGACCGCGCACTCTTCCACCGCGGCAAACTGTTCACATCCTCCGCCTCCGACGCCTTCAACGCCTCCACAGCACGCGCGTAATCCTCCCCCTGCCACGGCAACTCCGCCGTCGGCATCCCCTTCGCCACATACCCCGCCGGCGTCAATGAATGATCCACCGCCCGATGCCCCAGCCCCCTCACCACCGTGATCACCAGCACCGCCACCATCACCACCGCCAACCCCATCCCATTGATCGCCAGCCCCACCACCGCCTCCCCTTTCCGACCCCCCGCCTCCCGCCCGCGCAACCCAATCAGCGCCCCCACCGCGCACACCACTCCCGCCACCAGCGCCAAAAACGAAAACCCGCTCACCACCAACTGCCCCCCCCGCGCCCCCCAATCCGCAAAACTCCCCGGCTCCTTGTTCGCTCCCGAGTACATAAAATTCAACCCCCCCACCACAAGCGGAATGATCCACGACACCCGCGCCGCCTGCACCGCCAGCGGCTCCCGCGCCTTCACCACCGCCTGCCCGTCATTCATCGAATCTCCTCCTCAACGCAGCCCCCTACCATCGTCCAACTCCCCCCCAAAATCCACAAAAATCTCCCGCCCCCGGCCACCGCCCACAAAACCCCTCGCCTCTGTTCACCGCGACACGCCCACCTCTGTGCAACCCCCCCCGAACGGGCTTTCCCCACCCCCAAAAATTCCCCAAACTTTCCGGGAACCTTTCCCCCCTCCCATCCGTTCTCTCTTATGCGACAACCCCACCGCTTTTAGCGGTTGGCCTTGGCCAACATGGCTCCGTCGCACGGGAGAAGATCATGCCGAACATTCCCCAAATTCACGCGCCGCAAGTTGCGCCAATTACCAATCACCACGGCATCCCCCTGTCAAAATCCCGCAAAACCCTCATACACAAGCACAAAAACCCCACATCCGCAAAAACACAACGGCAAAAACGCAACGTTTTTTGCAAAAACCTCAAAATCTACCTGCAAAACCCCACATTCCCCCGCCCAAATCACCGCCTCCCCTTGTCACCGCGTCACCTTGCCGCCCTGCCTCCTACCCCCCTCCTCCGCCTTCCACTTCCGCCGCTCCCGGTCCATATACGCCTGCAGGTTCTTCCCCGGACACACCGTCATCCGCAGTTCCCGATGCGTGTAAATCTCCCCCACCGGAATCCCGTACAACCGCCGCAAAAAACCAATAAACGCCGCCAGCGACACCAATTGCGCCGCTGCGGGCATCTGCACCTCGAAGTTCCCCAGCAGCACGATCCCAATGTTGTGCTCGTTATGCCCCTGGCAATGCGCCCCCTGATACGCCAGCGGCCGCGCCTGCCATACCCGCCCCGCGCGGTCCACCACAAAATGATACGCAATGTCCGCCCAGCCCCGATCCTCCGGCTGCTTCCCCGTATGAAAATCCCGGATCGCCTCCAGCGTCCCCGCCGTCGCCTTCCACGCGTCCGTCGACAGCTCCCCCGCCGTGTGATGCACCGTCATCCGCGAGACGCCGTCCATCACCACGATCTCATCCAGATTCGGACCCGCATGCGTCCAGTCGCTCCGCGGAATCACGATCACCGGCGCGTCGCTCGCCTGCGCGATCGGCCGCCCCGCCGCGTCCGGAAACAACGCCGCCCCCAGATCCGGCGCCCGCGCCCGCGTCGTCGCCGCCTGCGTGGTGTGCACCTCCGTGCTCGCCGGACCGCTCTCCACATTTGCCGCTCCCCCCGGCGCCGCCTCCGCCGGCTTTTTGGGCTCGCTCCGGCAACTCCACAGCCCCCCCACCACCGCCCCCAGTCCCCCCGCCGTCAGCGCAAGCCACGCCCGCCGGCTGAACGCCCGCACCCGCGCCGACTCCTGCTCACACTCCTCGCACATCCACTGGCCTTTCCGCGCATTGCCCGATTAGCATATCGCCTCCCGAGCCCCGTGAAGTCAAGCCGTTTTTTCTGCCGAGCCGCCATGCCCCGCCACCGCCACCAGGACGCCAACCGCCGCTTTCACGATCGCGTCGCCCCCAGGTACGACCAAATCTACGACGACCCCTTCTGGGAATTCCACGACCGCATCACCTGGAATCACCTCAAGCACTTCCTCCCGCGCGACCCCGCCGCCCCCGTCCTCGACCTCGGCTGCGGCACCGGCAAGTGGGGCCTCAAACTCCTCAAGGCCGGCTA
>DASZZD010000094.1:0-152386 GCA_035545015.1 Phycisphaerae bacterium
GCTTACCACATCCAGCGAAGCGATTTGATCCGATCTGATGCGGATTTTTCCCATGGACCGACGATGACGCCCAATGCCCTGAAGCGCAAGTTAAGATTTCGTTAAGATCGCACGGGAAAATCCCGGACAGTATTGGCGGGAGGCCGATGCCACGAATGGGCGGGGTGGCGACTTCGGGGGGAAGCGGTTGAATGACGATTGTTGTCGTTCGGGTTGGAAGGGGGGTTGGGCATCAGGTGGGGAGGAGTTGGGCGGCGGCGAGGGCGGTGCGGACGGATTGGAGGAGGGGGAGGGGGGCGCCGTCGTATTGGCTGAGGGTGATTCCGGACATGCGGCAGTCTTTGGCGATGGCGATGCCGGTTTTGATGAGGTCGGGGGTGGCGCGTGGGCGGACGCCGATGGCGGAGTTGATGGGGAAGGCAGCGTCGGCGGGGGTGGGGCGGAGCTGGTGGGCGATGGTGGTGAGGTAGGCGCGTTTGGTTTCGAGGATTTTGGGGTCGCCGGTGTCTTCGGAGTATTCCTGTACGCGGATGGAATCGACGGCATCGCGCATGAGGGAGAGATCGACGCCCCAGTCGCCGGGGTTGCGTTTGGTCATGAAGAGGCTGAAGCGGAAATCGACGGGGGCGGTGGGGCTGCGTTTTTTTCGGGCGGCGTGAACGGCGGCGCGGATTTCCTTGTAGAGTTTGGCGGTGCAGGCGCAGCGGAATCGGCGCCAGCGGGAGGCGTGGGGTTCGGCGCTGGGATTCAGGAGCAGGGCGGCTTTGGCGGCGGGGAGATCAAAGTTTTCGGCGGCGGCGGCTTTGACGCAGGAATCGCAGAAACAGCCGCCGGTAGCGGGGCCGCCTTCATCGAAGGGGATGTTGGCGGACATGATGAGATCGACATCGTAGCGCTCGGCGAGCTCGGTGTAGAGGTTGAGGATGTAGGCGCGGACGTCCGGGTGGTTCATGCAGGCGGGGCGGAAATGGTTGTGGGAAATGTTGCCATGGATGTCGCGCTGGGCGCAGTCGGAAAGTTCGCCTTCGGCGCGTTGGCGGTCGATGAGGGAGTGGGAGATTTCGACCCCGGTGGAGAGGCCGCGCTTGCGGACGGCGGTGGCGAGGGTTTCGACCCAGTCGGTTTGATTGAGCCAGTCGTGGGCAGAAAGCAGCGGCTTGATGCGGCCGTAGCGGGACATGTCGGGGTGCCAGTAGACGCGGGAATCCTCGGCCATCCAGGTTTTGCGGACAGGGTTGTGGGGGAAGACGGCGGTGGTGGCGGGGCGTTTTTCGGGGTGCATTTCGCCGAGGATGTAGATGTTGTTGACGGCGGCGAGCTGGAGGTTGTCGAGGACTTGGTTGATGGATTCGTCGTGGAGGTCCCAGGCGTAGACGGCGATGCCGACTTCGAAGGGGCGGGGGGGGAGTGCTGAGATTTTGGTGGGGGCGGGAGGGGCGGCGCGGGCGCGGTTGCCTGTGGCGGCGGAGAGGGTGAGGGCGGCGGCGGCGGTGAGGAAATGGCGGCGGGAGAGAGGGGGATCGGACGAGTTCATGCAATATCTCCTTCGCCATGACGGGATCGTTACGAAACCACGGAGCACACGGAGGTCACGGAGGGAGGACGACGACGACCGCTCCCCCCCCGACGACGACGACGTAAATTAGCCACGAAAGGCACGAAACGCACGAAAGGTGGATCCGGGAATTTTGTTGCGGCGCGAAGGATTGGCGCGGTTGCAGGACAAGGGCGTTGATTCAAGGCGGGCGTCCCCACATTCAAGATCGCAAAAAAAATATAGGTAACAGAAGGTCATTTCAGCGGGGCGCCTTGTGTTTCTCCGTAGCGGGGGAGGGGTGAGAAGGTGCAATTGCCTGATGAGGGTTTTTTCGGCCTGCGGGCCGACATTGGCGGGACGCCAATGCCACGGTGGGGTGTTGGTTAGTCCTTGAGGACTTCGAAGTCGAAGAGGGTGTAGCCGGTGGGGGTGGGTGGCGGGGGTGGGGTGAAGGTGGGGGCGGAGGTGGGTTGCGAGCCGGCGCCGTTGCGTCCGCCGCGGTTGCCGCGTCCTCTTCCGCGGCCGCCGGCGAAGCCTGTGAAGGGGATGGGGGCGCGGGCGGTGGCGGTCATGCGGATGTAGCGGGCGGTGGTGAGCGGGAAGGTTTCGTCGGTGACGGTGTTGGAGCCGCCCCTGGTGGTGGTGAAGAGGTCGGTCCAGGTGGAGTTGTCGGGGGAGGATTGGATTTTGAAATCCCTGGCGGCGGAGTTGCCCCACTTGAGGATCACGCGATCGATGGGTGTGGGATTTTGCAGGTCGACGGTGATCCACTGGGCGTCGGGTGCGGCTTCGCTTTGCCAGAAGGTATTGACGTAGTTCACGTAGGTTTTGGGGGCGGTGACGTTCGAGGCGGGGTGATCGCCATCGGTGGAGGAGGCGGTGGCGGGTTTGCCGGCGGCGAGGTTGCGGACGGGGTCGAACTTGCGCCAGGTGCCTGCGGCGACGTTGAGGTCCCAGTCCTGGTAGTAATGAACGATCGGCGTGTCGCCATCAAATTCCATGGGCAGCCAGACGTAATCGCCGTTGCGGCCTTCCTGGGGATTTTTGACCCAGCGGTCGCCGGCGAACATGTAGAAGGTGGCGGCGGGGTCTTTGGGGTTGGGGAAGGGATAGACGAAATCGACCTGGGAATCCCAGGAGTTTTTGGAATCGGGGCCGCCGTCCATGCCGGGGGTATCGAGGGGCTTGGCGGGGGACCAGGGGCCGGCGAGATTTTTGGCGGTGTAGTAGGCGGTGCCGGAGGATTGGATGCCGGCGGTGCGCGAGGTGCCGTAGTAGTAGAGGCCGTTGCGTTTGAAGATGTGGGGTGCTTCGCGGGAGCGGATGTCCCAGAGATAGACGCGGTGGTCGAGCTTGAGGTAATCGTCGGAGAGGGCGTAGATGCCGTGCTGGGCGTTGGTGCCGACGGCCCAGGAGACGTAGCAGAGGTAGGCCTTGCCGTCATCATCTTCGTAGATGGACATGTCGCCCATGAGTGCGTTGTCGACGAGGGTTTGGGAGACGAGGGTGAACTGGCCATCGGGGGTGTCGGAGGTGGCGACGGCGAAGTGGGCGCCGTTGCCGTGGTATTTGAGGAACATGACGTATTTTTTGGTGGGTTGGTTGTAGAGGACGTCGATGCGATTGGAGTCATAATCCGTTTCACGGAAGATGACGCCTTTGTTGGTCCAGTGGACGAGGTCGGGGGAGGTGTAGACGTATTGTTCGCGGAAGCCGCGGGGGTTGCCGCCGTACCAGTACCAGGTGCCGTTGAATTGGCGGAGGCATCCGGAGCGGGTGAGGATGCGGTTGCCGTCGGTATCGGTCCAGTAGAAGTCGTTGTGGATGGTGATCCATTGGGAGGCGGGCGCGGGAGTGGGGGCGGGGTCGGCGGCGCGGGCGGCGGCAGGCAGGAGGCAGGCGGCGGCGAGGGCAAGGCAGACGATGGCAGAGCGCATGAAAATCTCCCGAGGAAAGGATTGCGTGTGCGCTGGATAACGCGGCGGAGGGCGGCGTGATGCAACGATGAGGAGGATTGTACCGTGGTGCAATCGCATGGGAATGGGGACGTTTGGCTGCGTGGGGGAGCACTTCCGGTGACGATCACGGGCAACGGTGGGTTTAATTGGGGTATTGGTTGTTGCGGCGCGGGGAAAAGGTGCGATCGTCGTACGAAGTGGACGGGACGGGGGCCTGCGTTTTGGAGGAAATGAGCATGGCGAAGGGTGTGCGGATGGCGTTGTGGGTGGGGATCGTTGGCGTGGGGACGGCGATTGCCGTGGCGTGGGGGCAGGCTGGGCCGGGGACGAAAGCGGCGGTTCGGGAGGGGGTGGTGTCGGCGGGGGGGATTACGCATACGCTGCTGCTGCACGCGCCGATCGAGGGGAAGGTTTATAAAGTTTCGGGGAGCGGGGAGATTGTCGGAACGTATGACATTGGGAAGAAAGGGGAGGATAGCTGGCTGTTGCCGGATGGGCGGGTGCTGGGCAGTTATAGCGGGGGCGTGCGGGAGATCGATCCGGCGACTGGGAAGGTGACGTGGGAATATCGCGCGGGGCCCGGGGTGGAAGTGCATTCCTGCCAGCCGGTGGATGGGTGGGGCAGGGGCGCGGGCGGGGAGGTGCTGATTTGCGAGTGTGGATCGAAGCGGTTGTTGGAGATCAAGCGGGATATGAGCGTGGCGTGGGAGATCACGCTGGAATCGAACCAGCCGGCGCACAAGCAGTTTCGTTTGGCGCGCAAGACGGAGGCGGGGACGTATCTGGTGGCGTATGGATCGGATGCGGTGGTGCGCGAGCTGGATTCCACGGGCAAGGTGCTCAGGACGTTCACGCCGCCGCCGCGGCCGAATGGGGGGGTGAACGGGGCGTGGCGGCTGGCGGATGGCGATACGCTGGTGACGGGCGGGTACGGGGCGGAGGCGTATGAGTTCGATGGCGACGGGAAGATCGTGTGGACGTTGAAGCAGGCGGATTTGCCGGCGGGATTTGTGCTGCATTACCTGGGGACGGCGCAGCGGCTGGCGAATGGGGACACGGTGTTCAGCAATTTTCAGGGCGAGCCGGCGGTGTTTGAGGTGGATAGGGACAAGAAGGTCGTGTGGCAGTACGACAACAAGAAGATCGGGCCGATCTCGGCGGCGACGGTGGTGGATGCGAAGTGATCCCGCCGCGTGAGGGATCAGATTCCACACATTTTTCAGGCTGGCCGGAAACAGCTTTGGCGAGAGCCGAAGACCTAAACACGACGGCGCGAGGAAACGAAGGGCCACAGCGCTGCGAAGCCGCAACCAAACAACCACGGAGCACACGGAGTGCACGGAGGGAGGACGACGCCCCCACCACCGACGACGACGTAAATTGGCCACGAAAGGCACGAAAAACACGAAAGTTGCGATCCAGGAATGTTGTTGCGGCGCGAAGAAGTGGCGCGATGTAGTACGAAGGCGTTGATTCAAGGCGGCCGTCCCCGCATCCAAGGTCGCCAAAAAATATATCAAAAAAAAAAGAAGCTCATTGAAGCGGGAAGCCTCCTATTTCACGCCAGCGTCTTCGTGGTCGTTCATCGCTTCGCGACTTCGTGCTTCGGTCTGGGGCACCGGGCGGCGATATTGCCGTGCCTTGCAAGATGTGTGGAATCTGGAGGGGTAAGGGTCGAGCTGCGCGGATGGGAGCGGGGCGCGTGCCGGAGGTGCAATGTGGCGGGAGCGGGCACGTTTGGCTGCGTGGGGGGGAGAGACATCATGGACGGATTGGAGGACGCATGAAAAATGTTTGTCGCGCGCGGTGGATGGCGGCGGGGTTGATGGTCGCGTGCATCGGTGCGGCGTGCGCTCCGGTTTGGGCGGCCGGTGCGCCGGTGACGATCACCGACAACGGGAATACCTGGACGCTGGACAACGGCATTGTGAAGGCGACGGTGAACAAGCGTGACGCGCGGATGCCGGCGCTGGTATACAAGGGAATCAACACGATGGGGGGCGGAGGGTATTGGGAGCAGAGTCCGTCGGGGACGCTGACGCAGATGGTGACGATCGATCCGGCGAAGAACGGCGGGGAGCGCGGGGAGGTGGCGGTGAAGGGCGTGGGGGGGCGCGGGTTTGACATGGAGTTTCGCTACACGCTGGCGCAGGGGGAAAGCGGGATTCATGTGTATGGGATTTACACGCACCATGCGGGCCGGCCCGCGGCGGGGGAGGGGGAGTCGCGGTACATCACGAAGCTGAACCATGATTTCAATTGGATTTCGGTGGATAAAGACCGGGACATGCTGGAGTGCACGCCGGAGGACTGGGGCAAAGGCGTGGTGGTGCACGCGAAGGAACAGCGGATACTTTCGACGGGGTATTACAAGAATTCGGTGGAGCACAAATACACGTACAACGCGATTCAATACAAGATTCCGGCATACGGGTGGTCGAGCGTGAAGGACCACATCGGGATCTGGTTCATCAATCCGACGACGGAATATCTGGGCGGGGGCTCGTCGAAGATGGAACTGGTGGCGCACTACGACGCGAATGACAATCCCGATCCGATCATTCTCGATTACTGGAGCGCCGGCCATTATGCGGGCGGGGCGAGCGTGCGGGTTCCGGCGGATGAGGAATGGACGAAGGTGATCGGGCCGATCTTTGTGTATTGCAATGCGCTGGACCAGCCGAAGGAAGCGACGGCGCAGGCGTTGGCGACGCTGGAGGCGACGGCGGGGAATCCGACGGTGCCGGGGGCGTGGAAGGCCAATGCCGATGCGTTGTTCCAGGATGCGCTGGCGCAGGCGAAGAAGGAGAAGGCGGCGTGGCCGTATGACTGGGTGGAGGGCGTGGATTATCCGCACAAGGACCAGCGGGCGACGGTGACGGGGCAACTCGTGCTGGAGGACCCGCAGGCGGCGACGACGAAGTTGCCGGGGCTGACGGTGGGGCTGGCGCACGCGGATTATCCGGGCGGGAACAACCGTTCGGGGAACAACGGCATCGTCACGTGGGACCATGACGCGAATTACTATCAGTTCTGGACGGACGGCGGCGACGATGGGAAATTCACGCTGACCAATGTGCGCGCGGGGTCTTACACGCTGCATGCGTACGCGGACGGCGTGCTGGGGGAATTTGCGAAAACGAACATCACGGTGGAGCCGGGCAAGGCGCTGGATCTGGGGAAATTGACGTGGAAGCCGGTGCGGTTCGGGAAGCAGATATGGGAGATCGGGTATCCGGATCGGACGGGCGGGGAGTTTTTCAAGGGGGATGATGACAATTACTGGCTGTGGGGCTGGGGGCTGCGGTATCCGCTGCTGTTTCCGAACGATGTGACGTACACGATCGGCAAGAGCGATTATCACAAGGATTGGTTTTTTGAAGAGGTGCCGCACAGCGAGACGACGGCGTGGATGAATCCGGAGGCGAAGGACCCTGCGAACCAGCGGTTCGGGTGGGTGAAGGCGGAATCGCTGGAGCAATATCCGCATTCGGACACGTATGGGCCGTGGGGGAAGGAATATGGGATGGGGCGTGCGACGACGTGGAAGATCAGGTTCGACATGCCGGCTGGGGGCGGGCAGGGGAAGGGGCAGGCGGTGCTGCGGATCGCGCTGGCGGGATCGGATTCGACGGCGGGCTTGCGGGATCCGGGGGCGCGGGGCGCGCTGGCGGTGGGGGTGAATTCGCAGCATGTCGGCGATGTGACGTTCATTTCCACCAACGCGATCCGCTACAACACGAACCGGGGCGTGTGGCGGCAGTATGTGCAACCGTTCGACGCCTCGCTGCTGAAGCCGGGGGCGAATGAAATCGAGCTGACGGTGCCGGCGGGAGAAGTGACCTCGGGGGTGGTCTATGATTACCTGCGGCTGGAGATCAACGAGGACGCAAAGCCTGACGCGCCGGTGCCGGATCCGATGAAGCCGTGAGGGTTCAGCACGAAGCCACGAAGACGGGAAGCCCACGAAGTTTTTTGAGGATGGAGTCATGGAAACACGTGCGAATTACATCAAGCTGGGCGGAGAGGGGATCAAGGGCATGTATGCGCTGGAGAAGTTTCTGCATGCGGTGAGCGTCGAGCAGCCGCTGGTGCACCTGGTGAAGCTGCGCGCGTCGCAGATCAACGGGTGCGCGTATTGCATCGACATGCACTGGAAGGATCTGCGGGCGCTGGGGGAGAGCGAGCAGCGGTTGTATGGGCTGGATGCGTGGGAGGAGTCGCCGTATTACTCGGAGCGCGAGCGGGCGGCGCTGCGGTGGGCGGAGGAGTTGACGCATGTTTCCAAAACGCACGCGTCGGATGAAGCCTATGCGAAGTTGAAATCGCTGTTTTCCGAGCAGGAGATCGTCGATCTGACGTTCGTGATCAGCACGATCAACGCGTGGAACCGGCTGGCGATCGGATTTCGGTCTGAGCCGGGGAAATATGTGTCGCAATTGAAGCCGGCGGCGGCACGCTGATCGCGGGTGATGTCTCGGAGCGTTGAGTTGCCGGCGGGATTTTCCTGAGCACAAGCAAGACGGGCGTGGGCATTATTTGCGGCCGATGCGGCCTGCGGGCCGCCATTGGCGGGGGCGCCAATGCCACCTTTCCGGCGCTCACAGGTTCCCTGTATCCACCTTGTCCTTGCTGACATCCTGCATGCCGCGGACATCCTGGGCGCGGAAATTCGTCACGTCGTTGAGCATGAACATCGGCACACCCTGTTCGTGGGGCGCGTTGATGTTGAAGAAGTCGGCGTTCTGGACATCCTGGAGCCAGAACGGGGGCCGCATGTCCTTTTTCTCGCAGGTGGACTCGACGTTGCTCACCGACAGGCCGTTGACGTGACGGATGAAGAACGCCGAGGCCGGCATCACGCCGAACATTCCCGGCTCGGGGTACTGGTGTTCGAGCTCCGGCGGCACCACCTTCTCAATGCCCGCCGGCGCCCCGCCGGGCCAGAGGAGCCGGATGTTGGAGATGCGCACGTCCTCGATTTCATGACCGGGGATGCCCACGATTTCGCAGGCGTATTGGGGAGCGCGGTTCTGCGCCACGATGTTTGAGATCGAGACATGCCGGATCGCGCCGATGGCCGCTTTATCGGCGGGCATGCGGCGGCGATCGCCGAGGCGGATGAAGATCGGCAAGCTGCCGCACTCGCGCATGGTGATGTTGCTCACGCTGATGTTGTCGATGATCGCCCCGTCGACGGCTTCCATCGCGAGGCCCTGGCAGCGGTCGAAGACGCAGTTGGAAATGGTGATGTTCTTGAAGCCACCGTTGGATTCGGTGCCGAACTTGATGCGTCCGGTGCCGGGCGCGCGTTCGACGTAGGTGCCGTCGAGCATGGAGCCGACTTCCCATCCGCCGCAGACGAGGCAGTTGGTGATGGTGACATTTTCGCACGCGCGGGCGAAGCCCAGGCCCCAGGAGGATTTCAGGCAGATGCCGTCGTCGGCGGGGGAATTGACGGCGCAGTTGGAAACGCGCACGTTGCGGCAGCCGTCGATGTCGAAGCCGTCGCGGTTGGTGTCGACGTGGAGGTTATCGATGGTGAGATTGTCGACGCCGGTGGCCAGGAGGGCGAAGTGTCCGCCGCGGAGGACGGAGAAATTGGAGAGCGTCACATTTTTGCAAAGTTTCAGGGCGATGGATTTATTGCCCAGGCCGGGCGGCTGGGCGCCGCCTTCGCGGAAGGGTTGGGAGAGGTCGGTGGAGAAGGGCGCGTTGCCGCCCCGCCCGCCGCGTCCAACGGGAGCCTCGTTGGGATTATTCAAAGCCGCCAGTGCCGCGGCGAAGGGATCGCCGCCGCGTCCGCCGCGTCCAAATCCGCCAAAGGCGGGGCCATTGACGCCGGCGCCGCCCGCGCCGTTGTTTCCGGCAAATCCTCCGAATCCGCCCCGGGCGCCGGCGCGCGGGGCGCCCGGTTCCGTGGCGGCATCGGCCTGGGCGCCCGGCGCGCCGCCGCGCGCGCCTCCCCGCCCGCCGCGTCCACCCCGTCCGCCGCGACCCCCGAATCCGCCGCGTCCGCCGAATCCGCCCAGCCCGTTGTTGACGCCCATCGTCCCCGTCGCGTCCGGGGCCGGATTGTCGTTTCCGTCGGCATCGTAAAGCCCGCCGTCGATCATGCCCGGCCCGGTGATCGTCACGTGATCGAGGTTCTCGCCCCAGATCAGCGAGTTATGCCAGTGAGAATGCCCGAAATCCTGGTAGCGCGCGGTATCGCCGATGTCTTCCGCGGGGTCGTAACCATCGCCGCCATGGATCGCGCGATTGGCGGCAAGAATTTTGGAGCCCGAATCGAGATAGAGGGTGATGTTGGATTTGAGGTGGATGGAATAGGAGAGGTAGGTGCCCGCCGGAAAGCGCACCGTGCCGCCGCCGGCCGCCGCGGCGGTCTCGATGGCCTTGTTGATCGCCGGCGTATCGATCGTTTTGCCGTCGCCCGCCGCGCCAAAGGCGCGCACATCATAAATTCCCGCCACCCCGTGCGCGTCAATGACCTTGCATATGGGCGCGGGATGCGTGGGCGTGACGGGCGGCAGTGCGGGCGCCTGGGCGGGAGCGGCCGTCTGCGCGAAAGCGGCGGAAGCCGTGGCAAGGGAGAGCGCCAGAGCGGCGAGCGGCAAGGATCGGGTGTGCATGATGCGGGGTCCTCATGGGAAAGAAGGGTGCGTTCGTATAACGCCGGGAGGAACTGTTTATGGCGTCGGGGGGGGGGAAGCATGCTGTCACGTCGGACGGCGTTATTCCTGTAAGACCCTGTTGGAGGTGCCGCATGGCGGAGATCACGCGCCGGGATATGTTGAAAGTTGCCGCGAGCGTGGGGGCGGCGGCGCTGGCCACGCAGGTGCAGGCTCAAGCGAGCCAGCCGGCGAAGCCATCTGACAAGATCGTCGGCATGCAGCTCGGCGCCGGGCCGCTCGCGGGGGATCTCGACAAACTGCTCGACACCATGCGGAACGTCGCCGGGCTCAACGCGCTTTTCGTCTTCATCTTCGGCCACGAAGCCCGTTTCATTCCCATGCCCCAGCGGGGATTTCGGGGCGGCAATTACGCCATCCCCCACATGCAGTATTACAACGGCAGCGGCCTCAAATTCGAGGACATGCGGGCGCCGGAGTTTCCCGACCTCGACATTCTCGACCGCACCATGAAGGCCACGCGCAAGCACGGCTTCAAAACTTACGCCCTCATCGAGGAAGCCGAGGGCGAGCCGCCGGCCGCCCCCTGGCAGGCGTTTTACGAAGTCGATTTCAAAGGCCGGCGGCAGCGCAATCCGTGCAGCAACAACCCGGGCTATCGCGCGTTCAACCTCGGCCTCGTCGAGGATTACACCCGCTCCTACGATGTCGACGGCTTCATGTGGTCCTCCGAACGCCAGGGCGCGTTTACTGACGCCATCGGGGCCAAGCATGGCGGTCAGGGGAGCGATCCGGGGCGGGTGACGTGCTTCTGCGAGTATTGCGTGAAGAAGGCGGCGGCGAAGGAGATCAACGTCGATCGGGCCAAACAGGGCTTCGCCGAATTGGAAACGTTCGTCCGCGCCGGCCGCGCCAACAAACGCCCGCGCGATGGCTACTTCGTCACGCTGTTCCGTCTCATGCTCAGGTATCCGGAACTGCTGGCGTGGGAGCAATTCTGGATCGACAGCCGCACGGAGCTCATGATCGACATCCGCAACAAGGTGAAATCCATCAACCCGAAAACGCCCGTCGGCTTCCACGTCTGGCACAACGCCAGCTTCAGCCCGTTCTATCGCGCGGAAATCGATTTCGGCACGATGGCCAAAAACGCCGACTTCATCAAGCCGGTCGTGTATAACGCCTGCGCCGGCACACGCATCAAAACGTACGTCAACAGCGTCGGACAAACCATCTTCGGCGACCTTGCCCCCGAGCAAATCCTGCAGATGCATTACGATTTCTTCGGCTATACCCACGAAGCGCCCTACGACAAAGTCGGCGCCACCGGATTCTCAACGGATTACATCGCCGGCGAGGTGAAGCGCACGCTTGACGATGTCGCGGGCACGGGCGTTCCCATCTACGCGGGCCTCGATTGCGACATTCCCGGTTCCACCTATACCGCCGACAGCGTGAAAGCCTCCGTCCTGGCCGCCTTTCACGCCGGCGCGGACGGCGTGATCTTCGCGCGCAACTGGGGCGAAATGAACATGGATCACGTGCCGGGCATCGGCGCTGCCGTCAAAGAACTCGGAATCGGATAGCAAATGTACGGGCCACACCACACCGCGCGGAATACGCAGAGAAAGCGCTGAACAATCTCCGTGACCTCCGTGTACTCCGTGGTTTCATCCGGCTCATGCCGGCGCGGTGAGGTCCCAATAAACGCCGTAGCGCCGATTCGACAGCGTGTAGAACGGGGCAAACGTCAGGGGGTCCGCGGCGGTCTTCGCCGTGAAGGTGTTGGGCTTGTCCGCAACGGCTGAGAGAATTTTCTCGGCCGGAGCAGCAGGGTCAGCGGCGATCGCCGGGTGCTGGGCCGGCGCCCCGCCGCGCCGCCCGCGTCCCTGCGGCGCTTCGCCAAGGTCCGCCGCCAGCACCACCGGCCCCTGCAGAAACGCCCCGCGCCTGGGATTGTCCGGAACCGCCTCAAACCGCAGCGCCCGCGGCAGCGTCACCGCCACCGTCTCATTGCCGCTCCATTGCCGCTTCAGCTCCACATACCCGCCCGCCTTGGGCAAATCAGCCACGGCCTGGCCATTCAGCGACACCTCATACGCGCCCGTCGCCCACGCCGGCCGCCGCACGTGCAGCGTAAATTCCCGCGGCGTATCCATTTTGATCTTCAGCGTCGCGGTTTCCTTCTCCGGAAATTCCGTCTGCATCGTCAGATTCGCCCCCAGAATCTCGGAGCGCGCATTCGAAGGCGCGAACAGATTCACATATAAATCCGTTGGGGAATGGTAATACAGCCCCTCCCCG
The DNA here is from genome assembly GCA_035545015.1 of Phycisphaerae bacterium. Taxonomy (GTDB): domain Bacteria; phylum Planctomycetota; class Phycisphaerae; order WQYP01; family WQYP01; genus CALCHA01. Next base: position 12,432 of record DASZZD010000094.1, read on the forward strand.
TGCAGCGCATGATTCTCCAGCCCCGTCCCGCAGCAGCACGTCATGCCCAGCAGTCCCTGATATTCATGCGTCTCGCCCGGACTCACCGGCACCATATAACACACCTGCCCGTCGTTGAAGCTGATCGATCCCAACACGTGGTTGAACAGCGCCCGCTCGTGGAAAGCAACGAATTGCTCGTCCGGCTGCAGGGCAAACATCAGTCGCGTGATCTTCAGCATGTTGTATACATTGCACGATTCCGCCGTGCGCAGGTCTTTCGTGCGGTGATGGTTGCCATCGATTTCATCCGAAATTTTGTCCGGCTCATCGAAGTATTCGTCGTAGCCATGCCCGCCGGTGGCGAACGAATGGTGATAAGCCACCGCATTCCAGAAGAACTTCGCCGCATCGCCATCGGGCGCGTTGCCCGCGTTGATGTAGCGCACCAGTTCCCCCAGCAACTTCGGCACCTGCGTGTTGCCATGCTTGCCGCCGAGGATATCCTGCTTCGCCGCCAGGGGATCGACGACCGCCTTGTGATGAAACTTCTGGGACAGCGTCAGCCAGCGCTTGTCCCCGGTGTCCGCATAAAGATCAGCAAAGGATTCATTGATGCCGCCAAACTCGCAGGAAAGCATTCTTTGCAATTGCTGATCATTCAACGGCGCCAGAATCCCTTCCGTCCACGCCGCAAACTTCAGCGCCACGTCCAGCGCCTTGGCATTGCGCGTGCGCCGATAGGCATCCCGCAGGCCCGCGAGAATTTTGTGCTGCACATACCAGGGCGACCACATGCCATTCAGATCAAACCCCGACGCCCGAATGTCCCCCTTGGAAAGCTGCTCAAAACAGATCATCCCGTCGAGCGGCGCAGGTCGAGACGCCGGCCGCGACGCCGCCCCGCCGCGCCCGCGCCCGGGCCCCGGCGGATTGCCCATCAACGCGCCTACATAGCCATTCCCGCGCTTCGCCTGCACCGCCGCCAGTTCATCCACCACGTAATCCGCGGCCGACTCAAACCGTTCATCCCCCGTCGCCGCATACATCAGCGAGCATGCCGACAGATAATGCCCCGTCATATGCCCGGTGAGCTGCCGCCCCGGACCTTCCCACCCGCCATAATCGCCCTCCGCCTTCGGGTCCAGCCCCGCCAGCTCGCGAAAGTGATACAGCAGCCGATCCGGATCCAGCCGCAAAATATTCTGCATCCCGAAATCTTGCGCCTTGCCTAGCGGCCCCCCGGTGAGCCGCACCGATTCCAGCGGTATCGGCGTTACCGCAAACGCCACCGCCTGATGAAATGTGTTTGGCCCGCCTTCCGCCGCCCGCGCCAATTTCCCCATCCAGCCCCCGCCCGCGGCCGCCATCGCCGCCGCGGTTGCCTGCATCAAACTCCGCCTTGAAAACTCCATCGTTTTTCTCCGTGTCAATCTCGCTCGTTCGCTTCGCACCATCATACCCCAAAGGTGCTCACCGCTTACTGCCGTTCGTTAGCGATCACCACCATGGTCACATCTTTGTCCAGCGGAACCACATAACCCCCGCGCGCCTTCGAAAAATTACGCTCGGGCGAGAAGGATATCAGGTCATGCGGTCGGCCCGTCTGCTCAATCCGCAACAACGCATTGGGCGTAAACGCCGTCGCGGGATCCAGCGTCACCACCACCCGCGGCGTCTTCATATCCACCGTCACGCTGCGGAACGTCCCCGCATCCAGCGTCAGATACAACCCCAGCGGCGCGATATACACCCGTTTGCGAAACGAATCCTTCGGCTCCACGACGACCTTCCCCTGCGCCTGCGACACATTCCCCCCAAACGCCTGCCACCCATACACCGGATCATTCACCACATACGTGCCATCCGTCACCGCATGCCCGAAAAAGTTCGGGCCGTAATCCCCCGAATACGCATCCCACCGCATCTTCGTCGGCGAGGAATGAAATGCCGCCGACGCAAATCCCTCCTGATCGATATTCGACAGCGCCGCCATCGATCCCGCGTATCCCACGCGAAGGAGATACAGATCATCCGGATGCTTCCCATACTCCGCCAGCACCGGAATCGCGTTGATCCCCGAGCCATAATGATGAATCTGCCGCTCGATCCCCTGCCCCGGCGCCGCCCCGTAAATGAAATCCCAATACCGCCGCGCGTTGCCGTTGTAGCCCCAGTTCGGAATCGTCGGCATGCATCCCAGCACCGAATTGAGCGCCACCTCCGCCTTGTCGTGATAGCCAAAATAAGTCGTCCACGCATATACCTCCTCCTGCCCCGTGGAATCCCACGCCATCTCCGACCCGAACGGATAGGCCTCCGCGTTCCACCGATCCGCGCGTTTTTTCATCGCCGCTTCCAGGTATGCCGCATCCTCCGTCCGCCCCTCGCGCTTCAAATCCTTCAGCAGCATCACGAAAACATCCCCCTCCATCAGCCCCGTGTTGAGATACCCCACGCCGCGCCCGCGTCCATTCTGCGCAAACCCGCCGGTCAGGAACTTCACCGTGTTGAACGCGTGGTCGAGATACCACTCCGCCGGGTGTGCCGTCACCATCCCCGGATAATTCCGCGCCAGCCGATACATCGCCCAATACGCCGCGACCACGTGCGGATAGTTATACGCCCGGCCCGTATCCTCCGACGCCCGCTTCGACCAGCTCGTCCAGCTCGTCCAGTTCCCCGGCCCATATTTGAAGTCCGGCAAATCCTGCGGGTCATAATAGAACAGCGACTTCCGCACCCCATATTTCCGCGGCCCATCGCTGTACTGAATCCCACCCCACAACACCTTGTCCACAAACTCCGAGAGCTTGTCCACCTCCTCCTTTTTGGGCTGCCCAAACTCCTTCATCGCCGCCGCCACCCAGCTTCCCGAGCCGCCCTCATCCTCCAGCCCCGAAATCCACACCCGCGTGTCCTGCGTGACGATCTGGTTCTTCGAGCGGTCATACGTCATCACCGACGGGCTGCGATGAAACGGATCGCTCGGATCGACGAACCACTGCTTGGTAAAGAGAAAATTCCCCAGGTCGGAAACCGCCTCCGCCGCTGGCTTGATCACATCGTAGGCCACCGACTGCACCGTGCCATCGCTGTAGGTGATCACCAGCCGCGAACGTCCCCACACTTTTCCATGAACCACATATCCCACGACCGCGGGTTTCTCATCCACCGTCGCCCGCCGCGACCCTTCGTACACAACCGTCTGCCCGTGAAACGTCTGATCCTCCATCACCTCCAGCGCCCCCGGCGGATCCGACGCAATTTTCGCCACCGTCCGTTGGCCCGGCGTCAAAAACAATTTCGCATCCACATCCATCGGCACGATGTATCCCGGAATCCCCACCGCCACCGGCCGATCATCCGCCGCCAGCGTCTTTTCAATATCCCGTATCGAATCCGACAACAAAAACGTCAACCCATAGGACGCCCGCTCCCCCGGCTGCAGCGTCTGCTCGGTAGAGGGATTCCATTCGTTGACGCCCTTCCACTCCTTCTCCGCGTACCCCTGCGAATGCACCGTCCACTCATACGCCCCCTCAAACGTCTGGCTGCTCGGCGACGCATCCCGCAATGGCCGATATGCCTCAAACGGCGTGCGTGTATCCTTCCAAATGCCCCCCGCCTCCGGAACCACCACGAGCGCCGGCCCCGCGCCCGACAACCGCGTCACCTGCAAATACCCCGCATCCAACGCGATCGACGGATCGAAAAACGAACATATCTCATTCGCCTGCGGCAGCGTCCGCGCGCGGTTCGCGGTGAAGTCCTGAATCATGTTGTTGAAGATCATCGGAAACCCCACCCCGCCGATTGTCACCGGCTCCTTCGTCTTGTTCCACATGTTGAAATGCATCGTCAAATGCTGCGCCGGATCCAACTGCCAGTAGCGATAAACTGTCAGCGGGCAATCCGCCCCCAGCGTCGGCCCCAGATCATCCACCCGCAATACGGTAAATCCCGCCGGCGGCGCCATCCCCTCCGCCACGGCCCCCACTGGCTTCCGATCCGCACTCGAATCAAAATCCGTCCACGCCCCATCCCCCACCTTCACCCGCAGCGTGATATCCCCCAACTGATGAAACCGATTCCCTGCCCGCGCCGTCAATTGATCGCTCGGCGTGAAATCAAACGGCGTCTCCCCGATCGACTTCACCCCCCTGGGCTCCAGGCCGGCCACCGTCCCCGAATCCTTCACCAGCTTGAGCACAAAATCCCCGGCATCCATCTCCGCTATCCCATGCTCCAGCCCCAGCGTCGGCACCACCGGCGCACGCCCCCGCCCGCCACGCCGCGCCGCACTCCCACCCGCGCCCGCCTGAGTCGACGGGGCCGTCTGCGCCACCGCCACCGCCGGCAAAAGCAAAACCGCCAGCACCGCCGCCATCTTCATATCGCTTCCTCCGTTTCAGTGCGTCGCCGCCCCGCCCGGCAACGTCGCCGCCGCCCGAATCCGCGGCGAATTCTCAAACGAAAACGCCGGAAACAACGCCCGATTCATCCCCGCCAAGTGCGCCAGTTCCGCCGGCGTCCGCGTAAACGTCACATCCCCCACCCGCACCGGCACGTTCGTCGTCTTTACATACCGCCACTTCCGATCCCCATAGACTTCCGCCAACAGCGCCGCCAGCCGCGGGTCATACGCCTTCAACTGATCGCGGTTCCAAATCCCCGAATGCACCGTCGCATCCTTCCGCTGCGCCGCGCAGTCGAACCACGCCTGCGCCCCCTCCGCCCAATATTCCTGCTCGTTCGTCGCGGAATATGAATGCGCAAACAGCCCTTCCCTCATCGCCTGCGCATAGGTGTCGCGCAGCTTCTGATACCACGCCGGCGTGGCAAACCGAATCGCACTCGCCACCGTGTGCGAAAACTCGTGAATCGTGATGTCCTCCGCCCCATACGGATCGCTGCGCAGATTCAACAGATTCTCCTCCGCACACGTCGCCAGCGGCAACCCGCCCAGCCCGCGCGACCGCCGGTCCTGATACGCCGCCTGCGCCGGATCCCTGTTCCGCCGGTTCTGGTTCTCCGGAATATCCATCGTGTATTCCACGACGGAAATAATGCCCACATGCACGTGCGCCGCCGTAAGCGACCGCAACACCGAAGGCGGGCTGTCCTGCAACATATGATCCAGCGTGTAAGCGCATTCCAGCAGCGCATAATCGGAAGTCTTCGGCGAAGCGACAATCGGAATCCCACGAATCGTGAGCGTTTTGGTGTAAAACGCATTGAGCCGATAGCTGTGCCGCAACGCATCCGGAATCGGCCCCACATGAATTGGATCCGGCGCCGGTTGCGACGCCGCGGCAAGGGGCTGGTAAGTATTCGTCGTCGTCGGCCCCACATAATTCGCCGGCACCGTGGCAGGCTGAGCGCGCCGCTGCGCATAGGCCGCAAACCCGGCCCCCATGGCAAGGGCCGCGAAAACGCAGCAGAAACCAGCGCGCTTGAAAAAGAGCATCAGACACCCGTGGGCGGATCGAGAATGGCACATGCAAGTTTAACATCAGCCTACACGTTTAGCGTGAAGAAGAGTTTCACAAAGGAAATCTCCATGCCCACGCTGCGTGCATCGATGACGGCCGTCTCCATCGGAATCCTCGCCGCCGGCCTCTGGACACAAACCCCCTCTGCCTCAGCCGCTCCCGCCACGCCGCCCGCCACCCAGCCCCATCCGCGCGACAAGCTCCCCTTCACCAATGCCTCGCTCGCCAACCTCAACCCCAACCTCCCTACCCTCTTCATCGCCGGCGATTCCACCGCCGCCACCGGGCCCCTCACCGCGCGCGACAACAACCCCATCCGCGGATGGGCCGCCGTCCTCGTCGATTATTTCGACACCTCCAAGGTCAACCTCGTCAACTACGCCATCGGCGGCGCGCGCTTCAATTCCTACCTCGCGCCCGGCCGCGGCGGCGGCCCCAGCTCCTGGGACCAGTTGCTCGCCGCCGTCAAACCCGGCGATTTTGTCGTCATCCAGTTCGGCCAGAATTCCGGCCCTCTCCCCGGCATCAGCGACGACGTCAAGGAAGTCGCCGGCCGCGGCGGCGGCCCTGGCCAAACCCTCCACACCCACGGCTGGTATCTCCGCAAAATGATCAACGACGTCAAAGCCAAACACGCCACCCCCATCGCCATGACCCTCACCGTCCGCGACGTCTGGACCAACGGCAAAATCGAACGCCTCAAAGAACAATCCCCCGGCCAGGGCGGCATGTCTGACTGGACCCGCCAGGTCGCCGCCCAGGAACGCGTCCCCCTCATCGACGAAAGCAACATCGCCGGCGACCTTTACGACAAGCTCGGCCAAACCGAAGCCGATAAGCTTTTCGCCGACCACCACCTCCATACCACCACCGCCGGCGCCATCCTCAACTGCGAAGCCTTCATCGCCGGCCTCAAAGCCATTCCCGATATGCCCCTCACCGCCGACCTCAACGCCAAAGGCCAAGCCATCCCCGCGTACACGCCCGCAGCAAAATAACGCCGTGGCATCGGCGTCCCGCCGATCGGCCGGCGGGGGGGCGGGGGCGGCCAACTCCCCTTGTGACTGCGTCACAATCGCCGGCTTGCAGTACCATGCCCGAATGGAAATTCCGACAAACAGCGTGACCGAGACGGAGCGTGTCGGCGAAGCGATCGGTCGCGCCATACTCGCTTGGCCTGATGCACCGCACCGCAGCGCGCAAGTCCTCTGCATCGCCCTCCGCGGTGGCCTCGGCGCCGGCAAAACCCAACTGGTCCGCGGTATCGCCCGCGGCGCCGCCACCGCCGACCCCTCCCTCGTCTCCTCCCCTACCTACGTCCTCATGAACGAATACCGCGCCGCTGCCCACGGCCTCACCGTCTGGCACCTCGACGCCTACCGCGTCGCCGGCCCCGACGATTTCGCCGCCATCGGTTTCGAAGACCTTCTCCGCGGCGACAGCGGTCCCGGAATCGTCGCGCTCGAATGGCCCGAACGCATCGAAGAGCTCCTTCCCCCTGACCGCCTCGACATCGAAATCGACCGCGGCGACAACGAAAACGAACGCCTCATCCGCCTCTCCGCCCTGGGAAAACTCGCGCCCCTCCTTCAACGCCTCCAGATACCTCCCGCGCCAACCCCCGGTTAAAATCGCCGCTTTCGCACAACACCCCCAGCACACAACAAGGTACCCATGAAAATCAAACGCATCACCCCCACCACCGTCACCGTTCCCCTCGAAGCACCTCTCCGCCACGCCAACGGCTGTCACTGGGGACGCTTCGTCCGCACCATCATCGAAGTCGAATCCGACGACGGCCGCATCGGCTTGGGCGAAATGGGCGGCGGGGGTGAAGCCGCCGCCGCCGCCTTCAAGGGCCTCGAACGCTACCTCCTCGGCCACGATGTCACCCAGCTCGAAGAAATGCGCTTCAAAATCGCCAACCCCACCGCCTCCCTCTACAACAACCGCACCCAGCTGCTCGCCGCCCTCGAATTCGCCTGCCTCGATCTCCTCGGCCAAAAATGGAACTGCCCCGTCTACGACATCCTCGGCGGAAAACTCAACGACCGCGTCGACTTCGCCTCTTACCTCTTCTTCCGCTATCCCAACAAATCCGGCAATGGCGAAGTCCGCACCGTCAACCAGCTCATCGCCCACGCCAGGGAACTCAAAGCCCGCTTCGGCTTCAAATCCCATAAACTCAAAGCGGGCGTCTTCCCCCCGGAAACCGAGCTGGCCTACTTCCGCGCCCTCGCCCAGGCCCTCGCCGAAGACTGCGCCTGCCAAAACGCCGACGACGCCAGCACCGATCGCCTGCGCATCGATCCCAACGGCGTCTGGTCCGTCGAAGAAGCCATCCGCTTCGGGCAAGCCATCGAAGACCTGCCCAACGATTACTTCGAAGACCCCACTTTCGGCATGCCCGGCCTCCGCCGCGTGCGCGAGTTCGTCCGCATTCCCACCGCCACCAACACGGTCGTCGTCAATTTCGAACAGCTCGCCGAAAACGCCAAAGATGTCGCCGCCGATGTCATCCTCCTCGACACCACCTTCTGGGGCGGCATCCGTCCCTGCGTCCGTGCCGCCCATTTCTGCGAAACCGCAGGCCTCGGCGTCGCCGTCCATTCCTCCGGTGAGCTGGGCATCCAGCTCGCCTCCATGCTGCACCTGGGCGCCGTCATCCCCAACCTCTCCTTCGCCGCCGACGCCCACTACCACCACCTCACCGACGACATCATCACCGGCGGCCTGATGAAATATCAAAATGGCTCCATCCAGGTCCCCACCGCCCCCGGCCTCGGCATCACCCTCGACCGCAGCAAACTCGCCCAATACGCCGACCTCTATAAAGCTCTCGGCCCCTACCCCTACGACCAGGACCCCCTCCGCCCCGCGTGGTCCCCCACCATCCCTAATAAACGCTACGCCAACCCCACCGACGACCGCCGCCCCGGAATCTGACCATCGTCCTGATATCAGAAAAATGGTCCGCTCCTGACTTCGCCCTTACAGCACCATCCCCAGCCACTTCCCCAAATCCCCCGGCACCGCCACCCCTTTGGCCAGCACATCCTCCGCCACCAACTGCATCCACTCCCGATTGATCCGCACCGCCTGCGCCCGAAACGTCCCCTCCTCCAGCGAATAATTTGCCAGCGAAATCAAAATGGGCCCCGTTTCGCCCTTCAGCATCAACTCCGCATCGATCGTCCTGGCCGCACTGTCAATCTTCAACGACGTCATATGCCCATACCTCTTCATAAAATGATTCCCCGCCGCCCGCACCGGCAGCGACCCCAACCCCTCATTCACCCGATGCACCACCCGCGACAAAAATCCCACATCAGCCTCCAACCACAAAGCCACCCTATCATAGGCCCCATACACAGCCCCATCGCCCCAGTACCCCACCACACCCTCTGTGCGTCCCTCTGTGCCTCTGTGTCTCTGTGGCAAAAGAACCCTCCTCCCCGCATTTACCTCCGCTGTTTGCGAACCGCCCACGGCCACGGTTTCGATACCGCCCGATTCCCCACCTCATAAAACCGCAAATGCTCCCGCGCCCACTCCCCCGCATAATCGACCCCCACCCGCGGCCCGACCCCGATCTCTCCCACCGCCCGCTCCGCCGCCTCCACCCACAGCCCCGCCTCCCGCGTCGTCATGTCCACCCCATTGAACCCGCGCCCGATCCGCATCGCCCGCGCCAACCTCCCCGGTCCCGACAAATTCTCCTCCCATCCATCGAGCGCCTCCGCCGCCCGCACCAACACCGCCTGCGCATCGCCCGCCTTCCCCGTCACAATGTTCAGCATGTCATGCATCCCGTAAATCAAATACACGTACGCATGGCCCCCGCGCCCGAACATCACCTCCGTCCGGCCCGTCCGCCCCTTCGCCGCATGACACGCCAGATCATGCGCCCCCACATACGCCTCGACCTCCACCAACCGCCCCCGCAGCAGCCGCGCTCCATCCCCCGCCCCCACGCGCCGCACCAGCACCGCGCCCAAAAGCTCCCGCGCCACCGCCGCCGCATCCCGTTCAAAAAACCGTCGCGAAAGCAGCCGGCCCATGCATTCCTCACACAAACAACCAACCACCCGCATTCTACGCGGCCTTGTCGGGACCGGTGGCGGAAACATATGATGCCCACAAAGGAGAAGCCATGACGCTTGCAGACTTGGCAGAAAGGCTGGCGCGGGTGGAGGCGGAGCTGGCCAGGCTTCGCACCGGGGGGATCTCGCAGGCAAAGAAGCGCCGCCCGGTCGATGCGCTCGAGGCAATCCACGGAACGTTCGCCGATGACGACGCCTACCGCGAAGCGGCTCGACTCGGGAAACGCTGGCGAAAAAGCCAACGGAACGGATCTGACGCCCGCCGTAAACGTGCATCGAAATGATTTACGTGCTGGACACAGACATGATGTCGATTGCGGAGTTGCCGCACTCCGATGCTTACCGGGCGCTCCACGCGCGTGTCGCGCAGCTCGTGCCCGAAGATGAGCTGGTCACCACCATTGTGACCTACGAAGAGCAGACCCGTGGGTGGATGGCCTATGCTGCCAATATGCGCGATGTGTCTGGACAAATCCGGGCCTACGAAAAATTGAAGCGCCACCTGCTGAAATACCGTGACTTCGAGGTACTCGATTTTGATGATGCTGCTGGGCAACATTTTGAACGCCTGCGCAAGCTGAAAATTCGCAGCGGCAGCGCCGATCTCAAAATTGCGGCGACCACCCTCGCAGTCCAGGGAGTGCTCCTGACGAGAAATCTCCGCGACTTCTCCCGGGTGCCGGGACTCCGAGCGGAAGATTGGGCCGCGCTCTAAAGGAGATACGCCATGGGCAAATCCCTCGCACCCCCCGCCGTCGCCGATTACATCGAACGCCTCTTCGCCCCCCAATCCCCCGTCCAGCAAAAAATCCGCGACTACACCGCCACCCTCCCTGACAGCCAGATGCTCTCCACCCCCGATCAATCCGTCTTCCTCTCCATGATCGCCCGCCTCGCCCGCGCTCGAAACGCTCTCGAAATCGGCACCTTCACCGGCTACTCCGCACTCGCCGTCGCCTCCGCCCTCCCCCCCGATGGCCACCTCACCTGCCTCGACCTCAACCCCCAAACCTCCGCCAAAGCCCAGCAATTCTGGCAGGACGCCGGCCTCGCCGACGGCATCCGCCTCCTCCTCGGCCCCGCCGCCGAAAGCCTCGAACGTCTCGCCGCCGCCGGCGAACGCTTCGACTTCGCCTTCATCGACGCCGACAAAACCGGCTACGACCGCTACTACGAACTCCTCCTGCCGCTCATGCAGCCCAACGCTCCGATCCTCTTCGACAACATGATCCGCCCCGGCGTCATTGAAGGAACTCCCGCCGACGACTCCGCCCGCGCCATCGGCGCCCTCAACCAGAAACTCTCCACCGATCCCCGCGTCCACGCCACGCTCCTTCCCCTCGGCCCCGGCATGGTCCTGGCTATAAAAAAATAACCCCCGCCAAAAAACACTCCCAACGCGCCCGCTCAAATCAATAATTTGTCGCAACTATATAGTAATATCTATAAACTGTTTCATTTCATGAAAGATTTTCCCGCCCCAATCCAGTCATCGGCGTCCATCGGCGGCCACTTCCCGTTGCATCCAATCCCGCCACCTGTTCGTCTAAATCCGTGTACATTTTGTGGTCAATGCCCGTCGTCATCCTTCGTGTTTTTCGTGCCTTTCGTGGCCACTTACGTCGTCTGTAGGCGCAATCACCCGATCCCCACCCCCAGCGCCCGCCGCAACTCCGTCGCCACCCATCGCCAGGTGAGCCCGTCCCCGGTGACGAGCGCCACGCTCGTGCCATGGCGCGGGATCACCACCAGCCGCACCTTTCCATCGACATCCTCCCTCGTCTTGATGCCCGCGATGGACGCGCGCGCCCACGACCGTTCCCACCCGCCAAGCCACCCCCGCCACGCAAACGTCAGGTGCTCCGGTGTCACCACAATCGCCATCGTCCGCCACAACCGCCGCAGCACGAACACCATGAGGCCCAGCCACAACACCTCAAGCCCGCCCACCACCAGCGTCCCCGGCGGCCATCGTCCGTTGATATGCATGAGGCTCAACAGCGTCAACGCCGGCGCCACCGCAATCAGTAGCATCGCCACTAGCACCGTGATAAACCGGCTTGCCCCGGCCGACCGTGTGTGCCGCACATACAAAAACGTTTTCAACGCGCCCGTCTCATGCATGATCACATCACAGTTCAGCGGCGGGTGCAGAACATCCCGCGCCGCCAGCGGCACCCCCGAAAGATCGACAAGCTCGGCCGCACGTCCCGGGGTATTTACCGGCGCGCCCCCCGATTCCTGCCCCAGCGCCCGGCGCAGCACTTCCGCCACCTGCATCACCACCGCATGCGGATACCCCAGAACCAGCGGCGCCTCCTCCCCACTCGCCAGCTCCGCCACCAGCAACGCATCCCCCGCATGCACCCACATCCACTTCTTCGCGGCGCTCCGGTAATTCTCCACCGCATCCACGCGCAGCCGCACGATCTGCTCCCGCCCCACCGATTCCTCCTGCCGCTTCATCCACCCTACCTCACGCCACGTAACCCGCCGCGGGTCCACGCTGATTTCTCCCCGGCTCGGCAGCATCAGCGGCAAAATACTCCACACCGCCACCACCGCGGCAATCGCGTGAAACCCCCAGAACCAGTTGTGGAAACCAGTCGCCTCGATGCCGATCGCCCACACCAGGCCCAGCAGCGCCCGCCCCAGCAGCGTCCACCGCCTCCAGCCCAGCTTTCGCCAGCCCAGCCGGTAAGTCACACCGCCCACCCCGGGGATGACATCGTAAGCCGACGATGCGGAAGAGATCGTTTGCGGAGCCGCTGACACGCCCGGGATTTTATCACGATCCGATCGTAATCCGCGCCCGCTGGCGAATGTCCGCCGACGAAGCCCCCACCATCAGCTCATACACCCCCGGCGCCACCGCGTATTCACCATGCTCGCTGTCCCACATTCCCAAATCCGCCACCGCCAGCCGCAGATGCACCGTCGCCGTATTCCCCCCCGAAATCGCCACCCGCTCGAACGCCTTCAACTGCTCCAGCGGCTGCGGATCCGCTGCACTCGGCGCCGCCGGTTCACTCGCAGCTTCACTCGCCGCCCCCGCGCGCACCTTCCGCACATAAAGCTGCACCACATCTTCCCCGTCCCGCTCCCCCGTGTTCGCCACATCCACCGCCACATCGATCGTGTCCTTCGCCGTCGCACGCTCCGGCGCGTGGATCGAACGGTACTCGAACGTCGTGTAACTCAATCCATGCCCGAACGGATACGACACCGGCTTCGTCGTATACATGTAGGTGCGTCCATCCACCACCGTGTAATCATCCATCGCCGGCAAATCGTCGATGGACCGGTAGTACGTCATCGGCAGCCGGCCCGCCGGGTCATACTGCCCCAGCAGCACCTGCGCCAGCGCCGGCCCGCCCTGCTCTCCCGGATACCACACGTTCAGAATCGCCGGCACGTTTTTCTTCATCCATTCCACCCCGATCGGCGCCCCGCCCTCGAGCACCACGATGGTCAAGGGATTCGCGGCGACGACCTTTTCTAGAAACTGCCGCTGATCCGGCGGCAAATCCAGGGTGTACCGGTCGATGCCCTCCTTTTCCATCGAATTGTTCAGCCCCACCACGGCAATGGTGATCGTGCTCGTCTCCGCCGCGTGCACCGCCTTGTCCAGGGAATCGTTCCAGTCGGCGGTGTTGATCTTCACCCGGTTCCCGACGGCGGCGCGCAAACTTTCGACGATGGTCGGCGCGGGCCCCGCCGGCGCCTGCGCCGAATAGGCGCCATACTGCCGCACCTGGGCATAGGGCCCCACCACCGCGATCGAATCCACGCGCCGCAAATCGATCGGCAGCAGCTTGCCGAAACCATATCCCTTCGGCGCCGCGTCGTTCTTCATCAGCACTGTCGATTCCAGCGCGCACTTGAGCGCCAGCTCCCGATGCGCCGCCGAGCCCACCGCCGTGGCCGAGGTCGTCTTGAACGGCACTTTCTCCGGCGGATCGAACATCCCCAGCCGCATCCGCAGCGTGATGTTGTGCAGCACCGCACGGTCCAGCGCCTCTTTCGACAGCTTCCCCGAATCCACGGCCTGCACGACCTCATCATGCAGATTGCGCGGATCGCACATCACGTCCAGACCCGCGTTGATCGCCGCCGCCACCGCGTCGACTTCCGTCGGCACGTAGTTGTGCGCCCGCACCATCTGCGTCACGCCGGTCCAGTCCGACACCACCGACCCCTGGAAATGCCATTCCTTCCGCAGGATGTCCGTCAGCAGCCACTCGTTCGCCGTGCAGGGAATCCCATTGAGCGCATTGTGCGCCGCCATGGTCGACATCGCGTGCCCCTCGACAAAGCACGCGCGAAACGCCGGCAGGTAATAATCCCGGATGATTTCCTCCGGCAGATGCACGTCCCGCGACATCCGCCCGATCTCCTGGCTGTGCACCGCGAAATGCTTCGGCGTCGCCACGGCCTTCAAATACTTCGGATCGTCGCCCTGAATCCCCTCCACATACGCCACCCCGATCCGCCCCGTCAGCCATGGGTCCTCCCCGAACGTCTCCTCATTCCTTCCCCACCGCGGATCGCGCGCCATGTTGATCGTCGGACACCACAGCATCAGGCCCCGATAGCGCGTGCTGTCGGGATCGAATTTCGCACGCGCCTCATCGGATATGGCGCCGGCCACATCCTTCACCAGGGGCGGGTCCCACGTCGCCCCCATGGCGATCGCCTCCGGAAATATCGTCGCAACCCCCGCCCGCGCTATCCCGTGCAACCCCTCGCTCCACCAGTGGCAGGGCGGGATGTCCAGCCGCGAATTCGGCGGCGTGATCATCAGCACCTGGTCCGCCTTTTCCTCGAGCGTCATCCGCGACACCAAATCCGCCGCCCGCTTCTCAAAAGGCAACGAAAGATCCTTATAGGGAGGCGTGCCCGCGTCCGCCCCACGCGCCGGCGCCACGCACAATCCCCCGCCCATCACCGCTCCAACCGCCACAACCGCGACCCCAAACCCGCGCAAATCTCCGCACAAACCCACCATCCCCAAGCCCCTCCGTGCTCTCCGTGTCCTCCGTGGTTTTTTCCGGCAGTTCATCGCGCCCATCACTTCCCCTCCAACGTCAGAGTTCCCGCCGCCGCATCCCACCGATACCGGAACCGATTCGCTCCCCCCCCCGCCCCGGGCGCCACCGCAAAACTCCCCGCCGCCCGCGCCCCGCCCGGAAACGTCACGGACATTTCATACCCGCCATGAAACCCGCGAAAGCTGAGCGTGCCCTCCGCGCCCAGCGTCCCGGTCATCTGCGTCCGCCATTTCTGCGTGATCAGCCGGCGCAGCGCATCATACGCCGCCGTCGGCTGATCCTTTTCATCCAGCAGCCCCTCCCCATCCAGCCAGATGTGCGCCCCCATCCCCATCACGTTGATCGCCTGCACATCCGGATGGCTGAAGCACAGCGTGAAAAACCGCTCGTAATATTCCGCCTGCAGCGCCGCCGTCCACTGCCCCTGGCGCACGTCTCCCTCAATCCGATCTCCCACCGGCACGCCGAAGTCGGTGATATGCACCGGCACGCCCTCCGCGGAAAAGGCATCCAGTGTCTGATACACATCCGCCCCCGCCGCCCACAGCCCCGTCGGATGCCGCCCCTCGATCGCCACAAAATCGACCTTCACGCCCGCCGCCTTCAACTTGTGCAGCTCATCGATCCCCGCGACATCCCCCGCCGGAGATTCCCCGCCTCCCACGCCGGGCGCCCGGGGCGGGCCGCTCCAGAAGCGCGCATCCTCCGCGATCCCCAGCCGCGCACGGGGCGCATCCTTGCGCAGCTCCGCGAACAGCGCCGCCGCATCCCCGCGCTCCTCATCGCACGTCACCTGCCAATCCTCGATTTTGTTCCCATACCGCTTCGCCAATGCCGTCGCATGCGCCAGGGTCAACCGCCCATTGTCCCCTCCGCGCGCCCACGCCGGCACATACCCCGATACAAAATGCAGCTCCGTCCGTACATTGTGCTCCCGGCACCACGCCACATACGCATCCAGGTCCGCATAGTCCGGCTTTCCCCGCTGCGCCTCCACAAACCGCCACTGCCCGCTGAACGGAATCACCGAATAATTGAACACCTCCAGAAACCGGTCCAACTGCCCCGGCGTCACTACCGGCGGCAGATAGTCGGCACCATCCGCCTTCCGCGCTTTGAACACCGGCAGCGACGCCCCGAAATCAAACGCGCTCGACGTCTGCACAATGTTCACCGCCGCTCCCTCCACCGGCTTCCCGTCCCCATCCACAATCTGCACCCGCACGTCGCTCTTGCGATACTTGTCAATGTTCGGCAGCGCCGTCTCCCGCAAAAACCGGTCCTCCTCCCGCATCTCCACGCTCGACGATTCGTGACTCACCACCGCCATCTGCGGCAGATAAATCGCCCACCCGCCCGCATCATACACCTTCTCCAGCGACCGCCCCGCATTGCCCCTTCCCACCCCTGTCCCCGCCCCCGCACTATCCGGCAACACCACATACTGCGCCCCAAACTCCTGCGCCAGCCCGATCACCTGCGCATCATCCAACTGCTCCAGCGGCTTTCCCGGCGACATCAAACTTCGCCCGTCCGGATCCCGCAGAATCCCCGGCTGCAACGCCGCCATCCGCTCCCACCACGGCCGGGCAAACGCCGCGCTGAAATACAACTGCGTCCCGTCCCGCATCTCCCCGACGATCGACCGCTGCGAATAAATTCGAAATCCCGATTCCTCCGGCGGCGTCAAAAACAGGGCGTCCACGGGGGTGTGAGCGCGCGCCCACATTTGCGCCGCCACCCACGGATCGTTCCCCATCCGCGCCTTCCACAACCGCGGCGCCACCCATGTCACCCCCAGCGCCGCCGCCAGCACCCCCGCGGTATTCACCATCATCCGCACGCGCTCCCGCCGCACCCCCATGCCCGCCGCCAGCAGCAACGCCCCCCCGATCAAGAGCGGTATTCCCCCAGCCCCGAGCGCCGCCGTCGCATGCCCCCAGAGGCTTCCCCATGCCATGCCCGACAGCGGCGGAAACACAAAGGCAATGGTCCCCCACGCCAGCAAGCACACGCCGACCGCCACCGCCGCCACCAGCGCCTGCATCCATCCCAGCCGCCCATTCACCAGCGCCACCGCCATCCCCACCGCCAGCGCCGCCGGCAACAATGCGATGCACGCCGGCACCCCCACCGCGGCCGCCGTCAGCACCGCACTGCCCGCTTCCAGCCCGACCTGCCACCGGGACAGGCGCGACCTCCGCCACGGCAAGCGCAGCGCCCCGACGCACCCCCGCGCAATCAACACGAACCCCACCACCTCGGCCAGCGCCGAACTCCGGAACAACTGCGCCCGAATGACCAGCGGCACCGGCCACCATTCCGTGAACAGCGTCCCCACGGCAAACAGCGCCAGCATCCCCGCAAACAGCCAGCCGATCGTCCGCCGGCGCGACCGCGCCATCGGATAACTCATGCCGATGGCGGCCAGACCGATGATGCACAAAAACCGCGGCAAATCCGTGTCCCCGGCCTGCCACCACGCCAACGGAAACGAATGATCCGCCGATCGGATGTGCATCAGGTCCAGCCATTGCGCGTCAAAATGCTGCCGATGCGAGAGCATGATCGCCACCGTCGGCGCCGCCGCCAGCACGAACAACCCGCACGCCGCGAGGAACTTCCACACCCCCACCCGGCGAATCTGCCACAGCCCCGCAAAGCCCATCAAGAGCGCCACGTGCCCCGCCTCGAGCGCATGCAGGTTGGCGCTCGCCCCCGCCAGCGCAAACGCCGCCAGGTACCACCCGCGGAAAAAGAATCCCAGCGCCAGCAGACTCAGAGGAAACACGGCCCACGTGTGCGTGAATCCCTGGGAATAGAGGGTCGCCCCCGCGAGCCCCGCATGCTGCCCTCCGAGCATCAGCAGCATCGTGAAGATCGCCACGCGCCAGTCTCGAAACACGGACCGCGACAAAAACGCCGCCGCCCCGAACACCGCGGTCGTCGTCAAGATGTGCAACAGCAGGTACAGGGTGGGCAACGAAAAAAGGGCCAGCAGTCCGCCGCACAAATGAAAGAAGAAACTCGGATAACTACCCAGCGTCTGCGTCACCATCACGTCGCGCGTGAACAGCGCCCGATTGTGCAGGGTCTCTAAAAACGGAATCTGGATGCCCTGGTTGCCGAACCCGAGTTCATACCCCGCCCACGCCATCTGCGCCAGGGCAAAAAGCAGGCACACCGTCCCCCATGCCGCACATTGCCGGAAGGCAGAGGGAAAAGACGCTCGCGTCCACGGCCGTCGCTGTGTTACGCTTGGCAACTGCTGCATCGGTACTGCACCTGATCGGCCCCCTCTCACGGAGCGCTGACGAAAATGGTTGAACGATCCCGCGGTCCCGCCATTGCCATCGTTATACTCGTTCTCGCGGCCGCGGGTTTGTTTCTGGGTTTCGCCCGAAAACACGCCTCCGCCTCGGACGCCCGCCTCCTCGAACTCCAGCAAGCCGCCGCCAAACCCGACGCGCTGCCGGCGACCTGGCTCGCCTACGCCCAGGCCCTCGATCAGGCCCGGCAGTTCCCCCGCGCCGCCGCCGCCTACGAGCGCGTTCTCGAGACCGACCCCTACAACAAGACCGCCCGTCTCGCCTGCGCCTCCTGCCTCGCGCGCGCCGGCGCCTCCGACCCCTTCTACGCCTTCATGCATTCCACCCTGCTCGTCGACCCCAAACTCACGCTCAACATTCTCGGCCGCCCCGAAGCCGCCGGCTACCTTCCCGAACCCCGCTTCCAGTCCCTCCACAAGGAAGCGATCGCCGGCTCGATGGATTGACCAGGAGAACCCGCATTCCCCGCATCCAGCCATTGCCGTCCGCCGGCGGCTGCTTGGGTTGCGGTCGCCCTCGCGATCGCTCACTATGATCCCGCGGCATCCCGGGACCAGCCTCATGAACGCGCGAAAATTCCTCCAGGTCGCCCTTGGAATCGTCACGAGCATCGGCGGTTTTCTCGAGGCCGGCTCCATCGCCACCTCCGCGCAGGCGGGCGCGGGATTCCAGTTCCGCCTCATCTGGCCCATCGTCCTGGGCACTCTCCTGCTGATCTTTCTGATCGAGATGTCCGGCCGCCTCGCGGCCATGAGCCAGAAGCCGCTGCCCGCCGCCGTCCGCGAACGCTTCGGTTTCAACTTTTTCATCGTGCCCCTCATCGCCGGATGCATCGTGGACTTCCTCGTCCTGGGCTCCGAAGTCGGCGGCGCTTCTTACGGACTCCAGCTCGTCACCGGCATCTCCTTTCGCGTCTGGGCCATCCCCGTCGTTTTTGCCGCCTGGCTGCTCCTGTGGAACGGCACCTTCGGCATCATTGAATATGGCGTGTCCACCCTTGGCCTGATCACGCTCGTCTTCGCCGTCGCCGCCGTGAAGCTTCGCCCCGACTGGCTCCACGTCGCCGCCGGCGTGCTTCCCACGCTGCCCCAGCACCATGCGGCCAATTACTGGTTCCTCGTGGTGAGCATCCTGGGGGCAACGGTGAGCCCCTTTCTTTTCAACTTTTACTCCTCCGGGGCCGTCGAGGATAAATGGACCGAAAAGCAACTGCCCGAAAATCGTCTTACCGCCGCGATCGGCATGAGCTTCGGCGGACTGCTCTCCATCGCGGTGCTCGTCTGCGCTGCCTGCGTCCTTTTCCCCAACGCTTCCCAGGCGCAAACCTACGACCAGATCCAGCAGATCGTCGTCGAGCCGCTTGGTCCGGCGGCCCATTACATCTTCGGGGCCACCCTTTTCATCGCCTGCCTGGGCGCCATGACCGAAGTCAGCCTCGACAGCGCTTACGTGTGCGCCCAGGGCTTCGGCTGGAACTGGGGCGAAAACAAATCTCCGCGCGATACGCCGCAATTCTCTCTCCTCTTTTCCTTCTTCCTGATTTCCTCCGCCATCTTCTCGCTCCTCGGCGTGAGCCCCCTTGGCTTGACGATCTTCTCCATGGCGTTCACCACTCTCATCCTGCCCTTGATCGTTCTTCCCTTCCTTGTCCTCATGAACGATGAACACTACATCGGCCCCCATGGCAATGGCTGGTTCACCAACTCCGTCGTTTTCTTCGCCATCCTTCTCGCCAGCATCCTCGCGCTCGTCGCCATTCCCCTCGAGATATTCGGAGCAAGCCCGTCATGACCCACAACCCGCACGACGAACCTCCGCGCCTCCACCTCGTGCGCGATGTGCTCGACAGCGCCCTGAAGGACCGCAACGAGGAGCCCCTGGGCCGCGCCGATCGCATCGTCATCGCGCTCCACGGCGACGCTCCGCCGCAGGTGGTCTCCATCGAGACAGGTTCGAGCGCGCTCGCGGCGCGCCTCAGCCCACGTCTCGGCCGGGCCGCGCACCGCCTCGGCCGCCGCTTCGGACTCCGCCGCGGCCGGCCCACGCGGTTTCGCTGGTCGAGCGTCACATCGATCGGTCCGGACCTTCATCTTGACATTGATAAAAGCCGTTCTCCCGCTTCCCTGTGGGAGCGTTGGCTTCTCCGCCATATCATTCGCCGCATTCCCGGAATGAAATAACATGCCTCGTCACACCTTTTATCTCGACACCCTGCTGGGCAGAAAGGTTTTCGATCCTGACGGCCGTTGCGCCGGCCGCATCGAGGAAATCATCGCCCACACGCACGACGGCCAGTGCGAGGTCGAAGAATTTCTTCTTGGCACCGCCGGCCTGTTCCAGCGCCTGTCCATCGCCCATGTCGCCCGGCATCTCCTGCGCCTGCTGGGCGCCCACGGCCACCCCGCCTCCCACCGCGTTCCGTGGCGCGAGCTCGACCTTCAAGACCCCCGCCGCCCCCGCCTCCGCTGCTCCACCGCCTCGCTGAAAAAAATCCCCTGAATGCCCCGCGGTTCGTCCCGCCTCATAACGCCGTCATCGCCCGTCACGGTTTCTTCGAAGTGGGCGAACCCCCTGTATCGACCGCCGCCGCCGGCGCCAGATTGTTCGCCAGGTAGATATCCACCAGCTGATACGCCAGGCGTTCAGGAGAGGCGTCTGGTCTGCCGTTCGCATTCGCCAGCACGATCACGGTGAATTTTTCATCCGGCAGCCTCACCACCATGCTGGTGAAGCCCTGTACCGCGCCGCCGTGCGAAATGTCCCGCAGTCCCCGGTAAGACCCCACAAACCAGCCGAAACCATAGCCGTTGCCCGTATTGATCTGGCTCGCGTTCGTCGCCACGGCTGTGAACGCCGCCTTCAGGCTGGCCGCATCCAGCACGCGCTCGCCGAAAATTCCCTCGTTCCAGCGATACAGATCCTCCACCGTCGAGTACAGCGCACCATCGCCCCCGATCCATGAGGGATCAATCTCCACCGGCCGCTCGAAATCCTTCGTGCCCAGGCTGTAACCTACCGCCTCGTGCGGCAGTTCAAGATGTGCGCGGTAAACGCCCGTGTTGGTCATGCCCAGCTGCCGAAAAAACGTGTCTCGCAGAAAATCCCCGTAACTTTTCCCCGACACTTTCTCCACAATCGAGCCAAGCAGCACGTAGCCCGAATTGTCGTAACGCCATTGCGTCCCCGGATCGAAATCGTAGGGAAACTTCTTGATCTCCCCGATGACCGCGTCCGTCGTGGTCGGTTTGGTCAGGCGGCTCAGAAGGTCCGGCTCATCCCCAGGGGCGAGATCGTGTATGCCGGAGGTGTGGTTCAGCAACTCCCGCAGCGTAACCTCCTTCCCGCGCGGAAACGCCGGCAGGTATTTGGACAATGGATCGTTGACGCTCAGTTTTCCCTCCTCTTGCAGCTTCAAAATCGCCGACGCCGTGAATTGCTTGGTAATCGACCCGATGCGGAAGATAGTTTGCGGGGAGACGGACAAGCCGTGCTCCCGGTCCGCCAGGCCATAGCCCTTCTCAAAAAGAATCTTGCCATCCTGCGCCACCAGCACCGCCACGCCGGGGTCGCCGGCCTTAATCACGCCATCGAGCAATGCGCCGGCCTTTTCCGCCGGTGTCTCCCCCGCCGCCGGAAACGCCGTCGCGAGCAATGCCCCCACCGCCGCCAACACGCCCCCAATCACGCCACGCCCTCGTGTCAATGCCATGGTCATATTCCCAGCCGCCTTGAAAAAAACCACCCTACCCCGCCGCCAATCCCCCATCCACAAAATTCCCCCGCACGCGCTCATCCCTCGACCATTCCCAAACTTTCGGGGAACCATTTCCCCACCGCCTTAGGGGTCGGGAGTCTTTTTTGATCCCTTTGGGGGAACTCTGGGGTCGTTGCAGGAGGCTGGCCTTGGGACGCGCGATGGCAGGCGATGGAGCCTGGCGGCATGGCGGTGTGGCTTTGGAGGGGTATGTATCGCCAGAGCGCCAAGAGCGCCATGTTTTTGCAGGGGGGCGGGAGGGGCGTTGCGCGCGGGCGGGGGAGGCGGGTGCGATGGCGGCGGGACGGAGGGGATATGCGGGGGGTGGTCGGCATGTTCTTTCTCCCGGCGAGTGGCGGGCATTATACCGAACAAAATACGTACAAGCAAGGAAAATTTTGACGGCCGGACGGCCGAGGGCATTTTTTGGGAGGAATTTGTGGAGCGGGGGCGCGGACCGGGGAATTTTCAGGAAGGGTGGGGAGCGAGGCGACGTGCGGGGAAGGGATTTTTGTGGCTGCGGCGGTGATTGCGGGGTAGGTGGCGGGCACGGAACCCGGCCCACGGGCCGGGGCTAAACATTTTTTGGACATTTGTTTGGCGAAGACAATAGTCACCGCCCCTCGGTCCGGGCGATCCACATTGGCGATGGAAGGGACGGGATTCTAAGATGCATCCCATGAATATCGACCTTTTCCGCCCCGCCGCCGCGGCGGGCGCCTGTCATGGGCGCGGCGCTCGCTTTCTCACCGCGGCTATCGTCCTTACGCTTCCGGCGTTCTGGCTTCTTCCGGGCTGCGCCGCGACGGCCCAAAAATCCGCAGCCACCAAGCCGGCCAAGCCGGTTGCTGTTGCCGGGCCGCCGCTTCTTGGAAGCGAGCCGTCGGCGGGTGGGCTGTTCGAGGCGGTGGATACTTCCCGCCCGCTTACCGGGGACGCGCTTATGCGCGCCGAAATGTCCCGGGCTGAAATCCTTCAATCGGTTCAGCAATTCACGGCCGGCGATCTCTCGGCCTCCGCGGCTCCGGCCACGCAACCTGCGGCCGCCACGCAACCCGATCACGATCCGCCCGCGCAGGCGGTCAAGTATTATTTGCAGGGGCGCTCGCTTTTCCTGGATGGCTCCAACAGCGCGGCGATGGACGCGCTGGAAAAATCCCTGGCCCTCGATCCCAACGCCTTTACGGTGCTGCGGCTCATGGGCCGCGTGTGTTTTGCGGCCTCGCAGCTAGCGCGCGGCTCGGTTTATCTGCAGCGGGCTTACCGGCTCGCTCCCGACGACATGGAGGTCAATTATCTCCTTGGGCGCTATTACCTCGAACGCAAGGACAACGACCGGGCCGTGTTCTATCTGCTCAACGCAGACCGGGTGATGGCGCGGGGGGAAGCGCAGGCGCCGCTCATTTCCTTTTACCTGGGCCGGGCGCTGCAGGACGCGCACTACCACGCGGCGGCCGCGCAGGCGCTCGATGAATTCCTCGCGGAGGCGGCTCTTCCGGTGCCCGGTTATCGGTACGATCGCGAGTTGTCCTATCTGCTCGAGGAGCAATGGGCCGGCGATCTTGAAGCGGCGGAGAACGAGGTGGCCATCGGCGCCTGGAAGAAAGCGGCGGAGCACTTCAAGGAAGCGCTGGCCGGGCAGCCGGACGATTCCTACATTGCGTCGCGGCTGATGAACGCGGAGGTTCACGCCGAAGCCCACGCACCGGCGCAGGGGCTTGCCGCGGCGAGGCAAACGGCGCTGGGCTTCATCAACACTGCCGAGGGTTCGGCCGACGCGATGACGCTGCTGGTGTGGGCGTATCGCGCGGCGCGTGAGGAACCGGCGATGATTCCCGAGCTACGCACGGCCCTCGCGGGCACCGAGCCCGCGCGCCGCGCGGCGGTGCTTGCCTCGGCATATGACGCGCTGGGTCAAAAGGGCGCGGCCTTCGACACGCTGCGATCCTATCTGGAGGGCGCGCCTCAAGACCGTGCGGCGCTCGCCCGGCTGCTGAACCGGGTGGAGACGCCGGGGGAATTCTCCGCGGCCCTGCGCGCCGCCGCGGCGGCGATCGCAGCCGATCCGACGGCCGTCGATTCGGTGGAAAAGCAACTTGCGCACGCGCTCGACAGCGACGCCGCCGCGGCATGGGCGATCTCTCCGCCCAGGGACGTCGGCGGCGGGATCGCCGCGTATCTTGCGGCCGAGGCTTTGGAATCCAACGACGCCGGCGCAACGAGCATCGACGCGGCATTCCGGGCGGCGCTTCGGGGAGCGCCGGAATTTTTTCCCGCGCGCCGCGGGTACGTGGAATGGCTGATCTCGGAGGACCGTTTTAGCGATGCGCAGGCTCTTGTCGAGGAGGCGCTGGGGCAGCCGCAGGCGGGACTCAAGGCGGCCGAGTTGAAGGTGACGCTGCTGGCGGGCGAGCAGAGATTGACCGACGCGCTGGCGGCGGCGCAGGAGGCGGCCAAGAAATTTCCCGAGGACGCCGGGGCGCGGCTGGAGGTGGCCGCCGTGTACCGGGCCCGGGGTCAGACCGCCGAGGCGGAGCGGGAGCTGACCTCGCTGCTGGAGGCGCAGCCCGGGTGCGGTCCGGCGTATGAAGCCCTCATCAACTCGCTCCTGGCGCGCGTCCGGCAGCCGGAATCGGACGGGAGTCCCGGGGGCTCGCAGCGGGCGCTCACGGACGCGGTCTCGTGGCTCGGACGACTGGTGGCGGCGGTTCCGTCGTCGATTTTCGGGGAAGTGACGACGGCGACGCTGTACACGCAGGTGGGGCGGTCGCAGGAAGCGGAGACGATGATGGCGCGTGCGGCGGCGGAGCATCCGGGCGACGCGGACGTGCTGATCACGCTGGCCCGCGTGCGGCAGGCGAATGGAAAATCGCAGGACGCCGCGGCCGGGCTGGAGACCGCTCTTGCGGCCGATCCGTCGCCGGCGCTGGCGGCCGGGCTGGCGCAGCTTTATCGCACGCAGGGCAAGCCGGATGAGGCGGCGGCGTTGGTGCAGCGTCTGGCGCGCGAGCATTCGCACCAGCCGGGCTATGCCCTGGCGGCGGCCGACGAACTCGCGCAGCAGAAGAAGGCCGAGGCGGCGCTGGCGGTCCTGCAAACGGCGGCGGGCGTCAACCCGCGTTCGCAGGAACTCGCGGAAGTTCTCGCGCGTCGCCTGGCGGACGCCGGGAGGGCCGATGAGGGGGTTGCGGCGCTGGAATCGTTCATCGGGCGCAACGGCGAAACGAGCGACCGCCTGTACGAGCTTTCCCATCTCTATTCCCGGGCCGGGCGTGAAGCGCAGGCCGAAGAAACGCTGAAGCGTGTGCTGGCGATCCTGCCGACGCACACGGGCGCCGCGAACGACCTGGGCTATTCGTGGGCGGACGCCGGCACGCATCTGGATGAAGCGGAGGCGCTGATCACCAAGGCGCTGGCGGAGGAACCGGGCAACGGGGCGTTTCTGGATTCGATGGGGTGGGTGCTGTACAAGCGGGGCAAATTCGCCGACGCGCTGACATATCTCCAGCGCGCCCTGCCGACGCCCGACGGCCAGACGCCGGACGTGGTGGACCACGTCGCCGACGCGTTGTATCGCGCCGGGCGCACGGGCGAAGCGGCCGAACGGTGGCGCCAGGCCCAATCCATGCTCGACGAATCCGAGGGCCCGCTTTCGAAGGACGAACAGGCGCTCAAGAATTATCTGGAGCAGGTTCTGAGCGCGGTGAACAGCGGCACCTCTCCCAACGTGACGCCGACAGCGCAATCGCCGGCCCCGCGCGCGGCGACGCGGTGAGTTATCCCAGCCCTCCCCCCCCGGGCAGCGGGCGCTCGCCGGGGCGCGGTTCGAGGAGCCACATATTGGCTTTCACGGTCTGCAGGATGCGCCGATACGCGAGGCTCAGGCTGGCCGCGATGTGCGCATCGAGTTGGTCTTCGGTGGGCAAGTCGAGGGGGGAAGTCACATGGGAATCGATGTGAAAGCCCGCATCGTTGGCGTATGCGGCAAACCAGCGGTTTTCGCCGACGAGTCGCATCGCGGCGTGGGTGTGATCGAGGTGCTCGCCGAGCCCGGCGAGGAAGCGTTTCTGATCGCCGGTCAATTGCGAATCGGGCCGGAACAGTTTGGCGTGCATGCGTCGGGCCCGCTGCTCATCATCGCGCGCGACGAACTCGAGAATCGCGTCGATGTCGTCCTCGAGTTCGTAGGGATAGAACTCGAACGCCGCCTCGAGATCGAATTTTCCGGGTCCATCCGCGGCCTGCCACGCGGCGATGAAGGCCTCGGCCGAGGGCTCGACGCCCAGCCAGCGGAGCTTGGAGTCGATGAACGCACCCCAGGGCGTCTGCCATTCCTTGATCCAGGGCGTTTCCCGGAGAAGCGTATACATGCGGCTCCATGCGAGTAGAAAAGGGAAGGCGAGGCGCGCGGCGCGACGTGAGGGGCGTGGATCAGGAGGGTTCGAGATGCACCGTGAGGAGCATCTCACTGCGTTCATGGGCGACGACATCGTGCTCGACCTGGGGCGCCAGGACCAGCAACTGGCCGGCGCGCACATCGTGGGGCGCGCCTCCGGCGGTAATGCGGAGATGCCCGGAAAGCACGTGGATGGATACCACCCCGCGGGTCCGGTGCGGTTTCAGGCGTGTCAGATGCTCGAAGATAAACAGGGAAATCGTCGTATTGCCATGCTTGTAGAGGGCCTTCTGACGATGGCCGGATTCCCCCGCCTGGGGCTCGCGCGCGACCTCGGCGGCGACGGCGGCGAGATCAAACGCGTGCTGGGGCGCGCCGAACCGCGCGTCGGGATGCTCGCGCAAGCGATCCGAAGGCGATGGGACAGATGGTTCAGCCATGACTTTCTCCTTTGGAAGCGGCGTCGGGGGCGATCAGATATCCGCCATCGAGTCGAAAAACTCGTTGTCCTCCGCGTAACCACCCTGCCCTTTGTAAACATGTTTGTAGTCGGCGGCAAACTCGATGGCTTCGATCCACTTGACCATTTTGAATCCGAGCTGGGTCTCGGAGCGCAAGCGCAAGGGAGCGCCGTGCGCCTCGTTGAGGGGCCGGCCATTCATCTCGTAGGCGAGCAGCGCGAGGCGATGCCGCATGTTCTCGATCGTGTGGCTGTCGTAGTAGGGCCCGCCGTCGGCGCCTTCGGCGAAGGAATAAAACAAGACGGCCCGGACTTCCGTCCGCGGCCGCACGAGCCGGATCAGTTCCAGCATGGGCAGTCCGCCCCACTGGGCGATTCCCGACCAGCCCTGGATGCAATTGTGGAGGGTGATCTGCTCCTGCCTGGGCAGGGCGCGAATCTGCTCGAGCGTCAGTTCCACGGGATTCTCCACCAGACCGAACACCCGGAGGCGATAGGCTTTGAAGCCATCGGCGGCGAGGGTTTTCCAGCGCTCGGCGCCCGGCATGCGTCCGTTGGGCCAGAAGAAGGGCGAAATATCGGCGGGCGTGTACTGCGCCCGCGGCGCGTGGCCGCCAAGGGTCGCATGCACCACCGGGTTCACCACGAGATTGACGATGTGCTGGAGCAGTCGCGGCTTGTACCAGGAAATCCAGTTGGCCCCGAGGTTGAAGGCAATGATCACGCCGATTCCGAGGAGTCCGATGGTCATGCCGGTGAGGCTGTTGAAGTCGGTGCCGATGACGATGTGGTTCATGTTGCGTGCGAAGCCGCTGATGATGACCATGGCCACGTGGACGATGACGAAGGCGATGTAGGCGCACAGGAGGAGAAAGTGGAGGGACCGTCCGATCTGCCGGTTGCCGGGCAGGCGGCGGTACCAACTGAAGCGGTTCACCAGCGCCGGGGACATCGCGAGGCCGGTGAGAATCGTGGCGGGTGCGAGGATGAAGACGACGCCGAAGTAGGAAAGCTGCTGGAGCGCGTTGTAGTGGTAAAAGCCGTCGGGTTCAGGCGGCAGATGAAAGGTGGCGTAATGCACGAACACATCCCAGGCCCGGAGGAAGATATCCCACGAGGTGGGCACGAGGCGCCGCCAGTGGCTGGTGGTCAGGACGAGCACGACGTACACGAGGCCGTTGAGGACCCAGAAGAGCACGCTTAAGAAATGCCAATGCCGGGCCAATCCGAGGGTATGGCGGCCGCCGGGGAGTCCGATCCATGGGGTAAGGTAGCGTGCATCTTCCTTTGCGGTGTAGAGCCGATCGGTGGGCACGGTGACGGGGGTGAAGCGGATCCACTCGGTGCCTGGGGTGCAGTGGACGTTCCAGTAAAGGCGGGGATGGTCCATGAGGATTTGGAGTCCGCTGCGTACGAGGAGCACCATGAAGAAGAGATTGATGTAGTGGGTCACGCGGATCCAGGCGGCGAAGCCGGCGGGCCCGGTGGTGGCGTCGGGCGGGTAGGGGGGGACCGGTATCGCCGGCAGGCCGCAGACGCCCCACTGCACGTAGGCCGCCAGAATGACGAGCCCGAAAGCGATCGCCACCGGCAGCCAGAAAGACCGGCGAACGTGCAGGGGAATCAGGCTTTTGCGGGGGGGCGAGGCGGGCGGCCGGGGGGAGGGCGTGGGGGGAGTGCTGGGAATACTTCCGGAACTATTCTCGTGTGGGTGCATGCTTCCTTCCGGAGATCAGCTTTTGCGGCGGGTCAGGAGCGCTTGAAGGACCTGGGCTTCGTTGTGGGCCTGATCGCGCGCGGCGTAGAGCAGCGTTACCGTGTGCCGGCGCGTTTTTTCCTGCAAAAGCCGGAGCGCTTCGGCCGCGGGCCTGGAGGATTTGAGTTCCCGGCGATAGCGTGCCTGGAATTGCTTCCAGCGTTCGGGATCATGTCCGAACCATTTGCGAAGCTCATCGGACGGCGCCAGGTCCTTCAGCCACAGGTCCAGCGCCGCGCGTTGCTTGCTGACGCCCCGGGGCCAGAGCCGGTCCACCAGGACCCGCACGCCATCCGCGGGATCGGCCGGTTCATAGACTCGCTTGATGCGGAGCATGGGATCCTCCCGCCGGCGTTCCCAGGCGGGCGTGATGTTCGCGCAGGAACGCGATCATCCGGCGCAGGGCCTTGCCCCGATGGGAGATGGCGGACTTGGTGATCATATCCAGTTCGGCCGTGGTCTTGGCGAAGTTCGGAAAATAAAACAGCGGGTCGTAGCCAAAGCCGTTCGCGCCGCGCGGCTGGCGCAGCAGCCGGCCCTCCACCTGATCGACGAACACTGCAATATCCATTCCCGGCGCCGCCAAGGCCATCGCGCACACGAAGCGCCCCGAGCGCTGATCCTCCGGCACGTCCGCCAGCGCCCGCAGCAGCTTGGCATTGTTGGCCACATCCGCGCCGGGCCCGTCGACGCCCGCATAGCGCGCCGAGTAAACGCCGGGCGCTCCGCCGAGAGCATCGACGCACAATCCCGAATCATCCGCGAGCGCCAGGCAGCCCGCGGCCTGCGCGAAATGGCGTGCTTTTTTGGTCGCATTGCCGACAAAGGTCGGCCGATCCTCCACGCATTCCGCCGGCCGGTTCGCCAGCTCCTTCAACCCGATCGCGGCGAATTGCCGCGCGAGTCCGGCTGTTTCCAGCTCATGCCGGATTTCCCGCACCTTGCCCGCATTGGTCGTGGCGATCAGCAGCCGCGGGGGAGAAGTGCTCATGCGGTTTCCTTTCCCAGCCGCCGTTCGATGTCGAGGATGCCGTTGTAAATGTCGCGTGCCGATTTGAACTCGGGGTTGCGCGCGTCGGCGGGGCGGAGGATTTTTTCCGTGAGGGCCGCGAGTTCGCGTGCTTCGTTCGAATGCTTGTCCACGGTCACGAGGCCGCGGAAATCGGGGTTTGCGTGCGGGTTGTTGATCTGGACGGCGAGGTAAAAGAAATCCACGGCCTTGTCGATTTTGCCGTAGCTTCGGCAGATGTCTTCGCTGGTCACCTGGCCGCTCTCGGACATTTTTCCGAGCATTCGCTGAATCTGGCTGGTGCGCATCATTTCCTCGAAGAGGTTTCCCAGGAGGGACGCCTCGGGGAAGTTCTCACCGACGCGCACCGCCGAGCCGAAGTCGACAAATCCGACGCCGTTCTGGGTGATCACGACGTTGTCGAGGCGGAGGTCGAGGTGCATGACGTTGGCTTCATCGTGGAGGGCGGCGAGCAGTTCGGCCGCCTGCCGGGCGAACGCGAGTTGCGAGAGCGGCTGTCCGCCGACGACGTTTCCGCCGCCGGCGCTTTTCCCGATGGGGCAGCCATTGCGCAGCCAGTTCATGCGGAGCGTGCGGACGTAGCCGTTGGCGTCGGTCTGGGCATCGAGGACCCTGGGGACGCGGTTGCGAAAGCGTCTGGGCAGGTCGCGCGCCAGCAGGCGGAGCATGGCGGTCTCGCGTGTGAGGAAGACCGGAAAAATCTTTTCGGTGAATTTTCGGGCGCGGCGCTCGAGCGTCTCCGCGTCGGCCTCGGGAAATTTTTCGCGGAGCCGCGCCAGGACGCGTTCGGTCGCCGGCACCCGCTTGACCACCTCGTAGCCGCCGCCGGTGACGCTTGCGCCTCCCGCCCGCCCGCCCTTGGCCGAATGCGCGGCCGCCACGGATTCCAATCCGCGGTCCGCCTCGGCGGGCGGCGCGTCCGGCCGCGCCAGCATCACGTTGTAGGTGAACCGGTCGCTGGAAAATCCGGGAGGAATCAGCGCCAGCTTTCGGACGATCAGGTAATAGGCGCGCGTTCGGAGTCCGAGCAGGCGCAGAATTCCCGGCAGGCGCTTCAGGATCGCCGGCGGCTGCTCGATCGCCCAGGCCCCGCCCCCCCCACTCCCCCCCCCGCGCCAATGCTTGTAGGCCGCCGCCGCCGTTTCGATCGCCGTCCGATGATCGCTGAGCAAAATCGCCTGCCCGCCCCATCGGAGTCGTCCGAACACATCCTCCGGGAGCCACGCATCGCCATCGGTCAAAAACAGAAAATCCACGGCCGCCCCCCCCCCGGTTCCGCCCCCGCCTCCGCCGCTTCCGCCCGTGCCTCCTCCGCCCCCGCTCTCGGTTTCTCCGGGTTGCGCGTCAGCATCCGGGGCTCCGACGGCGGCGCTGCGGCAGGCGTGGACGTACTCCGGGTCTCCCGCCAGCCGTTCGCGCGTTACCAATCGCACCAGCGGATGCCGCCCGTGCCCGTTGACAAATGGCTCACCGCCGAGGAGTTGGGTCACCCTGCCACCACTTTCGCGCGCCAGCGATTGCACAAGGCCACCATATCGCGCCGCAAAAAGCAAGTCACGCCGCCCAGCGCGTCTCCGCCGGGGCGGGTGTAGTTCCTATTCCGGGTAACAATCCACCGGCGGCATTCCCCCCTCCCCCCCAACGCTCCCTGACGGTCGCGTCTCGGAGGTTTACCCGGATCGAGAACTACACCCCCCGCGGCGGGTGCGGTCATCTTTTGTGGCAATTACTCGCGGTATTGGCGTCTGCGCCAATGGCGGCCCGCAGGCCGCTGCGTCCTGAATAAAGATCCGCGCGTCTTGGGCGCATCGGCCTTTGGCCGAACATCGGCGGGACGCGCGAGACGCCCGTGTTTGTGTCCGCCAGAACCGCGCACCTCAAGAAAGCGCCACCTTTTCGGTTTTGTGTTTCGTGTTTCCTGTTTTTCCCCTCACCTCTGCTCCACCTGCGCAAAACTCGCCATCACCGCCTCCCCCTTCTTGGGCACAATTTTCGTGTTCTTCATCACGATCCCCTCTGCGTCCCGCACCGTCATTCCCGTATCCGCGTGAATCGTCACATCCTCCAGCCGCACGTTTTTGATCGGCGCCTCCGGCAACCCCACGATCATCCCCGCGCTCTTCGCCGATTCCACCGTGATGTCCTTGAACACCACCCCGTCGATGTGCGGCGTCGTCGCCGTCACCGGCCTCGTCTCCCGCTGCGCATTCTTGTCTTCGTAATAGGTGTTGATCTCGATCGCATTGCCCTGGATGTTCTTCATCGTGATGTGTTGGTACGTGATGTCCTGCACCTCCCCGCCGCGATCGCGCGCCGACTTGATGCGCAGCGCCGGGTTCGTCCCATCCATCGTCAGGTTCCGCACCAGCATGTGATGCACGCCCGCCGCCGTCTCCGATCCGATCGATATCCCATGCCCATGCTTGATCGTGCAATCCGTCACCAGAATGTCATCGCACGCCGGCCCTTTCCCACCGGATTTGATCGCCACATCATCATCCCCCACATCCAGCGTGCAGTTCCGGATGATCACTCCTTTGCAATTCGACGGATCGATCGCATCCGTGTTGGGCGCTTTCTCCGGCGCTTCGATCGTCACGTGCTCAATCAAAACGTTCGTGCATCGCCGCGGCACCAGGTGAAACGTCGGCGAATTCGTCAGCTTCACATCATGCACCCACACATCCTTCCCATCCTCGATCGCCACCAGCCGCGGCCGCGGAATCAGCACCGCCCCTGCTGTGTAATAGCTCGGCTTGTTCACGTGATGCCACCACGCCTCCCCCGACCCGTCGATCGTCCCGGCGCCCCGAATCTCAAAGTTGTCCGCATGCTCCACCGTGATGAACGCCCCCGCCTTCAGCTTCAATTTACTCGCCTCCGCCTGCGTCGCCGGCAACGGGTTGGGCAACCCGAACGCCGAAAAATCCTCCGTCGCCTTGATCACCGCCCCCTCATCCACCTGCAACGCCATGTTCCCCTCGAGCGTGATCGGCCCCGACAAAAATGTTCCCCTGGGCACCTCCAGCACGCCCCCCTTCGCGGCCTTGATCGCCTCCGCCGCCTTCTCAAACGCTCCCGTGCACTCTGTCTTTCCATCCCCCACCGCCCCAAAATCCGTCAGCAGAAAAGTCTTGCCGGAAATCGCCGGCTTTTCCACCTCCGTCGGCACCGCGCCAAACGCCCCCGCTCCAATCCCCCCCACCGCCAACACCATCAACGCACAAGCAATTCGCATCACATGCCTCTCCTTTAAGAAAACAAACCCCACCCAAGAAATGCCCCCCCGAAGTATAAACCCCCTGCACACCCACCGCGTCCTCTCAACTCGGAACTCCTCAAAAAATTTCTCCAAAAACCCGTCAGGCCCGCCAGTGCTACCCGCAAACCTCCAACCCATTGGTGCGGATTTGTGGCCGTTTGTGGATACTTCCCGTCGTCCTATCTTTCGCGATTTTCCCGGCCATTTCCCCCGTTCATCATTGCGGATCAAGCCCGCACTCCTCGCGTTTCTCCTCAGCCCCACTTCTTTTTTCCGAAAGGAGCCTTCTGATGTCCTATCAGCAAATGTGGCGGGCCGCGAAAGATCAGTACACCACCGCCGTGAATGCCAAGAAGCCCTCCCCCAAGTTCCTCGCGTTCTTCAAAAAGTCCACCGGCATCAGCCCGGCCTGTCACGCACTTGATGAGGCCCTCGCCGCCGGCAACACTGCCGCCGCGCTCAAGGCCCTTCAGGACCTCAAAACCAAGGGCGAAAACTACATGAAGGTTCTGGCCAAGGAAGCCGCCGGTGATCCCGGCGCGCGGGGCGTCAACAGCAGCGCTCTCGCCGCCGCGCTCAAGAACATCATTGAGGACGCCACGAAAAAAGTAACCAAGTCCGGCAATCCCACCGTCGTGCAGGCCATCGGCGCCGACGCCTTCAACAAGGTCAGCCAGGTCACCGCCGGCGACAACGATCACGTCAAAAAATTCTTGAACGACGCCGACTTCCGCCACAACTACGCCACCGGCCAGGCCGGAGACGCCGCACTCAAGGCCTTCCAGGACAGCGCCAAGGCCGCCAACGCCCAGTTCCAATCCGCCAAAAACGCCTTCCTCGGCCTGCGCGGGAAAACCATGCCCCGCGACCACGCCGCGCCCTTCTGCATCGAAGCCCTCAACAAAATGCGCCACCTCCTCGTCAACGGCATCCACGGCCAGATCACCGCCTGGCATCATCACCAGGAAAACACCGCCACCCATGCCGGCGCCCAGAACCTCCAGGACTACCGCGACTCCCTCGAATTCCAGCTCGCGCACGAAGCCCTCGAACACATCGACGACGACATCGACATCCTCGCGGAAGCCATCATCGACCTCGGCGGCCACCCCGCCTGATCTCCGGCCGCTCTCACCCCCCCCGCCCATCACTGCCCGCGCCGACCCCGGACTTCAACCCCCGACCGGCGCGGGCTCTCATAGCCTCGCCCGCATCGGCCCTCCCCATTCCAGCCCGCCTTTCGTGAAGCCCCTTGCCGCCCCTCCCCTTCCCCCTCTTGTCCGCCGCCCCAACCTCTGTACAATCGCCGCATGAATAACGACCTTTCCCGCCAGACCGTCCCCATCCTCGATTTCGGGGCGCAATACGTACAATTGATCGCCCGCCGCGTTCGCGAGGCCGGCGTCTATTCGGTTCTCGTCCCCCCCGACATCTCCCTCGACGAACTCCGCAAGCTCCACCCCATCGGGCTCATCCTTTCCGGCGGCCCCGCCTCCGTGTACGAAGAAAACGCCCCCAAATGTGACCCCCGCATCTTCGAACTCGGCATTCCCGTCCTGGGCATCTGCT
Organism: Phycisphaerae bacterium; assembly: GCA_035545015.1. Classification (GTDB taxonomy): domain Bacteria; phylum Planctomycetota; class Phycisphaerae; order WQYP01; family WQYP01; genus CALCHA01. The sequence continues at coordinate 46,616 of DASZZD010000094.1, forward strand.
ACGGCATGCAGGTCGCCGCGCAACTTCTCGGCGGCGACGTGAAACCCGCGCCCGCCCGTGAGTACGGCCGAACGAAGTTGTCAGTGACAAGCGGTCAGCCGGCAGACGATCTGCTGCACGGCATCCCCGCCGAGACCACCGTATGGATGTCCCACGGCGATCAGGTCAAAGACCTCGGTCCCTCCTTCCTCCCGCTGGCCTCCACCCCCACGTGCCCGATGGCCGCCATGCGCCACATCTCGAAGCCCTTCTACGCCGTCCAGTTCCACCCCGAAGTCACCCACACGCCCCACGGCACGCACATCATTGAGAATTTCCTCTACCGCATCTGCAAAGCGACGGGCTCCTGGAAAATGTCCAACTTCATCGACAACGCCATCGACGCCATCCGCAAACAGGTCGGCGCGGGGGGAGGCAACGCGGTGATCTGCGGGCTTTCCGGCGGCGTCGATTCCTCCGTGCTGGCCGCACTGCTTCACAAAGCCATCGGCGATCAGCTCAAATGCATCTTCGTCGACAACGGCCTGCTGCGAAAAAACGAACGCCAGAGCGTCGAAGCCACCTTCCGCGACCACTTCAAAATCGACCTGGTCACCGCCGACGCCTCACAGGAATTTCTCACCGCCCTGGCCGGCGTCACCGATCCGCAGGAAAAACGCAAAATCATCGGCAGAACCTTCATCGACGTCTTCAAACGCGAAGCCGCCTCGATCAAAAACGCCAAGTTCCTCGCCCAGGGCACGCTTTATCCCGATGTCATCGAATCCGGCCACGGCCTCACCGCCGGCAAAAAAGGGGTGGGCACCGCGAATATCAAGCTCCACCACAACGTCGGCGGGCTCCCCGAACAGCTCGGCTTCGAACTCGTCGAACCTCTCCGCGACCTTTTCAAAGACGAAGTCCGCAAACTCGGCGCTCTCCTCGGACTCCCCGAACACATCGTCTGGCGACACCCCTTCCCCGGCCCCGGGCTCGCCGTGCGCTGCATCGGCGAAATCACCGAGGAAAAACTGGCCATCCTCCGCGACGCCGACGAAATCTTCCTCGAAGAAATCGTCGCCGAAGGCCTGTACCGCTCCACCGCTCAAACCTTCGCGGCCATCCTCCCGGTCCGCGCCGTGGGGGTCATGGGCGACGGCCGCTCCTACCAGCACGTCATCGCCCTCCGCTCCGTCGACACCAGCGACTTCATGACCGCCGATTGGTCAAGAATCCCCTACGACGTATTGGCCCGCGTCAGCAACCGCATCGTGAACGAAGTCCGCGGCGTCTCCCGCGTCGTCTACGACATCACCTCCAAACCCCCCGGCACCATCGAATGGGAATAGGCTTGAACCATGTATAGCGAATGCTATACTAGATGTGCCGCGAAGCTGAGCGGCGGGAATAAAAACGGTAAGGAGATTGGCCGATGAACAGGCACCTATAGTGGAGAGAGCTCCATGCCCAGCGAAGTCCGCTTTGCAGAGTTGCAACGACTCCTCGAGAGCTACGGTTATACCCTCGTTCGAATTACCGGTTCTCACCACGTTTTCCATAAACCCGGCGAGCGACCTATCCCAATCCCGGTCCATCACGGAAAGGTAAAACATGTCTATCTCCGGAAAGTCCAAAAAATCGTCGGAGCCAATTGATCGCCCCTTTGATCGCGAAATCCTAAGGCAGGCCCGGGAACTCGTTCGGCATTATCAGATCGTGTTACAGATGGAGGATGGAGAGTATTTTGGTCGCGGTCTGGAACTCCCCACCGCCATGGGTGACGGCAAAACGACCGAACAATGCGTAAAAAGCACTCGTGAAGCTCTCGAAGTTGCCGTCGCCTACATGCTCGAAAAGGGCGAGACGCCCCCCGCACCCGCGTCCAATGCCACCCGCTCCGTCCAACTCAACATCCGCCTCACTTCCTCCGAAAAATCCATCCTCGAACAGGCCGCCCAACGCAACGGTTTCCGAGGTATCTCCGACTACGTCCGTCACGCCGCACTGACTCACGCCGAATAACCACATCCTGTCCAATCTAGAAAAAACCAAAACGTTCCCTGCAAAATCACTATCCCAAAAATCACCCATAGTCTCGCCACCGCGGTCTCCCTTATCCTCCTCGCGTTCCCTTCCCGAGGAGCCACCATGTCCACCCCCGAACTGGCCATCACCACCCAGATCGACCTCATGAAAAACCTCTGGCTCACCCGCGCCGTCTGGGCCGCCGCAGAACTTGGCGTCGCCGATCATCTCATCGACTCCCCCAAATCCGCCGGACAACTCGCCGCCGCCCTCCACGTCCACGAACCCGCCCTCAAGCGCCTCCTGCGCGCCCTGGTCTCCGAAGGTTTCTTCTCCGAATCCAACGGCACTTACGCCAACTCCCCCAAATCCGAAGGCCTCCGCTCCGATCTCCCCTGGTCCATGCGCGCCTCCGCCCGCGCCCAGCTTGGCCAGGAGCACTACGCCGCCTGGGGTGATCTCCTCCACTCCGTCCAAACCGGCAGCGACGCCGTCAGCCATCACTTCCACATGCCCGTCTGGGATTACTACACGCAGAACCCCAGGAACGCCGCCGTCTTCCACGATTCCATGACCAGCCTCACTTCCGGCGTCGAACAGGCAGTCCTCGACGCCTACGACTTCACCTCCTTTTCCCACATCATCGACATCGGCGGCGGCCACGGACGCCTCCTGTCCAAAATCCTCGCCACCGCCCCCAACTCCCGTGGCACCCTCTTCGACCAGCCCCGCGTCCTCGACGGCGCCCCCGCCCTCGACCCCCGCATCCAGAAAACCACCGGCGACTTCTTCCACTCCGTCCCCCAGGCCGGCGACCTCTACACCCTCAAATTCATCCTGCACGATTGGAACGACGATCAATCCATCGCCATCCTCAAAAACATCCGCGCCGCCATGGCCCCCGCCGCCAGAATTCTCCTCATCGAAACCGTCATTCCCGAAGGCAACGACCCCTCGTTCGCCAAGTTCCTTGACCTCAACATGCTCGTCATGACCGGCGGCCAGGAACGCACCGCCGCCCAATACGCCGCCCTCTTCCGCGCCGCCGGCCTGCACCTCACCCGCGTCATCCCGACTCACTCTCCCTGCAGCATCATCGAAGCCGCCGCCGCCTGACCCGGTGAGTCCGGATCCCGTGGGGTCGATCGGTGAGGCTCCATTGCGGATTGCCATGCGGATCGGCGCGTAATGACCAGAGCGCCTATGCCACCGATCCCCTTCGACCTTCTTGAGAGCCGCGCCACCGGCTGGAGAACGGCCTTTCGGCGCACCTTTGTGCTGGCCTTCCTCGGCGTCCTCGCCGAGTCCGCCCTTGCCCTCTGGGCAGTCGCTCGCCACTCTGACCGATGGGTCTGGATATTCTTCGCCGTCGCCGCCGCCGTGTGCGAAGTCGCCTCCATCGCCTTCATGAGCTGGTACCCGACGCATCGCTACGGCATCACCTGCCCCTACTGTCATTCGCAGCTTCCCAAGGCATGGGAATACCTCAAACGCACCGGCCGCTGCAACGAATGCCGGCACGTCGTCACCATTCCGCCCCCGCCGGCCCCACCCCCGCGCGTGCCCTGGTCGCGGAATCCGCTGGTGCGCTGCCTGCTCTATCTCGCACTGGTTCCGATCATCATTGGCGTATTACTCCCAACACTGATCCAACGCGGGATCATCCTGCTGCCGCCCGGAATGGGCCCGACGACCCTGGCTCTTTCCGTGCTCGCCACCGAGTGTTTCATTTTCGCGTTCATTCCCCTGGGGCTGGTCGCTGAGCGCCTGCGTTCCCGCCGTCTCGCCGAAGACTTTCCCGTCACCTCTCCTTATCCCGTCCTCGAGGTCGTGCGCCCGAGTCACCTCGCAGCGAGCGCCTACCGCGTTTATTTCGCCCCCGGCAAGCTGTGCTTCGCACGCGTTGCGGGCTTCATGCACAGCGAAAATGGAGCCTTTTCCAAGGGGGAAGGCGCGATTTTCCTGGCGCCATTCCTCCAGCGATCCCTGCGCCAGAAGCGCCGCCGCGAAGTCGCCTGCGATGCCATCGATCCCGCCTCCGATGACCTGCTGGCCATCGATAAACGCAACTTCCATCTGCTTCGCCCGGCGGTGCAATCTCTTACTTACAAGCCCCGCTACCAAATGTCGCGCAGGCAACGCATAGGCTGCGCCCCAGACGCCACCGGCCTCCTGACGATTCTCGCTGACGGCAAAGCGGCTCTCTGGCTGGTGTATGCCGACCTCTCGCCGGAAGAAATCACCGGCATGCTTGGAGCATGGCTCGGCGATGCGCCGACAGCGTCGGCCTGCTTAGTTACGCCGAACGATCCCCAGCATCATTCGACGTCCCTCCTTTTCAGCGACGGAAGCGAAAGTGGGAAACCACCTTCAACGCGGTTCATCCGGGCCGGCCATCCATGAGCTGTCCGCCCGTTGCCGCTCCGCTTACAATCCCCACAAAGCGCCTCACCCCGCCCCCCCACCGGTGTCTGTAGCTGCTCATGACCGCCACGAAGACCCATCCTCACGATGTCGGCCTGCCGGAGCCCGCCATCCGCCGCCGCCGCCGCTCGCGACGCGTCGCACGCCTCATGCTCATCATCGCCATCCTCACCGCCGTCCCCGGGTGGTCGCTGCTGGGCACCTCCATCTTTTCAGCCATCAAAATCCAGGATCAATCGCCCGCCCTCGCCATCGTCGCTTACGCGCTTCTCATCGTCTCCAGCATCACCCTCGTCCTGGGCCTCTGGTATCTCCTGCTCGCCCAGGTCGAACGTGTCGCCCGAATGGTCGAGGCCGACGAAGACCCCGCCGCCCCGCTCCGCTGTCCCAACTGCGGCTGGAACCACGACCCGCCGGACCGTTTCTGCCGCCATTGCGGAAAGCCCCTCGGCGCCACCATCGCCCCCCCTGCCCCGCGCCCCCCGGGCGGCGGTCCCCTCTAGCCGGCCGCGCATTGCCAATCGACCCTCAACTCGTCAGAATGCCCAGTCTTATTTCCGGTGCCGCTCCGCGCCGCACCTGCCGACTCCCACACAAAGCGAACCACTACCGGATGATCCTGCTCAAAGCCTCAAACCTCGTGAAACGCTACGGCCAGCGAACCGTCGTCAGTGAAGTTTCCTTCGAAGTCGGCCACCGCGAAGTCATCGGCCTGCTCGGTCGCAATGGCGCCGGCAAAACCACCACCTTCCGCATGATCATGGGCATGGTGGTCCCTGATGGCGGTCAAGTCCTCTTCGACGGCTTCGAAATCACCAAGCTCCCCATGTACAAACGCGCACGCCGCGGCATGGGCTACCTCTCCCAGGAACCCTCCATCTTCCAGCGCATGACCGTCGAACAAAATCTCCTGGCCATCCTCGAAACCACCCGCAAATCTTCCGCCAAACGCAAGGAAGAAGCCGCCCGCCTCATGGAACAGTTCGGCCTCACCAAAACCCGCAAGCAAAAAGCCCTCACCCTCTCCGGCGGTGAACGCCGCAAGCTCGAAATCGCCCGCTCGCTCATCACCAATCCCCAGCTCATTCTCCTCGACGAACCCTTCTCCGGCGTCGATCCCATCGCCGTCGAAGACCTTCAGCGCGAAATCCGCCAACTCAAAGATTCCCTCGGCAAGGCCATCCTCATCACCGATCACAACGTCCAGCGCACCCTCGAGGTCTGCGACCGCGGCATCATCATCGACAACGGCAAAGTCCTCGCCGCCGGCACCCCGCGCGACCTCATCAACAACCCCATCGTCCGCCAAACCTACCTCGGCCACACCTTCCGCGGCGATGAATTCGGTTGAGCCCCCGGAGTTCTGAGTGTCTGGAGTTTGAGTGTCCGGAGTTCACGCTTTAGCGTGTCCACTGTTCCGCGCTCCCTAGGATTCGCCCATGCCCCATTACCTCGGCCTCGATCTCGGCGGCACCAACGTTAAAGCCGGCGTTACCGACGCCGCCGGCAGGCTCCTCGCGCACGTCTCCCTCCCCACCGCCGCCGAGCACGTTCGCGGCCGCGCCGCACTCTCCGCCAACAACGTCATCGCCCGCATGATCGACGCCGGCAACCAGGCGATCGCCGCCGCCAACCTCGCGCCCGCCGACATCGCCGCCGTCGGCATTCTCTCTCCCGGCCAGGCCTCCCTCTCCCGCGGCATCATCTTCCGCGCCGCCAACCTCCCCCTCTGGCGAAGCGTCCGCCTGCGCGCCAAAGTTTCCAAAGGTCTCAACCTTCCCGCCATCCTCGAAAATGACGCCAACGCCGCCGCCTATGGCGAATGGTGGGTCGGTGCGGGCAAAAATAAAAAAATCGGCAACCTCTTCATGTTCACCCTCGGCACCGGCGTCGGCGGCGGCATCGTCTACAACGGCAAAGTCATCCGCGGCCACTCCGATTTCGCCGCCGAAATCGGCCACACCATCGTCATTCCCGATGGCGAACCCTGCGGCTGCGGACAGCGCGGCTGCCTCGAAACCTACACCTCCGCCGCCTACACCGGCCGCCGCGCGACACACGAACTCGAACGCTCCCGCAAGCTCCGCAAAAAATCCTCGCTCAGCAAAATCCTCAAATCCGCCGGCGCCGTCACCGCCGCCGATGTCGTCGCCCACGCAAAAAAAGGCGACACATTCGCCCTTCACATCTGGGACGACACCTGCCGCATCCTGGCCCTCGCCTGCATCAACGTCTGCCACATTCTCGACCCGGAAATGATCGTGCTCGCCGGCGGCATGTCCCAGGCCGGCAAATTCCTCCTCGACGCCGTCCAGCGCCACTTCAACGAAAACTGGTGGAAGATGACGCCTCCGACCACCAAAATCGCCCTCGCCAAACTCGGCAACGACGCCGGCGTCATCGGCGCCGCCGGCGTCGCCAAAAACGCCGCCGACCATCACGCCCTGCCGCCAATTGGAAAGTGATCACCGCCGAAACTTCCGCTTCGTCTCCACGCCAAATTCGTTGACGAGTTCCGGCCGCTTCTCCAGCAATCGCAAAAAACGCAACGTGGGCCCCGACGGTCGCCCGCGCCCCTGCTCCCAGGAGTGCACCGTTTGCACTGACGAATTGATCAATTTCGCAAACACCGCCTGGCTGACACCCACTTTCTTCGTTCGCAGTCGCGCAATTTGGCGCGGACTCATTGGCGCGGGCGGATCCGGCAACTCCACTTCCCGCACCGTCACGGGCACATCCGCGCCTTTCGCCCATGCCAGCGCTTCCTCCAGCCCCGCCTTAATTCCTTCAAAAAACTCATTCCGCTTTTTCATCATCAGCTCCTCATGCCCGCCCGCCCCTTTACCTGTTTGTCCAATGCCGACTTAACCTTCCGCAGCGTATTCTGCTCCGCCCGGCTCAAGTTCCCTGTCACGTTCTTGGCAAACGCAACCACTAGCAGGCACAAGCCAATTTCGGGATAGTCCGCATATATCACGCGCACACCTCCACTCTTTCCTTTCGCGAAAGCTGCACATCGAATCTTTCGCAAGCCACCAGTCCCCTTCACCATATCGCCCGCTTCCTGCATAATCTCCCGTTCCATTTCCCGGATTGCCTCATCCGGCACGCCCAGGTTCTGAAACAACCGTGTGACAACCGGGAATGCGACGAATGTCCTCTTCATGGGTCTTCATCTTATACTATTTTCTGGCACAGTAAACCCGCTCCTTCGAAAGACCAATCCATGCCTGATAAACTCCTCGCCGTCATCTCCGTCCAGGGCCGCGATCAAAAAGGCGTCGTCGCCCAATTCGCCACCTTCGTCGCCGATCGCGGCGTCAATATCGAAGACCTCGAACAGCGCGTCGTCTCCGGCCTCTTCGTCATGGATATGCTTGTCGACCTCAAGGACATGACCGTCTCCCTCGATGAGCTGATCACCGGCGCCCTCGACCTGGGCAAAAAAATCAACATGGAAGTGAAGGTCGCCCTCCAGCGCCATCCACGCTCCAAGCGCGTCGTCGTGCTCGCCTCCAAAGAACCCCACTGCCTCGAAAAGCTCCTCGCCCTCGCCCCCACCGACGAGTTCAACGGCCAGATCGTCGCCATCTTCGCCAATCACCCCACGCTCCAGCCGCTCGCGGACCAGGCCGAGATCCCTTTCGAATGCCTCCCCTGCACCGCCCCCGATCAAAAGCCCGCCCACATGGCCGCGCTGCTTGCGCGCCTGCGCGAGCTCAAGCCCGACCTCATCGTCCTCGCCCGCTACATGCAGATTCTCGCGCGGGAAATCATCGACGCCTTCCCCTCGCGCATCATCAATATCCACCCATCGCTGCTGCCCTTCTTCCCCGGCGCCTCGCCCTACAAACAGGCCTTCGAATCCGGCGCCCGCGTCACCGGCTGCACCGCCCACTTCGTCACCGAGCAACTCGACCAGGGCCCCATCATTCTCCAGGATGTCTTCCACATCAACGTCGGCAGCGACACCGCCGAGGACGTCCGCCAGCGCGGCCTCGCTCTCGAAGCCGACATCCTCGCCAAGGCCGTCAAATTCTTCCTCGACGAAGAACTCGTCGTCATCAACGGCAAAGTCGTCTTCAAACCCGGCATCAGCAGCTTCGCCCGCAAACGATGAGGCGGCCGCCACCGCTTCCTCCCTGCTGGCTGCCTTGTAATCAATTCGGTTACAATTGTTCCCTGTATGGTAACACCCGCTTCATCCGCTCTGGCGACGCTTCTCCTTGGGAAGACCCGTTCCGCGGTCCTTCAGGTCCTTCTTGGACGCCCCGGCGAGGAGTTCCACCTCCGTCACATCGTCCGACTTTCCGGAAGCGGTGTGGGGCCCGTGCAGAGAGAATTGAAAACGCTCGCCGGCGTCGGCATCCTTCAGCGCCGCCACGTCGGGCGCCAGGTGCTCTACACCGCCAATTCGATGCACCCCCTTTATCCCGATCTCCGTTCCCTGATCCTCAAAACCGCCGGCGCTGCCGGTTTGATTGCCGACGCCCTCCGGCCGCTCGCACCTCAGATTCGCGTCGCGTTTCTTTTCGGATCCGTCGCCCGCGGTCAAGAACAAGCCGCCAGTGATATCGACCTGATGATTGTTGGCACTCCCACCTTCACTGCCGTTGCAGCACTCCTTTCCCGTCCGCAACAAATTTTCGGCCGCGACATCAACCCCACCATTTACCCTCCGCGGGAATTCGCAAGAAAGGCCGTCGCGGGACATCATTTCATCTCCTCCGTCCTCGATTCACCCAAAACATTCCTGCTGGGAGACCAGAATGAGCTTCTCCGACTGGCAGAAAAACGGCTGGCTCCGGCCCCACCAGACGAGCCCCGCCGAAATCGAAAACCTCCTCGCCGTCATCGAAAGAGACCTCACGGCCAGTAACAACACCGCCACCGATTCCGACTGGCGCTTTGCCATCGCCTACAATGCGGCTCTCCAATGCGCCGCCCTCGCACTCTACGCTTCTGGCTTTGAGGCGCCCAAAGGCGGCGGCGCACACCACCGCACCATCGACTCCCTCCGCCTCACCATCCAGCCGGACGAATTCCTCATCACCGCTCTACAGGCCTTCCGTTCCAAGCGCGGCGGCGGAATCTACGAAGCCACCGGTATCGCCAGCACCGCTGAAATCGACCAGCTCTGCGCCCTCGCCCGTTCCCTGCGAGAGCAAATGCTCAAGTGGCTCAAGGCCGCCCACCCCCATCTGCTTCCCCCAAAGCCGCCTCGCGCCAAACGCCGATAGCCTCCATTTGCCATCCCCCCCGCTCGCACGTTCAAATGATCGGCGCATGCACACGCAACCTTCAGGAGTCACCTCATGCCCCTCAGTCCCCTCGCCGGAAAACCCGCCCCCGCATCCCTTCTGATCGATCCCGCAAAACTCGAACGCGCTTATTTCGACAACCGCCCTGATTTCTCCAGCCCCGCCCAGCGCGTCTCCTTCGGCACCAGCGGCCACCGCGGCACTTCCACTAATTCCACCTTCACCGAAGCGCACATCCTCGCCATCACCCAGGCCGTCTGCGATTACCGCCGGTCACAGAAAATCGACGGCCCCATCCTTTTGGCCCAGGACACTCACGCTCTCTCCGCCGCCGCACAGCGCACCGCCCTCGAAGTCCTCGCCGCCAACAACATCCAGGCCCTCATCCAATCCGGCCCCGGCATCACCCCCGTGCCCGTCGTCTCCCGCGCCGTCATCAATTACAACCGCAACCGCACCGACCATCTCGCCGACGCCCTCATCGCCACACCCTCCCACAACCCCCCTGCCGACGGCGGATTCAAGTACAACCCGCCCAACGGCGGCCCCGCCACTTCCAACGTCACCTCCTGGATTCAAAACCGCGCAAACGAACTGCTCCAGGCCAACAACAAAGACGTTCGCCGCACGCCCTACGAATCCGTACGCAAAGCCTCCACCACCCAGGAGACCGATTTCATCCTGCCTTACGTGCGCGATCTCGCCCTCGCTATCAACATCGACGCCATCAAAAACGCCGGCCTCAAACTCGGCGTCGATCCCCTCGGCGGCGCGGCCCTCTTCTGCTGGGAACCCATCAACCGCCTTTACGGTCTTTCCATCGAAGTCGTCAACACCAAAGTCGATCCCACCTTCTCCTTCATGTCCGTCGATCATGACGGCGTCATCCGCATGGATTGCTCCTCGCCCTACGCGATGGCCGGCCTCGTGAATCTCAAGGACCGCTTCCGCGTCGCTTTCGGCAACGATCCCGACTCCGACCGCTTCGGCATCGTGACGCCGTCGGCGGGCCTCATGTCGCCCAACCACGTGCTCGCAGTGGCCATCCGCTACCTGCTCATGCATCGCCCGCAATGGTCGCCCGAAGTCGCCGTCGGCAAGACCGTCGTCTCGAGCTCCATGATCGACCGCGTCGTCGCTTCACTCGGCCGCCGGCTCGCCGAAGTTCCTGTCGGTTTCAAATTCTTCGCCGAAGGTCTGTTCGACGGCACGATGTGCTTCGGCGGCGAAGAAAGCGCCGGCGCTTCGTTCCTGCAGATGAACAAATCGCCCTGGACCACCGACAAGGACGGCGTCGTGATGAACATGCTCGCCGCCGAAATCACCGCCGTCACCGGAAAAGACCCCAGCGAGCATTACCGCGAGCTGACCGCCCAGTTCGGCACGTCGTATTACACCCGCATCGACACCCCCGCGACGCCGCAGCAAAAAGCCGCCCTCAAAAAACTCTCGCCCGATGCCGTCAGGGAAACCACCATGGCCGGCGAGCCCATCACCGCCAAGCTCACCCGCGCCCCGCATAACGACGCCCCCATCGACGGCCTGAAGGTCGCCACCAAGAACGGCTGGTTCGCCGCCCGCCCCTCCGGCACGGAAAATATCTACAAGATCTACGCCGAATCCTTCATCAGCCACGCCCACCTCGATGCCATCGTGCACGAGGCGCAGCAAATCGTCACCAAAGCCGTTTCCTGATGCCCCTCATTTTCCCGGCCGCAACACATACACCGCCCCATCGCGCCACGAGCACGCATACAGCAATCCGTCTCCGCCGATCTGCATGTCCGTCACCGTCCCCGCTTTCACGGCAAACATTACCTCGTGCTGATTCGCCATGATTTCCCCCGGCGCGTCGCCGCGCACGACGCAATTTTCCAGCGCATCGCTCGTCACATCCACGCGGTCGCGATCCTTGTTCAGCCGAAACCGCATCAGCCAGCTTCCGTTCACCTCCCCCACCAGCAGCGTGTCTTTCATCGCCGGCCCATAGGCATCGGTGTGCACGAACGCGGCGCACGTGAGCCCGCGGCAGCGATACCACGAAAAAACGGGATCGGCGTAGGTCGAGCCAAGCAGCTTGTCCGCCGGGACTTCCGCCCGCCTCTTATCGGCGTTCGAGGGATCCGTCAGCGGCCCCATGATGTATCCCCACCCGCTGTTGAACGCCGGTCGCACGACGTTCAATTCATCCCACAGATCCGGGCCATTCTCCGTGTCCCACAGCGTTCCGCTCTCCGGATCGAACGCCAGACCGAAACAATTGCGGATGCCGATCGCATACGCCCGTTGCAAAAAAACGTCCGTCTTTTTCGCCCACGGATTATCCGCCGGCACGCTTCCATCGTCGTTCACCCGAAAAATCACCCCCGCGTGAATGAAGCCGCCCCGCTCATTGATCTCCGCCCCATGCCGATTCTGATCCCCATAACTCCCATACAATTTCCCATCCGGCCCAAAAACAATCTTCCCGCCGCACGAGTTCGGTCCGTTGTTCTCCCGCGGCTCATACGGGAATTCCAGCACCACCTTCGGCTCGCCCAGATGCACCGCCTTCACCGCCCCTCCCTCCATCTCCGCGCTCAACGTATACCGCTCCACCACCTGCCCCTTCGTGATGTCCGACCTCCCATCCGGACGATCCGCATGCTCGCTCCGCGTGTAACACAGATACACCCAGTGGTTCTTCGCAAAGTCCGGATGCACCGCGATCCCCAGCAGCCCACGCTCCTCCTTGAAATTCACCAGCACCTTCGTCACCACCGGCAACATCCGCGCCTTCCCGTCCGCCTCCCGCGCAAGCGCCCGCACCTGCCCCGTCTGCTCCAGCACCAGCAGCACCTCCTGCCCGCCCCGCCCGGTCGCATCGTCTCCGACGCGCACCCACGCCATGCTCGTCGGCACCTTCACCCCCTCCGCCCACAGCTCAAAGTGACAGCGCTCAGTTCCTCCCGCCCCGCCCGAATCCTCCGCCACCACCTCCGGCGTTTCCGCGCATGCAACCGCCCCCCGCGCCGCCAACACTCCCACCGCCAGCCACCGCACCGCTCTCTTCCACAACGCGCTCACTTGCCGCCGTTCTTCTCCTTCAGCAGCCGGATCAATTCCGACAACTGATCGTTCAGTCCCGTAAGCTTATCCTGCAATTCCGCATTCCTCTTCTCCAGGTCCTTCACCCGCTGATCCAGCTTCGCCGTCTCCGCGTCCGCCCCCGGCCTCGTCGCCGCTGCGCCCGCCGCCGGCCCTTCCGCCAGAAGCTGCTCCGCGATCGGCCGAATTTTCTCCGGCAGGCTCGCCACCTTCCCGGGCTCCACCATGTACTTCTGCCCCCCCACCGTGATCGAATTCTTCACACCCCCTTTTTCATCCTGCTCCTGCGTCAGGATGATCGTCTCCCCATCCCCCACCAGTTGCCGGATCGACACCTCCGTCAGCGCGCTTCCTCCGCGCGCGCTCAAATCCATGCGATACCCCGGCCCCACCTGCGAGATGCTCCCGTTGGGCAGCACGATGTTCCGCACATCCATCGGCGCCGCGCCATGGCCCTCCCGGGGATGCAGCGTGAAACTCTGCATCCCCCCGCCCGCCACCATCATCGACGCCGGCCGCGGCGCTGGCGTGATCTCCACCCGCACCCGATCACCATCCCGCAGCAGCGTCAGGTGACATTTCTTCGGACGCGGCCCCGCCGGCGCGCCCCCCTTCGTCGGCCCCACCGTGTCACTCCCCTCCTCCTCCCGGTTCGCCGCACGCGCCAACTGCTCCTGCGTCGTCAGCGGCTCGCCTTCTATCTCGATCAACAAATCATCCGCACGCACCCCCGCCCGCTCCGCCGGCGAATCCCGCAGCACCGCCAGCACCATCAGCCCCTGCGCGCGATTCAGCTTCAACTGCCGCGAAAACGTCGGCGGAATATTCTCCACCGCCACCCCCAGCCAATACTGCGCCCGATGCTTTTCCGCCTCGCCGCTGCCTCCCGACTCCCGACTCGCCGTCCGCGCACTCTGCGTCGCCCCGCTCCCTGCGCCCGGATCCCCCGCCCACACCACCCCCGCCAGCAGCGCCGCCGCCCCCCCCACCATCACCACCCGCAATCGCGTCGCCGCAACACCCATACCCTGCTCTTCTAACTACCAACTTCTGACCACTAACCACTGACCACTGACTACTGACTACTGACCACTGACTACTCCCCCTCAATACACATTCACCGGCAACGTATTCACCGGTATCACCAGCGCATTACCCCTTCCATCCGGCTGGATCACCACCGATCGCCGCGGCATCGGTCCATCGCTCGACGTTTTCAAAAACTCCCACGGATTGCCCGTTTCCCTCATCCCGTTCGCCACCGGAACCTCCACCGACACCGGACGCTCCAGACCCACCGATTGCCCCGGTAAATTCGCCTGCACCAGATCCTCCCCACCCACCCGCGGCGACTGCTTCAGCACCGTCCCGCCCGCGCCGCGCATCACCTGCACCGTGATCAACGCCGACGTCGTCGCAATCAGCAGCCCCGCCGCCACCCGCGTCATCCCGCGCGTCCCCATCCATTTCCCGCCCCACATCCGCTTCATCCCCAGAGACGCCTCCTCCAATTCCCCCTGCACATCCACGTTCGCCACCCGCCCGCCCGCGATCAGCTCCCGCGCCGCCCGACGCTCCACCTGCCGTTGCAGGAACCGCAGCGCCAACTCCCGCCATTGCCCCGGCTCCATCTCCATCCGCGCCAACAGCAGCGAGCGCGCATCCTCGCGCAACTCCTCATCTACCAGCATATCCAATTGCATGTCCAGCGGCAGCTCCATCTCGCTGTCCCCGCCGCCCGCCCCGTTCTCCGCATCCTGCCGCCTGATTCTCATACCTTAACTCTCCGGGTACTGCTGTAACAGAATCTCGCGCAGCTTCTGCCGCGCGCGAAAGAGCCGCATCTGCACCACGCCCGCCGTTACTCCCAGCCTCCGCGCAATCTCCTGATAGCTGCAATCGTCCACATGCTTCAGCAGCAGCATCTCCACATCTTTCACCGGCAGCTTCGCGATCGCCACCCGCAACTGGGCGTGCCGTTCCGACGACAGCAACGCCCCCAGCGGATCGCCGCCATGCGCCCCATGTGTTCCAATCGCCCCCAGCTCACTCTTCCGCGGCGCCGCCTCTCTTATCCCATGCTTCGCCGTGTAAGTGTCTATCGCCTCCTTGATCCGCTTCCGTGCCCGCCCCAGCGTCCGCCGGTGCATCAACGCCGCCCGCACCGTCAACCGATACAACCACGGCTTCGCATTCGCCGCCGTCCTGAGCGTCTCCCAATTTCGTATCGCCGCAATCGCGACGTCCTGCATCACATCATCCGCCCCCTCAAGCCCGCGCAACCGCGCGATCGCCACCGCCCGCAGCCACGACCCATGCATCGCCAGCGCCTCCCGCGGATCCGCCGGCAACGGGCCCAAATCCTCAACCCCCTCCGCCGCCGCAGTCCCCGCCTGCGCCGCCGGCGCGAAGTTTCCCCGCACCGCGGCCCCACCGCTCATCCGCTGCGACGATTCTGCCCGTTCGCTCGCCAACAACCCTCCACGTCACAAGCTCTTGCAACTCGCCCCCCATACGTTGCCGTCCCTCGACCCCACTTTCAAGCCTCTTCTGAAAACACCCGCATCCGCAACGCCTCCCATGCGCCGCTTACCGCGTCCCCGCCGGGGCTTCCTGCGCGTGCGGAGCTACCACCGCCTCAAAAGCCCCGCGCTTCACCGCCCGCTTCACCTGCCCGCGCCACCGCAGCCGCACGCACAGATACAGCAAAATCGCCGCATTCACCACGATCAAAATAAACTTAGGCCACGTCGGCCCCGTCCACAACTCATACGCCTCCACCGGAATAAAGCCCGCCGTCGTGATCACCGTGATCCATTCCGCCCACCCCTTGTCAAACAGCAGCCCCACCCCCTCGATCCCATACAGCCCCGCGTAAATCAGCGCCCCCACGCGCAGCATCTTCAGTCGCGCCTCCGGTATCTGAAGCCCCTTCTCCAGCATCTTGTACAGGTACTCATTGTGCGGACCCTCTCGCCACTCCTTCAACAGCGATTCCAGATCCGCATGCGCCGTCGGGTTGATCAGCTTCAACAGATAAAAACTCGCCACCACCAGCAGCGTCGTCTTGATCAATTTCCCAATCCCAATCAGCACCAGCGGCCAGCGCGCATGGCGCTTCACCTCCCCATGCTTGATCGACAAAATCGGTTTCTTGGGTTCCACGCACCGCTCCGTACAGACCTCCCACTATATCCGCACCCGATGCTAATCCCTACGGCGCGCCAATCGTTTTTCTCTAACCTTTTCGCAGTGGCCCCGTCCCACTCGATCCCCTAAATTGGGCCCGGCAGGAGTCGAACCTGCAACCCTCTCCTTAAAAGGGAGCAGCTCTGCCAATTGAGCTACGGACCCGCTTTTCCTCGGACGATTCCTCCTCCAATCCCTCACCCCCCGCGTCATGGCCCGGGCGGGAGTCGAACCCGCACCAGTCGGGTTTTAAGCCCGCCGCGTCTTCCACTTGCGCCACCGGGCCTATCGAAGAGTCGGTTCCCATTCTTTCGCCGCCCGCACCTCCCCCGCATGCTCTCGGCAGGAGTCGAACCTGCAACAACGGACCTCTCAAGCCCGCGCGTCTACCAGTTTGCGCCACGAGAGCAGACAGGTGGCATGGGCGTCCCCGCCCATGACGGCCCGCAGGCCGTCCTCCTCCGAACCATGATCCCGGCGCGACTCGAACGCGCAACCTCCGGCTCCGGAAACCAGCGCTCTTCCAAATTGAGCTACAGGATCCCACCTACTTCTCATTTCTAATTTCTGACTTCTCACTACTGACTTCTGACTACTGACTACTCCCAACCCCACCACAAATGCGGCGCACGAGCTTCGAACTCGCAACCTCCTGGTTGGAAGCCAGGCGCTCTGCCAATTGAGCTAACACCGCAAACTCTTTCCTCTCCACCATGCTCCCGGCAGGATTCGAACCTGCATCCAACGGTTTTTGAAACCGCCGCGTCTCCCAATTGCGCCACGAGAGCTTACATTCTTCCCACTTCCGACTCCTTCTGACTACTCACTACTGACTTCTGACTACTCCCCCCCCAAGTGCCCGATGGGACTCGAACCCACGACCTCCGCCTTGGCACGGCAGCGCTCTGCCCCTGAGCTACGAGCACAAAAAATTCCCCCGTTCGCCGCTGCCGTCGCGGCAGCGTTCCCCCCCCCCCCCGCCACCGCAAAATCCCAAGCGGGGCCTCGAACCCCGAACCTCCTGTTTACGAAACAGGCGCTCTGCCAATTTGAGCTACTCGGGAATAACACCCTCACCTCTCCCCGCGGCCAAAAAAAGCTCGGAGCAGGATTCGAACCCGCGCGGCGCTCGCGCGCTGTGGAGTTGCAGTCCACCGCCTTCGCCCTCTCAGCCATCCGAGCAATTTCCCTCCGCCCGCTCGCTCCCAGCCACACTGACCCCGCTGGGACTCGCACCCAGAACCTTCCGGGTAAGAACCGGATGCTCTGCAATTGAGCTACGGAGTCGAAATAACCCAATACCTCCGTGTCCTCCGTGTTCTCCGTGGTTTTCTGGGTCTTTCGCACTTG
Organism: Phycisphaerae bacterium; assembly: GCA_035545015.1. Classification (GTDB taxonomy): domain Bacteria; phylum Planctomycetota; class Phycisphaerae; order WQYP01; family WQYP01; genus CALCHA01. The sequence goes on from DASZZD010000094.1 coordinate 63,931, forward strand.
GCCCGGACGGACTCGAACCGCCGACCTCCGCCTTATCAGAGCGGCGCTCTACCCACTGAGCTACGAGCCAGCATTGCATACTTTCATCACACCCATCGGCCCGGGCGGATTCGAACCGCCACCCACTTCCTTATAAGAGAAGTGCTCTACCCATTGAGCTACGGGCCACTACCTCTCCCTCCTCTTCGTGGTCCTTCGTCTCTTCGTCTCTTCGTGTTTACGTCCAACTTGCGGGAGTTGGAATCGAACCAACAAAAAGCGGCTTATGAAACCGCCGACTTGACCACTCGTCCATCCCGCGATGTTCCCTCCCTCACCATTTGCGACGGCGGGACTCGCACCCGCAACCTTCCGCGTATGAAGCGGCCGCTCTCCTCAATTGAGCTACATCGCATCACGCTTCCCTCTCCCCTCCTGGCCCCCGCCGGCGGCTCTCGACGAAACCCGTTCCCCGCCGCAACATTGCATCGCGACCTCCTCCCACGAAGCCTCGCCAAGAACCGCCGGCCCATCCCGTTCCATGAGCATCACCGCTCATTCAACGCCACATTCCAGTACGCCTCGTCGACAAACTGCGCCCACGAAGCATGCTGCACGCGGATCAACTGCGCCGGCGCTTTGAGCGCCCGCGGCACGCGAATCAAACGCATCCGCGCTTCCGCCGGCATCTTGTCCGCCTTGCGCGAATTGCACGCCGTGCACGCGCACACCAGGTTTTCCCACGTGTCGCCGCCGCCACGCGAACGCGGAATCACATGGTCCAGCGACAGCTCGCTCGTCGGAAAACGCTTGCCGCAATACTGGCACGTGTTCCCGTCGCGGTGGTAGATGTTCCGCCGATTCAGCGGAACGCCCCCGTGCCGCACGCGCCGGTGCCGCTCGAACCGCGTCAGCCGCACCACCTCCGGCACCGCCACGCGCCCGCGCACCAGCCCCACCCACGCATGCCGCTCCGCCTCAAACTCCTCCCGCAGCGCCGAAAGCTCGCGCCACGATCTAAAGTCATACGTCGCCAGGTGCGGATCCTCGGCATCCACCACCTCCGCAGATCCTGTCACCAGGAGGCTCAGCGCCCGGCGAACATCAATCACCCGAATCGGCGCAAAAATCTTGTTGAGCGCCAACACCGGGTGCTCCAAAACCGCCGACATGCCACACCTCCTTTCCAAATGAATAATGAACACTGAACAATCCGACATCAGGCCAGGTGGAGTCGAACCACCGCCCTCTTGCTCCCGAAGCAAGCGCTCTCCCAACTGAGCTACAGCCTGTCACCCCCTCTACTCCCTCCTGCCTACCGCCTTCTGACTACTGACTACTGACTTCTGACTACTCCCACGGTGGCCGATGGGAATCGAACCCATATCCCCGGCTTCACAGGCCAGTGCTCTCGCCCTTGAGCTACAGCCACATTCAGACTGGACGGGCTCGAACCGCCGACCTCCTGGTCCCAAACCAGGCGCTCCACCAACTGAGCTACAGTCTGATCTTCCTTCCCCCACAACCCCTCACACGCACGGCGGGCGGGACTCGAACCCGCATCCCCCGGTTTTGGAGACCGGCACTCTGCCACTCGAGCATCCGCCGCGTGTCACGAACTTTCTCTCCCCATCACCCCCGCCCCCACGGCATGTACGGGAATCGAACCCGCGCCTCTTGCTAGACAGGCAAGCACGCTACCACTACGCCAACACGCCAGTATTTCACCACACGGTGTAGTCGTCGATCGCAGATCGACGCATTGAGGCGGGAGGGATTTGAACCCCCGATCGGCATAAAGCCCAGTGATTTACAGTCACCGTCCTTGAACCAGCCTTGGATACCGCCTCTCAATTGCATAGTTCTCACAATCATCCCGGAAGGACTCGAACCTCCAACTTCCTCGATGTAAGCGAGGCACTCTACCCATTGAGTTACGGGACGCCGTTCGGAGTTCCGCCTTCCGGCGGCCGCACCATGGAGTGGTCGGGATTCGAACCCGCAACCTCCTGCATGCAAAACAGGCGCTCTTCCAATTAGAGCTAACACCCCGAATCACAAATGAACTATTGGGTCGGCAGGAGTCGAACCTGCAACTCTCGGATCCAAAGTCCGATGTGCTACCAATTGCACCACAACCCAGAACTCTTTGCATGCTCTTACGGATACAACCGCACAAACAACCACCACACCATTCCCGCCCAATCCAATCATCGGCGTCCATCCGCGTCCATCTGCGGCTACTTCACGTTCCAGTGCACACTCCCGTCATCGTCTTTCGTGTGTTTCGTGCCTTTCGTGGCCATTTACGTCGACGTCGTGGGAGGGGGAAAGCGAACGACCACGGAAGGGCTCGAACCTTCAACCTCCTGCTTCGTAGGCAGGCGCTCTTCCAGATTGAGCTACGCGGTCAAGCAGCCGTCGCATGGCATCCTGCCCATGTTCATCGACGCCCAAGCTGGCACGGCAGGACTTGAACCTGCAACTTCCCGGTTAACAGCCGGGCGCACTACCATTGTGCTACGCGCCAATGCAGTGGAGGGTGAGGGAGTCGAACCCCCAAGGCCGCAAAGCACAACTGTTTTCGAGACAGTTCCCGTCGCCAATCGGTGTGACCCTCCGAAACTATACAAAAGGAAATGCGTGGCGGCGCCGTGGAGTGGCGCCGCCACGCGGTCCCAAGGTAAGAATGTGGCCGGCAGGAATCGAACCCGCACCTCCTGGTCTTCAGCCAGGCGCTCGACCACCGAGCTGCAGCCACAAATAAGGAGAGAGGGGGATTCGAACCCCCGCTTCCCAAAACCGGGAAGTCCGCGTTAGCACCGCAGCGCAATCAACCGCTCTGCCATCTCTCCACATACTTCGTCCCCTAACTTAGTCCTCAGCACTCAGTCCTGAACAGCCCCAGCGGGAATCGAACCCGCCCCTCCGGCTTGAAGGGCCAGCGTCCTGCCACTAGACCATGAGGCCACTGCAGACAATCTTTTCTCCGCGCGCACCTCGGGCGCGAAGCATCACCGTGCACTTTCTCCCTTCTGCACGAAACCGACTCTTCACTTGTCAAAGACCAAGCCTTCGAACACGCGCCTGTCATCGGGGCGGCGCGCCCGAAAAACTTCACGTGGCCCGGGCAGGAGTCGAACCTGCAAAAACCTGCTTCTGAGGCAGGCGTGTCTCGCCAATTGCACCACCGGGCCGGAAAAATCGCGGCACCCCGGGCGCTGGTCACAACTGAAACAATTTTGAAGAGAAAAAGCCGCGACCAGCGGGGGGAGTTATCTGTTCATCCAATCGCTACCCAGCGTCTGCTGTGGATAGCGTTCGATAAACAGGGCGGTCACGGGTTTCTCGGCGCTTGTAAGGACGCACAACCCGACCGCTATCCGCTTGCTGGCGGATGATTGCGGTAAGAAGTTGTGCGTAAACGCCGACATCGAAAGAACACCTGAAAAAACGCTTCTCGCGAAACGAGACAACGAATCCCAAAACCCGTTATCGACGCTTCGCTCGAATCGCTGAATGACTATACGCGATCCCCATGCCAAAATCGCAAACAATTCCCAACAATTTCACACAACACACGCATCCCCAAACACTTAAGAACACACAAACTCGAACACACCCCCTTCGTCCCGCCCCCAGAAATTCTCCATTTACAATCCCAAAAGATAATCCCCATATCCAGTGGGCGCGTCCCCTACCCACAACACCTTCGTGGTCCTTCGTGCCCTTCACCCCTTCGTGTTTCCCTCCCCATCCCCCAACTCCCCCCACGAAAGCCCAAACCGCGCCAGATACTTCCGCAGCCGATCCGCATCATTCGCCGACTTCTTCTTCGCCCGCGATGCCGCAAACAACTCCCGACCCGCCTCCGACAAACTCCGCGCCCCCTCGCACACCCGCAGCACCTCCTCCAACTGCACCCGATCGAACCGATCCAACCCCCCAATCGCCTTCGCCGAAAGATGCCTCCCCAACACCCCGTCCCTCGCCTCCGCTCCCCCCATCCTCCACGAAGCCACGAGCGCCCGAATCTCCTCCTCCACCTCCCGCAGCGTAATCCGCGCCCCGCCCCCGCCTCCCCCCGCCGCCGCCAGCGTCGCCATCCGATTGATCGCCGCATTCAAATCCCGGAAATTTCTCCGCCACTCCGCCCCGCCCGAAATCGCAAACGCCAGGAACCGCTCCCGCGCCTCCTTATTAAACGTCACATTGCTCCCGTTCACCCGCGCAAACTGCTCCAATTCATACGCCACGTTCGGCTCAATATCCTCCTTCCGATGCTTCAACGCCGGCAGCCGAAACGTCCACAAATTGATCCGCGCAAACAAATCCTCCCGAAACTCCCCCCCCTCCACCGCCGCCGACAAATCCGTGTTCGTCCCCGCAATCAACTGAAAATCACTCCGCGCCTCCGCATCCGATCCCACCGGCAAAAATCGCTTCTCCTCCAGCGCCCGCAAAAGCATCGCCTGCTCATCCACCCCCAACTCCCCCACCTCATCCAGAAACAAAACCCCTCCATCCGCCGCCCGCAACAGCCCCGCCCGCGCCCCAATCGCCCCCGTGAACGCCCCCTTCGTATGCCCAAACAGCGCCGCCATCGCGCCATCCCCGCGAATCGTCGCGCAATTCACCTCCACAAAATTCCCGCTCACCTGTCGGCGAAATTTCTTCAACTCGAAAATCCGCCGCGCCAACTGGCTCTTCCCCGCCCCCGTCGGTCCCATCAACAGCAGCGGCGCCTTGCTGTGAATCGCCACCCGCTCGATCTGCTCGATCAGCTTGTTGAACGCCCCGTTCCGCGTCTCGATCCCGCTCTTCAAAAACGACAAGCTCTCCTTCTGCTCCACCGCAAACCGCGACGCGATCTTGTCATACTTCGACAAATCTAAATCAATGATCGAATACCCGCCCGCCTCCGCGCTCCGCCGCCCGCCCTCCCCGCGCGGCGGCGAGGTCTGAAGCAGCTTCCCTGGAAAGTAATGCGCCTCCGTCAGCAGAAACATGCAGATCTGCGCCACATGCGTCCCCGTCGTGATGTGCACCAGGTACTCCTCCCGCTCCGGCGAAAACGCATACCCCTTCGCAAAATCCAACAGCCCCGAATACACCTCCTGAAAATCCCACGGATCGTTGAACTCCACCCAATGCACCCGCACCTCCGTCCCCGCCGACACCGTCCGAATATCCTCCACTACCTGCTCCGCCAGCCGCCCATACTTCTTCTGCGCAATCAGCTCCACGCGATCCACGCACAACCCCTCATGCCGGCACATCGCCACCGTCGGCCGCCACCGCTGCCACCGCGTCGCCCCGCTCCCCGCATCCACCACCGTCCCCAGCAACCCAATAATGACCTGCTTCTTCGCCATAGCCAGAACTATATGATCCTATCCCAAAAGCTACAACAAAAATCCAATACCCTCCAGTACACACCGCCAAACGAGTGCTCGCAATCTGCGTGTCCATATAGCTTTACAAATAATCGGTCAGCTCCAAACCTCCTCCGGCACGCCGCTCGTTATAGCAGCCCCCCATGTCGTCGGCACAATGCCGCGAATGCTCTCAAAAGGAGTCGCCATCATGGCCAACAAGTCGCTCTTCAAGTCCATCGCCGGCAAGCTCCTGCCCAAGACCAACACCGTCAACTCCCACGGAGCCCCGGCCTACAAGCTCGACGACAAGCACGCCCTCGCGCAACTCGCCGCGACCGGCTGCCTCAATGCCACGTTCTACGCTTCCGCCGACACGCAGCTTGACACCATTCTGACCCTGGCCGGAAACGTCGAACCGGAATTCGTCGCCAAGACCGCGCTCTACGCGCGCACCAAGGGCTACATGAAGGACATGCCCGCCCTGCTCTGCGCGATCCTGAGCGTTACGTCTCCGGGTCTGATGGCCGAAATCTTCGATCGCGTGATCGATTCCCCGAAGATGCTCCGCAACTTCGTCCAGATCATGCGCTCCGGAACCGTCGGCCGAAAATCCCTCGGCTCGCTCCCGAAAAAGCTCGTTCAGCGCTGGATCGATTCCCGCACCAGTGAACAGCTCTTCCTCGGCTCCGTCGGCAACGACCCGTCGCTCGCCGACATCATCAAGATGGTCCACCCGAAGCCGGCCACCAAGGCCCGCGAAGCCCTCTTCGCGTACCTGATCGGCCGTGAATTCGACGCCTCGCTCCTGCCGGAAATCGTCCGTCAGTTCGAAGCGTTCAAGAAGGGCGAAACCCGGGATGTCCCCGACGTTCCGTTCCAGATGTTGACGGCCCTGCCGCTGGGCGCTTCGGAATGGAAGGCGATCGCCAAAAACGCCTCCTGGCAGACGACGCGCATGAACCTCAACACCTTCGCGCGCCATGGCGTCTTCAGTGAGGGCCAGGCAATGTCGCGCATGATCGCGGCACGCCTGGCTGACAAGGAACTGGTCCAGAAGGCCCGCGCCTTCCCGTACCAGTTGATGAACGCCTATCTGAATGTCACCAAGGAGGTGCCATCGGAGATGAAGGAAGCGCTGCAGGATGCGATGGAAATCGCAACCCACAACGTTCCCAAGATTGAAGCGAAGGTGCATATCTTCGTCGACATCTCCGGTTCGATGCACAGCCCGATCACCGGCCATCGCCAGGGCGCAACGACCACTGTCCGTTGCGTTGATGTCGCCGCCCTGGTCGCCGCAACCATCGTCCGCCGCAATCCCTCGGCAGAAATCCTGTCGTTTGAAAGCAAGGCGATCGAGGACTTCTCGTTCAACCCGCGCGACAGCGTGATGACGAACGCGAAGAAGCTCTCCAGCCTTCCGTGCGGCGGAACCAACTGCTCCGCGCCGCTCGCCGTGCTCAACAAGCGCAAGGCGTTCGGCGACCTGATCGTCTACGTCTCAGACAACGAGTCGTGGGTCGACGCTCCATACTACGGCCGCTTCGGCGGAAGTCGTACGGAAACGCTCAATCAGTGGGCGCAGTTCAAGGCTCGCAACCCAGCCGCCAAGATGGTCTGCATCGACCTGGTGCCCAACACCCACACGCAAGCCGCCGAACGTGTGGACGACATCCTGAACATCGGCGGCTTCAGCGACACCGTCTTTGACGTGATCGCACGCTTCGCCGACGGAACGCTCGACCCCAACCACTGGGTCGCCGTGATCGAACGCGAACGAATCTGAAAGGAGCGTCCGAAGTTCACGCTTCAGCGTGTCTTCACGTGGCAACGAGCGGAATGGGAGGGCGGAACCGCAGGCGGAATGCATGGCGGGAGTACATTTTGCAAATGTGCCCCTCTCGCCGGACCTCTTGTCCGCCCGCGCTTCCGCCCCTCCCCCGCACGCCACGAAAAAAAGCCCAGGGATCGCAATCCCTGGGCCCACTCGCGGGTCGACCAACCGGTAGGTCGGCAGACTCTGAATCTGCTTATGGAGGTTCGAATCCTTCCCCGCGAATGTATCGCAGGCGTCCCGCCTGCCCTCAAAATCCGCGGCGAATGCCGATGAGACTACACGCAACTTCAGCGTTGGTCCGACGGGGAAGGCCGGTTCGCGCCGGCCGGCGGGTTCGATTCCCGCCCAATCGTCTCATCACCCCTCGTCGCCGCTTTGACAACCAAATACCACTCACGAGGCGAATGCCGATGAGAGTACATTGGCCACCAGTCGGTTCGAATCCGACCCGCGCGGAAACACCGCGTGAGAACTCTCATCTCTCTCGTCGCCTCACCAACACACGGCGGAGAATGCCGATGGAACTACATCCTTGATAAGGACGAGGTCGTGGGTCCGAATCCCACCTGCTCCATTCCCACATTTAGAAGCCATTTCAAAAGTGGCATGGGCATCCTGCCCATGTTCGAGTCACCCTGGTTTTCCCGATCAGCGCATGGCGCCGGACGCCAGTGCCACGCTTTTTCAAATGGCTTCTTAGCGGCGTTGCCACCCAACGCCCTTCGGGGCAGTAGCTCAGCGGTCAGAGCGCGTAAAACGTTTCATCACCTTTCGTCTCCGCCGCCAACAAATGCCCGCGGAATGCCCGCAGGACTACAGGTAGAGGCGCTCTGTCACGCGCAGAGAGTTCCCGGTTCGAGCCCGGGTAGCCGAAAGGCTGTGGCCGAATCACACGTCTTGCAAACTTTCGTCCGCAGGCGCCAAAATCACATGCGGCAAATGCCGGTGGAACTACATGACCTCGCGGTTGCGGGTGCAACTCCCGCCCGTCGGCGAAAGCCACGGTAGCTCAAAAGATAGAGCTCGAGACAGTTTCACCAATTCCCTTGTTGCCGCTCCAACATCGCCGGGCAAATGCCGGCACGCACTACATCACCTAAAGCGCCCGGGACCTCCGGGAGATCCCGAGCTGATATGTCGGGTGGCATCAGACTCCGTCTGACGCCTTCGCTCAAACAGTCCTGCTACCCTTGTTGCCGGGCTAATATCAACAGCGGCGAATGCCGGAGAAACTACAAGTGAACTGCGCCACGGTGAAACTCCGTGCCACGCGGCCTACGACCGCCGGATGTGGAAAACGCATGCAGTCGGGCAAGTGCTCGGTCGTTTCTCCTACCTTGTCGCCGCCATACGAATGAATCGCGCTGGCACTGCCACGGGAGCCACAAGTCTCGAGCCTGTGCGCCGCCTCCCCCACCAACGAGGCGCACCGCCCGGGTCACCCAGCCTCGCGACCCCCCCCCACCCGTCGCCACCTCCCACGCCGCCTCCTCACCTACATGCCAACCGGCGCGCAAAAAAAAGCGGGAGGCCGCCCAATGACGGCCTCCCGCACAGACAACTTCGCAAAGTCGCCGGTCTTACTGACCAGCACCGCCCCCGCCGCCGCCGCCGCCACCACCACCGCCGCCGCCGCCGCCACCGCGACGACCGCCGAACCCGCGGCCCTGTGGAGGCGGACCGAGCTTCAGATCCGGAGCGTTCGTCGTCTCATTGGCCTTCACGCTGATCGGTGACTGCCGATCGCTCTGCGCGATCAACGTCCCCGGAGCATACCCGCGGCCAAATCCCCGGCCCCGCGCGCCGCCGCCGCCGCCCGCTTCCGCGCCGCCGTTGGCGCCGCCCGCCGCCGCACCTCCCGCAGCTCCGCCGGCCGCAGCGCCTTCCGGCGCCTTGATCGCCATCAGCCGCACGTCGCCCACCGGCACTTTCTCCAGCGTGTACGTCCCGTCGTCGCCGGTCTTCGTCGTCGACAGCGGTTGCATGCCGCCGAATCCGCCCCCGCGACGACCGCCAGGACCACCGCCGCCCGCCCCGCCGCCGCCGCCTCCCGCGCCGCCGCCCCCGCCAAACCCGCCGCCGCGGCGACCGCCGCCAAACGTCGGCAACGCGTTCACCGTCACGTCCTTCGCCGGCGTCCCATCTTCATTCACCACTTTCCCCTTCACCGTCCCCGTCTCGCCCGACGGCTGCGTCGTCGCGCCGCCCGGGGCCGCGGCCCAGCTCATTCCCGCGGTGGACAGCGCCACCGCCACAGCCAAGGCCGTCGCCATTGCTGACAATCCCATCACCTTGCGCATACCCTCTGTCCTTTCGAAAAAAACGAGGATGTATCGGTTCTTCACCCCCCCGAAACGCTTCGGGGCGAGCGCTTTCCCTCTGCTTCACGATTCTCCGCCCCCTTAGTTACAGCCCCCGATTCCTCCAGTTCCTCCGCAACCTCCACAACCTCACATCCCCAGACCCCTCCCGCATACTCCGCAAAAATGCGAACCCACCTTCGTCTGACGATCCAGACACGGAAAAATTGCATCTGTTAGATGTTTCTCTCAAATCATCCCCCGATCTTTCCCGCGCCCCCGGTCGAAATTCGCGCTCGCACACGCTATTCTGCTGGCGCCCCGCATTGCGCGTTCTCGCAACTCGTGTCTTCATCGGTACTTCACTTATGCCTTCCCCCATTTCACACCACTTCCCTTCTGCGCAAGACCTGAGCCTCCCCCGGCGCCTAAGGTTCCTCCTGCTCCCCCTCGCTCTCGCCGCCTTGTCCACCTGCAACGCCGTCCCCGACGCCTTCACCACCGACGCACAGGCACTCGCCGATCTCTCCAAAGAACCCCTCGCTACCACCCCATGGTCCTTCGGACAACATGCCGGAACCCTCATCACCACAACCCATTACCACATCTACACCACCCTCCAGGACCCCCTCTACCAGCACCTCCTCGCACGCGACCTCGAAGGCGCGCTCGCACGCGCCATGACCGTCAATCCCAACGGCCGCCTCCTCAACCCCCTCGATTGCTACGTCTTCGCCACCCGCAACCAGTGGGAAACCTACACCCGCCTCCACACCGGACCCAACGCCCCCATCTACCTCGAAATCTCCGCCGGAGGCTACTGCCAGGAAGGCATATTCGCCGGCTATGACATCGGCCGCGAGCAAACCCTCTCCGTCATCGCCCACGAAGCCTGGCATCAATACTCCTGGTTCGCCTTCAAAGACCGCCTCCCAAGCTGGCTCGAAGAAGGCCTCGCCACCCAGAACGAAGGCATTGACTGGCAGGGCGTCACTCCCCTCTTCAAACCCGCCGACAACTTCCGCCGCTTCCAGGCCCTCAAATCTGCCGAGCGCGAAAACCGCCTCTGGAAACTCCAGGACCTCGTCACCACCCACGCCGGACGCGTCATCCGCCTGCCCCAGCGACAAATCGACTCCTACTACGCCCAGCTCTGGTCCTTCGTGCTCTTCCTTGAAAATTCCCCCAAATACCGCCCCGGTCTCCTCCGCCTCCTCGCCGACGCCAATTCCGGACACCTCGCCGCCTCCCTCGCGGGCACCGGCGTTACCCGGCAGGATATCGACAACTTCACCGAGCACTGGAACGCCGTCGCGGGGCCCCTCTACCTCCGCAAATACATCAATCCCAGCATCTCCGAGCTCGACGCCCAGTACGACGCCTGGCTCCAGCAATTCACCGCCGGGTACTCCCCCCATATTCCCAAAAATTAATCTCGCCGCTCTGGCAGCCCCATTGCACATCCCCCATCGCGTCCCGGGGACCCTGCCGTGGAACTCCTACTCACCGCCGATGACTTTGGCCGCGATCCCGCCGTCAATGCCGCCGTACGCCAGGCGCATGAGGCGGCCACTCTGACCGGCGCCAGCCTCATGGTCACCGGCGACGCCTGGCAGGACGCCGTCGCCCTCGCACGCTCCCTCCCACGCCTCGCCGTCGGGCTCCACGTCGCCGTCTCCGACGCCCGCCCCCTGCTTCCGCCCGCCAGCATCCCCCACCTCGTCGATGCGACCGGCCGCTTCCCCGCCTCCCCCGCAAAAGCCGGCCTCCGCTACTTTTTCAACCCCCGCGCCCGCCTCGAGCTCCGCCGCGAAATTGAAGCTCAATTCGACCGCTTCGCCGCCACCGGGCTCCCCCTCGCCCACGTCGATGGCCACCAGCACATGCACATGCATCCGGTCGTGTGGGACATCGTCGTCCCGCTCGCCCAGCGCTACGGCGCCCCCCGTATCCGTATCCCGCACGACGAGCTGGCGTTCGCCCTCCGCTTCGACCCCCATCACCTGGCCGCCAAAATCGCGACAACCTGCGTATTCCGTCTCCTCGAACGCCGCGCGCGCCGATGCCTCCGCGGAACCGCTCTCCGCGCACTCCCCACCACCTACGGTTTCCTCATGAGCGGACGCATGCACGAGCGTTACCTCCAGGCCATCCTCCGGCATCTCCACGGCCCAGCCGAGATTTATTTCCACCCCCGCGCCGCACAACGCCTCGACCGCCTGGGTCCCAATCCCACCGATTTGGCAGCTTTGCTGAGCCCGCAGGTTCGCAAGTTGCTGGGGACATCCCCGCAGGAACGCACGGCCACCGCTGTCAACGCTGCTGGAGATTCGCCCCGTTGTTCATCCCCCAACTCGTCATCCTCTTGTGTGCCCTCCAGGGAGCCTACTGGCTATGCGCCGCATGCTTGACCGTCCGGCACTTCCGGCGGCGCCCCCGCCGCGCAGGCTGCTGCCGGCCCGCCGTCGCCGTCCTCAAGCCCCTCTGCGGCATTGAACCCGGAAGCTACGAATGCCTCGCCAGTTTCTGCCGCCAGACCTACCCCCGCTACGCCCTCCTCTTCGGCGTCGCCCATGCCGATGACGCCGCCGCCGGCCTCGTGCGCCGCCTCCAGCGAAACTTCCCCCGCCGCCACATCGAACTCCACATCGGCGAAGTCTCCGGCCTCAACCCCAAGGTCAAAATCCTCCAGAACCTCGCCCACAAAACTGACGCCCCGATCCTCATGGTCAGCGACTGCGACGTCCTCGCCTCGCCCGACTACATCGCCCGCATGGTCCAGCCGCTCCAATCACATGACGTTGGACTCGTCATCTGCCCCTACGCCATGCGCCGCGTCCGCACACTCACCGATCGCCTCGAATCCCTCCGCCTCGCCGCCGAATTCATCCCCTCCGCCGTCCTCGCCCATCGCTTCGGCGCTGCCGTCGGCCTCGGCGCAGCCATGGCTTTCCGACGCTCCGACCTCGACGCCCTCGGCGGTTTCCACGCAATCTCCGATTTCCTCCTCGAAGATCAACGCCTCGCCCTCGATATCAAACGCGCCGGCAAACGCGTCGCCCTCCTCCCCGACACCGTCGGACTCCGCGCGCCCGCCAACTCCCTCCGCTTCAGCCAGCGCCGCGAAATCCGCTGGGCTCGCGGCATCCGCTCCACCGGACGCCTCCGTTATCTCGGCATCGCCCTCACCTACATGCTCCCCCTCCTGCTCCTGGCCTGCGCCGCCCTCTGGATAGACGGAACAGCCTGGCCCCTCCAGGCCGTCGCCGCGCTCTTCTTCCTCCGCCTCGTCCTCGCGCTGGTCTCCGCGCGCGCCCAGGCCGTGCGCTTCTCCGCCCTCGACCTCGGCCTCTTTCCCCTCCGCGACGCCCTCAGCTTCCTCACCTGGTGCCTGGGTCTTTTCGGCCGACGCATCATCTGGCGCGGACGCCCCTTCTTCCTCCGCTCCGACGGCCGCCTCTCCACAAAACCCCCGCTCAGCCCCCCCGCCCGCGCGCTCCAGTCCCTCATCCGCACCCTCGACCTCCGCCTGCGCACGCGCCAGGGAATCTTCGAATTCTCCAGCGACCCTCAATGCCTCCTCCGCATCGAACGTGCCGCCGCAGGCCGCCGCCTCCGCCTCACAAAAGGCCTCGAAATCCGCCCCGACGATCCCATCGGCGAACTCCACCTCTGGAACGAACACCTCCCCCCCACCGAGCCCGCAGGCGATCTCAGCGGCAGCAAGCACCTCTGGCGGCTCACTCTCCACAGCCTCGAACAACTCGCACATGCCGCCCTCACCGACCCGCGGCTCGCCGGCCTCTCCGCCTTCCACGGCCGCGTCGCCTTCCTCCATCGCGGCGGCGAATGCCGCATCCTCCGCCTCTTCCGCACCATGGGCTTTGACGTGCTCGCGCCCCAACGCACCTTCCTCCAACGCTGCCACGATGAACTCGAAAACCTTTTCCTCTGGGCGCTCACCTGGACCTTCAACCGCGGCTCCCTCCGCGGAAAGCCTTTCCGCCGCCCGCGACTCGATCTCTGGATCTCCCGCCGCACCCTCCTCGCCCGCTACGCCCACCCCCAGGAGCAAGCCCTCACCACCGCGGGGCGCCCATGATCCTCGACCTCCTCTACGCCGCCGCCGTCACGTGGATTCTCCTCCGCGCCGTCCGCCAGTATGGCCGCTTCCATCCCGTCGACACGCGCCCCCACGCCCGGCCCCGCGCCGCCGTCGCCATCATCCTTCCCATGCGCAACGAAAAACATAACGCCGCACCCTGCCTCGACGCGCTCGCCCGCCTCGATTACCCGCCCGACGCCCTCCGCATCATCGCCGTCGACGACGCTTCCACCGACGGCACCCGCGACATCCTCGCCGCGCACGCCAACGCTCGTCTCCGCCTCCTCTCGCTCGATCGCCTCCCGCCCGGTTGGACCGGCAAATCCCACGCCTGCTGGCAAGCCTCCCAACTCGCGCCCCCCGCCACCGACTTCCTTTGCTTCCTCGATGCCGACGTCCGCGCCTCGCCCGATCTCCTGCGCGACGCCGTCGCCCACGCCCAGGCCCACAACATCGACCTGCTCTCCCTCTCACCCCTGCAGGAAATGGGCGCCCTCTGGGAACGCCTGATCCTTCCCGCCGGGTTTCTCCTCCTCGCCGCCACCGAAGACCTCGGCGCCGTCAACGATCCCCGCTCCCCCGCCGCCGCCGCCAACGGTCAATTCCTTCTCATCCGCCGCGATGTCTACCAATCCGTCGGCGGCCACCAATCCGTCCGCGCCGCCGTCGCCGAAGACAGCGCCCTCGCCGCCCGCATCAAACGCGCCGGCCATCGCGTCGCACTCCTCGACGGCCGCCCGCTCCTGCGCGTCCGCATGTACCACTCCCTGCCCGAACTCTGGGAAGGCCTCACCAAAAACATCCCCCAGATGCTCCACGGAATCCCCCGCGCTGTCGCCGCCGGAATCCTCGCCACCGCTCTCGCCCTCGCCGCCGTCGCCCTCCCCACCCTCGCCGTGATCCGCATCCTCCATTACCCCACTCCCGCGCACATCACCGGCCTCATCCTCGCCGGGAGCGCCACCCTTGCCCTCCTGGGCATGCACATCGGCATCGCCCGCCAGTTCCGCTTCCCCTCCCTCTACGCCTTCCTCTTCCCCGTCGCTTACCTCCTCGGCGCGGCCCTGGTTTTCACCAGCGTCGCCAAGCACCTGCGCGGTAAAGTATCCTGGAAAGGCCGCACCTACACGCCCGAATCCAACGCCGCCAGTGACGGCACGCCCACCTCTCCGGCGGCAGGCGAACCGGACAGCCCTTCCGGAGGCGGTCAAAGAGGAATCGCATGACCCGTCAGGTTTCCCCGAATCTGGTGCGCGTGGTCTTCCTCGCCGTCGTCATCCTGTGGGTCATCTATCTCCTGCGGATCGTCCTGCTCCCCTTCGTCGCCGCCGGTGCCGTCACCTGCATCGCCGAGCCCCTCGTCCGCTGGATCTGCTCCCGCTGGCGCTGGCCGCGCTGGGCCTCCGCAACCCTCGTCTTTCTCCTCGTCCTGGCGATCCTCTCGCTCCTGGGATACTACGTCGCCACCTACGGCGTCCCCGAAATCCAGGCCGTCCTCGCACAACTCCCTCAGGAACTCCGCGCCCTCCTCCACCATCTCTTCGGCGGACACGACCTCCACATCTTCGGCACCACCCTCCGCGCCGACGACGTCTCTGGCCACATGGTCTCCAGCCTGCAAAATTATGTCGATCCGCGCTCCGCCCTCCGCGTCTCCAGCATCGCCATCGGCGCCCTCATGGGAACGTTCCTCGCCCTGGTCCTGATCCTCTTCTTTCTCCTCCAGGGCCCTCGCCTCGCCGCCGGCGCCCTCTGGATGATCCCCCCGCGCTATCGCCCCGCCGCCGCCCAGTTCGGACGCCGCTGCCTCCCCCTCCTCTGGCGCTACATCGCCGGCGTCATGCTGGTCGTCGCCTACGCCAGCATCCTCACCTGGATCGTCGCCAAACTGATCCTCAACATCCCCCACGCCGGACTCTTCGCCATCGCCGTCGGACTCCTCGAACTCATCCCCGTCGTCGGACCCATCCTCTCCGCCATGCTCATCGGCACCATGGCCCTCTCCCGCGGCGGCGTCGGCGAAATCCTCGGCTTCGCAGGCTTCGCCCTCGGCCTCCGCCTGAGCATCGATCAACTCGTCGGTCCCATCATCCTCGGCCGCGCCGTCAGCGTCCCCGCCCCCATCATCATCTTCACCATGCTCGTCGGCGGTACCCTCTGGGGCATCCTCGGCGTCCTCCTGGCCGTCCCCGCCGCCGCCATGATCCGCCTCGCCCTCGAAATGGCCTACGAAGAAGAGCCCCCCGAATCCCACCCCAAGTGAACCCGCCCCCCCCCTGCCCCCCCATCCAAAATCCAAACTTTTCGGGAACCTTTTCTCCCGCCCATCCGTTCTCCCTATTGCGAGGAGAAGAACCAATGCCGCAATTACCCCAAACTCACGCACAGAGCGTTACCCATCCCCCCAAAACCCCTCGCGCCCTGCCTGTGTGCAAAATCGATGAGCATCTTGAGCACCTCACTCCAACATCCGCTAAACCCAGAACTTACAAAAATCGCAAAATGAGCGCCTCACCCCCCTCCATGAGCGCCTCACCCCCCCCCGCCCGCCCGCCATCGCCCTCTCACACCGGCACGAGGGCCAGAAACGCCGCGTTGATTTTGACTCCCGCCCCGAGTACCGTGCCGTTGGGAGGTTCCATGAGCGCTTTGGCCATTGAAAAGCACGTTTTTGCCGGCCTGGACGCCGTTGCCGCTCATGCCATTGAGCTTCGCCACGATTTTCATCGCCACCCCGAGCTGGGCTACCAGGAAACCCGCACCTCCGGCATGATCGCCGCCGAACTCGATCGCCTCGGCATCCAGCACACCCGCGGATGGGCCGGCGGCACGGGAATCGTCGCCACCATCCCCGGTACTTCCCCCGCCGCACGCTGCGTCGCCCTCCGTGCCGACATCGACGCCCTCCCCGTCACCGAAGAGACCGGCGCTCCCTATGCTTCCACCACCCCCGGCGCCATGCACGCCTGCGGTCACGATGGCCACATGGCCGTGCTCCTGGGCGCTGCCGCCCTCCTCAAGCACCAGGCGGCGGCATTTCAGGGGACCGTGAAGCTCATTTTCCAGCCGGCCGAGGAAGGCGGACTGGGCGCTAAACGCATGTGCGAAGAGGGCGCCCTCGACGCTCCCAAAGTGGATGCCATCTTCGGCCTCCACGGCTGGCCCGGCCTCAAGGTGGGCATGGTCGCCACGCGCCCGGGACCGCTGCTTGCCAGCGTCGATGGTTTCAGGATCGTCATCACCGGCAAAGGCGGCCATGCCGCCGCGCCTCAGGATTGCATCGATCCCATTGTCTGCGCCGCCGCCTGTGTCACCGCCCTTCAGTCCATCGTTTCGCGCGAAATCGATCCCAACGACGCCGCCGTCGTCACCATCTCCCAGATCGCCGGGGGCTCCACCTTCAACGTCATTCCCGACAAGGTCGAACTCAACGGCACCATCCGCGCCCTGTCCGACGCCCGCCACCGCGCCCTGCTCGATTCCATCGAACGCATCTCCCGCGGCGTCGCCGCCGCGCACCGCTGCCAGATTGCCATCGATTACTACGGCACCACGCCGGTGACCGCCAACACCCCCGAACTTGCCGATTTCTTCCGCGAAACCGCCATCGGCGCGCTGGGCGACCGCGGCTTCGTCTGGGCGCCCAAACCCGCCATGTGGGGCGAAGATTTCGCGTTCTATCTCCAGCACGTCCCCGGCTGCTTCTTCGTCCTCGGCGTTCAGCCCATGGACCGCGATGCCTACCCCATGCTCCACAACCCGCGCTATGACTTCACCGACGCCGCCGTGCCCGTCGGCATCCGCATGATGGTCGAACTCGCCCTGCGGTACCTCGCCCGATGAAACACACTTTGACCATTTCCACCGCCCTGCTCGCGGCCGTTGCCGCCGCCGCGCCCGCCCGCGCGCTCACGCCCGACGACATCGTGATCATCTACAACGCGCGCAGCCAGGGCTCCATGCAGGTCGCCGAGCATTACCTCCACGCGCGCAACATCAAACCCTCGCACCTCGTCCCGGTCGAATGCACCCCGCAGGAATCGATCACCGAAAAAACCTACCGCGAGGCGATCGTTCCAGAAATTCAGCGCGTGCTGAAACAACGCGGCCTCG
Source organism: Phycisphaerae bacterium (assembly GCA_035545015.1). Classification (GTDB taxonomy): domain Bacteria; phylum Planctomycetota; class Phycisphaerae; order WQYP01; family WQYP01; genus CALCHA01. The sequence continues at coordinate 81,643 of DASZZD010000094.1, forward strand.
ACCGCACGGTCAAGTGCCTCGTGACCACCTACGACGTGCCGCTGACCATTGGCGGCGTGGCGATCAGTCCGGCCGCCCAGCGCCAGGCCGATGCGCTTCAGAAACGTCTGGATGCCGTGGCCCAGCAGCTCGAGCAGGCGCAGGACGAATATGACGCGCTGGGCCGCGAAGGCACGCCGATGCCGCACGTCGCCACGACGGCACCGGGGAAGGCGACCCTTGCCGAGACATTGCAGCATCTCAACGATGCGCTTCAGGCCGCTGTGGGGCGCATCCAGCTTCTGCCGGACCCGGAACGCCGGCAGGAACTCCAGCGGCTGGCGAATGTGCACCAGCGTGTCGCCGGCGTCGCCGGGCTGCTGGGCCTCTTTCACGTGCGCTCCGATGTTCCCGACGGCGGCGCGGGACAGCGGCAACTCGATCAGCTCAAAACGGAACTCCAGGATTTCCAGCGGCAATATGACGAATTGAAGAAGAGCCCCGCACCCGGCGCCGCTTCCGCAATGGTCGACATTCAGACCAAAGCGCATGGCCTCATCGGCGAGGCGCAGGAGCTGGATTCGCAAATGGTCGCCCTGGCCCCGCAAGAATCCGAAGCCTGCTTCGACAGCGAACTGGCCCTGGTGCTCACCGATCAGCGCTATTCGCGCAACCGCTGGATTCCCAATCCCGACAATCTCGAAGTGTGGCCGGTCGTCCATAACATGCCCGACACGCCCCATGCGCTGATGGTCACGCGCATCGACGGCGTCACTCCCGCCGCCGCGATGGATCTCGTGAACACCTCGCTGAAAATCGAGAAAAAAGGCCTCGAGGGAAAAATGTACCTCGACGCCCGCGGCCTCACCGGCGGCGACGCCTACTCCGTTTTCGACCAGAACCTGCGCGACACCTACGCCTGGCTCAAGGCACACGCGACGATCGATGTCACGCTCGACAATCATCCGGAATTGCTGGAAGCGAAGGATTGCCCCGATGCCGCCCTTTACTGCGGCTGGTATTCGCTGCACAACTACCAGGCGAGTTGCCAGTGGGTTCCCGGATCGGTCGGCTATCACGTCGCCAGCCTGGAGATGCCGACGCTGCACAATGCGAAGGACACCGGGTGGGCGAACCAGATGTTGCAGCACGGGGTGGTGGGGACGCTAGGCGCGGTGTCCGAACCTTATCTGGGTTCGTTTCCGAAACCGTCGCTGTTCTTTCCGCTCTTGTTATCGGGCCGGTTCACGCAGGGGGAGGTGTGGGAAGTGACGAATCCGTGGCTGAGCTGGCGAATCGGCTACGTCGGCGATCCGCTGTACAACCCGTTCAAGAGCAAGCCGCGCGTCAGCGCGGAGGCGCTGCGGGCCGATCCGATCCTGGCGCACGCGTTCGACATCGTGCGCGCCGCGCCGGCCACCGCCCCGGCTGCTCCCGCGACTGGCCGATAATGCACCCCCCATCGCTTCTGCCCGCTCGATTTTCACCGTCGTGGCGTGATTAAGAGGCCCCTCGAAACTCCCGATGATCCCTGAAGAATGGCGTTTTTATCATCGGACCCCATGCCTCCACGCGCGGAAACCTCCGAGCCCACCGGCTTGCCCCTGGCCCCCGACGCTCTTCCCGCCCCCGCCGCCCCCCCGGGCGCGGGGTGCGAAGCTGCCGCCGGGCCTCGCCGGTTCCGGCGTACCCGGCTGACGTTGCCGCTGAAGGCGATGCTGATGCTGGTGACGCTGGTGATCGCGGTGGTGGGCCTGGGCGGCGGGATCGCGATCGCGACAGCGAAATCCATGATGCACGACAACAAGCGCGTGCAGATCGAGGAGTTCGCGTATGGGATTGCGGCGGTGCTGCCGGACGGTACGGGCGCCATCGATCCGCCGGTGATTGAATCGGAACTGCGCTCGCTGTGGCAGACCAAGGGGGTGGACTTCGCGATGGTGACGGACACGAACATGACGCCGATCGGCGGATACGTGCGCGATGCGGGGGCGTGGTCCTACTACCGCACGCGGCTGCTGAGCGGCGATCGCCGGCTGAGCGGCCAGGTGGGCAAGGTGCTGGACAGCGACGTGGGCTTGCCGGAGGGCCTGGTGCTGGCGGTGCCGGTGTTCGGCAGCGCGCCCGGCGGCCCCTCGCAGCTCGTGGGCTACCTGCACGTGGCGATGAACAGCGCCGACGAAGCGGCGCAGGTGCGGTATCTGGAAGGTTACGTGCTGCTGGCGAGCATGGGGATCGTGCTCTTGGCGCTGCCGATCGCGGGGCTGGTGGCCCGGCACATCACGGTGCCGATCCAGCGGCTGGCTGGGGCGGCACGGGCGCTGGCGCAGTCGGGATCGCTGGTGCGCGTGGATTTGACGCGCTCGGATGAACTGGGAGAACTGGCCGAAACTTTCAACCAGATGGCGACGACCTTGCAGGCGCAGCAGGAAAACATCCGCAATGCGAACATCGACCTGGAGCTCAAGGTGCGGGAGCGCACGCAGGAGCTCGAGTCGGTGAACCGGCGGCTGACGGCGGAGATGGCGGAGAAGGAGGATTTCCTCCGGGCGGTGAGCCACGATCTCAACGCGCCGCTGCGGAACATCTCCGGGATGGCGGACGTGCTGATGCGGAAGTATTCGGCCTCGCTGAACACGGATGCGGTGCAGCGGCTGGAGCGGATTCAGAAGAACGTGGATGTGGAGTGCGAGCTGCTCAACGAACTGCTGGAGCTGTCGCGGATCAAATCGCGGCGGGAGAAGATGGAGCCGGTGGACCTGCACGATCTGGCGCAGTCGGTGGCGGAGGCGTTCGGGGCGGATTTCGAGACGCGCGGGATCACGTTCCGCATGTTGAGCCATCTGCCGGTGATGCGGTGCGAGAAGGCGCGCATCCGGCAGGTGTTCCAGAATCTGATCGACAATGCGACGAAGTACATGCGCGCGGACGGGCCGCGGGAGATATCGGTGAGCTTCCGTTGGCAGGGGGAGGAAGCGGTGTTGAGCGTGAAGGACACGGGGATGGGCATTGCGGCGGAGGACATGGGGTCGCTGTTCCGGGTGTTCCGCCGGGCGAAAAACGCGTCGATGCTGAAGATACCGGGCAAGGGGGTGGGGCTGGCGTATGTGAAAAGTATTGTGGAGACGTATCGCGGGCGGTTGTGGGCGGAATCGTATGCGGGCGAAGGCACCACGTTTTACATCGCGTTCCCGCAGGAGCATTTTGACATGGCACACGAGGTGGCGGCATGACAGACGTTTTCCGGTTTGCGGCGCAGGCGGTGCCGATCCTGATCGTGGATGACGATCCGGATTGCCGGCAGTTGATTCGTGATGCGATCGAGGAATCGTCGTCGGGCGTGGTGGCGCCGCGGGTGTTCGCGGTGAGCACGGGGGAAGAGGCGTTGTTGTTTCTGCGGCGCGAGGGGAAATACGGGGACGCGCCGCGGCCGGGGCTGGTGCTGATGGACATCGAGATGCCCGGGATGGGGGGCCAGGAAGCGTTGCGGGCGATCCGGCGCGACCGGCGTTTCGCGGACGTGGCGATCGTGATGATGACGGGCGTGACGGATGACGAACAGAAGCGGCTGGCGATGGCGAACGGCGCGAACAGCTACACGAACAAGCCGACGGACGCGGAACGGTTCATGCGGACGGTGGCGTGCACGGCGGACTACTGGCTGCGGATTCATCAGTTTCCCAAGGGCGTGCCGGTGAGCGGCGCGGCGTAAGGCGTGGCGTGGCGTGGTTGATGAATCTGCTTGAACCTGCAGGAAAGAGCTTATGCGAATCCTGATTGTAGAAGATGATGTGGACCAGCGCGACCTGATGAAGGAGACGCTGGAGGACCACTTCGGGCACGGGACGGTGACGGGGGCGGCGTGCGGTCACGAGGCGCTCGGGCTGGACCTGCAGACGTTCGATGTGATCCTGACGGATTTCAATTTGCCGGACGTGGTGGGGATGGACTTCCTGCGGGCGGCGCTGACGCGGTGCGACCGGCCGATCATCGTGGTGACAGGGGAAAACGTGCGGCAGACGGCGGCGCAGGCGATTCGCGCGGGGGCGTATGATTACCTGGTGAAGTCGGGCGAATATCTGTTCACGATTCCGCTGGTGATTGAAAAGAACCTGGAAGCGTGGAAGGTGAAGCAGGAAAACAAGCGGCTGCACGAGCAGCAGCAGGCGGCGGCGCGGGAGATTTCGCTCAAGAACCAGCAGTTGAAGGAAAGCCTGCAGAAGCTCGAGCAGATGGCGGCGACGGACCCGCTGACGGGGTTGTATAACCGGCGGCATTTTGGCGAGGTGCTGGAACGGTACTTCGCGGAATCGGCGCGCTACGGTCAAGACCTGGCCTGCATCATGTGCGATCTGGATGGCTACAAGAAACTCAACGACACGCTGGGGCATCAGTTCGGCGACAAGATCCTGCAGGTGACGGCGGCGATCGTGTCGCGGAATCTGCGGGTGATGGACATTGCAGCGCGGTATGGCGGCGACGAGTTTGTGATTCTCTTGCCGCACGCGGGTTCCGGCGAGGCCCTGCGCGTGGGGGAGCGGATACGGGAGCAGTTCGTGACGCAGATTCGCGGGATGCTGCCGGCGACGCCGGAGGGATTGACGCTGACGATGTCGATGGGGATTTCCAGCGTGCAGCGGAATCGGCCGACGAATTCGGACCAGCTTGTGGCGGTGGCGGATGAGGCGTTGTATGAGGCGAAGCATCAGGGGAAGAATCGGACGGTGAATTCCGAGCGGATGCGGGCGGGGACGACGGCAGCGCGAGCGGCGCCGTGATCCTCGCGGGTTTTGCGGCGGGGCGGTTACACTGTGGGGGTGAGTGTTTCGGCGCGACAACCTCCCATCAGTCAGGAATCGACGATCGGGCCGTATCGGCTGATTCGGCCGCTGGGCGAGGGCGGAATGGGAGTGGTGTATCTGGCGCTGGATGGCGCGCTGAATCGGCAGGTGGCGGTGAAGGTGCTGCGGCGGATGGATGAGCCGGAGCGTGCGGCGGGGGCCCGAGTGAAACGGTTTTTGCGGGAAGCGCGGGCGGCGGCGAAGTTGAACGATCCGCACGTGGTGACGATTTATGCGGTCGGGGAGCATGCGGGGCGGCCCTACATGGCGATGGAATATGTGGCGGGCGGATCGCTGGCGGATGTGTTGCGGCGGAGCACGCTGTCGTGGCGCGCGGCGGCAGAGGCGGTGCGGGATGCGGCGCGGGCGCTGGCGGCGGCGCATCGGGCGGGAATCATCCATCGGGACATCAAGCCGGCGAACCTGATGCGGCACGCGGAGGGGCGGATCAAGCTGGTGGATTTCGGCTTGGCGCGGGCGCTGGCGGAGGCGGCGGACGCGGAGCTGACGTTTCCGGGGGCGTTTGTGGGATCGCCGAGTTATGCATCGCCGGAGCAGATTGCGGGGGCCGCGCAGATTGATGGGCGGTCGGATCTTTACTCGCTGGCGGCGACGGCGTTCGCGCTGGTGACGGGGCAGCCGCCGTTCATTGATGACGATCCGGCGGAGGTGATGCGGAGGCATTTGAACGATCCGTTTCCGGCGTTGCGGACGCTTTTGCCGAAGGGGGCGGCGGCGCCGGAGGGGTTCGTGCGGATATTGAATCGGGCGTCGAAGAAGCAGCCGGCGGAGAGGTATGGATCGGCGGAGGAGATGGCGGCGGCGCTGGAGGAGTTGCTGGGGCGACGGCCGGAGGAAGCGGGGGCGATGGAGGTGATGACGGTGGGGGAATCGCGTGCGGGGGAAGTGGTGGCGGAGGTGGAAACGACGGCGGCGCTGGCGCGCAAGCGTGCGGACAGCACGGCGGAACTGGCGGCGCTGCGGCGGCTGGTGGGGTTGTACACGCAGTTGGGCAGGCCGGCGGATGCGTCGCGGGCGTTTCGGGAGGCGCTGGTGCTGCATGTGAAGCTGAATGCTCCGCATGCGAATTGAATAAATGGCCACGAAAAACACGAAAGGCGCGAAACGACTGGAAGGAAATTGTCCACAAATGTGCACCAATGCGCACGAATGGGCAGTAGAATTGGGGGATGCATGGATGGTCGATAGGCGCGGTTGTGGTCTTGACGGTCGCCGCCGTTGGGCAAGCGGCTCCGGAAGGGTCGGCGGGTCATACGGATTATGCGTTTCGCAATGTGGCAATCGTAGGGGGTGGGTTTGTTACAGGGATTGTTTTTGATCCGGCGCGGGCGGGGCATCGGTATGCGCGGACGGATGTGGGGAGTGCGTATCGGTGGGAGGAGGGTGCGGGCGGTGGACGTTGGGTGCCGATGCTGGATTGGGTGTCGCGGAAGGATTGGAATTTGTGGGGGGTTGAGAGCCTTGCGGTGGATCCGGCGGAGCCGGAGCGGATTTATCTGGCGGCGGGGACTTACACGCGGGGGAATGCGAACGGGGTGATTTTGCGGTCGACGGATGGCGGCCGGACGTTCGCGCAGACGCCGATGCTGCTGAAGATGGGCGGGAACGAGGAGGGGCGTTTTTCAGGGGAGCGGCTGGCGGTGGATGGGGCGAAAGACAGCGTTGTGTATTTTGGATCGCGGAACGATGGGTTGTGGCGGTCGGATGATTTTGGGGAGCATTGGGAGAAATCGGCGGCGTTCCCGGTGCAGGGGCGCACGAATGGGGTGGGGGTTATTTTTGTGATTTTCGATCGGGCGCATGCGGCGGCGAGGGAAGCGACGCGGGTGATTTATGCGGGGGTTTCGGCGGCGCCGGCGGATGCGGCCGCGGGGATTTATCGCACGCGTGATGCGGGGAAGACGTGGGAGAAAATTGCGGGGCAGCCTGCGGGGAAGTTCTTGCCGACGCGGGCGGCGCTGGCGGGGGATGGGGAATTGTATGTGACGTATGCGGACGTGCCGGGGCCGAACGGGATGAGCGATGGGGCGGTGTGGAAGTTTGATCCCGAGAGTGGAGTGTGGAGGGATGTTACGCCGGTGCGGCCGGGGGGGGCGGGGGGGCGGGTGACATTTGGATATAGCGCGGTGGCGGTGGATGCGCATCATCCGCGGACGGTGATGGTGGCGACGATGGATCGGTGGTCGCAGGGGGATGATATTTATCGTTCGACGGATGGCGGGGCACATTGGACGGCAATTGCGAAGGCGGGGGTGCGGGATTCGTCGGCATCACCGTGGATTAAATTGGGCCATCCGGTGGCGGACGCGGGACATTGGTTTGGGGATGTGGAGATTGATCCATTCAATTCCGATCACGTGCTGTACACGACGGGGGCGACGATTTGGGAGTCGGAGGATGTGACGGCGGCGGATCGAGGGGAGCAGACACATTGGCGTGTTGGGGCGGTGGGGCTGGAGGAGACGGTGGTGTTGGATTTGATGAGTCCGCCGGTGGGGCCGCTGGTGGTGAGCGCGGTGGGCGATATTGGGGGCTTTGCGCACAGGGATTTGGATGTTTCGCCTGCGGAGGGGCGGATGGCGCCGGCGTTTACGAATACGGAGGGGCTGGACTACGCGGGAGGGTCGCCGGAAACGCTGGTGCGGGTGGGGACGATTCGCAACGGCGCGAACGGGCCGGGGCACGGAGCTTTTTCCCGTGACAGCGGCGGGCACTGGCGGGTGTTTCCGACGGAGCCGGCGAATTCCGGGGGAGGCGGAGCGGTGGCGGCATCGGCGGATGGGAAGACGTTTTTGTGGGCGCCGCGCGGGGCGGGTTTGTCGTGGTCAGCGGATGAGGGGGCGACGTGGACAGCCTGTGCGGGGGTGCCGCGGGGGGTGGGAAGGAATCGGATGGTGGTGGTTGCGGACAAGGTAGATTCGGCGGCGTTCTATGTGCTGGATGGGACGGGGACGGTGCTGGCGAGTCACGATGGGGGCAGGACATTTGCGGCGGTCGGCGCGGCGGGGCTGCGCGGGGCGACGATGAAGGTAAATCCGGTGAAGGCCGGGGAATTGTGGATTGCCGGGCGCGAGGGGTTGGGATGCTCGACCGACGGCGGCAAGACGGTGCGGAAGATTGGCGGGGTGCAATCAGCGGCGGCGGTGGCGCTGGGGAAGGCGGCGCGGCAGGGCGGCCCGTTGTCGGTGTTTGTGGCGGGGATGGTGGGGAATCGGGAGGGGATTTTCCGCTCGGATGACGGCGGCGGGACGTGGGTGGAGATTACCAATGCGCGGCATCAGTTTTCGAATTCGGGTTATTTAGCGGGTGATTTGCGGACGTTCGGGCGCGTGTATATCGGGACGCCGGGGCGCGGGGTGATTGTTGGCGATATTGCGACGGGGGAATCGCGCTTGCCGGCGAAGGCGCCATGACGACCTTCCGCCGGTGCGTGGATTGCCGCATAATCCGGGCATGACGGTTGTTGGACCGAGTTCTCTGCCTGCGATAGTTCCTGCGGCTTCGCATCCGGCGGCGGTGCATCACGCGCCGGCGGCGGGTTCGTCCCTGGGGGAGGACGCCCTGGTTTTTCTGGCGGTTGTGGCGTTCACGCTGGTGTTTGTGTGGGCGTTTTATGCGGTGAAGCGGCGGTTTCGGGAGCGCGGGCGGCGGGAACTGGGGCTGCCGGGTGGGAACGTTGCGGCGTTGCGGGCGGGCGGGGCGGTGCGGATGCCGCCGACGTCGCTGGTGCTGTTGTCGCGCGGCGCGCGGCCGTTGTCGCGGGAGCTGGTGGCGGAGGCGGCGCGGCGGGCATGGGGGGTGGAAGAGATTTCGGATGATGAGAGCGAATCGGCGCATTGGGTATTTGGACAGACGGAGCAACTGGTGACGCTGTCGGTGGAGGGATCGGTGTTCACGGTGGTGAGCCTTCCGGAGGCTTACAAAATGGATCGGGACTGGTACATCAGCGATGAGACGCCGGCGGAGCTTTTGTCGGTGTGGCAGCAGCATCATGCGTGGCTGAGCGTGGATGTGGCGGCGCTGGGTCGTCTGGTGACGGTGCAGGTGGCGCTGGACCAGATCGGGAAGCTGATGGCGGAGCTGGCGGACGATCAGACGCTGGCGGTGGTGCGTCCGGCGGCGCGGCATGCGGTGCTGTTCGATGAGGAAGTGCGGCAGTTGCTGCGGGTGCGTCCGGCGAGCGAGGTGGTGAGCGGCGCGCCGGTGTCGCTGGTGATTTTGCAGCGGGAGCGGCGGGCGATCGACGAGATGGGGGCGAAGGAGTTCGCGGAGCGGGTGAACAAGGCGTGGAACGCGGAGTTGCCGACGGTGCCGGCGTCGGCGTCGGCGGATTTTTGCGCGCTCAGCGCGGAGGGTGGCGGGGCGGCGTTTATCCAGCATCGGGGCATCCGGCTGGCGGTGACGACGCCGCCGGGGTTTTACGCGCGCGATCTGGGGGACAATCTGAGTTCGGCGGTGAGCGCGGCGCTGCGGGCGCACCAGGGCTGGTGTTCGGTGGAGATGACGGCCGCGCCGGTGGGTGTCGGCCAGGGACAGGTGTATGGGCTGCTGGGCAAACTGGCGGCGGCGTTGATTGATGAGAGCGCGTTGATGGTGGTGGCGCCCGCGCTGCGGCGTGGTTTTGCGGTCACGCCGGAGCTTCTGGAAGCGCTGCGATGCGACAATCCGTTGCCGGCGCTGGATGCGATTGCGGCGTTGTGATGTGCTGGTGAAAGGTCCGTCCATTCGAGGCGTCCATGCCTGTGTCGCTTGCCGAATTCAACAGCCGCCGGACGCCGTATACGACGCAGTTTTTCGCGACGCCGGGGGCGACGCGCACGGTGATGATCTGCTCGCACATCTGGTGGACGGAGCAGATGGCGCTGGCGCTGTTGAACCTGGGATACAACGTGCTGGTGTACGAGCCGCTGTATCTGCTTTATACGGAAGAAGCGGCTTTCGATACGTTCGATACGCTGTGGGCGCAGGCGATCGCGGTGATCAGGCGGATGAAGGTGGAGGTGATGATCGGGGGGAATGCGGCGGCGCTGGCGCCGCATCCGGGGACGGGGGAACTGCTGCACAACGCGGCGGGCGTGCCGCTGGTGAATTACTGGTGGGATGAGCCGCGGAGCGAGCCGCCGTTTGCGGGGCGGGGGATCGGTCCGGAGGCATATCTGGGGGCGCTGCGCGATGAGCGGACGCTGAATGTGGTGTGGGATGTGGATGTGCTGGAGGAGTTGGGGGCATTTTGCGGGGTGAGGAACACGGTGCACGTGCCGCTGGCATGTTTGCCGGAGTTCTGGCCGAGCGGTTTTGTGGCGGTGGAGCAGCGTCCATTGGCGGCGTGTTTTCTGGGGAACTGCCATTTTGCGTGCGCGTGGTGCGAGACGGATGTGGATCCGCTGGTGGCGTGGGCGCGGGCGGCGATCGACCGGAAGCAGGCGGCGCAGGACAGGCCGTTGGCGGAGTGCATCGCGGCGGCGGGGGCGATTCCGGAGCAGACGCGGCATTTGAGGGCGGATGCGGCGCGTCCGGAGTGGCGGCGATTCGTGCTGCCGTGGGAGATTCTGAATTCGGTGTGGATGCATCGGACGCGGAACCTGCTGGTGCAGGCGGCGGAGCGACATCTGCACGGGAAGCTGGCGCTGATCGGCAAGGGGTGGAATCAGCTTGGGCTGCGGGCGAACTCGGAGCATGCGGGGGAAAAGTCGGGGATGGTTTATGCGCAATCGCGGGCGAGTTTGAATCTATTCGGCGGGTGCGTGCACGGGGGGATGCCGCTGCGGCCGTTCGACATCACGGCGTCGGGGGGCTTGCTGGTGACGCATTATCAGAGGGAGTTGCCGGGGCTGTTTGAGATCGGTCGCGAATGCGTGGCGTTCCGGAATCAGGGGGAGATGATTGAAGCGCTGGATCGGATTCAGCGAGACCCGGCGAGTTATACGGAGATGGCGTTGGCGGGGCGGCGCCGGACGCTGGCGGATCACACGTGGTCGCGGCGGATGGCGGCGGTGATGGCCGCGGCAAGGGAACGGTTTGGATAGCCCCCCTGCTTACCGGGCGCAAGCAGGGGCAAAAAGGCCGCGGACCTGGAAAAAGATCCAGGTCCGCGACTGCTGGGTAGCGGGCCGCTCTATTTGCCCACCACCAGAATCGTGAAGGAATCGGGGACCATCGCCCCGCCGCGGCCGCCGCGGCCGCCGCGACGTCCGGCATTGGGAGGCTGTGCGGCGGCGGGAGCGCGTGCGGGGGCGCGCTCGGCGGTGATCAGGAAGATGTCGTTGGTCCTGGTGTCGAGGGTGCAGGTTTTGGCGCCCTGTTTGGTCTGGACCTGCTGCTCGACGGCGAAATCGGTGGGGCTGTTTTCCTTGATGACGGTGAGGATGCCGTCGCCATGGGAGGAGAAGGATTCCATGGTTTGGGGGTTGAACTGGGCGGAATCGACGCCGCTGCCGGTGGGGAGGGTTTTGAGGATTTTGCCGGTGTCGGCGTTGAGGACGATGCAGTTTTGATGTTCGCGGCAATAGGCGAAGAGGACGCGGTTTTTGGGGTCGATGGAGAGGCCGGCGGGGCCGCCGCCATTTTCGCCGAGTTCATATTTGCCGGTCATTTTCATGGCTTTGGCGTCGATGACGGCGATGGCGGCGCCATTTTCGATGCAGATGTAGAGGTGGCCGGCGCCGTCGGCGACGCCCTGTTCGGGCGCCCCGCCGATGTCGATCGTCCCCTTGACCGTGCCGTCCTTGGCGTCGATGACGGTGACGTTGGGGGTGGAGTGGCTCAGGACGTAGATGGAGCCGGAGGAGGCGTCGGCGAAGATGCCGTCGGGATTGCCCTGGACATCGATGGTTTTGATGGGCTTGAGGGTGGAGGTATCCCACATGACGACGGGGCGGCTGCTGCAGAAGCCGTGGCCGCTGGCGGTATCGACGGCGGCGCCATGGACGTTGTTGGCGTCTGCGATGGTGCCGACGTTTTTGAGGGTATCGAGGTCGTAGACTTCCACGCGGTTGCTGCGGGGGATGTAGAGTTTGCGTCCGGCGGAATCGGCGTAGACGTAATCGAAGCCGCCGGCGCCGCCGACCTTTTCGGATTTGATGACCTTGTAGGGGCCTTCGGTGGGGGTGACGGCCTGGGCGCGCAGGGCGGCGGCGCACGCGAAGGGCATCATGGCGGCCAAGAGAAAGGGGATTTGTCTGCGCATGGTGGCTCCTTTGTGGCGGCGTCTGTGGGGGGTTCCCCCTGGACGCGGAAGGCAGGTTAGCATGGCGTCGTGAAGCCAGGGTGAAACCGCTGAGTTTTGCCGGCTCTGCCCACCCGGGGTGGAGGGAATTTCACAAAATGATTTGAATCTCCGGAGCGGCCTCTTCACAGGGCGGGAAAAACTCGTTAGAAGATGGGAGCTTTCTTCCAGTGCGAACCGGCGGCTTGCCGATACCCTGACCAGAGTAGACCGGCACATCTCACCGGCCCTGTATTTTTGCTAACGCCGCAATCGTGAGCCCGTTATGTCATTTTTGCCACCCGATGATCCCACCCCGACCGATCCGTCTTCCGCGAGCTCGCAGAAGGACACCCCCCCGCCAGCGGCCGGCGCGGGCGGTGGGTGTGGGCTGTCCCGGCGGTTTTTCCTCGGGGGGTTGGGGTTTGCGGCCGCGGCGGCATTCCTGACGGCGTGCGAGAACGGCGGAACGGGCGTGGGGGAGGTGATGTCGAACCTGCCGAACCCGATCGATCCGACGGCTCCGCGGAAACTAGCGGTTCCGGACAGCGAGAACGCTCCGCCGGCGCCGCCCCACCCGCTGCCGCCGCCGGTGGTGGCGAAGGAACCGGCGGGGAACTACGGCATTTTGCCGCGGTCGATGTGGGCGAAGGCGGGTCCGGACCTTTCGCGGGTGGATCCGATGGATGGTGTGCGGCTGATCACGTTCCATCATTCCGGCGATCCTAAACCCTTCCTGACCAGCGACTTCGGCGAGACGGCGCAGCACCTGGAATATGTGCGGGAGTATCACCGCTCGCGGAATTTCCAGGACATCGGGTATCACTTCGCGATCGATCGTGCGGGGCGGGTATGGCAGCTTCGGTCGCTGCGGTATCAGGGCCAGCATGTGCGTTACAACAATGAGCACAACGTAGGGGTGGTGGTGCTGGGGAATTTTGATTTGCAGGCGATGACGCAGGCGCAGAAGGACAAGGTGAAGGTGTTCGGGTCGCTGCTGCGCAAGCAGTACAACCTGCCGATCGCAAAGGTGTACACGCACCAGGAGATCGTGAGCACGGAATGTCCTGGGGACAACATGCAGCCGTATATGGTTTTGGTCCGCAAGCAACGCCTCATCTGAGGATGCCATGAGTTTTACGAGACGGGAATTTCTGTTGGGAGCGGGGGGCATTGTGGCGGCGGGGCTGGCGGGGTGCAGCGTGGAGGGGGGCTATCCGGTGGTGGCGAACCTGCCGGAGGCGGATTTACCGGATTCGGAGCGTTTGCCGGTGCCAGCGCCGATGGTACCGGCGGGACCTCCGTCGGCGCCACCGCCGACGGTTCATCCGGTTCCTGCGTTCGGGAGGAATTCGTTTGGGATTTATCCGCGGAGCGCGTGGACGCGGTATGGGGTGGTGAAATCGCAAATTGAGCCGATGAATGGGGTGACGCGGATCACGTTCCATCATTCCGGCGATGTGCACAACGGGCGGGACGTGCCGTTCCTGGAGGACGGGTTTGCGGAGACGGCGCAGCACCTGGAGCTGGTGCGCGAGTATCACGTGAACCAGCGGGGATGGGCGGATATCGGGTATCACTTCGCGATCGATCGGACGGGGCGGGTATTTCAGTTGCGGTCGCTACGGTATCAGGGGGCGCATGTGAAGGGGCAGGACGAGCACAATCTGGGGATCGTGGTGTTGGGGAATTTCAACGTGCAAACACCCACGGCTGCGCAGAAGGCCCGGATTCTCACGTTCGGAAGGCTGTCGCGTTCTGAATACTCCGTGCCCATCTCGCGTGTTTACACGCACAGGGAACTTGGTCCCAGCGATTGTCCGGGCGCGCGCATGCAACCGTATATGGTTGACGTGCGTCATCGGAAACTGATCTGAGTGACCCAGCGCGCCAAAAATCGCATCGGCACTGTTCATGCATGACGGCTACAGATGGAAATGTCTGGAACGTGGAGCACATCGCCGCGCATGGCATTTCGTGCGAAGAAGCGGAGTATGTGCTGGATCACGCCCGACGGCCCTAACCGGAGGCGATCGGGCGCGATAAGTGGCTCGTTCGGGGCCAAACCGCCAGTGGAAAATACATCCAAGTCATCTTCGTTATTGATCCCACCCACGCCGCCTATATCATTCACTCCCGTGGTCTGACTTCAATGGAAAAACGGCGGTTACGCCGGAGAATGCGATGAAAAAGCGAAAGGCCTATTGGGAAATGACGACCGAGGAGTTGGCTGAGGCGACAAGGCAGTACGACGATCCTCGATATGAACCGGCCGCCGTCAGACCGACATCCGCGCAAGTTGCGCGTCTGAGAAAGTGGCAGCGCTACCGGTCTGCGGCGCACGCGCATGTCGCTATCGCTGGAAAAATCGCTTATCGAGCAGGCTGACAAATACGCGGCGGACCACGGCCAGAGTGTGTCCGAACTGGTCGCGGACGCGCTGCGTCATTGGATGAAAAAGCGTTCGGCCTGACGAGCCCGAACGGCAAGATCGACAAGCCATCGATTTTTTCGCAACGCGCTGGCTTTTCTGGTCGATACTCGCTATAGTGTATGGAAGTCCGTTTTTTGACGGGCGCGGAAGGTCGGGGGTTTTGGGGTTTCCAGCGGCTATCCATTCAGACAATTAAAACCTCGGTTATACTACGGCCGTTTCAAGTTGCGCCGGCTGCGTTTGCCGCGCTCGGGGAGGGGCCAAGGAGATGGGATTTTGACCCAACTGTATCACGAACCAATCATCAATTTACTCGGCAGCCAGAACGGGCAGCCGGTGCGCTCGATCGAGCTGGCGGACCGGTTGAACATCGCGCCGGCGGACCGGCCGGCGTTCGAGCGGGCGGTGGATGAACTTGCCGCTGCCGGGCGCGTTGTCATCGGCGATGGCCGACTGCTCACGCTGCCGGCGATGGGCAACAAGGTGACGGGCACCTATCGGCAGACGCAACGCGGGTTCGGCTTTGTCATTCCGGAAGAGACCAATTCGCACGGGGACCTGTTCATCCCGATCGGCGAGAACCTGGATGCGGTCACGGGCGACTATGTCGTCGCCAAGGTGATCGTGCGCGACAAGTACGACACGCGCGACAAGAAAAATATTTTTGGACGCATCATCGAGGTGTTGAAACGGGCGACGAACAAGGTTGTCGGGACGCTGACGAAGCAGAACGGCCGGTGGATCGTGCAGCCGGATGGCAAGATTTTTCGCAGCCCGATCGAAGTCGGCGATGTGGGGGCGAAGAATGCGGCGGAAAATGACAAGGTGGTCGTCGAGCTGCTGCGGTTTCCCCAAGGGGAAGAACCGGCGCAGGGGGTCATTACGGAGGTGCTGGGGGCGAAGGGCGAGCCGGAAGTGGAGCTGCAGAGCGTGATCCGGCAGTACGATTTGCCGACGGAATTTCCGGAGGCGGTGCTGGAGCAGGCGCGGCAGGCGGCGCGGAATTACGATCCGGAGGGGGCTCTGGCCGGCGATCGGGAGGACCTGCGCGAGGAATTGATCGTCACGATCGATCCGGACGATGCGCGGGATTTTGATGATGCGATTTCTCTGAAATATCTGAAGGGGGCGGCGCGGTTTGAGGATTTGCCGGCGGATGGTGCGAGCGATGACGATCTGGAACAATTGATGGATTCGGCGGCGGCTGGCAGTTCGGGTGCGGCGTGGGAACTGGGGGTGCACATCGCGGATGTGTCGCATTTCGTGGGCGTGGAAACGGCGATGGACATGGAAGCGCGCACGCGCGGGAACTCGACGTATTTTCCCGGGTACGTGATTCCGATGCTGCCGGAGATTCTTTCCAACGGCGTGTGTTCGCTGCAGGAGAATCAGCCGCGGTTGTGCAAATCGGCGTTCATTCGCTATGACGCGCAGGGGCGCGTGGTGGGGACGCGGTTCGCCAACACGCTGATCCAGAGCAGGAAGCGCCTGACGTACAAGCAGGCGCAGGCGGTGATAGATGACGCCAAGGGGGAAGGGCAGCCGTATACGAAGGGGTTGCTGGAGGCGCCGCCGAATCCGAACGTGCCGATCGTGAGCGATGAGGTGCGGAAGCTGCTGCTGCGGATGGATCGGCTGGCGCGGATCATCCGGCACCGGCGGCTGGACGAGGGGATGATCGTTCTGGACTTGCCGGAGGTGGAGCTGGTCATCAACGAGGAGGGGCATGTCGTCGACGCGCAGCCGGAGGATGACTCGTTCACGCACAAGATCATCGAAATGTTCATGGTGGAGGCGAACGAGGCGGTGTCGCGCTGGCTGACGAAGGCGGGGCTGCCGGTGCTGCG
This sequence comes from Phycisphaerae bacterium, assembly GCA_035545015.1. Lineage (GTDB taxonomy): Bacteria > Planctomycetota > Phycisphaerae > WQYP01 > WQYP01 > CALCHA01. The sequence continues at coordinate 97,969 of DASZZD010000094.1, forward strand.
GCGGATCCATCCGGATCCGGACGTGATGGACACGGAGCAGGTGCGGCAGTTCATGATGGTGGCGGGGCGGAAGGTGCCGAAGATTCTGGACCGCAAGGCGCTGCAGCAGATGCTGGACAGCGTTCGGGGGACGCCGGTGGCGTATGCGGTGCATCTGGCGGTGCTCAAGACGATGTCGAGTGCGGAGTATTCGCCGCAGCCGATCGGTCACTACGCGCTGGCGAGCGACAATTACGCGCATTTCACGAGCCCGATTCGGCGGTATGCGGACCTGGTGATCCACCGGTGCTTTGACGCGGTGCTGGCGCGGAAGCAGGAGGGGCGCGGGAAGAAGAGCGACGGGCGGCGGCGGAAGGAAGCGGGTCGCATTCCGGAAACGGATCTTACGTCCGGCCTGGCGGGGCAGCGTCCGGGCGCGGGGATGATGCCGGACAAACTTGGCATGACGCCGGACTATGCGACGCTGGTGGTGTTGGGGAAGCATCTTTCGTTCACGGAGCGTCGCAGCGCGGATGCGGAGCGCGATCTGCGGGCGGTGAAGGTGCTGCAATTGCTGTCGGAGCACATTGGGGATGTGATCGACGGGGTGGTGACGGGGGTGACGGGCTTTGGGGTGTTTGTGCAGTCAACGCGGTTTCTGGTAGAAGGGATGATCCGGGTTGCGGATTTGCCGGACGATTTCTGGCAGTTTGATGAGCGCACGGGCGTGTTGCGCGGGCAGCGGACGGGGCGGCGGATCGCTTTGGGCGACCGGGCCAAGGTGCAGATCGTGAACGTGAACGTGCCGGCGCGGCAGCTTGATTTGCGGCTGCTGGAGCATGGATCGAGCATCGGCGGGGACACGGCGATGCGACGGATGGAGCCGCGGCGCCAGAGCCGGACAACCGGGGGGCCAGTGGCGCCGGCGGGGGCTGCGATGGGTCCCGAGGAGCTGGTCCGGCCGTTCCGCAAGAAGAATGCCGCCAAGCGTCTGGATCGCAAGGAAGAGGCGCGGCAGCGGGCCCGGCGGCAGGGGACGCAGGCTGGCGAGGGCCAGGGCGGCGGAGGGCAGGGTCGCGGGAAGCGTGGCCGGCGCGGGCGCGGCCGGGGGCGTTTCCGCCGGTGATGTTGTGTCGAGAGTTGGAGGCTCAGATGCGTCGTGCCGCAGTGCTGTTGATCGCTCCGGTGGCGTTGTGCGCCTGTACGGAGACGCGGGTGATTTATGACGGATCACCGGGCGCGCGGCTGGCGCAATTTCAGAAGAACGGCTGGGCGATTTCGAGCGCCCGGAAGAAAGAAGTTCCGAAAACGAACCAGCCGCCGGCCACCTCTTTTATGTCGGGCAAGGACTTCCTGGGGGATGTGCACTGGACGACGAATTTGCCGGCGGATCAGGTGGAGGGGGGGAACGTGACCTCGATACCGGGCTATGGCGGAACGGCGGGCCCAGCGCCGGCGGCGCCCGGGGGCGCGGCGGGACCGGCGATCAACACGGGGGGCAGCGGGCTTTTTCCGCCTGCGGCGGGGACAAATCCAGTGGCAACGCCGCGAAGTCCGGGTATGATGGGTCCGTCGGGCTCGGCTGGCGCGACAGCAAGTCCGGGAAATCCCTCCACGCTTCCTCCGGCCCGGTGAGGCCGGACACGAGAGGTGATCATGCGTCTGATACTGCTGGGTACGGTTCTGCTTGCGGGTGTGTGCGCGGCGGGTTGCTCGACGGTTTCGTCGAATCCGACGGCGGCGGCGCAAACCAGTTCCTTCGTTCCTGACGGGCAACCGGGCGACACGTTCAACGGCGTGCCGGTGAGCCAGCTCAAGTCAGGAAGCGTGAGCAACGGGGGCTATCTCAACGGGGTTGCGCTTCCCAATTGGGGGACGCCGAGCAGTTCCAGCAGCGTCTCCAGCGGGCTGAACGGCTTTACGTTCAATGGGGTTCCGGGGCTTGTCAGCAGCGGCGTGAACAGCGCACAGGGGGCGGTGAATCAGGCGGGCCTGGGCAATGCGATCAACGTGAACGGTCTTTTGCCGCAAAACTTTGGCGGCAGCGGCAACATTCCTGGGACGACCACCGGCCACTGATTCTCAGATGCGGTTGATCCCGAGAGGCGGGCCAACCGGCATGTGCAGGGGGCGGGGGGGTTCTTTTCACCGGCGAAGGTTCCTCCGCGACTCTGTCATATTTTGCCCGATCGAGCGTTGTTCCTGCAGGTCCGGTTCATCCATCCCGATCTCACCGACCTCGAAGCCAAGAGGAGGTTCGCATGTCGGCTACTCCGTCCCCCCCGGCCAATGGTTCGCCAGCGGATCGCAAATTGTCAGCGGTGTCGCGGCGCGGTTTCCTGAAAGGCGCCGCGGTCGCGGCGGCAGCGGCGGAAGGGTTGCTGCACCAGCAACCGCCGGCCAGCGCCGCCCCGGCCGGTGATCCGGCGGCGCCGATGTCGGGCCCGACGCCGATCACGTTGAAAGTTAATGGGAAGGACCGGGAAGTGACGGTGGAACCGCGGACCACGCTGGTCTCGGCGCTGCGTGACCATCTGGATCAGCCACTGACCGGGCCCAAGCTGGTATGCAACGCGGGCACATGCGGCGCGTGCACGGTGATCCTGGACGGGAAGATCGTGTACGGGTGCTCGGTGCTGGCGATGGATGCGATCGGCAGGACAATCACGACGGTGGAAGGGCTGGGGACGCCGGAGAAACCCAACGCGGTGCAGAAGGCATTCGTGGAGAAGGATGGCATGATGTGCGGGTATTGCACGTCCGGGTTTGTGACGAACATTTCGAATTTTCTGAACAAGCATCCGGATCCGACGCTGGAGGAGGTGAAGGAGCGTTGCAAGGGGAATTTCTGCCGATGCGGGACTTATCCGCACGTGTTCGCCGCGGCGTTGGCGGCCGCGAAGGCGAACAAGACCTGATGGCCGCCGTTATCGTCGCCGCGTCCGTCCCGCGTTTTCACGTGTTCAGTCCTCGGAGCTGCCATGCCCACCACGCAACCCGGCAAAAAAACGATTCTCGTGCCCAAGATCGTCAATGGTGTTCCGTCGGGGGAGGAAGAGATCGTTGTCGATGACACGGATGCCCCGGCGTGGGGTCCGAAGGACAAGCACCGGCTGATCAACACGTATCTGCCGCGGGCGGATGGTCCGCACAAAGCGACGGGCACGGCGGTATACACGCACGACGTGAAAGTGCCGAACATGGCTTATGCGTGCTTTGTCACGTCGCCGCATGCGCATGCGCGGATCAAGTCGGTGAACAAGGCGGCGGCGGAGGAGGTGCCGGGCGTGCTGGCGGTGGTGCCATTTCCGAACCTCGAGGAGGTGCGTTTCGAAGGCCAGCCGGTGGCGGCGGTCGCGGCCAAGACGCTCGAAGCCGCGGAAGAAGCGGCGCATGCGGTGGCCATCGAGTGGGAACAGCTACCGTTTGTGGTGACCGCTGAGGACGCAATGAAGCCTGGCGCGCCGGCGGCAGTGAATGGCGGCGGCGGCGGACGCGGGGGTTTTCGCGGGGGCGGCAATCGCGGAGGCAACCCGGAGCAGGTGCTCGACGCGCTCAAATCGTGCGACGTCACGGTCGAGGCCACCTATACGTCGGTCATCATGCATCACTGCTGCCTGGAAACGCACTCGGTGGTCTGCGATTATTCCGGCGGCGATTCGGCCACGGTGTATTGTTCGACGCAGGGGTGCAACTCGATCGCCACGGATGCGGCCCGGGAACTGGGGCTGCCGGCATCAAAAATTGCCGGCATCGTCTACAACATGGGCGGGGGATTTGGTTCCAAGTTCGGCATCGGCATCGTGGGACAGTGGGCCTGCCGGCTTTCCAAGAAGCTCAGCCAGCCGGTGAAGCTGGTGCTCACGCGGCGGGAGGAGTTTCTTGGAGCGGGCAACGGACCGGGGGCGATCCAGACGTTCAAGGCGGGCGCTACCAAGGATGGCAAGCTGGTGGCGGTGCATTGCATCCAGCACGCCCTGCCGGGGATTGGCCGCTCGAACATTGCCGCGCAGCCCTATCAGTATCATGCCGAGCACACGTATCGTGAACAGACGACCGTGAACACGAACGAGGATTCGTCGGTGGCGATGCGTGCGCCGGGCCATCCGCAGGCGTGTTTCGCGATGGAATCGCTGATGGATGAACTGGCCGAGAAGCTGGGGATGGATCCGGTCGAGTTTCGCAAAAAGAACGTTCCTGATCCGGCCTGGGTTCGGCAGCTCGATGCGGGCGCCAAGGCGATCGGCTGGAACCGCAACAAAACGCCGGGAAAGTCTGCCAATGGATCCTCGCTCGTCCGCGGCATGGGATGCGGCATCGGGGCGTGGGGGGGCGGCGGACGCGGCGGTTGCGTGGCCACCGTCAACATTGGGCAGGACGGCTCGGTCACCGTGCAGAATGCTTCGCAGGACCTGGGCACGGGCACGCGCACCTACGTGCGCGCCATCGTCGCCGAAGAACTCGGGCTCGATTACAACGATGTGCTCGAGGAAATCGGCGATTCGCGGTTCACCAACGGGGTGGCTTCCGGCGGTTCCACAACCGCAGCTTCTCTTGCCCCGGCGGTCAAGGACGCCGCGTACAACGCGAGAACGGAAATGGCCAATCGCGTGGCGCCGCACCTGGGGGCGGACCCCTCGGCGGTGCTCTTCGCGGACCGGCAGATCGCGGGCAACGGCAAGGCGCTTCCGTGGAAGCAGGCGTGCGCGTTTCTTCCCAGCGGCGGGCTTTCAGTCCGCGGGGAATGGAAACCCGGGCTTTCCGGGAATGGCGCTCACGGCGCTTCCTTTGCCGAGGTCGAAGTGGACATGGAGACGGGGCACGTTCGCGTCGTGAAGATGGCGCACGTGCAGGATGGCGGGTTGATTCTCAACCGCATGGGGGCGGAGTCGCAGATCAACGGCGGGATGATCCAGTCGCTGGGGATGGCGCTCTACGAAGGCCGGGTCATGGATTCCAACCTGGGGGTGATGGTCAACCCGGCGTTTAATGATTACAAGCTGCCCGGATGCCTGGAGATTCCGGAACTCATCCCGATTATTGACGACGGCGACGAGCGGAACCAGGTGATAGGCCTTGCGGAGCCGGCGAATATCCCGGGGTCGGGCGCCATCGCCAACGCCGTCGCCAACGCGATTGGGGTGCGCATCCGCGAGCTGCCGATCACGCCGGACAAGATTCTCAACGCGCTTGCCCAGCAGAAGAACGTTTAGCTCTGATTTGTTCATTGGTGTCCAATTGTGGTTCATTTAGGCTGGGATCGATCATGAACGCCTTCGAATTTGCCAACGCCCCCACCGTCGAGGCCGCCGTCAAGCTACTCACGCCGAGCGATCCCAAGACCGATCCGGACGAACTGCCACGGGCGCTTGCCGGCGGGCAGGATCTGCTGACGACGATCAAGGCATACATCACGCCAGCGCCGCGTGTCGTGAATCTCAAGACGATTCAGGGGCTCGATAAGATCGCCGACGACGGCAGGGGCGGGCTCAAGATTGGCGCGCTGGCGACGATCACGGCGATCGAAGAGAGCGAGACGATCCGCAAGAATTTTCCCGGGCTTGCGCAGGCGGCTCATTCCATCGCGACCCCGCAGATCCGCAACATCGGCACGATCGGCGGGAATTTGTGCCAGCGTCCGCGCTGCTGGTACTTCCGCCTCGAGACCGTCAAATGCCTCAAGAAGGGCGGCACCGAGTGCTACGCGTCAATCGGCCAGAATAAATACAACGCCATCATCGCCGGGGGACCTTCCTATATCGTGCATCCCTCCGATCTGGCGCCGATGCTCATCGCGCTGAATGCCACGCTTACGATCACGGGCCCCGAGGGCTCGCGGACGATCCCCGTGCAGGAGTTCTTCGCGTTGCCAAAGGTTTCCGTCCGTCACGAAAATGTCCTGAAGCCCGGTGAAATCGTGACGGAGGTTCAGGTGCCTGCTACGGCGCTGGCGGCGAAATCCACGTACCTGAAGTTCAAGGAGCGCGAGTCGCTGGATTTTGCGATGTCGGCGGTGGCGGCCGCGCTGGAGATGGCTGCGGACGGCACGGTCAAGGACGCGCGGCTCGTGCTGGCGGGCGTGGCGCCGATCCCGTGGCGCGTGCCGGACGCCGAGAAAGCGCTGATCGGCAAGAAACCCGACGCCGCCACGCTGCTCAACGTCGCCCAGATCGCGCTCCAGGATGCGGACCCCCTCGAACATAACGCCTACAAAGTCCCTCTCACCCAGACGCTCATGCGGCGCGCCATCGCGAGCCTCACCGCCTGATCCATCAATCGTGCTTCGTCATTCTCTCGCGTTCCTCCCGGGAGCCTGTCATGAATACCCCCCCTGCCCGCCACGTCTCCCTGACGCCGTTCTGCGGCGACCTGCGCTCCAAGAAGATCTTTACCGCCGACCAGATTCCCGCCACGCCCGAAGACATCTACGACCACTCCGGCCACTGCTGGTGCTATCACACGCAGCTCCCCATCGGTCCTGATGGCCGACACGCCTACCCTGAAGTGTGCACGCCCTCTCGCTCGTGCTACCGCTCGGCCCTCGCGAAACCCCTGTGACCCGTCGGCCGTTCGCTACGCCCCGGCGCCCGTTCACTTTTTCTCGACGGGACGTATCCGGCACCACAGCATCGCCGTGTTGAATTCAAAATTGTGGACACATGCCACCGCCACCCGACCCTCCTTGTTCTCCACCACTGCAAACAATTCTCCTTCGCTGCGATCGATCCGGTGAACCCCATTCATCGGCGGAAGCCCCTTTATGGACAACTGGGTCGTGCCCGCATCGTGAATCGCTCCGCGCAATTCCTCCACCGTCCATTGGTCGGCTTCAAACCAGTTTTTCACCGGCAGCACCGCCAGCTTTGCCCCGCGCACCGCTGTCAGGTCCGCGCCGACCAGCGTGAGCTCGCCACGTCCTTGCTTTGCGAGCCACGCTTCGAGTGCCTCGCCTGAAAGGCGCGCCTCCGCCGGGCGCATTTCCGCGCATCGCACCACGTCAAAGGCCATGTGTTCGCCAATGGTGCCGTGGTTGCCTCGGTACTCGGCATTCGATTCAAAATACAGACTCGGGCCATCGCCCCAGAGATCGATGACCGTATCCTGAAATGGCAGCTTCCCCGCATAGACACGCCCGTAGCGGCCAGATGGATCTTCCCGGTCCACAAACCGCGACGTCAGCCCCGCGACTTCCATGTCATGCATGTCTGACGCCAGACCATTGCTGAATTGCTTGAACCGCGCCTGCAACTTTGCGAATCCGTCTTCCGGCAACGGATCAAACAGCGGATCCAGCGGATCCGCGAAATCCTTCTCCAGCTCCGCCAATGCCCACGCCCGCACGTCGCTCGGTTGCATCCCTTCCCGCGGCACCGGCTCCTGAATCCCGCGGTCGGGCAGCGACTTGAGATAATCCCGCATCCATGCATGCTGTGCCGCACGACGCTTCGCTTCCTCCGGTGTCGGCTCCCCCCGTGAGAGCGCCGCCCACAGGTGATAACGAAACGTCAAAAAATAATCCCGGTCGTTGAGGTACATCCACTCCTCACCGCCGCTGCCGAATCCGTTGCCGTAATTCACTTTCCCTGCCGATGACGTGTACAGCCGGTCGATGCAGCGGTCTACTCCCTCCAGCACCGCCGCCCGTTCCGGCTCCCCGAGCGGCTTCTTCAGCCACGTCGCCGCATCCGCAGCCACCACTGCCCGTCGCCGATCCAGTTCATCGTTGGTCAGGAAGCTGTACCCCTTTCGATTCATCGCAGCCACGTAGCGCGCGGAGATAAGCCGGGCGTCTTCAATGGTCTGTGCGCGTACGATCGCCGGCATGCCCGCAACGCACACCATCAGCAAACTCAGCTTCCAGCGAACCAGCACCGTCGCTCCATTTTGGGGAATTCGCTTCGGGTCATCTCTTTGACGCTCGGATGGCCCTGAGGTTCCATCTTTTCCAATGGCGTTTCGCAAAAACGTTGCCATGCCACCCCCGCTTCTCGCTATAATCGCGGTGTTGTCAGATGTGCCTTCGCCGGGCGGTCATTAAATCATTCTCGAGGTGCCGCATGCTCTTGAAAGCCCTCCTTCCGTTGACCCTTTTCACCGCCGCCATTGCTCCGGCGCCTTCGCTTCCGGCGACGGCCAATCACCTGAGCGCGCAATACGTGGAAGCCCGGACCGCGAGTGTGTTCGCGGGGGCCTGCCATTACAACGGCGAGCTGGTCACGATCGGGCAGGATGCGGTGCTCGCGTGGCATGTAACCGGCGGGGTGTGGAACGGCGTGGATCTTTCGGGCGTCAACGCGATGGCGGCCGTGGATTCATCGGACAATCTTGGAGAAAACGCCCCGCGCAAATCGGAGCTCGTTATCGACACCCATGCGTCCAATGCCCAGGCGGCGGCTTTCGCCGACATGGTGCGGTCGAAGCTCCACGCGCAGCTTGGCGATCTCACTGCGGTGCGCCGCGGTCCGGTCACATTCAGCCACGGTGATGGGAACTACGTCGTCGAGGCACCCAACTTCGGCGAGATGTCCGTGCAGCCCATGCCCAATGGCGAATGCTGCAAACAGCCCAATCTCGTGTGGTATTCGCCGCTGATCCCGCTTGAGGGCCGGAAGGTGGGGTACACGCAGTCTTCAGCGTACAGCGCCGGGCACGTGGGCGATCCGTGGGAACGCTCGGATGAAAACAGCGCTTTCTATGGCACCTATTCCTTCTAAGCGCCCCCCTTTTTTACCAAAGAAGCAAAAGACCTCCGAGTTGTCGGAAGTCTTTTTATTTCCGCCCGTTATCCAGCATGCCCAGACTCCCCCATCGAGTGATGGGCACGGGCCATGTTTTTATGGTGATGGGGAATTTTGAAGAAGTAGGAGAAAACTCGGGGAGGGGGAGGGGGGGCTAAAAAGCTCCGCGGGTAGGATTCGAACCTACAACCAGCCGGTTAACAGCCGGCTGCTCTACCATTGAGCTACCGCGGAATGTCCTCTGGAGACCGAAAAAGCAGGGATCGCCAGAGAGTGTTTACGTTACCGTTTTCATCGGCCAAGTCAAGGTGAGGCTGAATTCAAGGCCTACCCAACCGTGGAAAATAACCAGTTCACAATTCACCGGTCACGGGCGGGAGCAAGGTCTACTTCTTGGCGGCGCCCTTGGCGGCAGGAGCGGCGGCTTTCGCGGCCGGTGCGGCGGCGGCGGCGCCTGCCGGGGCCTTCGCGCCTGCGGCCGGAGCGGCGGCGGTCGCAACGGCGCCCTCGGCGGTCGCTTCGGCCTTGACCTTCTTGGCGGCCACCTGCTTGCGATGCGCCACCTTCACCAGGTTGAACACCGAATTCTTCCCCTCGGCCCACTTGTCGTTATCTTCCAGCATCACAATGCGCTCCGACCGGCGAAGCACGTTGCGGTGGCGTTCCAGTGTCGATTTGCCTTTGAGGCTGCGGTCCAGGGACATGACGCTTGCTCCGTGTCTGATTATCCGAGTCCAACACTATACCCAATACCCCCCCCGCCCGGCAAGCGCAGCGCGCTGTGGGATGGAATTGGCGGCGGCGTTCGGCCATAATGGCTGATCTTCGCATTATTCCCTTGGACAGGAATCCGTCATGATCGTCATTCTGAAACCGGAGGCCTCTGAAGGCCTTATCAACGATATTGTCTCGCAGATCGAGGCCTTGGGCCTTCAGGCGCACCTTTCTCGCGGGCAGTTCCGCACGGTCATCGGCGTGGTGGGGGAAGAGGTCAAGGTCGATCCGGAGCACCTCAAGAGCATCAACGGCGTGGAGCAGGTTCTCCCGATCATGAAGCCCTACAAGCTGGCGAGCCGGGAGTTCCACAAAGAGGACACCGTCATCGAGATACCGTGTCCCCAAGGGGGCGTGGTGAAGGTGGGCGGAACGCATTGCGTGGCGATCGCAGGGCCCTGTGCGGCGGAAGATGAGGGGATGGTCTTCCAGCTGGCGCGGGAGGTGAAGCAGGCGGGGGCCACGGTGTTGCGGGGCGGGGCGTATAAGCCGCGGACGTCGCCCTATTCGTTTCAGGGGCATGGCGAGGATGCGCTGAAGTGGCTGCGGGATGCGGGGCGTGAGAACAACATGCCGGTGATCACGGAAGTGATGGACACGCGGCACGTGCAGACGATCGAGCGGTATACGGACATTTTCCAGATCGGCGCGCGGAACATGCAGAACTTCAACCTGCTGTTCGAGCTCGGGCGGACGCGCAAGCCGGTGGTGCTCAAACGCGGATTGGCCGGATCGATCAGCGAGTGGCTGATGTCGGCGGAGTATGTGCTGTCGCAGGGCAATCGGCAGGTGATTTTGTGCGAGCGCGGGATCAAGACGTTTGAGACGAGCCTGCGGTACACGCTGGATTTGTCGGCGGTGCCGGTGGTGAAGAACCTGAGCCACTTGCCGGTGATTGTGGATCCGAGCCACGCGGCGGGGGATCGGCAGTACGTGCCGTCGCTGGCGCGGGCGGCGATCGCGGCGGGTGCGGATGGCATCATGGTGGAGTGCCACGACAATCCGGCGAAGGCGATGTGCGACGGCCCGCAGGCGCTGTTGCCTGACACATTTGCCGAGCTGATGGTGCAGTTGCGGGAGATCGCGGGGGTCCTGCACCGGACATTTGCGACGAGCGATACGACCGCCTCGCGGCAGACGCCGGCGGCATCGCTGGGGCACAACGTCTTTTGAGCGATCGGTCTGCGTTCGCCAAGGTTGTCGCCACGGGCTATGATCGAAGGGAACGCCGGTGTGGCGCGGGCAGCGGTTCTCTTTACTGGGGTTGATCATGGCGGATACGGCGGAAATCTTGTCGGCGGCGCATAAACTCGGGGGGCTGGTGGCGACGCATCCCATCGCGTCCGGGTACAAGGAAATCATCCGGCAGTTGGACCTGGACGTCGGGGCGAAACAGTTGCTGCAGCAGTACGAGCAGTTGATCGAGACGCTGGCGATGAAGGAACAGCAGATGCAGCCGATCGAGGTGGCGGAGAAGCAGCAGTTCGAGCGGCTGCAGCAATCGATCGCGATGAACGCGACGCTGAAGAAGTTCGCCAGCACGCAGGCCGAGTACATGGATTTCATGCGCAAGGTGCAGGACACGATCAACGCCGGCATGAGCGGCCAGGCGGCGCCCCCGGAAGCCGGCGGTGGAAGCAAGGGCGCGGCCGAAGCGGGCGGCGGGGCAAGCAAAATCATTCTGGAGACGTGAGGCGGCAGGGAGGGCGACGGGAGCCGGTCAGTCAGGATCGCGCCAGCGCGGCGGCCATGACGGGGGCGGTCATGGGTCCGTTCTTCCAGCGATTCTGCAGCGCTTGGCCGGCGGTGGCGACCTTGGGCTTTTGAGCGTCCTGGAGGAGCTTGTCGACGGCGGCGACATAGGTATTGACGGCGGAAAGGCGGCGCTTTTCGACGGCATCCATGTACGCCAGCGCCGCGGCGACGACTTTGCGAGCGGCGGCCGCTTTGGGGGCGCTCTTCAGGGTATCGCCGGGGAGTTTGCGGAAGTCCGTCAGGGCGCTCACCAGGGCGGCATAGAGGGGTTTTTCGATCACGCCGGCCTGGGCCTCCTCGTCAAAGCGGGCGATTTCACCCAGCATCGACTCGCGGGCCTTTTTCTCCTGGGCGAGCTGGGCCTTGGTGAGCGAGGCGCTGTTGAGCACGCCGAGGGGACGCCGAGCGGCGGCGCTGTATGCGGCCATCGTCAGGGCGCGGTGGTAGGAATCCTTGATCGAGGAAATCCACGCGGTGGGGTCTTTGTAAAGTTGAAACGTCTTGCGGCGTTTGTCGGGCTCGAAACGCAGTTGCATGCCCAGGCCGCTGTCGGGGGGATATTCGATGATTTCCAGCCGGCCGTCGTAGCAGTTGAAGAGGGTGGCCACGCCGGATTTCGTGGGATCGAGGGGGTTGTTGGCGCTGATGGGTTTGGAAGGATCGATGCCGACGCGGCGGGGTTCGACCCAGGAGGCGATGTTTCTGTCGGGCTGGGGGCGCGTGCCGGTGTAAAGTTCATAGGCCGATAAACTCAGGACGCCGATGATGACGCCGACCTGAATTTTCTGCGCGGTGGTCAAATACTGTCCGAACATCCTGCCACTCCCTGAGCGGGGCGTCTTGCCCCGGGCGACTGCGAGCCGAAACTACCTCCCTATTTCGGTCGGCGCACGAGTCCGCAATGCGAAAAAGAGGCGGATCGGAGTAGCCCGGTGCAGCACCACACCCCTATACTACTCTCATACGCCTTTCCCCAGCATAACGAGGAGCGGCCATGGTCGTTGCAGAACCTCGTGAGATTCCGGATGTCGCCAGGTCGAAGGGAGGAGTTCCCTCCCAGGTGCGCGAAACGTCGCGCTCGACGTTCCATCTGGCGCTGATTCCAACCGCGTGGGGGAATGCGGGGGTGGTGTGGACGGCTCCCCCAGACGATGCCGCAGGCGGGTTCACCTTTTCGCAAAAACCGTCTCCTGCGCTGCTATGCCGAATTCTCACGCCGGGATTGTCGTGTCAGGAGCTGAGGGCCCAATTGCTTAGACAATACCCACAGTGTCAGGAAGTTTTTGGCGACGGACACGGAAGCTTTCATCCGGAAGTGGTTCCACTATGGTTGCCGCACCTTGTGCGGTACCTGCAACAATATTACTCCTCGAATCTGCACGGCCTGACGCAGCGGCAGTTCGTCGATCATTGGACGTTCTGGTCGCCGCGGCTGGACTGGTCAGGCGTGACGGCGTTTCAGCGGCGGGTGCTGGAGCTCGTCGCGGGCATTCCTTGCGGGTGTAAGCGGACGTATGGGCAGGTCGCGCGGGCGCTTGGGAATCCGGCGGCAAGCCGGGCGGTGGGGGCGGCGTTGCGGCGCAATCCCTGGCCGGTGCTGGTGCCCTGCCATCGGGTGGTGGGTTCGACGGGGTCGATGACGGGGTTCACGGCGCCCGGCGGGGTGAAGGCCAAGCGGCGGATGCTGGATCTGGAGCGGGAGGCCGGGTCGGGGGAGGCGCAGGGAAGTCTTCTGCCCTGATTTCTCAGCGGGGCAGGAATTGACACTCACCGGGTATTTGCCGATAACTGTTTTGCCGCCGTGAAAAGAGCGGCCCCCCGACATTCGTGCGCAGGAGCCGCTCGTGGACAATCAACTGCTGGTGGAAACCTACAAGGATGTGACGGTGGTGAGCTTCCAGAACGTGGCGGTTCTGGATTCGGCGAATATCGAAACGCTGGGGAAAAATCTATTGGAACTGGCGGAGAAGCAGGACCACCGGAAGCTGATCCTGGAGTTCTCGGCGGTGCGGTTCATGTCGTCGCAGGCGCTGGGGGTGCTGCTGCAGTTGAAGAAGGCGCTGGATCCCGTCGGGGGGCGGGTGCTGATCGCGGGGATTCGGCCGGAGCTGTACAAGGTTTTCAAGATCACGAATCTGCACAAGCTGTTCACGTTCCATGACACGCTGGACAAGGCGCTGCAGGAATTCAACGTGTTCATCCCGCGGGGCTGAGGCCGGGCTGCCGGCGGCGTATGAGATCACTCCCGCTGGGGTGGGCTGTTCCCTATAATGACCGCATGAAGACACACGCTCCCACAACGGTTGGCCGGCCTGATCCGGCGACGCTGAAACTGGTGGTATATCCCGCATCGGTGCTCAAGAAGATCGCGGCGGACGTGCATCAATTTGATGCGTGGCTGCTGGCGGTGATCGAGCGTATGAAGGATTTGATGATCGAGCACAAGGGCGTGGGCCTCGCGGCGCCGCAGGTGGGGTTGTCGCAGCGGATTTTTCTGGCGGCCGAATCGGCGAAGCGCGAAGACATCAAGGTGTACATCAACCCAGTGCTGACGGATGAGCATGGGTCGGAGGAGGGCGAGGAGGGGTGCCTGTCGCTGCCGGACATTCGCATCAAAGTGCCGCGGTTTACGCGGCTGCGGGTGGAGGCTCTCAACGAGCATGGGCACGCTTTCAGTGAGAACCTGGAAAACTACGCGGCACGCATCATCCAGCATGAGAACGACCATCTGGATGGGATTCTGCTGACGGATCGGATGAGCCCGGTGGCGAAGCTGGCGAATCGCAAGAAGATCCGAGCGCTCGAAGACTCCGCCAGGAGCGCGAAGAAGCGGTAAGGGCCGGCGCGAGGGCGAAGTCGGGGGCTGGTGCATGCCTCGCCGGGAAATGCTTTGACAATTTGCGCGGGGGATCGAGAATTTGGGTCGCCGGGCGGTGGCTCCAAGTTGGCGGTTCGCTCGCAAGGGTTCGGCCGTCGCTCCGGGGTTACCCCGGGGACCTTACTGCACCCGCGACAGGCGGCGCACGACGTGCGGGGCGCTTCACGCCCAATTCGTCGCGCAGGGACGAGACTCGTTGGTCCGCCGCCCGGCATTCTTTCAAAGGGTGGATTCGTCGAGCGGCAGGGGCGCGATGAGGTTCGATCGGCGGCGGTTTCTCTATGCGGTGGCCGGCGAGTTGCTGGCGGGAGCGTGGACGGCGGTCGGGCTGGAGGAAACCCTGGGCCGGGCGCTCGCAGGCATGCGGATTTTGCGGCTGCGGCAAAGGCTCGTGCAGGCATTTCCCCAGCGGCCGGGATTTCATGAACTGGTGACTTTTCTGGGCGGTGACGCCGCGCTGCATGGGGCGCTGCGGTGGGGGATTCGCGTGACCACCGGGAAAATCACGCGCGTGCGGCAACTGCGGGGCGTGATGGAGGGGCGGCCGGCGCGGCTGGCAGGCGTGGACCTGCCGGCGCTGGCGACCGAAGGCGCGCTGGCGGCGTGGCTGGGAGTGACCGTTCCGCGGCTGCAATGGCTGGCGGATGCAACGGGGCGGAACCGGCGGCAAGCGGAGGGACCCTTGCGGAATTACCGCTATCGCTGGATTGCGCGGCGCGCGGCGAAGAGGGAAGCAGCCCCCCCACCGCGCTTGCTGGAGATTCCCAAGGCGACGCTGAAAGCGATGCAGCGGCAAATCCTCGAGCAGATTCTGCAGCGCGTGCCGGCGCATGCGGCGGCGCATGGCTTTGTGCCGGGACGCTCGCCGGTGACGAACGCGGCGGCGCATTGCGGCAAGGCGGTGGTGCTGCGGATGGATTTGCAGGATTTTTTCGCGTCTGTGGCGGCGGCGCGGGTGTTCCGGTTATTTCGCACGCTGGGCTATTCGGCGACGGTATCGCGGCTGCTCATGGGGTTGTGCACGACGATGATGCCGGCGGATGTGTGGGAGCGGCGCCCGCGGCGCGCAGCCGATGGTGGGGAAGACGATGGTGGAGACTTTTTGCGTCGGCAACGGTTGATCACGCGCCATCTGCCGCAGGGCGCACCGACGTCGCCGGCGCTGGCCAACCTGGCGGCGATGCGGCTGGATCGGCGGCTGTCGCGGCTGGCGGCGGCGGCGGGAGGGCGCGAGGGCGGGGTCCATTACACGCGCTATGCCGACGACCTGACATTTTCCGCTGGGCGGCGGTTCGGGCGATCGATGCAGCGGCTGCGCGTGCTCATCGATGTTATCGCGCGGGAAGAGGGGTTTGTGGTAAACCAGCGCAAGACCCGGGTGATGCGGGCGGGCGTGCGGCAGCGCGTGGCGGGGGTCGTGGTGAACGTGCGGCCAAACGTGGAGCGGCGGGCTTACGAGCGGCTCAAGGCGCTGCTGACCAACTGCGTGCGGCATGGGGCGGCGAGCCAGAATCGGGCCGGGGTGAAGGATTTCCGGGCGCATGTCCTTGGGCGTGTGGCGCAGGTGGCGGGGGTGCATGCGGCGCGGGGCGCGAAGCTTCGGGCGCTGGCGGCGCGGGTGCGATGGGAGGATTGAGAAGCAGCGTTTGGTGCGGCGATGGGCGTCGTGGTACGTTTGGTGGATGGTGCTGAACCTTTTGCAATCGGCGGTGCGGCCGGATTTTGCGGCGGTGCCGCGGGAACTGGAGGCGCTCTGGCGGTCAGGGATGGCGGGCGTCGATGCGCTGTACGTGCATGTGCCGTTTTGTGCGTCGAAATGTCATTATTGCGATTTTTATTCGCTGGCGGGGCATCTTGAGGAGGCGGACGCGTTTTTGGATGCGCTGGAGCGCGAGATTGAGTTGCACCGGCGGGTGATGGGCGGTTGTGCGCTGCGGCCGCGAACGATTTTCATTGGGGGCGGAACGCCGACGCTGCTGTCGCCGGCGCAGCTTGAGCGGCTGACGGGCCTGATTCGCGGGGCGATCGATCGTGCGGGGCTGCTCGAGTTTACGGTGGAGGCGAACCCTAACACATTTGATGCGGAGAAAGCGGCCGTGCTGGCGGCGTCGGGCGTGAACCGGCTGAGTTTTGGCGCACAATCGTTCAATGTCGAGGAGCTTCGGACGCTGCAGCGGGATCACGATCCGGAGTCGGTGCCCACGGCATTTGCCACCGCACGCGCGGCTGGGATTTCCAACCTGAATCTGGATTTGATCTTTGGCATTCCGGGGCAGACGCTGCGGTCGCTGGAGTATTCGCTGGAGCGGGCGCTCGCGCTGGCACCGCGGCATCTGAGCGTGTACTCGCTGATTTACGAGCCCAACACGCCGATGACGGCCCGGCTCCATCGGGGCGAATTCGCTCCGATTGACGAGGAGCTGGAGCTGGCGATGTTCGATCTGGTCCACAGTCGGCTGCGCGCGGAGGGCTTCGCGCGGTATGAGATTTCCAATCATGCGCAGGCGGGATTTGAGTGCCGGCATAATCTGCAATACTGGCAGGCGCGCAGCTGGCTGGCGTGGGGGCCCAGTGCGGCGGCGCAGTTTGCGGCATCAGGAGGCGAACCACGGGCGTGGCGGTGGAAGAACGTGGGAAGCCTGGCGCATTACCTGGATGCGTTGCGGGATGAGGCCCGGGCCTTGCCGTGGACGGGATTGGAGGCGCGATCGGCGCGGCAGTGGATTGCCGAGGCGGCGACGTTCTGGCTGCGGCTTGCTGCCGGGTTGAATTATGGAGAATTCGCGTCGCACATCGAAGCGGACGCGGCGGCGGTTCGCACGGGAATGGAGAGCGTGCTGCGGCGGTATGCGGACTTGGGATTGGTGGAATTGAGCGCGGAGCGGGTGCGCATCACGGATGCGGGGGTGCTGGTGTCGAACCGGGTTTTTGGCGATGTGCTGGCGGGGCTGGGGGAAGCGGCCAGTGAGGCGAGCATTTGAACGGAGAACAGCGCACCGCGGTCACCCGCCGTTGCTGGACCAGTGGGGCGGATCGCTGACGAGCTTTTTGACGCCGTAGCTGGCGCCGACGGCGTGGAGCTTGGTGTTTTTGTCGACGTCGACCATGAAGGGGACGGAGACGGTTTTGCCGTCTTTGTTTTTGACTTCGAGGTTGCCTTTCCAGGTGATATCCATATCGATGGCGAGGCCGCGGATGTGATTGCTGTTGAGGGCGGGAGGGAATTTGCTTTTCGTGGAGAGATGGAAGCCGTGGACCATTTCCTGGGCCCCGCGGATGCTGTCGGCGTCGTTGCCGTGATCCCAGATGATGGGGATGCCGGCTTTTTTTTCGGCATGTTTGGCTTTGACTTTCTTGAGCGCAATCAGCCACGCCCAGTGGAACAGATAGGCGCGCTTGGCGTCGCGGCGCGTGGCGGAAATGCTGACGTTCGCGCCGGCATCTTCGAGCGCTTTGATGAAGGCCTGCACCTTCACTTTGAACTGGTTGTCCAGATCGTCGATCGATTGGCTGTTTTTGGCGTGGATGTTCGCCCAGTCGACCCAGGCTTTGCCGCTGTAACTGGCGTCTGCCTGATCGTCGCCGGTCTTGGGATGTTCGCTGGGGTGCTTGCCGGACTGCTCGCCCTCGTCGTCGCAGGAGCCTTCATCGTTGGCATCGGGGAAGGTGAAGAGACGGGGCTCGAGGAGGTTCCAGGGCTCGTAAATGTCGCCGGGGATGGGCTGTGGCCAGGTGCTCAGCGTGCCCTCATCGGAGTCAATGGGATCGGTAATCTGACAGAAAATTCCGGGAGTGCGATATCCCGCCATAACCGGCTCCTGAGGTGCGAACGGCTGGATTATACCAAGGCGCTGGCCGATTGAATCCGCGATGTGGAGAAAAGAAATCCGCAACGGCGGATCAGGCGGGGAGGGGGATGCGGAGAGCGATGGCGGAGTTTTTACTGCCGAAGGCGATGCAGTTGCACAGGGCGGTGAGGGAGCGGGTGGCCGGCGGAAGCGGGCGGGCGGCGAGGGGAATGTAGTCGAGATCGCAGGCGGGGTCGGCCTGATGGAGGTTGAGGGTGGGGTGGAGAAAGCCGGCGCGGGCGCTCAGAATAGTGGCGGCGATGCCGGCGGCCCCACAGGCGCCCTGCGGGTGGCCGATGAAAGATTTTGTGGCCGACATGGGGATGCGCCGGGCGGCCGGGCCCAGCGCGAGATGGAGGGCCTTGGTTTCGAGAATGTCGTTGAGGGCGGTGGCGGTGCCGTGGAGATTGACGTAATCGAGGGCGTCCGGTTGGAGCTGGGCGTTGTGGAGGGCGACGGAGATGGCGCGGGCGGATTCGGTGGCGTCGGGGGCGGGCTGCACGCGGTGGTAGGCGTCGCAGGTGGAGCCGTAGCCAAGAAATTCGGCGAGAACGGCGGCGCCGCGCGCGGCGGCACGGTCGGCGTCTTCGAGCAGGAACATCCAGGAGCCTTCGCCCAGAACGAAGCCGTCGCGGTCTTCGGAAAAGGGACGCGACATGGCGCTGGGGGGATCGCGCGATTCGGCAAGGATGCGCATCAGTTCAAACCCACGGAGGATGCCTTCGGCGATGGGAGCATCGGCGCCGCCGACCAGGAAAGCCGGGCAGATGCCGGCGCGAATCTGGAGGGCGGCATAACCGAGGGCGTCGCTGGAGGAAGTACAACCGGTGGAGATGCAGTGGGAGGGGCCTTTGAGCCCGAAGCGGATGGAAAGTTCGGAGGAGAGATTGCCGTGGGTGCCGGCGACGATGGTGAAGGGGGAGTAGCCTTTTTGGCCGGTGAAATAGAGGCGGTATTGCGATTCGACGAAGGCCAAACCGCCACCGCCGGACCCCAGAAGGACGCCGATGTCGGAGGTATCGAGAGTCGCCCGATCCTGAAGCACCCCGGCATCACGAAGAGCTTCCTGTGCAGCGACGGCGGCGAGGTGCACGGTGCGCGGCGTGCGGCGGAGATCGGGCGCGGACAGGACGGACTCGGGCTCAAGCCCGGCGACGCATCCGGCGAAATGCGTTCGCAACATGGAGGTGTCGAAGGGAATCTCGCGAATGCCGGAGCGGCCGTGGCGGAGGGCGTCGGTGAAAGGTTCGGAGCCAATTCCCTTGGGCGCGACAACTCCAACACCCGTGATGACGGGGGGCTTCGTGGAGGGCGTGTATGGCATGGGAGGTCCCCGGGCAGGTCCGGGGCATCATAGGCGCGGGGGCCGGCGCGTGCGCTGGAGACGAGGCAGATTTGTGCCCCGGCCGGGCGGAGGTTGCGAATCAGCGGGTTTTTTCGAGGTGGTAGCGCGACAGCCAGCGCCGGCGGATGCGGATGAGGGGCCGGGCGAAGAAGCGGTGCAGGCGGTGGAGGAGGCCGCAGGCCCGGGCTTTTTTAAACTCGTCGGATGTGCAGGCGGCGGGAAGGAGGCGGGTTTTGTGTTTGTAAAAGTGGTACCAGTCCGCCTTGACGAAACGACGAAACCACCAGTTGCGGAAGGGATTCCACCACGCGCGGTCGCGGCGATGGTAAGAAATCTGGAAGTCGATCAACCAGGGCCGGCCATCTTCGCCATACAGGATATTTTCGCGTTTGTTGGCATCGACGTAAGCAATGCCGCGGTCGTGGAGGGCCTGAAGCAGGGCGGCGAGCTGGTCGAAAAAGAGCGGCGCGAGCGGCAGATCGGCGTGGAGATCGACGCCGGGAACGAAGGCGTGGAGGAAGCCTGTAGGTCCAACGCGGCCAAGGAAAGTCGGGATGCCGTCGATGCCTTGGAGGGCTTCATAGATGGCGATTTCGCGCCGCGCCACGTGGCGGCCGAGCCACTGCATCGGCAGGAACAGGAGCGGGTGCGTGCGCTGGATTTTGAGGACGGCAAGCTCGCGGGAGCCGCCGGGCGCGTGCGAAGGCTCGGAAGCGGGAGGGAGGGGGAGGGGATCCTCGTGAGCGGGAGCGGGAACGCGCTCGTAGAGACCGGTGGCGGCGAAAAAATCATGCTTGAAGAGCTGGACGAATCGCCAGGTGCGTCCCTGGGCGGAAACCTCGCCGGGCAGACCGGCATGACCCAGGGCAAAAAGATACGCGGGTGCCGGGCGTCGGGCGGCGGGCGGAGGCGGGGAGTTCTCCGTGGCTGTGGTCATTGCGAAAGTATACTCGTCGAGGAGCAGCGCCACGGAAAGATAAAGCGGATGATGCGGGTGGGCAACGCGGGTTCGGCGGCGCGTTACTCCCCTACCGGGACGACCTCACGCACTTCGGGGACCTTGTCGCGGATGTTGCGTTCAATGCCCTGGCGGAGGGTGACATTCGAGGAGGGACATCCGACGCAGGCGCCATGGAAGCGGACCTGAACGACGCCATCCTCCGAGACATTGACGAGTTCCAGATCGCCGCCATCAGACTGAATGATGGGCCGAAGCCAATTGATGACCTTCTCCACGCGCTCCTTGACCGTCGGGGGATCGGCGGGGGAAGCGGGCGGGACGGGGGCGACGGCCATGGAGACTCCTTGAGGATGGCTGAATTATAGGTGCGCGGGAGGAGCGGTTCAACGCGAGATGTGCAGATGTGCTATCGAATGCACGCAGCGAGTATCTTGCCTTCCGCGCGCTTGTCGCCTTCAATTGCCGCATGGAGTTCCAACCCGCACAGCGCCGCGCTCCGAAGCATCCGCGTTATGACGCCATCCATCGGGCGCTGTTGACCGGGCTGCTCTCGAACGTGGGGATGAAGACCGAGACGCATGAATATCAGGGGCCGCGGGGGGTAAAGTTCAGCATTTTTCCGGGATCGGCATTGTTCAAGAGCGGCGCTGGGCCGGGGCAGCGGCCGAAATGGATCGTGGCCGGAGAGCTGGTGGAAACGACGAAGCTCTATGCGCGGATCAACGCGGGGGTTCAGCCGCAATGGATCGAGCGTGCGGCGCAGCACCTGGTGGAGCGGACGCACTCGGATCCACGCTGGGATGCACAGTCGGGGTCGGCGATCGCGACGGAGAAGGTGACGCTGTTCGGGCTGGTGTTGATTCCCGCGCGCCCGGTGCCGTATGGGCCGATCAATCCGCGGGTGGCGCGGGAGCTGTTCATTCAACACGCGCTGGTGCTGGGAGATTTGCGTACGCCGGCGCCGGCGCCATTTCTCCGGCACAATGCGGCGCTTGTCGAGGAGGTGCAGACTCTCGAAGCGAAGATTCGGCAGCGGAACCTGCTGGCGGATCAGGCGACGCGCTATGGCTTTTTCGATGCGCGCGTGCCGCTGGACGTGTACGACGCGAAGCGCTTCGATCAGTGGCGGCGCGCAGCGGAGCGTGCGAATCCACGGCTGCTGTTTTTGTCGAAGGAAGATTTGCTGCGCGCGGATGCGCCGGCGATCACGGCGGAGAATTATCCGGATCGCCTGTCGGATGCCGGCGGTGGACTGAAGCTGCCGGTGCAATATTGCTACGAGCCTGGGGAAGCGAACGACGGGTTGACGGTCACCGTGCCGGTGGCGGCGCTGTTGCAATTGCGGCCGGAGCGGTATGAGTGGATGGTGCCCGGGATGCTTGAGGAGAAAGTGGGAATGCTGCTGCGGAACCTGCCGGGGGCGCTGCGGCGGAATTTCGTGCCGGTCCCGGAGTGGGCGAAAGCGGCGTCGGCGGCGCTGCTGGCGAGCGGTGAGCGGGACGCGAATGTGTCGCTGAAGGATGCGCTGGCGGCGTGGCTTGGCCGGCAGAGTCCGATCGAGGTGCGCGGGAGCGATTTTGCCCAGGAAGAGTTGCCGCCCTATTTGCGGATGGCGTTTCGGGTGGTGGACAATGAGGGCCGCGTGCTGGCGTATGGGCGCGATCTGCCGGGGCTGCAGCGAAAATTGGCGCCGCGGGCGGCGGACACGCTGCTGGGGATCGGCCAGCAGCACTATCGGCGGGATCACGTGCGCGCGTGGGACTTCGGCGATCTGCCCGAGAGCGTCACGGTGCAGCGGTTTGGAATGACCATCGTGGGGCATCCGGCGCTGGTCGACGCGGGAGAGGATGCGGCGATCCGGTTGCTGCCATCGGCCCAGATGGCGGAGGCCGCTCATCGGGCAGGCGTGCGGCGGCTCTTTGCCATCGAGCGCCGCCGAGAAGTCAAAGCGCTGGCGGCGACGGTGCCGGAATTCGCCAGCATTGCGCTGAAATACTGGCTGCTGGGGCCGTCCTCCGAACTGCGGGAAGACTTATTGACGCTGATCCTGGACCAGGCGCTCTTTGGCGGGGCGCCGGCACTCGCAGCACCGCGCACGTTGGGGGCCTATGAGACCGCCAGGACGCGGGCGCTCGAACGATTGCCCGAGATGCGCGACGCGGTCGCCGGGCTGGTCAACGAGATTTTGCAGCAGAACTTGCAACTGGCGCTGGTGCGGGAGGATCAGAGCCGAGCGTTTGAAGTGGCGGCAACCGATGTGCGGGATCAGCTCGTGTTCCTGTTGCCGCGGCGCTTTCTACTCGACACGCCATACGCCTCGCTCGAACAGATTCCGCGGTATCTGGCGGCCATGCGGGTGCGGTTGGAAAAACTCGCGAAGGGCGGCGCGGGCGTCGTCGAGCGCGATATGGAGGCGATGGCGTCGGCGACAGCGTGGCACAACCAGTACCTCGCGCGCAAGGAGCGCCTGCATGAAATGGGCATTCATGATGCAGAGTTGCAATTGTTCCGATGGATGCTGGAGGAATATCGGGTGTCGCTTTTCGCCCAGGAGCTGGGAACGGTGATGCCGATCTCCGAGCGCCGGCTGGAAAAGCAATGGGAAAAAGTTCGCAAGGCGTGAACAGCTCGCGCAGCGCGCGATCAGCCGATCCGCTGAAGGCCATGCAATTCCAGGTCGCGGGAGGCTTCTTTGGCCACCGTCTGAAGATCGAGCTTGACGACATCGTTGCGGAAAAACAGGGCGACGGTCCAATCGAGAACGAGCCGGAAACGGCGCTCCCACCGCGGCATTTGCAGCAGGTAGTAGGTGCGCCAGACCCACCACGCAAGAAAGCCGCGGATTTTAATTTTGCCGATGCGTCCAACTCCGCGGTAGCTGCCCAGCGAGGCGAGCATGCCCATGGTTTGGTAGACGAAAGGCTTGAGGGTTGCCTTGTCGCCTTCGCGCAAAACGGAGGCGATATTGCGTGCAAGCGTTTTGGCTTCGCGCAGCGCGTGCTGGGCGAGCGGAGGATAGGGATTTCCATTCTTATCGGGAATGGCGGCGCAATCGCCCAGCGCCCATACCTCGGGACGCTGCCTCGAGCGCATGGTGCCCTCGACGACGACGCGCCCGTTCTTGGCTTTCTCGAGGGGAAGGTCCGCGAGCAGAGGATTGGCGGTAAGACCGGCAGCAAGTATGACGGTTTCAGCGTTGATGACCGTGGTTCCGCGAATCGCGCCTTCCGGAAGGATCACTTTGCCGGGCTCGATGGACTTGACGCGAACGCCCGTAACAATTTCCACGCCGCGTCCGCGCAGCACTTCCGCCGCGTAATTGGCCAACTCCTCTTCCATTTCGGGCATGATGCGGGGATGGGCTTCGACCAGCACAAAGCGAATCATCTCGCGCTGGATGCGCGGGTAACTCCGCAGCGTGTTGTGCACGAACTCGGTCAGTTCGCCCATCAATTCCACGCCGACCAGTCCCCCGCCGACGATGACGATCGTCAGCAATTGGCGCCGCCGATCGAGGTCTTCTTCCACGTCCGCCTGTTCAAAGAGATCGATGATGCGGTTGCGCAGGTAAATGGCGTCAGCCAGCGTCTTGAAACCGATGGCGCTTTCGCTCCCCGGAACGAGCCGGCGGTTGGTGACGCCGCCAAGCGCGAGCACCAGGTGGTCGTACTCGATTTCATAGTGATAGTCATCCGGGGAATGCCGGGCATAGACCATGTGGGCGTCACAATCGATGCGCTCGACGTCGGCTTCAATGAAGCGCGTTTTCTTGAACATCATGCGCACGGGGCTCACCGCGTGGCGGGGCTCGAGCACACCGCTGCCGGCTTCGAAAAGAAGGGGCGTGATGAGGAAATAATTGTCGCGGCTGACGAGGGTGATCTCCACGCCCTCATCGCCCAGAAACTGCTTTTCGAGATTGAGCGCGGTGTAAACGCCGCCAAAGCCGCCGCCCAGGATAACGATGCGCCGGCCGAGACGTTTGGCGGAGAGGTGTCCGTTCGTAGTAACAGGTGCCATGTTCTGGCGTCCTTTCGGATTGAGCCGATCGTCGCTGATATGATAGCGCTGCCGCGCGGGCGTTGGAATGAAACAGGCAAAGCGCCAATCCGGAAGCGATCCTGAGGCGAAACGAACATCAACTCTAGCGCAAAGCTCAGGCAGAAAATTGCAGACGCAACTGGCATGCCAGCAAAGTTCGTTGTAAGCTTTTGCGGATCGATTTTTTGGAGGCCTTTGCATGCCGAACCTGATTCCCATGTTGAATGAACACGTGTGCCGCCTGGCGCGACGGGAAATCAAGTCAAACACGCGGCAAACGCGGAAGGCGACCGCCCAATACCGGCGCGACATTGCGGCGCTCAAGCGGCAGGTGAAGGACCTCGCATCACGGCTGTCTACCCTGGAAAAAACGGGGGGACGCAAAGACCCCGCGGTGGTCGCCGCGGCTGCCGATCCCGGTAACCTGCGTTTTCGCGCCGACGGCTTGCGCACTCATCGTGCGAAGCTGGGTCTGTCCGCGCATGATTACGGCCGGCTCGTGGGCGTGTCGGGGTTGACGATTTATCACTGGGAAGCCGGCAAATCCAAGCCGCGACGAAAAGTCTTGCCGGCGCTGGCGTCGGTGCGTTCGCTCGGAAAGAAGGAGGCCCTGCAGCGGCTGCAAACGGCTGCCTGAGCGCCCAGAGGGGTGCAAGCGCGCGCCGCATTCGACGTGTGAAGGACAGCCGACGGCGGGAGTCGAACCCGCAACCTACGGTTTACAAAACCGTTGCTCTGCCATTGAGCTACATCGGCGAATGGATGCCGGAAGTCTACCAGAAGCGGAAGGGGCATCCAACGCGCGTCGCGTTACGGAGCGGCGGCGGCGGGCTCGGAGGCGGGCTGCGAAGTTGCCGCGGGGGCGGGCTCCGATGCCGGTTCAGAAGCCGGTTGCGAGCTTGCCGGCGGAGCCAGTGCGGCAGCAGGTAACGTTTCAGGAACACGTGCGGACGATGTGGCGGCAGAGGTATTCAGGTCAGATGCGGCGACCGGCGCAGACGGCGGGGCATTCGGCGTGGTCGGGGCGATCGGCGCCTGCGGGCCGGCTTCGTGGCGAGGAACGATCGGCGACGGCGCCGCCCCGGGAGCAGAGGCACCCGTGTTGGAGCGCCAGAGATAACTGATCGCAAGAATGAGCAGCACGCCTGTAAGAATGCCCAGCGCCACATACAACAGTGGATGGCGGCCGGTCGGCGCGCGGGCATGCGCCGCGGCGATCGAGGCGCGTTCCGGCGTGACGCCCGCGGCAGACGCCGGCGCAGATTGTTGCGAACCGATCACCGGCCCGGCCGGAGTGCTGACCTCCAGCGCCGGTACCTCTTCCGGCACTTCCGGTTGGGGAAGATCCGACACCGCCTGATCGAGCACGGAGTGTTCGTCGCGGACGCCTTGTTCATCGGCCGAAGTTTCGCCGAGGGGGCTGGGTGGCGAGAGCCCCAGCGCGGAGGCCGAGGGATCGCCGGCCGCCGGCTGCGCGGGGCGGCGCATGCCCTGAAGTCCGGAACTCGATCCGATCAATTCCGTGAGCGCGGGGAAAGATCCCGTGCGTTGTTTCAGGTCTTCCTGATTTTGCCGGAGAAGCGACGGATCCTGATTGGGGTTGGCGGGGCGCTGACGGCGGCGCGGAGCACTGGTCGCGTCCTTGTCGTTGGGCACCGCGAGCAGGGTTCCACACGAGGAGCACCGGCATACGCCGCCGCGGAAGCCCTCATCGACCGTAAGCTCCGCGGCGCACTGACTACAGTGAACAAGGACAGACATCGCCACCAACCGCCAAAACTTTCTTCAAGGGTCGACCCGCAGCAGAGATCGCGATTCGACGAGGACATTGTATAGCTGACGAAGGTCTGAGTCGCCGACTTTGATGCCCGCCGGAAGGCCGTGATTGCGGCCCAGGCGCGGCCCAGCGGTTCCATAAATCCAGCCGATCGTGATCTCGCGGGTCTCAGGAGCCGCCCCTTCAAACCCGATCCACAACTTGCTGCCGAGTTCGATTTTGGATGCGTCGCGCATGCGATAGGTGCCGTGCGGCAGGTAGTCCCCCTCCTCCACCTCCGCGGGAAAACTTTTCACGTACAGATCGCGCGCGAACAGATCGAGCCGGTGCTCGGCTTTTGCATACCGCAGGTGAAAGGGCCCCCGCACCACCTTGATGCCCGCGCCCGGCCGCAGAGCGCGCGGGTTCAGGTTGGGATTGAGTTGTTCCAGAAGTGCGGCGGGCACCGCATACGCGCGTGCCAGCTTCAGGAACGAATCGCCGGGCTGGATTTCCATGAAAGGAGCGGCAGGATCTTCAGGCACGATCGCCGAACCGAGAAACACGCCTTCGTTGAGCACGGCAAGCTGCCGCCGGAGAGCGGCGGCGCGGGGGCCGGGTTCGGTCGACAGGAGAGCGGCGTTGAGCGCAGCGCGGGCTTCGGGGATGCGGCCCTGGTCGAAGAGCGCCGCCGCCTGCGCTTCCCACTGCGCCGGCGTGCGGGTTTCGGCGGAAGCGGGAGAAGTAACACCATCGGGCGCCCCCAGTGTCTTCGCATGCCCGGCTCCCAGCACCGGCGTGCCCGCGGATGCCCAGGGATCGCTGTCGCGGACATCATCGAGCACCAGCGTCTCGGGCTCGGGATCTGGATCGCTGGCGGCTACCGCTGGCGCGGTGGATACAGGCGTGGTCTGGGCCAGGACCTTCTCCCGGAAATTCGCAAACTGCCACATGCCCCAGCTTGCGAAAAGCGCAGCGCCGGACCACAGCGGCATCGCCACCCACCACGGTTTTTTCTTGCGCCTGTGTGAACGCATTATCCTTTGCAGCGCGGCATGATGTCGCCCATCCAGAGGGCCCGGAGCCTCCCACGAGACGCGGGCTCGCACCTTCTCCTCAATGCCCGCCCGTGGGTTTCCCTGGCGTATGGCCCGTTGAATGACACCGCACAACCTCCATGTCGGTCACGATCAAATCCATCGGCACGTCGTGGGCCTCGCACGGAAGCGGCTCGGCCACGAGTTGCTCGTGAAAGCACAGCGCACAGCGCACGCCCTGAAAATCCTGCTGCGCCAAAAAACGGTCATAAAAGCCCCGGCCACGCCCGACACGATAACCCTTGTGGTCGAACGCCATGCCCGGTACCACCACCATGTCGATCATGCCCAGCGGCACCACAATGCCCGAGACCGGCTCCAGGATGCCCGGCCCGGTGGTCTGCATCCCCGTATCGAGGCTTTTGATTTCGACCGGATCCATGCGCTTGGAAGTCCAGTCGACCCGTGGAACGGCGATCGATTTGCCTTCCTGCCACGCTTTGACCGCGAGGGTCGACGTTTCCACCTCCATCGGCGTGGACATGAAAATCATGATGGTCTGGGCGTGCCGGAACTCGCGCGTCGCGATTAATTGCTGGCATGCGGCCAGCGACCGAATATGCCGCTCGTTGGCCGATAGGGCGGCCAGAAATGTTTTCATCTGGGCGCGGAGATGGTTCTTCGTCATGACGTTCCTGTGCACAAGGGGTAAGGCGCCGGTGTCGAGCGGTATCGTAACCGGAGCCACGGCATGCGTGAATGCATCCCCGGCCAAAACGCACCAATATGCGAAGAAACACTCAGCTTGTCGATGATTCCCCGCCCGGCGTTTGCGCGTCGCGTATGGCCTTGAGCTTGGCGAGATACTGCTGAAAGACCGCCTCTTTGCCGCGGTCGGTGGGACGATAGTAGGTCTTCTCCACGCCCAGGTAATCCTGCGGAACGTACCCCTCCGGGTGATCGTGGGCGTATTGATAGCCGGTGTGGCCGAGCTGCTCGGAACCCCGGTAGTGCGTATCGCGCAGGTGGCGCGGCACGGGAACGGTGCGCTGCTTTTCCACATCCTCCATCGCCTCGCTGATGGCCATGTAGGAGGCGTTCGATTTGGGGCAGCACGCCATGTACGTGACGGCCTGCGCGAGCGTGATCTGCGCCTCCGGCATGCCGATGAACTCGACGATCTGGTGCGCCGCGGCGGCCAGAATGATCGCGGCCGGATCCGCATTGCCGATGTCTTCACTTGCCAAAATAGCGATACGCCGGGCGATGAACCGGGGATCTTCGCCCGCGTGAAGCATTCGCGCCAGCCAGTAAATGGCGGCGTCCGGATCGCTGCCGCGCATCGACTTGATGAACGCGCTGGCCGCATCATAGTGCTCGTCGCCCGCCGCATCGTAAACCACGGCCTTGCGCTGTATCGACTCCTGCGCAACATCCAGGTCCACGACAATTTTTCCGCCTGCGTTGCCCTCGCGCTTCCCGCCTGAAAGCACCGCAATTTCCAGCGCCGTCAGGGCGCGGCGGGCATCGCCGTCGGAAACGCGCACCCAATGCTCGATCGCCTCCGGCGCAAGCTCCAGGGGCACGTTCCCGTATCCACGTTCCTTATCGGACACGGCGGCCAGAATGATTGAGCGAATCTCGCCCTCGGTCAGAGGCTCGAACTGGAAAATCTGCGATCGCGAGACCAGCGCGGAATTCACCGAAAAGAACGGGTTCTCTGTCGTGGCCCCAATGAGAATGATGTGGCCGAGTTCCACATCGCCAAGAAGGATGTCCTGCTGGCTTTTGTTGAAACGATGGATTTCATCCAGAAAAAGGACCGTTCGCCCGCGGCCCGGGCTCTCCGGATCGGAATTCTCGAGGCGGGATTTGGCGGCCGCCAGAACGTCGCGAACTTCCTTCACCCCCGTAGCGGCGGCGTTGAGCTCGACGAAATGGGCGTGCGTGTGATTGGCAATCAGGTGGGCAAGCGTCGTCTTCCCGGTCCCCGGAGGGCCATAAAAAATCAGCGACGTGAGCCGGTCCGCTTCGATCATTCGCCGGAGCAGCTTCCCGCGTCCGAGGATATGCGACTGGCCGGCAAATTCTTCCAGCGTGCGCGGGCGCATCCGCGCTGCCAGGGGCAGGGCCGCGGCGCGCCGCTGATCACGCAAAGGTTGAAACAAGTCCGGCATGTCTGAGTTTCCACGAGCGGGAAATCACGCCGAAAAGTTTAGCGTGCCCAAGACCCTTTTTCCTGTTAGACCTTCGCGACGCCGGCGCGAAGCACAGGGGTTTGCCGAAAATCTTTCGCGGAATCCACCACTAGCGCACTGTCGAATCTCCCGGCGAAACGCCATGCCCCCCGCCACCCTACGCGAGAAAGCCCGTTTCCCGACACCACGCGATGTACTGCTGAATCCCCTTCGTCAGTGGCGTCTGCGGATAGTAGCCCAGCAGCGATTTGGCCTTGGAAATGTCCGCCACATAGCGCGTCACTTCCCCGGTCTGCGAAGCCGCATAGGTCGCCTTTGCCGCCCGCCCGGTGGCCAGTTCGATCAACGTCACCAGGTCATACAGCGTCTGACCCTGTCCATACGCCAGATTGATCGTCTGCCCCGCGACGCCCGCCGCTCCGCCGGTCAGCCGCTCGATGCCCGCCGCGATGCCCGCCACGCAATCATCAACGTAGGTGAAATCGAGCATTTTGTTGCGCCCGAAAACGGTGATCGGCTCGCCGCGCCAGATGCGCCGGACGAACAGCGGTATGACGCGTTCCATCCGATCGAGGTCGTTGTCAAACCGCCCGTAGACGTTCGAAAAACGAAACACCAGCGTTTTCAGGCCATAGCATTTCGCATAGGAGGAAAAGAACGCTTCCCCCGCGATTTTTGAAGCGGAGTAGGGCGATTCGGCAATGACGAAATCCGCCATCGATTCCTCGGTCACGTGACGCAGCACGTCCCCATACACCTCGCGCGAAGACCCAAAGAGAACCGGAGCCTTGCTGCGCCGCGCAAGTTCCAGCGCTGCGAACGTCATCGCCACATTCTCAAAAGCCTTGGCCGGCTCTTTCACCAGTTGATGCACCTTCGCCCACGCCGCCAGATGCACGACCGCCTCCGGGGCGAAATCCAGCGCTTCGCGCGGAAGCGCGGCATTCCCACCGGCATCTGGCGGAGCCGTCAGGTCCGCGATGATCGTGCGGAACGACTGCGTCCACGCATTGGCCCGCTTGTCGATGCCCAGCACCGCATGCCCCAGCGATAACAAATGCAGTCCCAGGTTCGTCCCAATCTGTCCCGATGCCCCCGTGATCACAACCTTCATTGCGCTCGCCTCCGGAAATCGCGCCGCTCGCTTGCCGCGCCGTCCACTGTAGAATAACCCCATGAGCCATCGCCGTCGGACGCTCTGGATTTCTCTCGTGTTTATCGGTCTGTTCGGACCGTTCGCTGCGCTATTTGTCCTGCTGCGAGTCTATCCTCCTCCGCCGGGCGCCGTGGACACCGCTCCCGCCCAACGCTCAGACCTTTCCAGCAACCCCCTCTTTGACGCGACGGCTCCCGCAAATATCCAGCCCGGCGCAGGCCCCCTCCTGGCTGCGGGAGATGGACGCGAGGTCTGGGTGGCTCGGCCCATGTCGGTCGGCGAGCACCACGTACAAGCCTTCCAGCTCCTGGCGCGCGCCAATAATTCCGGCGCCTGGAGCATCGTCCGCCCGGCCGGAATTCCCTTCTTTCAAGGCACGCCTTTGGCCCTCGCCGCCCCCCTCCTGCATGATGCCCATTCCACCGGCGTGTTTGTTTTTGGCCAGGAGGGACGCGTCACCGCCTTCACTCCCGATGGCCGCCGCGACCTCGACCCCTTGCCCGCGGGACACCGCTTCCTTGCCGCCGCCGGCTCGACCCGCGGCATATTCGCTCTGACTGCCGGCGTCCCCGTGCCGCCCTCAACACGCCCCGACGACACCCTGGCGCCCCCCGCCTATCTGCGCCTGCCGGAGCCTCCGCCCCCGACAACGGCGTCCACAGCCCCCTCCGCCGGCGCCACGCCCGCCGCCTCCGCCCCGGCAAGCAGCGCCGCCGCCGCCGCCACCGCCCCGGCCCGCCCCATGCTCAATGCCCTGTGGTTCCAGGGCGCCGGCTGGATGCCGCTTCCCCCCCTTGGACGCCTCGGCGATCCGCAGGTCCCCTCGCCGGACGATTCCGTGGCGCTGGTCGATGTCGCCTCCACCTTGTGCGTGCTGTGGGTGCCCAAGGACGACCCGACGCATGTGCTGATCCGCACGCACGCCGACACAACCACCGACGATCCCTGGTCCGCTCCCCGCCGCGAAACTCTGCCGCAGCCCCTTCCCCATGGCGCTCCCTTCTGGGCCCTGCCCCTCGATGAGACCGCCTGCGCCATGTATCCGATCGCCGATGGCCGGACGTTTGCGCTGATCGCCGCGCCCATTTCCCTCCTCGACGCTACACCCCCGCCCGCGGCAATTCCTCCGATGCTCCTCGGCGTGGCTGGACAAAATCTCGCGTCCGCCAGCCACATTGCCGTCGCCGTCTCCGAAAATTCGCTCGTCGCCGTCACCGTCGCGGCGGACGGTTCACTCCGCGCCGCCGTTTTCAGCCGGGATGGCCGGCCCCTCTCGCCACCGGCAGTGGTCACCTTCAGCACGCCCCTGCGCGATATCGAACTTGGCCAGAACCTGGCGCTCCTCGTGGTGGCCCTCCTCGTGATCATGGCGCTCTGGACCTGGTTGAAAGACCCGCGGACACAACGCATGCCCCAGGGACTGCACCCGGGATCGCTGCCCGCACGGGGCGTCGCATGGCTGATCGACCTGGCCATCCCTTTTGTCATCATCGTCACCGCGCTCGGCCTCTGGGACGACGCCGGCTACCAGAACATCCTCAACGCATGGGCCGCCTCCATCGTGCGCCCGGATGAGCTCTTCTCCTCCTTCCCGCTCCTTTATGTGCTGGGCGCCTACACCCTTCATGTCTCCGTCGGAGAGCTCTTTTTCCGCCGCTCCATCGGCAAGGCGATCATGGGCCTTGAAGTCCTCATGATCGATGGCAAGGCCCCGACCGTCGCCGCCGTCCTTGTCCGTAACTTTGTGCGTCTGGTCGAAATGGTCCCCGCCGGTATCCTCATTTTCTTTGTTTTCTTTTCCGACTATCGCCAACGCCTCGGAGACCTCCTCGCACATACCATCGTCGTCTCTCACAAGGCCCCCGGCGATGACGACACTGCGGAAACAACCGAAAAATCCGCCGATGTTGAAGAAGAGGAAACCGCCGGCCGGCGCTGATCTCCGGCTCCGCGTTTCCCGTTCCGCCGCTCCGGGTATATACATGCTCCCGCCTCATCACCTGAAGCTCGTTCTCGTCGAGCCCGAAATACCGCAGAATACCGGTAACATCGCCAGACTATGCGCCGCGACCGGCGCGGCGCTGCACCTGGTGCGCCCACTGGGGTTCTTTCTGACCAACAAGCACTTCCGCCGCGCCGGAATGGACTACCTCGCCAACGTCCCCATCACCCTTCACGATTCCCTTCCCGATCTGCTTGCACTGATCCGCGAAAGCCCCGTCGTCCTCTCCTCCGGCGTCCGCGGCATTCCCCATTGGCAGGTCCCCTTCGCCCCCGATGCGTGGATATTCCTGGGCAAAGAATCCGCCGGCCTGCCGCAACCCCTCCTCGACCGTTTCCCCGGCAATACCGCGTCTATCCCCATGCTCGCCGGCACCCGCGGCCTCAACATCTCGACCGCCGCCGGCATCCTGCTCTACGAGGCGCTCCGCCAGATCGCAAGCCTACAATGACGCATCCGACTTGGAGGCCCCATGCGCACGCCAGCCCTCTTGCCGCTCTCCTTCCTCTTCGCCGCTCTCGCCGGATGCAGCGTCTATCACCCGCTCCGCGACGGCATCGGCTTCACCGATACGCCCGTCGGCCCCGATTCCTACCAGGTCACCTATGTCGGTCCGCAGGACATGCCCATAGCGCAGGCACGGGACTATGCACTCCTGCGCGCTTCCGAGCTGGCCGTCTTGCGGAGCGATGCATATTTTCAGATTCTCAACGAACAGGGATACGTCTCCCAGGGATTGCAGTATTGGCCGGGAGAAGATGTGACCTACGTCGGCGGCTTCGCCGGACGCTGGCATCGTTATCCGGTGATTTATCACGCATGGTCCCCCGGCTATTTTGAGCCTTACACCGTCCCGCAGTACACCATGACCGTGCGCGTTACATCCCAGCCGCTCGCCAACGTCATTCCCGCCAATTATCTCATCCAGCGCGCAACCCACGATCACATCAAACTCTCTCCGGGAGTCGTCGAGCACGCCCTCGGAATGCCCACCGCCGTTCCCGCAACCATGCCGGCAACGCAGCCGTGACCCGCGTCAGAACACCGGCAACGTTTCTCCTCGCAGCATCGCGCCCGCCATCAGCGCCCCCGTTTCACCGGCCATGCCGATTCCCGTCTTGTAATGCCCGCAGCATATCCACAGCCCCCTCATCTCCTCTGAAGCCCGCATGATCGGCCGATGCTTCGGACCGTCCGGACGCAAGCCCCCCCAGTGACGCACCACCTTCGCCCCGTCCAGCCCTGGCCACAAGGCCGTCGCACCTTCCAGCAGCATCCGCCGCGCCTCCTCCGTCGGTGTTTCATCAAACCCCGCTTCCGGTTCCGTCGTCGACCCCACAAGGACCTCGCCCCGCTCCGGCCACGGAACCAGATAAATCGGCCCGCGCTTCAGAATGCACCCGGGAGCATCCCGTTCCGAAACCGCCACCGCGATCCCCTGTCCCTTCGCCGGGCGCACCATCGCCTCTTCTCCGCCCACTGCGGACGCCCACGCGCCCGCACACAACAAAACCGCATCCGCCGACACCGAGCCCGTGGATGTCTCCACCCCGCGCACCCGCCCGCCTTCCACCTTCAATCGGTCGGCCTCGATTCCCTCCCGAATTTCCACCCGCTCGGCCGCACACGCCGCCACCAGGCCTCGCACCAACGAGGGAACGTGCACCTGGGCCGTCGCCTCGCACCGAAGCGCCCCAAACGGCGCCGCAATGCCCAAACGCCGCTCCGTCTCGCCCGCCTCCACATACTGCTGGATCGGCCCCTCCCCGGTCGGCCAGCCGCTCCACTCCCCACACGCCGCCTCGGCCTCTTGCCGCGCCCGCTCCGCCGCCGCCACGCTGGTCAGAATCTCCAGCCGCCCACCCCGTTTCATCGGCACCGGCATGCCAGACGCTCTCTCCGCCTCCGCCGCAAACCTCGCAAAACGCCGCAAACATTCCCGATGCCACTGCTGCAGCGGCCCGCGCGCCAACGCACTTGGCGGCCACAATGCCCCCAGCGACGCCAGCGTCGCACCCGCCCCACACCGCCGACGCTCCAACACCGTCACCCGCGCTCCCCTGGCGCCCAGCCGCCACGCGCACGACAACCCTATCACCCCCCCACCGATAACGACGATCTTCATCGCCGGCCCCCCTTCCCGTCCTTCGGCATGCACCCGCATACGACCACCGCACCGCCTCCGTCGTCAGGCCCGGCTCCCGCGCCCCTGCCCCTCCGCGTGGGCGATGTCTCCTTCCCCTCCAAAACAAAAAGCATCCGCCGCGACATGCTGCGAATTCTACCGCCGCCCGCCCCGCCGCCAATTTTGATTTTCGCCGGCGCGCTCACTATAACGCGCCCATGGCCTCCCCACGCGCCAGCTCCTCGCCGGAAGCTACCCCGCAGCCAGGGCTCAGCGCCCCCGCCGCCGTCACCCCCGAGCCCGACGCCCTCCCCCCTTCCATCAACATCACCCGCAGCTCCATCCTCAATCTGCTCGGCGAAGCAGTCCCCATGCTCGTCTCCCTCGTCGCACTCCGCATCCTCATCCGCCGCCTCGGCGATGAACGCTTCGGCGAACTGATGCTCGCATGGTCCGCCTTCGCCTACTTCTCCGTCGTCGATCTCGGCCTCGGCCGCGCGCTCACCCAGTCCATCGCCAAAAAAATCGCCACCCGCCAATCCCCCGCCGACATCGTCTGCACCGGCATGACCATGGTGCTCGCCCTGGGTATCGCCGGCGCCATCCTGCTTGTCCTGCTCACCCCCTACGCCATCCACTGGCTTCATGTCACGCCCGGCCTCGCAGATGAAGTCCGCATCGCCTTCTTCGTCCTCTCCTTTTCACTGCCCGCCCTCGTGCTCTCCTCCGGCCTCCGCGGCATTCTCGAAGCCTGCAACCGCTTCGGACTGCTCGCCGCCATCAAGTGCATCACCGGCGCTCTCGTCTTCGCGGCCCCGCTCACGGTGCTCCTCTGGACCAACCACCTCGGCGTCGTCGTCGGGGCCGCCGTCGCCGTCCGCTGCCTCGCCGTCCTGCTTCTTGCCGCCGCCTGCTGGAAAGTCCTGCGCCCCCTCGGCGGATCCGCACGCATCACCCGCGCCGCCGCCGCAGAGCTGTTCCGCTTCGGCAGGTGGGTCACCGTCGACAACGCCGCCAGCCCCGCTCTCATCTTCGCCGATCGCTGGTGCCTCGCACGCACCAACTCCCCCCAGGCCGTCGGCTTCTACGGCGCGCCCATCGATCTCATCCTCCGCCTCGTCTTCGTGCCCATGGCCATCGCCGCTGTCCTCTTCCCCACGCTTACCGCCGGCCTCGCAGGACACCGCGGCGGTCATGCCCCCGCCGCCGCCCTCGATCGCGGCGCGCGCCTCCTCGCCGCCGCACTCTTCCCCGTCACCCTCCTGCTCGTCGGACTTGCTCCCGAAGCCGTCCGCCTCTGGCTCGGACCCCACTGGGCCCAGCACTCTGCACGCGTCCTTCAACTCGGAGCCATCGGCCTGTTCATCGGCGGAATGTCCCTCGGGATGATGGCCCTCGTCCAGGCCGCCGGACGCCCCGACCTCCCCGCCATCGCGCACACCCTCGAATTGCCCTTCCACATCCTCTTCCTCTTCCTCTTCACCGCCCACTGGGGAATCTCCGGCGCCGCCGGCGCATTCATCCTCCGCATCGCCGTCGATCATCTCGTCATGGCGCTCGCCGCACTCCATGTCATGCGCAGACGCCCCGGCCACGCCCCCGCGCGAACCGTCATCCGCAACACCCTTCTGGGCACCGCCGCCGGCGCGGGCTCCCTGATCCTGCTCGCGGCCATAACCCCCTTCGCCTGGCGCGCCGCCGCTCTCGCCTGCCTCCTCGCCGCCTTCGCCTGGCTCGCCGCCACGCGACTGCTCCATCACGACGAACTCCGCTGGCTCTGGTCACGCCTCCGGCGCCCCCCTGCTGTGAGCGTCGCCTGATGCGCCTCCTCCAGGCCCGCAATGTCGGCGTCCTCGGCGGCGCCAAACGCATCGCCCTCACCCTCCATCTGGTCTTCCGCGCCCGTGCTCCCGATGCTTTCCTCGCCCACCGTCGGGCGGTGCCGGCGGGAGAAGGTCCCACCCGCGAGCAAACGGCAAAAGTCCCCGGCCGCGATTCCCACCTCGGAATCGCTTGAAACCCTCTGTTTCATTTTTTTGATTACAGCCGACAAAGGGATTTGAACCCTTGACCTAGGCTTTACGAAAGCCTCGCTCTACCGCTGAGCTATGTCGGCAGGAAGTCCTGTACTTTACGCCTCGACGCACCGCTTCGCAAGCCGACCTCTCAACCCATCTAAGGTGAGGGTTTAGTTCTCGATCCGGGTAAAACCTCCGAGACGCGACCGTGAGGGAGCGTTGGGGGGGAGGGGTAACGTCGCCATGGTGGATTGTTACCCGGAATATGAACTCCCCCCTCTGAAGTGGCTTCTGCCTGACACTTCAGCTTCGACTCATTTGCGGCGCCCGGCGTTCGCAGGGTACACTGCGGGTTTGGCGAGACCAAAACGTTGCATAAGATGATGCAGGGCGCGGACGTCCGGTGAATAGCCGGACGCTTCAGTTTCAGGATGTGTGTGATGGACGATCGGCGGCCAGGAACGGCAACGCAAACGGGGGACGGTGAGGAGGCCCGGGCGAGCTCCGCCGGCGCGCCGCGGCCCGTGGAAAGACGATACCCACGGCCCCCAATCCTGCCGGTGCGGCTCGCGAACCTGTGTCTGCGGCCCGAAAGCTGGGCCGAAGCCGCCAGGTATCCGTTCTGGGTCACTCTCATCGCGTTGATCGTGGCGCTGCTCATTGGCTCGGCGGCGACGGCGGTGGGCATGAGCCGGAACTTCGTTCATGGCCTCGCGCAGGTCGGCCAGGTCTACGACTCCCGCTACAGCCCGATGACGATGAGCAGCGACGGCGTGCTCTCGCCGATCGGCAAGTGGAAAGGTCCGATCACGCTTTTTGACGGCGCGGTGGTCATCGATCCCACGGGCCACACCACGATGGACAGCGCCTCCGCCCCGGAAATCCTCATCAATGCCCATGAGGTGCAGGAGCGCATGCCCGGCTCGCCCATGGTCGTGCCGATTTCCAAGGCCCCGCTGATCGCCGATCTGGTGCCGCCCGCCGGACAGATCAAGCGCATCGACGGCGCGGCCATTCGCACGCTGGTGGCGCAGCGGCGGATGTCGCTGCTGCTCCTGGGGTGGATGGCCGGCTTCATCACCAAGCTGCTGGGCGAGACGCTCTGGGCGCTCATCACGATTTTCCTGATCAGCCCCATGGTGTCCATCGGCGCGGCGGTGGGCGGGCGGCGGCTGCTGATTCCGCGGCGCGTAGCGCATCGCATCGCCGCGGCGGTGGTCGTGCCGCTGATCGTGTTCGGCGGCATTATGCAGGGTTGCGGTTATCCGCTTGGCGAAGCCATCGGGATTGAGCCGGCGATGATCGCCTGGTTCCTTGCGGCCTCGGCGATGGCGGCGTGGGCCGGCGTTCTGGCGCGCCGGATGTACATGCCGGCCAAAGGGAGGGCGCGCTCGTGAGGGCGGTCATCGTCATCCCGGCGCGCTATGGATCGACGCGCTTTCCCGGCAAGCCGCTGGCGCGTCAAACGGGCAAGTATCTCATCGAACATGTGGTGGAACAGGCGCGCAAGGCGCGCGGCGCCACGGATGTTGTCGTCGCCACCGACGATACCCGCATCGCAGCGGCCGTCGGCAGCTTTGGCGGGCGTTCCGTGATGACCTCCCCCGCCCATCCCTCCGGCACCGATCGCGTGGCCGAGGTGATGAGGCATGGTGAGTTCGCGGGGGCGGAGATCGCCATCAACGTGCAGGGCGACGAGCCGGAGATCGATCCGGAAATCATCGAAGGCCTGATCGCCGCCTGTCGCCGGCCGGGTGTGGAGATGGCGACCGTCAGTGCGCCGCTGGAGGCGCACGCGGACATCGAAAACCCCAACATCGTGAAAGTCGTGACCGATCGCTCCGGCTTTGCACTTTATTTTTCACGCGCCGCGATTCCCTTCAACCGCGATGGCGCCGCCGGTCCGTCGCCGCGCTACCGCAAGCACCTGGGCATTTACGGCTACCGGCGCGAAGCGCTGCTCACCCTCGCCTCTTCGCCCGTCTGCGACCTGGAGCGCGCCGAAAAACTCGAGCAACTCCGCGCCCTCTACCTCGGCATGCGCATCTTCGTCCATGAAACCGCCCGCGCCCCCCATGGAATCGATACCCCCGAAGATTATGCCGCGTTTTTGAAGCGATATAATGCCTCCGCCGGAGCGCCGGCGGCAGTTTGAAAAGTCACAGGCGTGGAGTATAAGAAACGCGGATCGACACGCTCCGCACGGACGTACTTTTGAGAGCGAGATCGTGATGGCTGAAGATTCAAACGAGCTGCTGGCCTCCATCAGTCACACCAGCGACGAAACCGAATTCTACTCCCCCATTCCCCCCGGCTACGTCAAAGGCAAAACCAAGTACGTCGTCGTCGTCGGCACCGTGATGTCCGGCCTGGGCAAGGGCATCTTCGCCTCCTCCCTCGCCAAAATCCTCAAGGACAAAGGCCTCACCGTCGCTCCCATCAAAATGGAAGGCTACCTCAACCTCGATTCCGGCACGCTCAACCCCTTCCGCCATGGCGAAGTCTTCGTCCTCGAAGACGGCATGGAAACCGACATGGACCTGGGCACCTACGAGCGCATGCTCGACGAAAACCTCAATCGCCAGAATTTCACCACCAGCGGCCAGATCTTCACCCGCGTCCTCGACCGCGAACGCCACGGCGGTTATCTCGGCCGCGACGTCCAGATGATTCCCCACGTGACCGGCGAAGTGAAACGCCTGCTGCGCGACCTCGCCGCCGACAGCCAGGCCGATGTCGTCTTCATCGAAGTCGGCGGCACCGTCGGCGATTACGAAAACGGCTACTTCATCGAAGCCCTTCGCGAGCTGCGCTACGAGGAAGGCGAAGAAAGCGTCTGCGTCGTCGCACTCACCTACGTCATGGAACCCAAGACCCTCGGCGAGCAGAAATCCAAAGCCGCCCAGCTCGGCCTGCGCCAAGTCATGGAAGCCGGCCTCGTGCCCGACATCATCGCCTGCCGCTGCCCCAGCCCGGTGAGCGAAAAGGTCAAACAGAAAATCTCGATGTTCTCCAACGTCTCGCTCCGCCGCGTTTTTTCCATGCACGATGTCGACAGCATTTACCTCGTGCCCGAAATGCTCCGCGAAGCCGGCATGGACCGCGAAGTGCTCACCATTCTCGGCCTGCATGACCGCGTCGATCAGCGCTCCGAAGACATCGCCCGCCGTAAATGGGTCCGCTTCGTCGACGATCTCCTCGACGCCAAGGACCGGGAAGTCGTCATTGGCATCGCCGGCAAATACACCGCCATCCGCGACGCATACGCCTCCATCGACAAAGCCCTCGAACACTGTTCCGCCCACGCCCATTGCCGCGTCACCATCGACTGGATCGACACCACCGAGCTCACCCCACGCAACGCCGGCGAACGCCTCAAGCATCTTCACGGTCTCATCGTCCCCGGCGGCTTTGGCAACCGCGGCGTCGAAGGAAAAGTCGCCTGCGTCCAATACGCCCGCGAAAACAAGCTGCCCTTCCTGGGAATCTGCCTCGGCTTCCAGATGGCCGTGATCGAATTCGCCCGCAACGTCTGCCGCCTCGAAGACGCCAACTCTACCGAATTCGCCCCGCGCTGCAAGAATCCGGTGATCGATATCCTGCCCGAGCAGAAGAAAATCGAAGGCCTCGGCGGAAACATGCGCCTGGGCGCCAAGGAAATCGACATCAAGCCCGGCTCGCTCCTGTCGCATCTCTATGGCGACGTCACCAGCACCACCCTGCGCTTCCGCCACCGCTACGAAGTCGATCCCCGCTACATCGACACCCTCACCCAGCACGGCCTTATCTTCAGCGGCCACCACCCCGCCCAGCCCATCATGCAAATGCTCGAACTCCCCGAAAGCATGCACCCCTATTTCGTCGGCACGCAGGCCCACCCCTGCCTCACCAGCCGCCCGCTCAACCCTGACGGCATGTTCCTGGGCCTCGTGAAAGCCGCCCTCGGCCGCGCTTACAACCAAGGCACGCTTATCGAGGACGTTCCCACCGCAAAGCCCACCGGCGACGCGCCCGCCACGCCTTCAGCGCCCGCCATGGCGATGACCGGCAAATAACCCCGGCGTTCTTTCACGCCTCGGCCCCGGCCGGCGCGCCATGGCACGCATCCCCAGGCTCGAAAATCTCGCGCCCGTCCGCCACCTCCACCAACCACCCCGCCCCGCACCTGCCGCATGCCGCCGGCAGTATTTCCCGCGTCCCGCCGCAACGTGCACACCGCTCTCTCCCTCGCCCACTGCACAGGCCCAGCATCACCACTACACCCGCGGGACCGAGCAGCAGATTCCCAATCACCCAGCCGATGGTCTTGCCCGCGCCCATGCGATAGCGCCGCGCGATCCAGAATGTGACGGCTGCCGCCAGCACCGCCCCCGCCGCCATGCCTGCATCGAACACCGGGGCGAATTCCATCGTGCGTATGTCCAGCACCCGATCCAGCACCCACATCGGGCACACCGGCCGCGCCGCCAGTGGAAAAATCATGCCAAACATCGCGGTTTCGGTCACCTTAGGGCTGCGATAATCCGGCTGTCGCGGAAACGCCGTCTCCCGCACCAGCTTCCCTCCCTCGTCATATTCCCACAGCGCCGCCTGCAGCTCCGGATGCGTCGGCAGCGGCTCGGTCTCCAGCAGCAGGTGGTGATTCGCCAGGATCGCCGGGCCAATCTCAAACTCCGCCGGATCCACGCCCATCGGAACGTCGAACACCGTCTCGCCCGTCGGCCGCAGCGCATACACTCTCCGCCGCGTGCTCACCACGATCGTGGGATTCTGCGGCGGCGCGACTTCCGCCGCATAGACCACCGGATCATCCTGCGCCGCCGTGAACACGCGCCGCACCCGCCGCTGGTCCAGTTCCATCCAATACACCTCAGAGGGAAATGCAATCGCCCGGCCCCTCGCCAACGACGCCAAATTCAGCGGCCTTCCCGCAAACCGCGCCGGCGGCGCAGTTCCCGCCGCGGAAAATCCACCCGGACCGACGCTCCCCAGCATCCGATGCGATACCGGATCGATCAACTCGATCAGCTGCTCAGGCACATCGTAGAGCGACAGGAACGGCACCCGCACTCCCGGCGGCGCGACGGACGACAACCTCGCCACCCCCGGAGTCGGACTGCGATAGTCGTCGGCCTCGAACTTTCGCGCAATCCATGGAAGCGCCGCCGGATCCACCAGAAACGCGTTGAACCGCACGAAAATTCCCGCATACGCCGGATCGTTCGGATCGACGTGCTCATACTGCGGCAACGTCTTTCCGGCCACGTCGTCAAACGCAAACTGGCGGTTGCCGTCGGTGATCGTTTCGGTCACGCGCACGATGTTCCCGTCGCGGTCGACCTGGTAATACTGCCAATACCCGCCGACATTGAAGCTGGTGCTCAATCCCAGGATAAACATGCCCAGCGCCAGCGCGCCGGGATACATCATGACCCCCAGCGCCCCGCGCGTCACCGCCGCCCCGTCCATCTCGCCGTTGCTGGAAAACACCCCCCAGGCCGCCGCCGCTCCGATCCCCTGGATCGCCACCAGCACCACCGCCGCCGCCACGAATCCCGGGATGAACAGGTACGCCAGCACGGTCCCGAAAATCGCCAGGCCCAGCGGAAGCAGGCGCGTTCCCTGCCACCGCGCCCGCCGCAGCAGCAGCACCATCCCCGCAAAGTAGTAACATCCCGCGCTCAGCACGTCGGCTGTCAGCGGCAGCGCCATCCGCCACTGAAACGGCATCGCCACGTGGCCCGGCCACGCCGCCCACGCCGCCGTCAACGCGCACGGAAGCCCCAGCGCCCCATACAGCAGCAGCAACCCCGCCGCGCACTTCGCCGCGAATATCCGGCCCCGACGTACCGGCCGATGCACCACGAACGCCCA
The DNA here is from genome assembly GCA_035545015.1 of Phycisphaerae bacterium. Taxonomy (GTDB): domain Bacteria; phylum Planctomycetota; class Phycisphaerae; order WQYP01; family WQYP01; genus CALCHA01. The sequence continues at coordinate 140,454 of DASZZD010000094.1, forward strand.
GTTGTCCGGCCGCATCTCGAACATCGCCTGCGCCGCGCCCATCAGCAGCCCCGCCAGCGCCGCGACAAACGGCGTCGTCGCCTGCGCCAGCCCATACAGCAGCATCGCCGACGCATCGCGCATGCCATGCACGCAGATCGCCAGCAGCACCACGAATATCACCGCCGCCCACTTCACGTTCTCCCGCAGCTCGCGCACAAACACGCCCATCATGGCACGCCTCCCGGCATTTCCACGCCCTTGCTTGATTCCTCCGGCCGCACATTTTCCATGCTGCCCCCGAGATAACTCACGAACGCATCCTCGAGGCTGATCGGGACCTCGCGCATCTCCGCCGGGCCCATCCGCCGCAATACCGACAGCGTCTCTTGCGTCACATTCACCAGCGTCAGGCGCAGCTCCCTGCCGCGAACGACGCACTGAATCAAGCCGCGAACCGCCGGCGGCGGCGGAGGAGGCGGCGAGGAAAAGCTCAGCACAAAGCACTGCACGCAGCTCCGGAACGTATCGAGCGAACACTGCGCCCGCAGCACGCTGTAATCCAGCACTGCGATGTGATCCGCCATCCGTTCGATATCCGCCAGCAGATGCGACGAAAACACGATCGTCCGATCCGCCTTCCGCGACGCGTGAACCATCGACTCCAGCAGCGACCGCCGCGCCACCGGATCCAGCCCGATCGCCGGATCATCCAGGATCAACAAATCCGGCTCCGGCGCCAGCGTCATCGCCAGGCACAGCCCCGTCCGCTCCCCGCGCGACAGGTTCCGCGCCCGCGTCTTCGGATCCACCCGGAAAAACTTCAGCACCGAATAAAACAGATCCGAATTCCATTGCGGATAAAATTGCGACTGATAGGCATGCGCATCCGCCACCCGCATCCATCCGTATACCGGGTGGCCCTCCGCCAGGTATCCGATCCGCGCCCGCGTCTCCGGCGACAATCGCCCGCTCTCTTCCCCGAACACCCAGCTCCTTCCCCAGCTCGGCGCCAGCAGCCCCAGGATCATCCGCAGACTCGTCGTCTTCCCCGACCCGTTCCTCCCCAGCAAGCCGAACACCGAGCCCCGCGGCACGCTCAGATTCAAGTCGAACACGATCCGCTTGGTTCCAAAATACCGCGTCAGATGCTCCGTCCTGATCACGCACTCACTCACGGACCGCCCCCTTTCCGCTCGCCGCCTCCAGCCGCTGGAGCTTGCGATCAAGCGCCTCGCGCAACTCTTCGGGCGTGAATCCCAGGTGCAATCCGTCCGACACAAACGCTTCCAGCCGCCCATCCAGGCGCCGCAGCCGCTCTGCCTTCGTGTAAATTGTCCGCCGCTCCGCCACGAACACGCCCTTACCCTGTTGCCCCTCGAGCGCTCCTTCGCGGATCAGCTCCGCATATGCCCGCCCCACCGTGTTGGGATTGAGCACCAGCTCCTCCGCGAGCGCGCGAACGCTAGGGAGCTGCTCGCCCGCCGAAAGCTGTCCGGTGGCGATCGCCCGGCAGACCTGGTCGCATATCTGCCGGTACATCGGCACCGTGCTGCCCGTCGAAACTATGATGTCCAGCGCCATGCCACTCTCCTGCTGTACTAAATCAATTAGTACAGTAGACACAGCGATTCGCGGCCTGTCAACATAATTTTGGAAACTCCCCGCCCCGCCCGGCCGCGGGCCGACCCTCAGAAATCCAGCGTCAGCGACAGCGACACGCGCGAATCGTTCCGCTTGCGGTCGTGCGACGGCTGGTTTTCATAATCGTCGTTGTAGGCCAGCTTCAGACCCAGGCCGCGCTCCACGTCCAGCTTGTAGTTCAGCGCCGTCTCCGAGTGAATGCGCCACACATCCTGATCCAGCAGCGACGTGGTGTAAGTGGTTTCGTGCGTGGCGCTCAAATGGGAGTTGATCGCGTATGAAATGCGGATGCCCGCCTCGCCCGAGGGCGCGACGTTCGAGTTGCCGTCGAATGTCTTGAGATATTCCACGCCCGGGCCGGTGCGCACGTCGACTTTGAAGCGGTCGCCGCGAAACAGGTAATACCCGAGGCCGCCGGAGCCCTGCGCCTGGAGCGAAATGCCTTTGATCTCATCGTAGCGCACGTCGTCGGATGCGTAGGCGTACCACTTCTTGGTCAGATCGTGGCGGTACACGGTGTTCTCATCGATCAGGCCGGCGGTCTGCGAGCCATTCGATGTGCCATAAAGCGATTCGAATTTTTCCGTCAGCTCCTCGGTGTCTTTCTGGTAATGCAGCGTAAGGTCGGCGTTGAAGGAGGTCGTCTGGTCATTGCCGGCCGAATTCACGGCGCCGATCGCCAGCGTATTCTTCCAGTTGGGCCCGAAATCCAGGTAATGGGTGAAGCGTTTGGGCGCCGCCGCCGTCTTGATCGGAGGCGCGACGGCCGGCGCGGGCGGGCCTCCGGTCGGCGGGATGTTCGGCGTCTCGGTCTCCAGCCACCCCAGGGCCGTCTGTGTCGTCGCCGCCTGCGTGCTCGGCTGCGTCGCCGCCACCGGCGAGAGATAGCGCTCCTGCGTGCTCCCATCCGCGCGCACGATCGCCACCGGATGGTCCGATTGCAGCGTCCGCACCGCGGTGCGCTCGATCTTGAGCGTTCCCGCATAGGGCGTCGAAACGGTGATCGCCCGGGGCGACACTTCGGTGATCGCGCCGGTGATCTTGTCCCCATTCTTGAGCGTCACCGTGTCCGCAAACGCGGAACGGGCGGCCAGCAACAAAACGATCGCGGTGAGCGTGCGCGTCATCAAAATCCCTTTCGTCGAACAGCGCGCGAAAAACAGTCAGTACGGCAGGTGCCGCGGGATGTCGCATGTTGCGGCATTTCGCGAAAAAAGTCACGGTATCCTCCGCGCTGTGAAAAGTCCGTCGAGAACTGGACAGCGGGAACGATGCCCTGGTTAGCGGGCGGGAAGCGGAATCGCCACCCCCGCGGCCTGGCGGCAGATCGACCCGAACTGCTCCAGCGTGCGCGCCATCGAGTGGCGTTCCCGAACGAACTGCTGCGCCTTGCGCGCAATCCCCGCCGCGCGCGGACGGTCCTGCGTCATCTCGCGCAGCACCTCGTGCCACGCATCGGCCGTCTGCGGACCCACCACCCGGCAGGTCTGGTTGTCCAGCAAATAGTCCGCCGCGTGATTCGGCGTCGTGACCACCGCCAGTCCCCGCCCCATCGCTTCGAGCGTGCGATATTGCACGCGCGACGCCGGCAGAATGTGAATGTACACATCCCCGTGCAGCAGCAGCGGCTCGGTGTCGTGCTGATAGGGCACGAACGAAAAGCGGTCCAGAATGTTCAGGTTTTCCGCGACCCGCCAGATCGCATATTCCGCCGGCCCCGTGTCGTATGCAAAAAGCAGATAATCCTGGTTCGCGTCGGCCAACATGCGGCAGGCTTTGATGAGGGCTTCGTAGGCCGACTTGTCGGCGAGGGGATCGAGGGAGACCAAACAGGGGAGCTGCCCCTCCACGTCATAGCACGCGATGGAATCCTCAGCATAGGCGCCGGGATGGATCACGGTGACCGGGGTCGGGAAATTCGCCGGCACGCGCGACGCGATCGGCACCGACGACGCGATGATCTGCCGGATCGCCGGCAGCTTCGCCAGCGGCGTGAACAGCTCCGACGCATCCCATGCCCAGAGCACGATCGGCAGCGCGGGCACGGCATCCGCGAGCGCCCCGATGATCCCCCCATCCGCCGAACCCCAGACCACCAGCACGTCCGGCGGATTGTCGGCCAGCTTCCGCGACAACCCGTTGAGCCGGAATTTCTGCAGCACCGGCAGACGTTCCCAGCCGTTCCAGCGATAGCTGAGGCATCGCGAGCCCAGGGTGGGGAGCTGCGACAAATCCATGTCGTTGCGGGCGAGGAACGTGACCTGCTGGCCCTCGGACTTGAGGCCCATGACCAGGTGCCGCAAGAACGCCGCCTCCTGCGCGAGCTGGATGTCGTCAAGCCAGAAGGCGATGTCCATGGCCGAATCCTGTGATGTTGACGCGGAAGGTCGCATTGGGATGCGGTGGCAAGCTGTCATACGGCCCGGGCGCGGCTGATTGTAGTGAGCGGGCGAAAGCGCGCCTACAGGGGAGCGATTGGCGCGCGGGCGGGCGGCGGGACGCGCGGGCGGTTTTTCATTGCCCGCCGCCGCCGCAGGTGATAGAACAACGCCACATGGAGGAGGTTTGCCATGATGAAAAGTGCGCTGCTGCTGGTGGGATTGGTGGGAATCGCGGCGTGCGCGCGTCCGCCGGTGGCCGCGACCACCGCCCCGGCCCCGCCGCTGGCCGTCTCCACCGAGCCGCTGGCACACTTCCAGCTCAAGCTGCTGATCGCACAAAGCATTCAGAAGGCGGATGCCCAAGTCGGCCGGCCCATGGTCCCGCTGAAGACCTATCCGCCGGTGGTCGCGGCGAAGGCGGATTTCTATCTGCCTGCCGGCGCTTCCCCCGAATCCCTCGCGGCTCTTTCCGACGGCCGGACGTTGCTGCTCCATTTTTCCGAACTCGCCTTTATCCCGGACCGGGCGACGGCGCGACAGTTCCTCATCAGCGGCAACTTCGGGACAAAAATTACGTTGGGACAGGGACACGGGGCTGCGGAAAGCGCTCATGCCTTTTGCAACGTCGTGAAAAGTTCGGCGCCCGATCCCACGTTTCTCATCAACAAAAGCGAGCCTGTGCGGATGATGTTCGATGAGTTCACGCAGGGCGGGGTGTCGGTTGACGCGGAGTATCAGTACGAGTTGACCTATCTGGGGACCACCAGCGAACGCGACCTCGTGAACGCGCCGGCGCCGGCGACGCTGGATTTGTCCAATGATCCCATGCAGCGGCAGATCGAGGCGGACGCAGCGGCGTTGCGCGGGCAGGGGGCGGCGCAGTGAGCGCGGGGGGGCGGGGACGAAAAAGCCCCGGCGCGGGGCCGGGGCTTTGATAGGGGTCGGGGTCATACCGCCTCCTTGCGGTCTGGGTTGTCTGGGCCCGTCGGGCTTAGGTGGCGTCGGCGGGGGCGGTCGTGGCGGCGGCGGGCTGTTCGCCCCCCCCACCACCGCCTTTGGTGTTGATCGATTCGAAGCGGAGCTTTTCGCCGTCGCGGTGGATTTTCACCAGGTCGATGCCTTTGAAGTCGCCGCGGAGAATCGCTTCGGAGAGGGCGTCCTCGACGTTCTGCTCGATGGCGCGGCGGAGAGGCCGGGCGCCGAAGTCGGGGTTGTAGCCCTTCTCGATGAGGAAGTCGCGGGCCTCGGTGGTGAGCTCGAGGCGGATGCCCTGCTCGTTGAGGCGTTTGGACATCTTTTTGACCTCGATGTCGATGATGTTGTAGAGGTTTTCCTTGGTGAGGGGCCGGAAGATGATGGTGTCATCGAGACGGTTGATGAACTCGGGGCGGAAGAACTTTTCGACCTCGCGAAGGAGGGACTTTTTCATGGCTTCGAAGGAGTACTCTTCGCCCTTGGGCCGGAGGCCAAAGCCCCCGATGCCGCCGGACTTGATCAGGTCCGCGCCGATGTTGCTGGTCATGATGAGGATGGTGTTTTTGAAGTCCACGGTGCGGCCGACGTTGTCGGTCAGGCGGCCTTCCTCCATCACCTGGAGCAGCGTGTTGAAGACGTCGGGGTGGGCCTTTTCGATTTCATCGAGGAGCACGACGGCGTAGGGCCGGCGGCGGATGCGTTCGGTGAGCTGGCCGCCCTCTTCGTAGCCGACGTAGCCCGGGGGAGCGCCGATGAGGCGGGAGACGTTGTGCTTTTCCATGTACTCGGACATGTCGATCTGGACGAGGGCTTCCTCGGAGCCGAACATGAACTCGGCGATGGCCTTGGAGAGCAGCGTCTTGCCGACGCCGGAGGGTCCGAGGAAGAGGAACGTGCCGATGGGGCGGTTCGGGTCCTTGAGACCGGAGCGGGCGCGGCGGATCGAGCGGGCGACGGCCTTGATGGCGTCGTCCTGGGAGATCACGCGCTTGTGCAGCTCGTTTTCCAGTTCGAGGAGCCGCTGGGCTTCTTTCTTCTCGAGACGGGTGAGGGGCACGCCGGTCATTTTGCTGACGACTTCGGCGACCATTTCCTCATCGACGACGCCGTCGACTTCCTTGGCCTGCTCGCGCCAGGCTTTCTGCATTTCCTCCTTCTTTTTGCGGAGGGCTTCGGCCTGGTCGCGCAGCTCGGCGGCGCGTTCGTAGTCGGCGTTTTTGACGGCTTCGTCTTTTTCGATGCTAAGCCGCTCGATCTGCTCTTCGATCTCGGCGAGGTTGGGGGGCTTGGTCATGCTCTTGAGCCGCACGCGGGCGCCGGCTTCGTCGATCACGTCGATCGCCTTGTCGGGGAGGCAGCGGGCGGTGATGTAGCGCGTGGAGAGCTCGACGGCGGCCTTGAGGGCTTCCTCGGTGATCTGCACGCGGTGGTGGGCTTCGTAGCGGTCGCGCAGGCCCTTCAAGATTTCGACGGCTTCTTCCTTGTTGGGCGGCTCGACGATGATGGTCTGGAACCGGCGTTCAAGGGCGCCGTCTTTCTCGATGTACTTGCGGTACTCGTCGAGGGTGGTGGCGCCGATGCACTGGATTTCGCCGCGGGCGAGGGAGGGCTTGAGGACGTTGGAGGCGTCGATGGCCCCTTCGGCCCCGCCGGCGCCGACGAGGGTGTGCAGCTCATCGATGAAGAGGATGACGTTTTTGGCCCGGCGGACTTCGTTCATCACGGCCTTGATGCGTTCTTCGAACTGGCCGCGGTACTTCGTGCCGGCGACCATCATGGCGAGATCGAGCACGACGATGCGTTTATCGGAGAGGATTTCGGGGACATCGTTGGTGACGATTTTCTGGGCGAGGCCTTCGACGATGGCGGTTTTGCCGACGCCGGCTTCGCCGAGGAGGACCGGGTTGTTCTTGGTGCGGCGGCAGAGAATCTGGACGACGCGTTCGATCTCGTTGGCCCGGCCGATGACGGGGTCGAGGGTGCCTTCACGGGCGAGCTCGGTGAGATCGCGGCCGAAGGAATCGAGGGCCGGGGTCTTGGACTTGGTTTTGGATTCGGATTTGGATTCGCTGCTGCCGCCGCCTTCGCTTTCCACGCCTGCACCTAAAAGGTTGAGGACTTCTTCGCGAACTTCTTCCAGTTTCAAGCCGAGGTTCATGAGGACCTGAGCGGCGACGCCGTCTTTCTCCCGGAGGAGTCCGAGGAGGAGGTGTTCGGTGCCGACGTAGTTGTGGCCGAGGTTACGGGCCTCTTCGATGGCGTATTCGATGACCTTTTTGGCCCGCGGGGTCTGGGGGAGCTTGCCCATGGTGACCATGTCGGGTCCGGACTTGACGAGTTTTTCGACTTCGAGGCGGACCTTGCGGAGGTCGATGTCGAGGTTTTTGAGGACGGTGGCGCCGACACCGGAGCCTTCCTTGACGAGTCCGAGCAGGATGTGCTCGGTGCCGATGTACTCATGGTTGAATCGTTGCGCCTCCTGGTTGGCCAGAGCCATGACCTTGCGCGCCCGATCCGTGAAGCGTTCAAACATTAGGGTCTCCTGTGGAGTTTCGTGGTGAATTGTACGAGTGCATGTGCGCGGTTATCAAGTTGAGGGCGAGCGCTGCTGAGGGCGTGGCGGGAGAGTGCGACAGGGGGAGGAGTGGGGGTGAGGCGAGGGGAGATGTGGGGTTTTGCTCGTAGATTTCGAAGATTTTGCAAAAAACGTTGAGTTTTTGCCGTTGTGTTTTTGCAAATGTCGAGTTTTTGCCGTTGTGTCTCGGGGTTTTACGGGAATTCGACAGAGCTTCGCGTCCTGAGTTCAGCACGCAGGTACGAAGAAACGAAGAGGCACGAAGGGTTTGTTGGTTTTTGGTCATGGCGCACTGGTCCTTTCGTCCATAAAGGGAGGTCGCGCCCACTTTGTGCGCACACAGCTCGGGGATGATTTGCGGTAAGGGTTTGTGGGGTGGAGGGTTGTGGCGGAAATTTTTTGATTTGTACGCGTACGCTCCTTGCCAGGTTGTGCGCGCGGGTGCCGGCCTGCGGGAGAGATGGTGAACGAGGAGGCGCGCGCGGGTCACGGGAAGCTGAGGAGTTCGATCTGGCGGCGGATTTCGTAGCGGGTGGGGGTTCCGGGGTGGGTGAGGGCGGCGTCTTTGCAGGGGCGTTCGAGGATGAGGACTTAACCAGGGAGGACACAGAGAGCACGGAGGTCCGACGGCGACGCCCCCCTTACGACGACGTAAATGGCCACGAAAGGCACGAAAAACACGAAAGTTGCGATGTGAAAAATGTTGCGGCGCGAAGAAATTGGCGCAGTAGTCATAGGAAAGGCAGGGGACGGATTGGTTTTGGAATGGTAGCGCGGGAGAGGCACTTTTGGGAATGTTAAAAAAAGTGTTGGGTTCCGTATCGGGGTCCGCAGGCGGTATGGGAGAATGGATTTATGGAGGATACGACGATGGATGTGCAGCCCATCAAGACCGAACGGGACTATGAGGCGACGCTCAAGCAGATCGACGCGCTGATGGATGCGCGGCCCGACACGGCGAGGGGGATCGGCTGGAGGTGCTGGTGACGCTGGTGGAGGCGTGGGAGGCGAAGCATCATGCGATCGAGGCGCCGGACTCGGTCGGAGGTGAGCGGGGGCACGCTGAAGCGTGAACTCCGGACGCGCTTGGGCGGATCGAGGGGTTATTCGCCGGTGCGGGCGGTGATGGATTTGGCGTGGGCGTCGAAGGATTCGGTGTGGGCGAAATCGATGATGGGTTGGGCGAGGGTGGAGAGGGTAGGCTGGTCGAATTCGATGAGGGAGGTGCGTTTGCGGAAGGAGTCGGCGGAGAGGCCGGAGAAGAATTTGGCGGTGCCGGAGGTGGGCAGGACGTGGGAGGGGCCGGCGAGGTAGTCGCCGGCGGCGACGGGGGTGAAGGGGCCGATGAAGATGGCGCCGGCGTTCTGGATGGCGCGGGCGTCTTCGCGGGCGGTGGCGGTGGAGATCTGGAGGTGCTCGGGGGCGAAGGAATCGACGAGCTGGAGTGCGTGCTGGTGGGAATCGGTGACGATGAGGGCGCTGGCGAATTGGAGGGCTTTGCGGGTGAGTTGTTCGCGCGAGAGTTTGGGAAGCTGTTGCTCGAGTTCCTGCTGGACGGCCTGGGCGAGTTTGAGGCTGGGGGTGATGAGGAGGCAGGAGCCGGGTGCGTGCTCGGCCTGGGCGAGGAGTTCGGCGGCGACCTGGCGGGGGGCGGCGGTGTCGTCGGCGAGGACGATGACTTCGGAGGGGCCGGCGAAGGAGTCGATGTCGACGAGGCCGTAGAGTTCTTTTTTGGCGAGCTGGACGTAGGTGTTGCCGGGGCCGACGATTTTGTCAACGGGCTTGATGGTGGCGGTGCCAAAGGCCATGGCGGCGATGGCTTGGGCGCCGCCGATGGCGTAGATTTCGGTGATGCCGAGCTTGGCGGCGGCGATGAGGACGGCGGGGGCGATGAGGCCATCACGGAGGGGCGTGCAGAGGCAGAGTTCCTTGACGCCGGCGACCTGTGCGGGGATGGCGGTGTGGAGGACGGAGGAGGGGTATGCGGCGGCGCCGCCGGGGACGTAGAGGCCGACGCGGCGGAGAGGGGTGAATTTCATGCCGAGCTTGGCCCCCCCACCGGTGTCGGGTTTGGCATCTTTTGCCGGCGGGAGGGCGGGGATGGGTTTGGGGTCGGGGGTGAGCATGGCTTGCTGGTAGCGGCGGATGTTGGCGATGGCGATGTCGAGGGCATTGAGGAAGGAGTGCGGGGCGGCGCCGAGGGCGGTGGTGATGACTTCCTGGGGGACGCGGAGGGTGTCGGGGGTGAGGGTGGCTTTGTCGAATTGCTGGGTGTAACGGAGGAGGGCGGGGTCGCCTTCGCGCTGGATGTCGCGGAGGATTTGGCGGACGGTGGCGAATTTGGAGGTGGCGGTTTCGCTCTCGCCCTCGTCCAGGCCTTCGAGAAGCAGCGGTTTAAGGGAGAGTTTGGCGCGGAGGGATTCGACTTGGGGGGCGTCTTTGGTCGCGTAGTAGATGGGAAGCATGAGGGATGCCTTGCGAAGCGGGGAAGGCGTTGCGTTGCAACGCCGCTAAACGGGGTACGGTGGAGAGATCTTATGCGGCGATGGTAACGGTTTGGTGGGAGTGGAGGTAGGTCATGGCGGATTGGAAGATGGGGAGGCCGTCGGGGTGGGCGGCGTTGCGGGAGGCGAGGGGATGGGTGGCGGGGTCGACGATGCGTTCGGGGTGGGGCATGAGACCGAGGACGCGGCCGGTGGCGTCGCAGATACCGGCGATGGCGTTGGAGGAGCCGTTGGGGAGGGCGGGGTAGGTGGTGGCGGGATTGCCGTGGTCGTCGACGTATTGGAGGGCGATCTGGTCGTTGGCTTTCAGTGCGTCGAGGATTTCGGGCGTGCGGGTGACGAAGCGGCCTTCGCCGTGGGCGATGGGGAGGTCGAGAACAGTGCCGCTGGGGGGGAGCCATTTGCAGAGGCTGGAGGTGGTTTTGACTTTGACCCAGCGGTCTTCGAATTTGCCGGAGGTGTTGTAGGTGAGGGTGGCGGGGTGCCAGTCGGTGGGGTCGATGCCGGGGGTGGGGCCGGGGAGGAGTCCGGATTTGACGAGGACCTGGAAGCCGTTGCAGACGCCGAGGATGAGTTTGCCGTCGTCGACGAACTGGCGGAGGGGTTGGCGGAGGTGGTGGATGAGCTGGTTGGCGAGGATTTTACCGGAGGCGATGTCGTCGCCGTAGGAGAAGCCCCCGGGGAGGGCGAGGATCTGGTGGTTTGCGAATTGGGAGGGGTCGGCGAGGAGGGCGTTGATGTGGAGGGGGGTGACGGTTGCGCCGACGAGTTGGAAGGCGTGGGCGAGTTCGCGGTCGCAGTTGGTGCCGGCGGAGCGGAGGAGGAGGACGGAGGGCATTGGGGGTCTCCGGAACGAAAGGGGCATTATAGGGAGCGGGGCGGGTGGGGGCGATGCGGTAATTGGTAATTGGGCGCGCAGGGGGGCGGGTTATGGTTGGGTTTGGGCGGGGGGGTCGGGGGTGAGGGTGCTGGCGGAGGCCCATTTGACGACATCGTTTTCGACGACCATGGCGACGTAGGAGATTTGCGGAGAGGAAATGGGTTTGATGACGGTGATGCGGATGCCGGAGAATTGGGTGGCGAGGGCACCGGCTGGGGTGATTTTGGGGGTTTGGGTACCGATGGCCACCTCGGCTCTTTGGCCGTTTTCGATCTGGAGGGCGGGGCGCGAGAGAACATCGTATGTGCCGTCGGCCTGGAGGCACATCAGGGCGAATTTTATGAGATAGGTGTTGCCGGATTGTTTGGCGGTGCCGGTGATGGTGTAGAGGGCAGGGGCGGGCTGGGATGCGGGCGGTGCGGGGGGCGCGGGAACCGGGGCGGCGGCGAGGAGGAGGGGGAGGAGGGCGGCGATGGTGAGGGGGCGGCGCATGGGCGGTCCTTTCAGAAAGAGGGTTAGATGCTGAGGGAGGTGTGGGTGAGACGGACGGATTGGAGTTCGTTGGAGGTGATGAAGGTGGCGGGGCCGGCGGGGGTGGAGACGGCGGATTGAAGGGCACGATCGAGAGCGGAGGAGGGGAGGTAGGTGGGGGAGGCGGCGAAGCCGATGGTTTGGCCGGTGGGGAGGGAAGCGATGATGGTGGGCGGGGTGAGTTGGGGGTAGACGTCGGGGTCGGCGATGAAGAGGGAGCAGTGGAGGGTGTCGCCGGAGGGGAGGGGGATGTAGCGGACGGGGATTTCGCGGTAGCCGTGGTGGTGGGAGGGACCGGCGGCGGGATCGACGGCGCCGTGGGTGGTCCAGACGATGACGACGGTGTTGGGGTCGAGGGTGCAGGCGAGGCGCTGGGTGATGAGGAGGCCGTCGAGGTTGAGGGTGGCGGGGGTGAGGGTGAGGGGCGGCTTCTTCGCGGGGGCAAGGGTGCGCAGGAGGAGGAG
>DASZZD010000095.1:0-13106 GCA_035545015.1 Phycisphaerae bacterium
TGACCTGCCCGGTCTCGATCTCCCGCAGCATCGCCACGATCTGCTCTTCCGTAAACCGCTTCTTCATCCGACTTCCTGCCTTTCCTGGCTGGGAAGTCTATATGATCCAGTGGCGTCATTTTAGGGGCGCAGGACACGCCCACACGGTGATCCAGCAGGCCACCAGTTACTTCGACGGCTCAACCGATACGCCGGTGAGCACCGACACCACCGGCTCCTCGCAGGCGTTTAACACGCTCATCGAGACCTCGCACCATCAGTACTTGACGTATGACACCGCCGGGACGATTGCGGGGTATGGGGAGGAGTTGGCAAGGCGTAATGAGCGATTCTCGCGACAACGCTGAGACGGCTCAGGAACCCGAATTGTTATTTTTCAGCAGGCGTTTTATGGAAGAAATTGATCAAATACTTAGTAACGCTGTTGTGCTTGCTTTGCATTGGCGCGACGCAGCTTCTCCTCGTTTTGATAGAGAGGCCATTCTCGCCGCTGATGGGATCACTGACGGGCCAGTTGTGGAAAAAAAGTTTTGGAAATCCTCAACTATTTGAATCAACTCCGCCCCGATTGGTCACTCCATTCGCTTGAATCAGTTGGAGACTGGGTGATGCAGAGGTTACGTGCGCAGTATCCGCAACTATCACTCGAAGCGCAGCGAGCTTTGGCTTGGAAATTTACGTTCGATTGGCGATGACCCCTGATCGGGCAGCACGACAGCGTGCGTGCAGCAGTCACGATATGGACGTCCAGCGGCCAGAGCGTCCATTGAAGATTACCCCTTCGCCCGCGGGATTTCCGTGAGTAAGCGGTCGATGATTTTGTCGCTGGTCATGGCGGCGGCTTCGGCGCTGAAGGTCGGGAGGATGCGGTGACGAAGGATCGGGTGGGCCATTTTCTGGATGTCTTCCGTGGTCACGTGGACGCGGCCATTCAGGATGGCGCGGGCTTTCCCGGCGAGGATCAGATAGATGGAAGCGCGCGGACCGGCGCCCCATTGCACGAGTTCGTTGATGAACGCCGGGGCGCCGGGCTCCTGCGGGCGGGTGGCGCGGACGAGGTCTCGGGCATAAGCGTACACGTGCTCGGCGACGGGAACGCGGCGCACGATGTCCTGCAGTTTCATGATCGCGGGGCCGTCGAGCAGGCGCGCCACCTGCCCCTTGTAGCTGCCTGTGGCTTGTTTCATGATGCGGATTTCCTCCTCCGCGGAGGGGTAACGCATCACGGTCATGAACATAAAACGGTCCAACTGCGCTTCGGGAAGCGGATAAGTCCCTTCCTGCTCGATGGGATTTTGCGTGGCCAGCACGAAAAAGGGCTGGGGGAGGTCGTAGGTGTTCTCGCCGGCGGTGACGCGATGTTCCTGCATCGCTTCCAGCAGGGCGGCCTGCGTTTTGGGGGGCGTGCGGTTGATTTCGTCCGCCAGGACGATGTTCGCGAAAAGGGGCCCTTTGACGTAGCGGAACGCGCGTTTGCCCGTGGTGCGGTCTTCTTCCAGCACATCGGTGCCGGTGATGTCGGAGGGCATCAGATCGGGCGTGAACTGCACGCGTTTGAACGCAAGGTGCAGGACATCCGCGATGGTCTTGACCAGAAGGGTTTTGGCGAGGCCCGGCACGCCCACCAGCAGGATGTGTCCCTGGCAGAACATCGCCGTGAGAACCTGTTCGATGGCGTCGCTCTGGCCGACGATGATGCGCCCGAGCTGCTCGGCCATCTGCTTGTAGGCGCGGTTCAGGAACTCGACGGCCTGGAGATCGGTGGCGGCGGCGGCGGCCTGGGCGGGCGTGACCGGGGCGCCGTTGGCGGGAGCGGCCTGCGGGGCCGGGCGCGGCGGCGGAGCGGCGCGCGGGGGGCTGGGCAGCGGCGGCGGTTGGACCGGCGCGGGGGGCTTCTGGGCAGCGGCGCGTAATTCATCGGCGAGGGGGATGGTGCGGTCGTCTTCGCTCATGAGTGCTCCTGCGCTAGCGCCGGTCGAGATGGTGCGGATGAGAGAATCCTAGCCGATGGCCGGGGGGCGTGCCTAACGGAATCGCGTGGGCGCCGGCGTCGCGGGAAAGACGCCGCACGGCGGGGGTTGATTCACGAAAAAGCGAAAGCGGCGTGTGACCTTTTTTTGCGGGAGTGCCGCGCAGGAAGCGAAATGCCTTGAATGCGTTTTGGCGGTCATCTAAACTACCGTGCTTCGGTTCGCCGGGGCTTTCGCGGTCGTGGCGATCATGCCGGTCTCTTCGGAGTGCGCTATGCGGCTCACGGACATCCTGAAATTGCAGGACATCAAGGTTCCTTTGACCTCGACGACCAAAAAGGAAGCAATTGCGGAGCTGGTGTCCGTGCTGGCGGAGGCGAAGGAGGTGAAGGATCAACAGGTGTTGCTCAACAGCGTCCTGGAGCGGGAGGCGACGCGCACGACCGGGATCGGAAACGGGCTGGCGATTCCCCACGGCAAGTGCAACGGCGTGGATCATCTGGTCGTGGCCATCGGAAAGCCGGCGGCGCCGATCGATTTTGAATCCATCGACGGCCGCCCGGTGAACCTGATCGTCCTCTTGGCCTCGCCGCCGGATCAAACCGGGCCCCACATCCAGGCGCTGGCGCGAATTTCGCGATTGATGAACGTGGATGCATTTCGCCAGGCCATGCGTGCGGCGACGACCAGCCAGCAGATTTACGATGCCGTGGTGGCGCAGGAAGCCAGTATGTGAAGCGCCGGTGGAACGCCGTGGCAAGCAGACGCGCGCTTTCTCCGAGACCCCAACCCTTCGAGTGTGATGACCGATACTCCAGAGATCCTTTCGAGCGATGCCTCTCCCCCGGACCAGCCGCGCGCCCGCCTGGCGGAAGTGCTGTCCCAGGATGTCACGCCGCAGGTCGATGCGACCGCCAAGACGCTGATCGCCAACGGCGACGCGCTGCTAGTCAAAACATCGCGCACCAGTGTCCATGGCTTCGTGCTCGACCAGGAGCATTACGACACGCGCCTGGAATGGAGCACCAACGAGTTCAACGCGATCTGTTCCTGTGAGACGCGCGCGGCGGGATTTGTCTGCCCGCATTTGTGGGCGACCGTGCTCCTGGCCGATCGGTCCGGGGCCTTCCGGGCGCTGGAAGAAGCCCATACGCATCCGCTGTTTCATCGGGCAGGCGCGGGGACAGGGGCGGGGGCGGGGGCCAACGGGGCGCGGC
This sequence comes from Phycisphaerae bacterium, assembly GCA_035545015.1. Classification (GTDB taxonomy): domain Bacteria; phylum Planctomycetota; class Phycisphaerae; order WQYP01; family WQYP01; genus CALCHA01. Next base: position 3,188 of record DASZZD010000095.1, read on the forward strand.
GCTCCGCGAATGCGTGGCCCGCGCGTCCGGGATGGAAGATCCACCTGGCCTCCATCGCCCAGGCGTCCTCGCGGCGAAGTGCCACGCATCCGGCCGTCGCCGCCGGCTTGCCGCGGCAGGCGCTGTACGTCGTCGATGTGCCCGAGACCCAGGAACTGGCGCTCGCCGGCGGTGGCGGCGGAGCGGCGATCATCGTGGAACTCCAGTCGCGGCATCAGAAAAAAGGCCGCATGCGCGCGGTGAATGGGAACGGGGCGGGCGCGGCCGGCGGGCCGGGCGCTGCGGGGGCGTGGACCAAGGGCGTCCCCTTCCGCCTGGATGCCGACGAAATCGACACCTTCACCGACGAAACGGACCGCGATATCCTCGCCCGGCTGGTGGGATCGCGCATCACCTGGGGGGCGGCGGACCATCCGGGGTCCGATGCGCCGATCACCAACGGATCGGCGCAGGGCGGCGGCGACAAGCAATGCGCGCTCCGCGGACTGGTGGGAATCGATTTGCTGCGGCGCATGTGCGAGACCGGCCGCGCGCGGCTGCGCCTCCAGCCCCTGGCCGAGGCGACGCCGCTGGCGTGGGATGATGGGCCGGCCTGGGAATTCCTAGTGCGGATCACGCCGCACGAAGATGGGAAGCATTACACGTTGACGGGGCACCTGCGCCGGCCTGGGCCGACACCGCAGGCCCCTCCGCAGGTCTTGCCGCTGTCGGCGGTGCAATTGCTGGCGGAACCGGCGCGGACGTTGTCGGCCGAGCAGCCGGGCGGATTGGCCTTTGTGCACAACCGCGTGGCCCGCGCGCATCTGTCCGGCGGATTGCACTGGATGACACTGTTTGCGTCGCGCGGCCCACTGCACGTGCCCAAGGCCGACGCGCATGAATTCCTCCGCCAGGTGGCCACCCTGCCCGATATTCCGCCCTTCGATCTGCCCGAGGAATTGCAGTTCGAACGCGTGCAGGGAAGCCCGCGCCCCAGGCTCGTGCTGCGGCGGCCGGCACGGGGAGCCGCCGGGGCCTTCGCGTCGAAGTTTGATGAGCGGGTCATCGCGACGCTGCTGTTTGATTACGACGGCGGGCCCATCGATGCCCTGGCCAGCTCGGCGGGCGCCTACGATGCGGCCGGCCGAAAGATGATCTTGCGCGACAGGCGCGCCGAGGCGCGGGCGCTCGCGCTGCTCAAGGCCCTGGGATTCCGGATGGTCAGCGATCCGGAGACCGGCGAAACGCATCATGAATTGCCGCCGCGGTTGTTGCCCTCGGTCGTGCCCTCGCTGATCCGGGAGGGCTGGCTGGTCGAGGCGGAGGGAAAGCTGTATCGCGCGGCGACCGACTTCCGGGTGAACGTCTCCTCGGGGATCGACTGGTTCGATCTCTCGGGATCGGTGCAGTTCGGCGACCAGGTGGTGCCGTTGCCCCGGTTGCTGGCGGCCGCGCGCAAGGGCGAGCATCTCATCAAGCTTGCGGACGGCACCTTCGGCGTGCTGCCCGAGGAATGGCTGGCGAAGTATGGCGTGTTCGTGCAGTCGGCGACAGCCGTGAAAACCGACGCCGGTGAGGAGGCCCTGCGCTTTTCCAAGGCGCAGGCGGGAATGCTCGATGTCCTGCTCGAATCGCAGCCGCACGCCTCGGTCGATGCCCCCTTCGCGGCGCTGCGGTCGCAGCTTCGGCAATTCGTGGGGGTGATGCCGCTGCAGGCGCCGCCCACCTTTTCAGGAACGTTGCGACCCTACCAGCAGGAGGGGCTCGGGTGGTTCTCCTTCCTCCGCCAATTCTCCTTCGGCGGCTGCCTCGCCGACGACATGGGCTTGGGTAAAACGATTCAGGTCCTCGCGCTGCTCGCCTCGCGAAATCGCAAGGCGGGGGAAACCAGGCCTTCGCTGGTGGTGGCGCCCCGATCGCTCGTGTTCAACTGGCGCGAAGAGGCCGGACGCTTTGCCCCGGGCCTGCGAATTCTGGATCACACCGGGCCCGGCCGGGTGCGCTCGACCGAGCGGTTCGCGGATGCCGACATCATTTTGACGACCTATGGGACGCTGCGCTCCGATGTCGCGTTCCTGAAGGATTATCGCTTCGATTACGCGATTCTCGATGAGGCCCAGGCGATCAAGAACGCCCAGACGGAATCGGCCAAGGCGGTCCGGCTGTTGCAGGCCGACCACCGTCTCGCGCTCTCGGGCACGCCGGTGCAGAACCACCTGGGCGAGTTGTGGAGCCTCTTTGAGTTTCTGAATCCCGGAATGCTCGGCGCGGCCGCGGTGTTCGATACGCGCTTCCAGCCCGCGAAAAAGGCCGACCCCGCCGCTGAAGCGCCCGAGGAGGCCAGGCCGGAAGGCGCGGCGCCGGACGAGGAATCGCCCGAGGAATCGCCCCGGCAGTTGCTGGCCCGGGCGCTGCGACCGTTCATTCTGCGCCGGACCAAAGAACAGGTGGCGCAGGACCTGCCCCCCTGCACCGAGCAGACAATTTACTGCGAACTCGATGATGCCCAGCGCGCCCTGTATGACGAGCTGCGCGACCATTACCGCCAGTCGCTCCTGGGCACGCCCCCGGGAGCCAATGGAAAGACCCCCGGCCCGGCCACCGCCAACAAAATGCAGGTGCTCGAAGCGCTCCTGCGCTTGCGGCAGGCGGCGTGCCACCCCGGACTGATCGACAAAACCCGCGCCGGCGAACCTTCCGCCAAGCTCGAAATGCTCCTCACGCAGATCGAAGCCATCATCGACGAAGGCCACAAGGCCCTCGTCTTCTCACAGTTCACCAGCCTCCTGGCCATCGTGCGCAGGCGGCTCGATGAAAATCCCAAGGGGACCGTGCGCTATGCATACCTCGACGGCAAAACGCGCGACCGCAAAAGCCCCGTCGAGCAGTTCCAGAACGATCCCGATACGAAACTGTTTTTGATCTCCCTCAAGGCCGGCGGACTGGGGCTCAACCTGACCGGCGCGGATTACGTCTTCCTGCTGGACCCCTGGTGGAACCCCGCCGTCGAGGCCCAGGCGATCGACCGGGCGCACCGCATCGGCCAGACCCGCCACGTGTTTGCCTATCGCCTCATCGCCAGGGGGACCGTCGAGGAAAAGGTGTTGCAGTTGCAGCAGACCAAGCGCGACCTCGCCGATGCGATCCTCTCGGAAGACAACGCGCTCTTGTCGAACCTGACGGCCGACGATCTGCAGGTGCTGCTCTCGTAACCGCGCCGTGGGAAGCCGCCGCGCGTTAAGGACGCTGCCGCTCGATGAAGTCGCGCAACATGCGGACATAAAGAGCCGGGTGAGCGCGAAAGCTGGTTTGCTTGAGTCTGTCGAGAGCGATCGGCAAATTCAAATGGCCAGCCAGTGCCGCGTCACGCAGGATGGCCAGGGTCCCGACAGTCTTGATCCCCAGTTGCGCGGCCTCACGTCCGTCGCGTTCATCGATCAGCAGGCGATCGGCCTGGACTTCCAAAGCAAGTGCGATGGCTGCCGCTTCACCGCGATCCAATCCCGGACGGATCGCCAGCGGATTCTGGACACGCAACCAGGTTGGTGGTGCCGCGAGGCGGGCGAGATCATCCTCGAACAGTTCCCCGAGCTCGCGGATGAAACGCCCAGGGCAATTGCATGTGACTGTCTTTTGATCCGGATCTGCTATGGCCAGCCATAGCCGTGAAATGGCCAGGCGGCTGAGCGGTGGCAGAGGGGGTCCTAATTTATTCACATGCAATCGCCCTGGATGAAACGCCGCAGTGAATCGCCGGCAACGCGCGCCGTCCCCGCCTCCCTGTTATAATGGTGGCTTTGCCTTACGCATCCGTACGGAGCCTCCATGCAGCTCGCTTCCCGCCTCGACGCCATCGCCGAATCCATCACCCTCGCCGTCACCGCCAAAGCCAACGCCCTCAAAAAACAGGGCGTCGACGTCGTTTCCTTCGGCGCCGGAGAACCCGACTTCGATACTCCCGCCTTCATCAAAGACGCCGCCATCAAGGCCCTTCAGGCTGGCAAAACCAAGTACGAGCCCACCCCCGGCACGCTCGAAGCCCGCAAGGCCATCGCCGACAAGCTCAAACACGAAAACTACCTCGACTACGCCCCCGAGCAAATCATGATCTCCGTCGGCGGAAAGCACGCCCTCTACGTCGCCATGATGGCCACCCTCAACCCCGGCGACGAAGTCGTCATCCCCGCGCCCTACTGGGTCTCCTATCCCGAAATGGTCAAGCTCGCCGGCGGCGTCCCCGTCATCGTGAAGGGCGACCCCAAAAACAATTTCAAAATCACCCGCACCCAGCTCGATAAAGTCCTCTCCGACAAAACCCGCATGTTCATCTTCAACTCCCCGTCCAACCCGGGCGGCCACACTTACGACCCCTCCGAAATGGACGACCTCTCCTACGCTCTCGCCCGCTTCGAAAACGTCTGGATCCTCTCCGACGAAATCTACGAAAAACTCCTCTACGGCGACCAGCAGTTCCGCTCCTGGGCCTTCCTCGACTGGAACAAATGGAAGGACCGCACCATCACCTGCAACTGCTTGTCGAAAACCTACGCCATGACCGGCTGGCGCATCGGCTACACCGCCGGCCCCAAGCCCCTCATCGCCGCGATGAACAAACTGCAATCCCAGATGACCAGCAACATCACCAGCTTCTGCTACCCCGCCATCGTCGAGGCCTACACCAACCCCAATTCCGAAACCGAATTCCAGAAGATGCGCGCCGAATTTGAACGCCGCGGCGAACACATGTGGAAACGCCTCAACGCGATCCTAGGAATCACCTGCAACCGTCCCACCGGCGCCTTCTACTGCTTCCCCTCCATCGCCCCGCACCTCAACAAACCCCTCGGCAAATCCGGCAAAACCGCCACGGAAGCCGTCGCCTTCTCCACCGCCGTCCTCGAAGAAGCCCACGTCGCCCTCGTCCCCGGCAACGACTTCGGCTTCCCCGACCACGTCCGCCTCTCCTTCGCCACCTCGATGGCCAACATCGACAAAGGCCTCGACCGCCTGGAAAAATTCCTCAGCAACTCCTAACGGCCAGCCTGGGTGTTGCTGAGCGAGAGTGACCGGATGGAACCGTCATGAACCGCTGTACGATCAAGGGAGCTTCCGTCGTCGCCCTCGGCATCACCCTCTTGTCCTCATTGGCATCTTGCCGCTCGAGCCCCGCTGGACCTCAACCCCAGGACCCCGGCGCCATCTCCTCCGACCTCGCCGCCGACAGCAAGTTGATGTGGGAAACCGAGCACATTGGAGGTGAAGGCACCGGCGTCCCCATCGAACATCGCTTCGCATCCACGCAGCGCGCAGTAGATGCCGCCTCGCGCGTCTTCAACTCCATCGATCTCATCGGACTTTCTAGGGAACAGGTCATGGCCCGCCTCGGCGACCCCAGGACTTCCAGCAACTCCATCTACAATTTTCCCTTCTACCCCGCCCCAGGCGACGACCTCGTCTATCGCTTCGACACCGGCGCAGGCGGCTGGCAGTTCAACATCCACTTCTCGAGCGGCAAAGTTTCCTCCGTGGACCGCCTCGGCATTGAATAGGCCTCGCTTCCCACCGCCGCAGCCTCACGCCGCGGCCTGCCCGTCATCCTTCATCACGATCCCCGTGACGGCGCTGAGCGTGCTGATCAGTTGCGCATCCCGCGAAAGCACATAGAGCGCGTCAGACTTCCCAGTCGGGTCAAACGCAACGTTCTCCGGGTGTTCCACCACCACCCTGTCGCCATTTTCCAGCGTCAATACGAATTTCTTGAACGGCACCGCTCGCCACAACCGGCTCACCGTCGCACGAATAGAATCCACACGATTCATCAGTTACCCTCTTGCAAGCTCAGCAAAAATTATAGCTCCGGCAACTCGTCCCGCCAAAATAGGCCACTTACCATGCCCTCTTTCACCATCCGCCCCGCAACCCCCGCCGACGTCCCCGCCATCCTCTCGCTCATCCGCGAACTCGCCGCCTACGAAAAACTCTCGCACGCCTGCGTCGCCACCGAAGACCTCCTCACGCGCCACCTCTTCGGCGAAGGCACTGAAAAAGCCGCCGAAGCCCTCGTCGCCGAAGCGCCCGCCGACAGCGGTGGGGGGGCCACATCGATCGTCGCCTACGCCATCTATTTCAAAACCTTCTCCACCTTCCTCGCCCGCCCCGGCCTCTATCTCGAAGACCTCTACGTCCAACCCGCCCACCGCCACCGCGGCATCGGCACCGCCTTCTTCCGCCGCCTTGCCGCCATCGCTCTCGCCCGCAACTTCGGCCGCATCGAATGGTCCGTCCTCACCTGGAACGCCCCCGCCCTCACCTTCTACCAGCAACTCGGCGCCCAGCCCCTCACCGACTGGTCCATGATGCGCCTCACCGAAGAATCTTTCCCCACCCTCGCCCACTCCTGAGACCCTCAACCATCGCCACATTCTCGCTATACTTCCCACATTCCGCGAAATCGCCGTCCGCATGACCGAACTCTCCTATCAATCTCCCTCCCCCCAGCCAGGCCGCTCCTGGATCCGCACGCTCCTCCTGCTCGTCTTTGCTTTTCCCTTTCTCTTTTTTGCCGTCACCCTGACCGTGATGGCCCTCGCCTTCATTGCTCTCCCCTCCGGCGTGCGCCCTGTCTTTCGGGACAACGATGCCGGCGGCGGCCTCTTCCTCTGGACCGTCTGCGCGGTGCTTACCTTCCTGCTCCTCAACCGCGCCGATCCCTACCGCACGCTCTCTGGCCCCGCGCCGGGCGAAAAACCCCCGCCCTTCACGCGCCTTTCGAAACTCGCTTTCGCGACCGCCCTCGTCGGACTCGTCCCCGCACTCGCCGGCGGCACCGCGTGCGGCATCCTCCTCCGATACGCCTACTTCCATCACACGTTTTCCTTCGTCAATGCCCGACGAATCTACTTCCTGATCCTGTTCCTCCTCTCCTTTGCCAGCGCCGCCCTCGCCATCATGGACGTCATCACCGCCACCGCCTCCCCCATTCGTCGCCGCGGCTACGGAATCGTCTGCGCTTCTCTCATACTGGCATGCGCCCTCCCCCTTATCCTCGTCAAGTCGACCGACCGCGCCAGCGCCATCGACGCTCCCGCCATTCGCGCGCGCTACGCAGAAGTCCAGGCCATCCGTGACGCCGCGGTCAACATCCCCTCGCACCCGCCCTCGTCCGGCGACGAGCCCTATATCTTTCCTTCCCTTTCGCCACTCACGCCGCGGGACGTTTATGCCCATGGCCCGCTCCCACCCTTTGATATCATCGTCGCCATTCGGCCCAAACCTCTCCCCGCAGTCCCCGAACTCTGGATCGATTCAAGTGCCGGCAAACCCGAATATGCCCACGAAGGCATCCTCGTTTGCTTCGCCAACGGTCATACCCGCGTCATCCTTCCCTCCGATTGGCCCAAAACCTGGGCCGCCCACAACGCAGCCCGCGCCAAAATTTCTCTCCCACCCCAACCTGACCCGCTCGCCCCGCCATCTCCCAAATCATTCAAACCATAAATCTATTCGTGTCCATTTGTGTCCATTCGTGGACAATTCCCGTCGTCGTCCTGCGTCGTGCCTTTTCTGGCCATTTACGTCGCGCGAATTACCGAAACCGCCGCAGCCGCAAGCTGTTCCCCACCACGCTCACGCTCGACAGGCTCATCGCCGCGCTCGCGATCATCGGCGACAACTGCCACCCCGTCGCCGGATACAGCACCCCCGCCGCCAGCGGAATCCCGATCACGTTGTACACAAACGCCCAGAATAAATTCTGCCGGATCGTCCGCATCGTCGCCCGCGACAACCGCACCGCCGACGCCACCCCGCGCAAGTCGCCGCCGATCAGCGTCACATCCGACGCCGCCATCGCCACATCCGTCCCCGTCCCCATCGCGATCCCCACATCCGCCGCCGCCAGCGCCGGCGCATCGTTGATCCCGTCCCCCACCATCGCCACCCCGCGCCCGCTCAACTCCGCCCGCACCCGCTCCACCTCCGCCGCCTTCTCCCCCGGCATCACCTCCGCCGCCACCCGCTCAATCCCCACCTCCCTCCCCACCGCCTCCGCCACGCTCCGCCGATCCCCCGTCAACATCGCCACCTCCATCCCCATCCCGCGCAGCTCCGCCACCGCCCCCGCGCTCGTCTGCTTCACCACATCCCGCACCTCAATCTCCCCCGCAAATACGCCCTCCACCGACACCCCCATCCCGCCCGCCGCCCCTGCCACCATCCCCGCATTCCCCACCACCACCCGTTTCCCCTCCCCCACCCCGCTCACCCCTCTCCCCGGCGCCGCCGCAAAATCATGCACACTCTCCAACACAAGCCCCCGCCGCCGCGCCTCCGCCACCACCGCCCCCGCCAGCGGATGCTCGCTCCCCGCCTCCACGCTCGCCGCCATCCGCAAAACCTCCCCCTCCGAAAACCCCTCCATCACCCGCACCCCCACAACCGCCGGCCGCCCCTCCGTCACCGTCCCCGTCTTGTCCAGCACCACCACCCCCACCTGCTCCAGCCGCTCCAGCACCTCGCCGCCTTTGATGAGCACTCCCAGCTCCGCCCCGCGCCCCGTCCCCACCATCACCGCCGTCGGCGTCGCCAGGCCCAGCGCACACGGACACGCAATGATCAGCACGCTCACCCCCGCCACCAGCGCCGCACCAATCCCCGCCCCGCACATCACCCACACCCCAAACGTCACCACCGCAATCCCCATCACCACCGGCACAAAAATCCCGCTGATCCGATCCGCCAGCCGCGCAATCGGCGCCTTCGCCCCCTGCGCCTCCCGCACCAGCCTCACAATCTGCGCCAGCGCCGTCTCGCTCCCCACACGCGTCGCCTTCACCCGCAACATCCCCGTCCCGTTCATCGTCGCCCCAAACACCCCGTCCCCCTCCCCCTTCTCCACCGGCACGCTCTCCCCCGTCAACATCGATTCATCCACCGCGCTCCTCCCCCCAACCACCTCCCCATCCACCGCAATCTTCTCTCCCGGCCGCACCACTACCACCTCCCCCACACCCACTTCCTCAATCGCCACATCCACTTCCTCCCCGCCCCTCACCACCCGCGCCGTCCGCGCCTGCATCCCCATCAATTTCCGTATCGCCTCCCCCGCCCGCCCCCGCGCCCCCGCCTCCATCCACCGCCCCAAAAGCACTAGCGCAATAATTACCCCCGCAGCCTCAAAATAAACATCTTCCATATGACCATGCGTCATTCCCCTCCCGCCGCGCAACACCCCCATCACCGTCACTACCGCCGAATACCCATACGCCGCCCCCGTCCCCACCGCGATCAACGTATTCATATCCGCCCCCCCATGCCGTGCCGAAGCCCAAGCCCCCCGAAAAAACCGCCGCCCGCACCACACCACCACCGGCGTCACCAACCCCCACTCCACCCACGGAACCCACCCCCCGCGAAAAGCCCCCACCATCCCCCCCAACATCGCCAGCACCACCACCGGCGCCGTCAACACCGCCGCCACCCAGAAATCCCGCTTCAATCCCCGCACCTCCGCCGCCCGCTCCGCCTCCTCATCCCCCGCCTCTTCCGCCGGCCGCGCCGTGTACCCCGCCTCCCGCACCGCCTCCTCCAAACGCTCCACCCCCGCGCTCCCCAACGCCCCCGCATCCACCATCACCGTCGCCCGCCCTGTCGCAAAATTCACCCCCGCCGCCCGCACCCCCTCCACTCGCCCCAGCACCTTCTGCACCCGCGCCGCGCACGCCGCGCAACTCATCCCCCCAATCGCCAACTCCACCCGCTCCGCCCCCGCCTCCGCCGCCCCCTCTCTCGCTCTATCGGTAACCGCCGTCATGATTGCCCTGCCACCCGCGCCTCAAACCCCATCTTCTCCAGCGCCGCCACCACCTTCCCCACCTCCTCCTCCGACGCCACCTCTACCCGCGCCTCCCCAATCCGCACCTCCTCCGCCACCGCCCCCGCC
>DASZZD010000096.1:0-81611 GCA_035545015.1 Phycisphaerae bacterium
CGGGCTGCGCCAGCGCCGCATCCGTCCCGGCATCAGTCGTCGCCGCGCTCCCCTGCGCCATGGCCGCGAACCGATCCACCGTCAGCCCCGCCCACCCGGCCTGCGTCCCCTGCAACACCATCGCCGTATCCGCCGGCAGCAGCCACGCCTCCCCCGCCACCGCCGCATGCTGCTCCGGCCAGGCCCACCCCTGCCCCTGAATCTCCGCCACCGCCCGCCGCGCATACGCCGCCACGAACACATCCTTCTCCTGCTCCATCTTCTCCAGCATCGCCAGTGACCCCGCATCCTTCCGCTCCCCCAGCGTCCGGATCGCCATCAATCGCTCCACATCCCGCTGATGCGTCTGCTTGCTCAACTCCGTAATCAGCCCGCTCACCGTCTCCGACACCTCCGGGTCCTTCGACGCCAGCGCCGGCTTCAGCCGCCCGATGATCCCCGGCCCCATCCCCGCCAGCGCCTCGCGCGACTTCACCCGCGTCCGAAAATCATCCGACGCCAGATCGTGCAAAAACCGATCAATATTCGCCGCCGCCGGCGCCGCCGACGCATCCTCCCGCAGTTGCTCCGTCGTCACTTGCAGGTGCCGCGCCTGCCAGTATTGCTCCGTCGACATGCTGTCCAGCAGATCCCCGTGAGAGCCCGCCAGAAAGGCCAGAAACATCACCACCAGTTCCGTGGGATCCACAGACATCGCTGCTCTCCAACGTGCTCCCCCCGGCCGGCCTCCGCAGCTTACAGCCCGCTAGGGCTGCGTTGCCGCCGCATCATGACCCTGCCGCCCCGCTTCAAAAAGAGCACTCCCCGAGCCCATCACAAAAAATCGCGTGATCTCATGCCTCAGTTGCCCCGTCAACGTCGCGCTCCCCCCCTCCGCTTTCGCCTGCATGCTCTTGATCGTCTCCGCCACCGGCGTAAGTCCCGGCGCCTCCCACGTCTCTCGGTTGATCGCCCCCGTCAGGTCCGTCGTCAAGCTGCCCACCCCCTGGTTAAACATGTCCACCGCCGCCGTCGCCTTGGCCTCATCGCTGCCCTTGCCCTGAATCGTAAACTCGATCGCCCCTCCTGCACCGCGCTTAGATGTCAGCGTCACAGTCTCGAATCCGCCAAACACCGGCATCCCGCGCAGCGTATCCGTCACCTCGCACGCCGCCCATGCCGGACAGCTCGTGTCCGCCCCCTTCACCGCCCCCGCCAGCGCCGCATTCCCCGCCAAGCCCGCATGCTCCGGATCCTTCAGCGCCGCCACCGCCTCTTCCACCGCCGACGTGTTCGGCACCATCGCCGCCACCACCGCCAACCGATCATCTCCCGGCAACACCATCGCCGTCATCGTATCCAACCGCATCACATCCATCCCCTGCACCTTCTCCGCCTTTACCCCCGGTATCGCCGCTTCCACATTCGCCGCACTGTACGCCCCATGCACCATCACCTCCATCCACCGCCCGTCTCCCGCCACTACCAGCGTCGCTCCATCCACCCGAAAATCTCCGATCCGGTCGAAAAAGCCCACCAGTGCCCGCTCCGCCGCATCGTGCGCCGCGTTTGTCACCGCATTCACCGGCGTCTGCGGGCCCATCCAATGCTGCGCAAAACCCTCCGTATCCACCGCGATCTGCTCCACCGATAGCGGATCCAATCCCAGCATCCCCACCTGCCCCACGATCCCCGCGCTCTTGGGCGCGAATTGCACATCCCCCGCCAGCTCCTTCTGATGCGACACCCACTCGAACGGCTTGCCTTCAATCGCCGCCGTCGCCCGCGCCGCATACTCCGCCACGAACGGCTCCTTCGACTCCAGCAGCGGCTTGAGCAGCGGCAACGCCGACGACTCCTTCTTCTCCCCCAGCGTCCGGATCGCCATCAGCCGCCGCACCTCCGCCCCATGCGCCGTCCCGCTCAATTTCTCCACCAATTCCGTCGCCGTCTCCGCCACATCCGGATCGCCCCCATGCATTAGCGGTTTGAGCTTCTCCACCACCGCCGGCCCCATCGCCTCCAAATGCTGCCGCGCGCGCACCCGCGTCTGATAGCTGTCCGACGCCAAATCCCGAATGTCCTGGTCCACCGTCGCCGGCAGCGCCCCGTTCAGCTCCAGCGACCCCTTCAAAAGCTCCACCGTCGGCGTCGTCGCGTGCATGCTCCAATACAGCTCCGTCGGCACGCACTCCAGCGCATCCGCCCCCGGCTTGTTCCCCGCCAGCAGCGCCAACAGCACATACGTCAACGGTTGAATCGGCGTCATCCCACTGCTCCTTCAAAACCCCGCCGGCGCCCCGCCCTTATGGATGCTGCCAACCCCGTTTTCTTGCAGCCCCTCACCGCAAAAGCATCACGCCTGCTGCTCCGCGCCCCCCTCTCCGCCCCCTTCCGTGGCGGCATCCGCTGGTCCTGTATCGGTCCGAAACTCCCGCGGCAATTCCAGAAAACCGTGCGTCGCCCCGGACCGCCGATCCAGCCAGTGCCCGAAATACAGCAACCCCGCAAACAATCCGATCACCCCCCCGATCGCCGCAAATATCCCCACCATCAACAACAGGTAATACGTGCCAACCATCACTCTTTCCTTTGTCCATACGCCGCCAAAAACCGCTCCCGCTCCGCACGCGCTCGCCCGATCGTCCGGCTGATCGCGTCCTCATCCCCCCGCGCAATCGCATCCCGCAGATGCCCCAGCTCCGTCGAAAAACCATCCAGCGCCGCCACCACCCCATCCCGGTTCGTCAGAAAAATATCCGTCCACATCTCCGCATCGCTCCCCGCTACCCGCGTCATGTCCGTGAAGCTCCCCGCCGCCGCCGTCAGGCACGCCGGATCCCGCGCCGCCGCGTTCATCAGCGCAAACGCCAGCGCGTGCGGCCCGTGACTCACCTGCGCCACCCACTTGTCATGCGTCGCCGCATCCGTCCGCACCGTCCGCATCCCCACCTCCTGCCACAACGCCTCCACCTTCGCCGCCTGCCCATCCGCGCCGTCTCCCGGACACACAAAACAGGTCGCCCCCTCGAACAAATCCGCCCGCGCATGCGCCGGCCCGCGCTTCTCGCTGCCCGCCATCGGATGCGATCCCACAAACGCCCCCCGCGCCTCCCCCAGCATCTCCCCCGCCCACTGCATCACCTGCCGCTTCGTCGAGCCCACATCCGTCACCACCGTCCCCGGCCCCAGCTTCCCCCGCATGCGCGCCAGCATGTCCGAAAATTGTCTCACCGGCGTGCACAACACGATCAACTCCGCATCCCCCGCCACCGCTTCCACCCGCTCCGCATCATCATCGATCGCCCCGCGCTCCCGCGCAATCCCCACCGACGCCGACTTCGCCCGCCCCACCCCCGTCACCCGCCGCGCCAACCGCCGCTGGCGCAACGCCATCCCCAGCGACGCCCCCAAAAGCCCCACCCCGACAATCACCACACGCTCAAACACACACCTCTCCAAAAACTCCCCGCCCCGCCTAAATCTTGTATCCCCAGTGTATCCGATCCCTCCCCATTTTCACGGGAGCGGCCATCATTTGGTGGCATCGGCGTCCCCGCCGATGTTCGGCCGAAGGCCGATCCGCCCCGGGCGCGCAGATGTTTAGCGGCCTGCGGGCCGCCATTGGCGAGGACGCCAATGCCACGAGTCACTGCCGCAAAACACAGCCGCCCCATCTTTACCCGCCCGCCCCCTTGACACCTCGCCCTTCAGTCGATATCCTCCTAAACCGATAGGAATACTAGCCAATGACTCCCACCCCCTCCATCCTCCTCCCCCACTGCGGCTCCGGTCGAATGCGCTGTTGTCGCCGCTAATCGACCCCCCATCCGCCGCTCACACGCTCTTCGTACATCCCCTTTATCCTGCCGCCGGCGCTCAGTCGCCCGCGGCCCACCGCTTTCCCCGGAGCTTCTCATGTCCACCTTCACCCCCTACACCATCCGCATCCGCGTTCCCGCCGCCCAGCAAGTCTCCATCGTCGGTGATTTCAACCACTGGCACTCCAGCGCCCACCCCCTCGTCGAAGTCGCTCCCGGTCTTTGGGAACGCATCATCGATCTGCCCCCCGGCAAACACCGCTACGCCTTCTTCATCCTCGACGACGCCGGCGGCGCCCTCCACTCCCGCGTCCTCGCCAACGGTTCCGTCCTCTGGGTCCCCGACTCCCCCGACCAGGCCATCACCCTCACCCCCCATCCCGCGCTCGCCCTCTACCACGCCGACCCCGCCCCACCCAAACCCACCCGCCGCGTCGCCTGATCGCCCAGCGATCCCCCCAAAATGCCTCCCTCCTCCGCCAGCGGGCGTGCCGTTCCCTACAACGCCACGCCCGCCTCTTTTTCATCCCCACGTGATACGATGAACGAATGATCCATTTGGAAACCTATGGCTGGTCCCCCCACTTCACCGCCCTCCTCGCCGCCGACGAATCCCCCGCCGCCGTCGCGCGCGTCGTCCAGGAGCACAAGGAAGCCTACCTCGTCCAATCCGCCCACGGCGCCATCTGGGCCGAAATCTCCGGCAAAATCCGCCACACCGCCGTCGTCCGCGCCGATTTCCCCGCCGTTGGCGACTGGGTCCTCCTCCGCGGCCTCGCCCACAAACGCCACGACGGCCCGGCGCAAATCACCCGCATCCTCCCGCGCAAAACCGCTCTCATCCGCCGCCTCCCCGCCGACGAGCAGCTCCTCGCCACCAACATCGACATCGCCTTCCTGGGCACATCCCTCAACGAAAACTTCAACCTCCGCCGCCTCGAACGCTACCTCACCCTCGCCCGCGAATCCGGCGCACGCCCCGTCATCCTCCTCACCAAAGCCGACCTCTGCGAAAATCCCCAGCCCTTCCTCGACCACGCCCGCGCCGTCGCCGGCGGCGCTTCCCTTCACGCCATCAGCGTCAAATCCCCCGACTCCCTCGAGCCCCTCCGCCGCTACCTCGCCCCCGGAACCACCGCCGTCATCCTCGGTTCCTCCGGCATCGGCAAGTCCACGCTCGTCAACACCCTCGCAGATGCCGACATCCAGGACATGATGGAAGCCCGCGAATTCGACGACAAAGGACGCCACTGCACCACCTTCCGCCACCTCGTCCGCACCACCGCCGGCGGCCTCATCATCGACACCCCCGGTCTCCGCGGCCTCGCCCTCGGCGAAGCCACCGACGCCCTCATCCACACCTTCTCCGACATCGACGCCCTCGCCGCCCAATGCAAATTCACCAACTGCCGCCACGACAACGAACCCGCCTGCGCCATCCGCGCCGCCCTCGACGCCGGCTCGCTCGACCCCGCCCGCCTCGAAAGCTACATCAAACTCCACCGCGAAGCCGCCGCCATGGCGCAGCGTGAAAACCGCATCGCCGACCGCAAACAAAAAAAACTCGAAAAACGCGCCGCGGCAACGCAAGCCGAAAAACATCGGCGCAGCCGACGAGGAACGAAGTAATTGGTAATTGGTAATTGGTAATTGGTAATTGGCTGACGCCAGCAAATGGGGCCCCCACCGAACGCGCCAGCGAATTACCAATTACCAATTACTATTTACTATTTACCATTCTCCCCCCGCCACCGCCGCAACAACATCCCCACCACCCCCGCCCCAACCACCCCCACCGTCCCCGGCTCCGGCACCACCACATATCCATACGCCAGCACCAGCGCATTGATATCATCCGCACTGACATCCTTGCGCGTCCCATTCGGCATGAATGCCGACATCAAATCATCCGCAATCTGCCCCGTCCCCGCCAGGTGATTCACATCCCCCGATCCATCCAGCGCCAGATTCAGCCCCCCCGCATCGAACGTCGCATCGCTGCCATCCATCGTCACATGCCGCAGCCACTCGCTGCCGCCGTCATCGTCATAAATCGTGTTGAACCCCATCGCATGCCCGATCTCATGCCGCAGCACGCTCAGCGCATCCCAGTCATCAAACGGCACATCCCCCAGCGTGAACACCAGATGATTCGTCAGCACCGGATCCATCAAATCCACGTTGATGTCAATCACATGATCCACCCCCGGCGTCGTCACATACGACCCCGTCGCACTCGACACCGGATTCCCCGTCCACGACGCCAACTCCCCATTCCCATGCACAAACTCAAATGTCATGCTCGTATTCTCAGGCTGCCCCGCCGGCACCTCCAGCCGGCTCGTCCAACTGCCGATCGCCTCCTCCACCACTGCTTCTTCGGTGCCATCCCACGTCTGCCCCGCCCCATCCACAAACTCCGGCGTGATCGAAAACCCAAACCCCGCGCGCGCCGCCCCCAACCCCACCACCGCCGCCGAAAGCGCCACCGCCATCCACATCCGCATACGCCTGCCTCGCTGCACCCTGGACCGACCGAAACCTGCTGCTCAAACCTACCCCCGATTCCGCCCCCCGCAACCCGAAACCCGCCCGATTCGCCTTCTCGGACCTCCCCCGCCCTCCCCACTCCCGCCCCTGTCCGCTAAAAAAAACACCCTCACCCTTTCCGTTCACCTTCGCGTCTTTCCCACGACTATCTCGGACCCATTCAATCCCACACGTCCATTCGTGTAAATTCGTGCACATTCGTGGACAATTCCCGTCATCACCTTTCGTGCTTTTCGTGCTTTTCGTGGCCATTTACGTCGTCGTGGGGCCCTGCTTCCCGTGGCCATCCACCTCCATCCCCAGCCCCGCCAGCACCCGGTCCTCCGCCGCATAATCAAACTGCCGCAGGTCCCCCTCCACCGGACACACCGTCCGCTGCCACGCCACCGTCCGCTTCAACCCCTCCTCATACGACACGATCTCCTCATACCCCAGCTCCCGCCGAATCGCCGACGAATCCACCACCACATCATGCCGAAAATCCACGTTCCGCTTCAAATGCTCCGGCGCCTGTTCCTCCGGCACCACCACCACCTGCCCCCGCCATCCCGCCGCCCGCCCGATCGCATGCACCCGCTCCGCCTGCGTCGGCGTCTTCACTTCCCCCACGTTGTAAATCCGATTCGCCGCCTCCGCCTTCGTCGCCGCCAGCACAAACGCCCGCGCCACGTTCTCCACATACCCATGCGTCCAGCGAAAAGTCCCCGCCGCCGGCTCAAACAAAATCGCCCTCCGCCCATCCTCCATCCGCTTCACGTGCGCAAAAAATCGCTGCCGCGGATCCCCAGGTCCATACGTCGCGCACATCCGCAGAATCGTCACCGGCATCGCCGCCGACGCCTCCTCAAACGCCCCCTCCACATCCAGCTTCTCGTAAAATCCCCCATACACATAGCGATTCTTCCGCACCGCCGAGTCTTCCCGAATCACCGCCGACGACGGCTCCACGTCCTCCTTCCTCAGCAATCCCCCAAACGCCGCATACACATCCTGGCTCGACGCCACCACCATCCGCCCCGTATGCCCCGAAAAAACGTCGATCGCCGAACGCGCATCCATCCCGCTCATCGCCCGCATGTGAATCACCGCATCGAACGCCAGGTACCGCAGCACCTCCCGGTACGTCGCCAGCGACGACAGCTCCGCATAAATATGCTTCACCCCCGGCGGCAACCCGGTCCCGCCCTCGCCCTCCCCCGGAAACGGCGTCTCCCCCCGATGATACATCCATACCCGATGCCCCTCCGCCGCCAGTTGCCGCACGATCTCCGGCCCAACGAACAACGTGCCGCCAAGAATCAGAATCTTCATCAACGCACATCCAATACATACCCCAGTCCGCCGAGCAGTGTATCCGCCCACCCCCACCACTCAAACGCTCCGTACCCCCGCCTCGTGGCACGGGCGTCCCGCCCGTGTTCCTCCGCACCCCCCATCTTCCGTCTTCCCCCCTTTCGCGTTTCATGTTGCATGTTGCATGTTTCATGTCTCGTGTCTCGTGTTTCGTGTTTTGTGTTTTCTCCCCACCCCCCCGACCCTACAATCCGCCTTCTTCCACGTTCTTCCCCACGAGCGCCCATGACCCCACCGCCCACCCTCGCTCCCGCCCAACGCTCATTCTGGCTGCGCCCGCCCATCGTCGTGCTCGTGCTGATCGCCCTCTGGGCCTTCAGCTACCTGCCCGACCTGGGCGCCCGCGATCTCCGCCTCGAAGAAGGCCGCCGCGCCACACCCGCCTGGGAAATGCTCCACACCGGCGACTACGTCGTCCCCCGCCTCTACGGCGAAATCTATCTCTCCAAACCTCCCTTCTACTTCTGGCTCGTCGCCGGAACCAAAGCCCTCTTCGGCGGCATCCACGACGAAAACGCCACCCGCTGGCATTGGGCCGTCCGTTTCCCCTCCGCCGTCGGCGCACTCCTGGGAGCCCTCATCCTCCTCGCCTTCGCTCGCCGAACCCTCCCCTGGCACACGCGCATCCTCGCCGCACTCGCCTGGCTCGCCACCGCCACCCTCCTCGACAAAGGCACCCTCGGCGAAATTGACGCCCTCCTCTCTTCCCTCGTACTCGCCTCCCTCGCCCTCTGGTTCCAACCTTTCGATCGCGACCCCCACGCCGCCCCCTCCTTTACCGGCTGGCTCGGCGCCGGCCTCCTCATGGCCATCGCCATCCTCCTCAAAGGCCCCGGCGGCCCCCTCCAGTTTTACCCCACCATCATCCTCTTCATGCTCTGGCAGATCGGCCTCCGCAAAACTTTCCGCATCCTCCGCTCCCCGGGCCACGCCCTCTTCATCCTCCTTGCCATCCTTCCCGCCCTCGCCTGGGTCGCCCTCCTCATGTCCCGCACCGGCCTCTCCGTTCACGACCTCCTCCACATCTGGGGCGAGCAGACCGGTCTCGATGAAATCGGCGTCATGCACGCTCAAGACCCTTCCGAACGTTTCGCCTGGTCTCGCTACGCCACCTTCCTCCCCGACGTCTTCTCCATGACCCTCCCCTGGTCCCTCTGGGCCATCCCCGCACTCTTCCCCCCCGTCGCTCGCTGGGCCGGACTGCTCCCCGACCGCTCGGATCGCTCCCCCAGCCCCCCCTGGGCCGCCGCCTACCGCTTCGCCGCCGCCGGAATCCTCGGCATCACCGCCATCTTCTACGCCTACCCCGGCGCCCAGGCCCGACACATGATGGCCGTCGCCTTCCCCGTCACCCTCATGGCCGCCCTCCTCATCACCGCCCCCGCCGTCGCCGAAAAATGGCGCGCCCTCGCCCCCGCCTTCGCCACCGCCGCCGGCATCATGACCCTCATCCCCGCCATCGCAGGCCTCGTCGCACTCGCCGCCTCCATCTTCCTCTCCAAAGCCCACGGCCTTATCCCCATCGGCGCCACCATCGCCGCCATCGGCCTCGTCATTACCATCGTCGCCGCATGGGCCGGTAAGCGCATCCCCGCAACCTCCCTGGCCACTTGGGTGGGCGCGACGCTTGCCCTCACCGTTCTCGCCGGCCGCGCCGCCGTCGCCGCCGTCTTCCTTCCAGTCAAAGCCCCTTCCGACATCACCGCCATCGACCAGCGCCAGATCGACACCCTCATCTCTCCCACCCTCCCCGCCTACACCACCAAAACCTTCACCACCCGCCGCGGCAACGGTTACTACAACATCCTGTTTTACATCCACTTGCGCACCGCCGCGACGGGCGGCCTCCACGCGATCCCGCCCGCGATGCTCTCCCCTCCCCCACCGGCGCCAGGCACCGCATCAGCCTCGCATGCCAACACGCAAGTCTCTTCCACACAGGATGTTGCCGCAATCCCGTCACCCTGCACCCTCATCGGCAGCCCCGACGAAATCGCCGGCCTCGCCGCGCGCCTCAGATCCCACTTCGACCTCCAAGGCCACATCGGCGTCCCCGGCCGCCAGCCCCCCCCGATCGACACCGGCATCCTATCCTTATATAAGGATGGCGCCGCCCGGCGACCAACGCCCGCCACGACGGCTCCCGCCACCCGGTCCGGCCTCCCCACCCCATGACCACACGCCACCCGGACGCGATCGGAAGCCTCCATCCCTGCGTCCCATCGCCCGTTCCACAGCCCGCACGAATGTTAATTTAGGAAAACACCGTGCGCGCCCTTGGGAGCTAAATTTTGCCAATCTGGGCGACTCCAGGGCTGGGAAACCACGTGAACCCGCGCCACAGGGGATTCCAGGGGGGTCCATCCCCGCCCCTCCCGGCAACTATGAGCAAAAATCGCTTGGAATTGTTGACACAGGGGGTTGCGGGTCTGTAACAGCCCCGTTATTATCCGCCCCACCATCTCAAAGCTTCCCAATCCGTCGTCTAAGCACCAACTGCATCATCCCATCTTCACATCTACGTTGATCAGATGGGACCTTTAGACGGCGAAAATGGTGCGACCAAGCCCCGATCACCCCATGCCAAAGGGCGAGAACAACGAGCTTCAGCCGGTCAAAATTTCGCATTGCTCCAAAACCCGCCCCCTCGGCGGATATCGGCACGCAGAACCGGCGCTGTTTAGAGAATTTGTTGACTGGACTCAAAGTCGTGGTAAGTTTGACCTAATTGCGGCTCCCTCATATCAGCCGTGCATTTCTTGTCGTTTTAGCCAGGCCCCTATCTGTTCACTTCTTCGGAGGAAGGCATGATGAGTCTCAAAGGCGGGGAACTTAGCGGTCGGTCCCATGCGAAAGCTTCGCAACAGCGTTGGAAGGTCCACCTTCTGACGATGGCAGTGGCCGGTGCCGGTCTTTCTTCGATGATCGCCAACAGCTATGGCGCTATCCTCACGAAAGCGAATAACACCACCCCCATGAATCAGGCAGCCAGTTGGGTGCCCAGCACGGCTGCTCCCACGGCGGCTGACACGATCGTCTTCGATCACACCGTCCAGGCCGGCAACACCGCCGAGACACTGGGCGGTGCCTTGAGCGTCGCCGGGATCCAACTCCTTGATCCGGCAGGCGCTATCTCGATCACCGACACCAACGCCCTCTCCATTGGCGCTGGCGGCATCGACATGAGCCTCGCCACTCAAAACCTCTCCCTCGCCCTCCCCGTGACCCTCACCGCCGCCCAAACCTGGGTCGTCGGCGGCGGTGTCACCCTGACCGATAGCGGCACGATCGATACCACCGGCGGAACCCTCTCCGTCGCCGGCTCGGGCAACGCCACCCTCTCCGGGGCCATCACCGGCTCCAACGGCCTCACCGTCATGGGTGCCGGCACCGTCACCCTCAGCTCGGCCGAAACCTATTCCGGGGCTACCACCATCAACGGTGGCGTCCTGTCCCTGGCCAGCGGAAGCAGCATCAACGCCTCCTCCCCGCTCGTGATGAGCAGCGGCACCCTCAAGACCAACGGCAGCTCCGTGACCTTCGCCAACAGCACCTTCAATGCCGGCGTTTCCAACCTTGACGCCGGCGGCGGCACGATGAACCTGGGCGCCATTACCCAGAACCTCGGCGGTGCCGTGCGTTTCGCACCCAACAGCACCTACACCTCGCCTACCAGTGTTTCCAAAGACGGCACCGA
The DNA here is from genome assembly GCA_035545015.1 of Phycisphaerae bacterium. Classification (GTDB taxonomy): domain Bacteria; phylum Planctomycetota; class Phycisphaerae; order WQYP01; family WQYP01; genus CALCHA01. The sequence continues at coordinate 11,401 of DASZZD010000096.1, forward strand.
TGCCACCTATTACACCACTTTGGGTCTCACCGATGCCGCTACCACCGACGACAACGGCAACATCGTCGGCGGCGACTCTATCTCCGGCTACTGGCTCGTGGGCACCCCCAGCCCCAGCGCCCAGCGTTTCATTGACCCCGGCGACATCCAATTGGATCTCGGCAGCGTCTCGGGGCTTTTCCGGTCCAATACCAGCACCCCCACCATCAATATTATGCGCTTTAACTCACCCCAGGGCGGCTTCCAGACCGGCCGCGATGGCAACAACGGCCCCGTCTTCGTCGTCCGCAACACCAACGTTGTGAACTTCAACGAAATCCTCGTCACCCCCAATGTTGGTGCCGAAGATGTCTTCATCACAGACGATGCGACTATTAACAACACCGGCCCCCGCGCTAATGGCAACTTGGTCCTCTGGCAGAACAACACCCAGGGCTTCCTGGTGTTCAACGTCGGCATCGGCTCGACCGGCTTTGGTTTCGTCACGAAGGCCGGCGCTGGCACCGTTATCATGAACGGCACCAATAGCTACATCGGCAGCACCGTGGCCGCTGAAGGCACCCTCGAAATCGGAAACCTCAGGGGCCTCAGCTCCAGCACCTTCTCCGGCCTCATCATGAGCGGCGGCAACGTCCTGAGCCTTATCAACCTCGCGGCCACCAATACCGGCTTGGTCGGCGATACCGCCAAAGCCGTCACGTTGAATAGCACCGGCACCCTCGCCGCGGTCACCGGCGACTTCTTTGCCCTTCCCGGCGTCATCAGCGGCGCCGGCGGCATCAATATTGGTATGGGCGCCGTCGATGCCACCGCCAACCCCGGCCGCACCCAGGTCGTACACACCACCGTCAACGGCAACGGCACCGTAGTCTTTACCGCGGCCAACACTTACTCCGGGCCCACCGAAGTTAATTTCGGCACCCTCCAGGTCTCCAATACCACCGGCTCAGGCACCGGCACCGGCAACGTCATCGTCGATAGCGGCGCCATCCTCGGCGGCAGCGGCATCATCAGCGGAAACGTCAAGGTCTTCGGCGCTATCGCCCCCGGCGACGCTGTCAACATCAGTGGTGGCGACCCCGTCAACGTCGGCACCCTCACCATCGGCGGCAAGCTCACCCTTGCCAGCGGCGGCGTTATCAACTACGAGCCCGGCGGGGACCTCATCTCCGCTCACGGCGTCTCCATCGCTGACCCCCTCGCCAAAATCAACCTCTTCACCGCCGGCGTTACTATCCCTTACTTCTTTGGCGGCACCTTCCAGATCATCAACGACGTCGGGGCCTCCGCTTCCGATATGGCCGCCCTGCTCGCGAAGTTCAACACCTCCGCGATCCTCAACGCCCAGCCCGCCTCCGCCGGCTACAGCTACACCTTCCAGACCTCCGGCACGATCCTGTCTCTGACCATCGTCTCCCCGGTTATCTCCTCCAACTGGATCGGTAGTGACGGCAACTGGAACACCACCGAAGAAGGCAACTGGACCAAAGTCCTCACCTCGCCGGCACGCACCACCGCCATTCCCCAGAATGCCCTCGATAGCGCCAACTTCACCGGCGGCGGCAGCAGCAATGTCGCCATCGGTTCGGCCATCACCGTCGGCACCATCAACCTCACCGGCAAGTCCTACAACATCAGTCTCGGCGCCGGCGGCTCGCTCACTCTGGACAATGTCGCCGTGGACGCCCAGATCAATGACAACGGCGCCAGCCAGACCATTTCCGCCAATATGACCGTCAAAGGCGGGCTTCGCCTCAACGTCGTCAACTCTTCCGATGTCCTCACGCTCTCCGGCGCTGTTTCCGCGACCGGACTCAACATCACCAAGGTTGGCAACGGCACCGCAGTCTTCACCGGTACCGACACCTACGCCAATACCATCATCCAGGGCGGCACGCTCCAGATCGGCAACAATACCGCCACCGGAAACCTGGGCACCGGAACCGTCACCGATAACGGACTGCTCGTCTTCAAACGTTCCGACGCCAGCCTGACCATCTCCAATGCCATCAGCGGCACCGGCATCGTCCAACAGTCCGGCAGCGGAACCCTCACCCTCGCCGGCGCTAATACTTACAGCGGTGGAACCAACGTCAATTCCGGCGTGGTCAAAATGGGCAACGTCGGCGCCCTGGGCACTGGCTTGCTCAGTGTCGTCGGATCCAGCATCGTCGATGTCAACGGCCTCGCAGCTACCTTCGGCGGCATCACCGGCACCGGCATCATCACCAACAGCGCCGCAGGAAACACCACCATCACCATCAACACCGGCGCCAACCGCACCTTCGGTGGCCGTATCGCTGAATCCAGCGGTAAGGGCCTCATCGCCTTCGTCAAGACCGGCGGCGGTGAACTCAATATGACCAACCTCAGCACCTACACCGGTGGTACCTTCATCACCGGCGGCTCGATCGTCCTTAACCCACAGGGCCAGGCCAGCGGGACCTCCATCCCCACCACCATCACCACCAGCAGCAGCGGCCAGGTTCACGTGATCGATGGCCTTGTCGCCAACAACAACATCAACATCAACGGCGGTGCGGTGGATCCCGTCAACTTCGACACCACCACCAGTGCGGCCGCCTCCGCCACCCTCACCGGCAGCATCACTTCCACCGGCGTCTATCAGATGGGTGTCGCCAGCGACTTTGGCACCCTCACCCTCACCGGCGCCAACACCGGCAAGGGCAACGTCGCCAACCTCAGCGAAGGTAACATCATCTTCTCCGATACCGGCAGCCTGCAGGTGCTTGCCAATGGCTCAACCCTTGGCGGAGCCATCCGCATCGGCACCGCTTCCAACGCCACCGTCACCGTCCAGAACGGCGCCAGCATCAGCACCACCGCCGTCAGCGGCGACGGCCTCATCCTGGGTACCGGCGGCATCGGCGATCCCAACTTCTCCTCGCCGCAAACCCTCAATATCAACGGCGGCACCGTCGATATCGGGACCTCCACCCTCAACATCCAGGGCTCCTCGTTCAATACCTTCACCGACAACTACGTCAACTCCGTCGTCAACCTCAATGCCAACGGCGTCCTCCGCCTCGCGGAAATCCGCCAGCAAATCGGCAGCAACACCCAGTTGGCGGACTTCAACTTCAACGGCGGCACCCTCGTCGCCACCGCCAACGCCCGCCTCTTCGATACCAGCACCGGCGCTACCATCGCCCAGGTCTTCTCCGGCGGGGCCATCATCAACGTCGATCAAACCCTGGTTGCCGGTAACCTCACCGACATCAACGCCACCCTCGGCCACAGGCTCGACAGCGGTGCCGGCAATGACGGCGGCCTCACCAAGACCGGCCACGGCACCCTCACCATCAGCAACAACAACTTGTATAACGGTGCAACCACCGTCCTCGGTGGCGACCTCTTCCTCACCTCCGGCACCGGCTCCCCGCTGGGCGCCTCCAACGCCGCTCTCACTATCGCCGCCGGCGCTCAGCTCGATCTCAACAACCAGAACCTCAACCAAATCACCTCCCTCAATGGCGGCGGCGGAATCGTCCAGGATTCCTCCGGCACCGTCACCCTCACCTTCGGCAACTCCAACGCCAGCGGTACCTTCAGCGGTGGCGTCAGCAACGGCGCCGGTAAGATCAACATGGTCAAGACCGGCAACGGCACCCAGACCTTCTCCGGGTCCAACCAGTACGGTTCGCTCACCATCACCAGCGGGGCCGTCCTCGCCGGCGCCTCGGGCACCCTCGACCAGGGCACCATCATCGTCAACTCCAACAGCGGCCTTGAAATTGGCGATGGCGTCTCCGTCAGCGGCAATATCTTCACCAATGTCACCGGTGAATTCGAAAATGTCCCCACCGGCAATGGCACCATCTCCGGACCCGTCACCGTCCAGACGGGCAGCTATGTCGTCGGTATCTCCGGCTCCGGCTCGCTCACCCTGGCCAACACCCAGAACCTCGGCGGCACAACCACCGCAACCGTCGACCGCGGCAACGTGATCCTCGGCGGTTTCGCGCAGTTCCTTGCCTCCACGGCCACCTTCACCGACGGCGGCTCCACCTTCACCACCCCCGTGGCCTTCACAGTCCAGGACAGCGCCTCCCTCAGCTTCGGCAATATCGTCCTCGGCGGCTCCGCCGCTCAGGCTGTCACCTTCAACGTCGCCGGTGGATTCGTCAACACCAACACCGGCACCTTCAACCTCCTCTCGGGTGCGGCCACCGGATCCACCGTCAACCTCACCGGCGGTAACGTCACCACCACGGGCTTCACCAAGACCGCCACCGCCGCCTCCACCCTCAACTGGAACGGCGGCACCATCACCGCCGCCGGCAACTCCACCACCTTCCTCCCGGCCCTCACCGGCCTCTCGGTCAAACTCGGCACCGCCGGCGGCACCTTCAACGACAACGCCAAAACCGTCACCATCGGCGCCAACCTCACCGGCGTCACCGGCGACGGCGGCTTCAGAAAGTCCGGCAGCGGCACCACTACCCTGTCCGGCAACCTGAATTACTCGGGTACCACCACGGTCGGTGGCGGCACCCTCGCCGTCAGCGGCACCAACACCATCGGAGCGGTCGCCGGGTCTACGCCCACGACCGGAACCTTCAGTGTCACCGGTGGTTCCACGACCTCTCAGGGCATTACGACCAATGCCCTGAATGTCAGTGGTGGCGCATTGACCATTGGCACCAGCGGCACTCAAACCGCACGCACCAGCAAGGTGAACTCGCTGACGGTGACCGGCGGCACCGTTAATATCGGTGACAACCACTTCATCCACGAATCGACCGCTGCGAACCTTAGCACTAATTATGCCAACGACAAAGCGTTGGTCGCCAGTGGCGCACTTACGAGCTCGACGCTCACCAGCAACACCGCTTTGGCCGTCGCAGAAGCAGGGAATATTTCCGCTTACTCTTCGCCTGGAGCGACCTTTGGGGGAGTCTCCACCGACGCAAATAGCATCTTGATCACCCGCGCTTTGAAGGGAGATGGAGATCTCAACGGCACCGTTGATCTGCTCGACTTCATCCGGTTGCAAACGGGATTTGGATCAAGCGGAGCGGGAGCCCGGTGGGACACTGGCGATTACAACCAGGATGGCACTGTTAATCTGCTGGACTTCATTGCCCTCCAGACGAACTTTGGCCAGTCGTTGACTCTGTCCGATATGCCTGCAATTGTGGCGGCTCCATCGGTCGCCCCAGTGCCTGAGCCCATGTCTATCGCAATCCTCGGTTTGGGTGCGGTAGCGCTCCTCCGGCGCCGGCGTAAATAATCGGACATTTACGCGATGTTTACTTGGCGTTGCTTAATTCCTAGGTTAGATTGTTAGTGCCGCTACGGCGTGTCTTGATACTCAGTTTTCTTCAAGGAGAATCTTATTATGGGTAAGTCCAGTCTCATTGCGGCGGCATTAGCCCTTGCTGCCCTTGGGTCAAGTGCCCTGGCGGCGCCCGTGGCAGTGACCTACACGATCAATGCATCTGGCGGAACTTGGCAGGCTTTCGCCCAAGTTACCGGTGACACCTCGCGGACCTCTGGTATCGCGACCCTATTGTTCAGCGTGAATGGTAGTGGGGGTGCTGCTGTTACGGGGTCTTCCTTGGACTTGCCCCGTAGCTTTGACTACTCCTCCGATACCACTGGCTTCGACTTCGGTCGCAGCAACGGTGCTGTCGCAGGTGGAAATTCCACCAATATCGGAGCTGGCCAAAGCGGCACGACGAACTACACGAGCGATAATTCCGGCGGGCCAGCGATCAATAACGTTTTCACTGGCATCGGAATGTCGGCAGGCAGCACGATTAATGGTTTGACCTCGGGTACGCTTTCTTGGAGCGATCCGATTCAGATCGCTCACGGAACGTACAGCGGCACGGCGGGGAGCCTCACGGTCACGGGGCTGACTGCTGGAGCGGCTCTCCTACCTTCTACGCTTCCGACGCCGGGAGCCCCTGGTGCCGCTCCGCCGGTTGCCATCATCGGTGTGTTCAATCCGGATAGCGTTGTGTCCGGGTCGGCGGCTATTGCCCCCGTCCCCGAACCCGCCTCCCTCGGCGTCCTCGCCCTCGGCGGCCTCGCACTCCTCGCTCGGCGTCGCAAGGCCTGCTAAGCGCCTTCTCGCCCTTCGCGTAAGAACCTCAAAGCCCGCGTGCGGCCTCAACCGCCACGCGGGCTTTTTTCATGTCTCCCAACAATCCAAATCATGCTCACGCCCACCCACTCCCATCCATCCATCACGCTCCATCCCCGCGCCGCTACCCCCCCTATCGGAAGCCCCACCCCCGCCCCCCTGCCGGAAACCCCCTACCGGACGCCCCCACCGCCCCCCCACTGAGAACCTCCACCTCCCCCCCACCACCTCCTCCCCGAATGCTATTCGCTCTTACCATTCATCATTCACTATTTACTATTTACTCCCCCCTCCCCCTCAAAACTGCCGCAAAAACCTCAAATCATTCTCCACCAGCACCCGTATATCCGGCTCCCCCGACGCATTCACAATGTGATGCTTCCGCATGATCAGCCGCTCGATCCCAAACCCAAACGCCCACCCCGTATACACCTCCGAATCAATCCCCACCGCCGCAAACACGTTCGGATCCACCATCCCGCACCCGCCGATCTCCATCCATCGTTCCCCGCCCCCCGCCAGCGGCACCAGCACGTCCACCTCCGCCGAGGGCTCCGTGAACGGAAAAAAACTCGGCCGCATCCGCGTCTTCACCTCCGCCCCGAAATACGCCTTCGCAAACTGGTCGATCGTCGTCCGCAGATCCACCATCGATATCCCCTTGTCCACCACCAGCGCCTCCAGTTGGTGAAACTGAAACAGGTGCGTCGCATCCACCGTGTCCGGCCGATACACACGCCCCGGCGCCACCACCCGTATCGGTGGCTTGTGCGTCTCCATCACCCGTATCTGCACCGACGACGTCTGGCTCCGCAACATAAACGGCGCCGGCCCGCCATTCACCCCGGCCCCGCCAACCGCACCGCCCGCCACCGCCCCTCCTTCCGCCGGCCCCGTCGCGTTCCCGCCGCCGGGCGCGCCCCCGCTCGCCCCCCCCACCGCGCGCAGCCTATCCAGATAAAAATTGTCCAGCGGATCCCGCGCCGGATGAATCTTCGGAATGTTCAACGCCTCGAAATTATGAAAGTCATCCTCCACCTCCGGCCCCTCCGCCACCGTGAACCCCATCCGCGCAAACAACGCCGTCAGCTCGTTGATCGTCTGCGTGATGATGTGCAGCGACCCCGGCCGGTAATCGCTGAACGCCAATTTCCCCGGCTCCGTAATATCCACCCCCGCCCCCCCCCCACTCCCGCCCCCGCTTGCCTCCAAAGCCGCCTTCTTCTCTTCATACGCCGCCGTGATCGCGTTCTTCACCTCATTCATCCGCTGCCCAAACCCCCGCTTTTCCGGCCCCGGCAACGTCTTCAAATGCTCCGCCGCCTGCTTCAACAGCCCCTTCTGCCCCAGATACTTGATCCGAAACGCCTCCAGCGCCGCCGCATACCCCGCCCCCTGCAACTCCCCCGTCGCCGCCGCCAAAAGCTCTTCCAGATCCATCGCGCTTCCCGTCTCGTCACACGCACAAAAAATCATCCCCGCCCGCCGCCCGTCGCGTCGCCCAAGTGTAAAACCCCACCCGCTCCCCGTCGAGCGCCCGCCCCTCTTTCAAACACCGCGGCCCTCGGAACCCTCCCTTTCCTCCCCGCCATTCCACGCTTACCCGTCCCCTCGCCCCGGAAAAATTCCCAACCCCGTTGTCCCCAACTCCCCCTCAGCGGCCGTTAATCAGTAAATGCCCACCACCGACCAACAACTTCTTCAAGCCTGGACCGCCCGCCGCGACGCCGCCGCCTTCGAATCCCTCGTCCGCCAATACCTCGACCTCGTCTACGCCGCCGCACGCCGCCAACTTCAAAATGCCCCCGCCGCCGAAGACGCCACCCAGGCCGTCTTCCTCATCCTCTCCCAAAAAGCCCACCGCATCGCCCCGCGCCAATCCCTCGGCCCCTGGCTCCTCGGCGTCACCCGCTACGCCTGCCGTGAAGCCCGCCGCGCAGACCGTCGCCGCCAAGTCCGCGAAACCCGCGCCGCCATTCAATCCGCAAGGGCAAACGCCATGGAAATGTCCGCCCAATCCCACGAACTCTGCGAAGCCCGCACCCTCCTCGACGCTCACCTCGCCCGCCTCGCCACCACCGATCGCACCGCCCTCATCCTCCGCTACCTCGAGGAACGCCCGCTCGACGAAGTCGCCGCCCGCATCGGCACCAGCGAAGCCGCCGCCAAAAAGCGCATCACCCGCGCTGTCGAAAAACTCCGCGCCCTCTTCCTCCGCTCTGGCATCACCCTCGGGGCCGTCGACCTCCCGCATCTCATGGCCCGAACTCCCGCCCCTCACCATCTCGCCGACAGCGTCCTGTCCGCACTCCATGCCAAATCCGCCCTCCATTCAACCCTTCTTGCCAAAGGAGCCACAAAAATGATGTTCGCCGCCAAAGCCAAGATGGTCTCCGCCCTCACCGCCGGCGCTCTCGCCATCACCGCCACCGGCATCCTCCTCGTCACCAAATCTCGCGCCGACAGCACCCCAACTCCTGTCCCCGTCCGCGCCGCCGCCACTGCCCCCGCCAGCCCCGCCATCTCCGTCAAAGGTTACGACCTCTGGTCCAGATTCCCCCTCGGCACCACCGTCACCATGATCTCCCAGATCTCCCAGCCCGGCCTCGATCAGCCGCTCAGCATGCAGGTCGTCTTCACCCTCGTCAGCAACGCCCCCGACAAAATCCGCATCTCCATGCAACTCAAAGCCGCCCCCGCACAAGCCAACGTCGACGTCACCGTCCGATTCCAGGGCAGCCCCGCCGTCTTCACCGAGTACACCCCCGACGGCCGCGTCAGCGGGAACGGCATCCTGCTCCCCATGGCCGATCTCGCCCGCGCCCGGGACGTGGGCGCCCAAACCCTCGAAATCGCCGGCAAAAAATACGCCTGCCGCATCCTCCAATCCTCCTTCAAGTCCGGACAGGAAACCACCCGAACCTGGATCTCCCCCGACATGCCCGGCGGCGTTGTCAAAATGGAAGAAATCGATTCCGGCAAAGACCCCCGCACCATCACCACCCTCGCCACCGACATCACCGCCGCCGCCCCCGCCGACGCCCTCCCCTGAGTTCAAATTTCCGCTTATCTCCCACGCTCGCCGCGTACCCCTCGGCCCCTACTTCTGCATCGCCTTCTCCAACAACGCCTCCTCCGCTTGGAGCGCCTGCTCCTCCTGCTCAACCGCCGCCTGGCGCGCCGCAAAAATCAGTTGAAGCTGCTCCTCCAGCGTCCTGCCTTCCAGCTTCGAAAGATCAAACCCCTCGGGAATCTCCACCACCGAAAGCTCCGGAACCGCCAGAAAACGTAATCCCACCCACCGATCCCCCAAGGCTCGCCAGCAAATACCGCTTCCCTGGCTCCATCGCGTAAATCGTCGCAATCTTCATGGCCCCCACCGCGGAGGTCCCCTTCAACACCCGCTGAACCGTCACCTCCACCGGATGCAACCCATCCCCATAATGCGTCTCCGGATGCGCCCGATCGCACGTCGCGATGACAACGTCCTTCATGATCTTCGCAAATCGCGGCGTATCCGAAAACAGCGTCACCTTGATGCCCAGCGCCGTCGACCCGGTCAACAACAACGCCCCAACCATCACAATCGCACATTTCATCGCCGCCTCCCAATTCACATGACGTCGCGCACCTCATATGGCCCAGAGTATAATCAACACGCCTCACATTCGTGCATCCCCTTCCCTGCCCGAAAGACGGGGACGCAGCCAAGTCGACGCAACGTGTGCACCTCGCGCGCACAACTTGGCAAATCCCGCGCGCATTCGCCGCAAAAAATTCCCGCCCCAACCCCCGCCCCCAAAACCTCTTACCAACATTTTCGCAAAGCTGTGTGCGCACAAACTGGGCGCGAATCCCATTTATAGACAAGAAGGAGCACTGCGCCATGACCAAATCCCAAAAAAACTTCGTGGTCCTTCACCTCTTCGTGACTTCGTGTTTCCGTCGTCGGCCGCGGAGGGGGAGAAGCGGTGTGTCGAATTCCCCCAAAAACCTCATACACAAGCACAAAAACCCCACATTTGCAAAAACACAACGGCAAAAACTCAACGTTTTTTGCAAAAACTTCAAATTCTACGTGCAAAACCCCACATTCTTCTCCCCCGTCCACCCCATTTGTCATTTTCCCTTTGTCATGGGTCATTCACCTCCCCCCCGTCACGCCCCGTATAATGACCTGTTCGCCCAATCGCCAAGCCCTCAAGGATCGCCCATGCCCGCCCGCAAGAAAGTCGTCGTCGCCATGTCCGGAGGAGTCGATTCCTCCGTCGCCGCCGCGCTGCTTCAGCGCCAAAACTACGACTGCGTCGGCGTCTTCATGCGCTTGGGTAATGATCCCGCCGACCTCACCGACGCAAACCTCGAAGAAATCGCCTGCTCCCCCGAAAAACGCGCCGCCCACCTCGCCCAAATCGGCAACGGGCAATCGGCAATCGGCAATCACAAACAGGGCTGCTGCTCCTCCTCGGACGCCGCCGACGCCCGCTACGTCGCCGGACTCCTCGACATCCCCTTCTACGCCCTCAATTTCCAGCACGATTTCGGCGGCATCATCGATTACTTCGTCCGCGAGTACAACGCCGGCCGCACCCCCAACCCCTGCGTCCGCTGCAACGAATATCTCAAGTTCGGCAAGCTCTCCCGCTACGCCAAAGCCATCGGCGCCGATTACGTCGCCACCGGCCACTATGCCCGCACCGCCGTCGATCCCGCCACCGGCGAAACCCACCTCCTCCGCGGCCTCGACCCCAAAAAAGACCAGTCCTACGTTCTCTTCGGCGTCCCGCGCGATGAGCTCCCGCGCATGCTCCTGCCTATCGGCGATCTCGAAAAATCCGCCGTCCGCCAACTCGCCTGTGACCTCGGCCTCCCCGTCTTCAACAAGCCCGACTCCCAGGAAATCTGCTTCGTCCCCGACAACGATTACGCCCGCCTCGTCGCCAAAAAGACCCCGGACCGCGTCCGCCCCGGACGCTTCGTCGATTCCGCCGGCCAAACCCTCGGCGAACACGCCGGCCACCAGCATTACACCATCGGCCAGCGCAAAGGCGTCGGCCTCGCCTTCGGATACCCCATCTACGTCACCGGCATCGACCCCGCCGAAAACACCGTTACGATCGGCAAAAAAGAAGAACTGCTCCACCGCACGCTGGTCGCCCGCGAAGTCAACTGGCTCGCCGGCGATCCCCACGGCCCGCAATCCGCCCTGCGCTGCCGCGCCAAGGTCCGCTACAACTCCGAGCCCGCCCCCGCCACCGCCCTCATCACCGGCCCCGACACGCTCACCGTTCGCTTCGACGATCCCGTCCTCGCGATCACGCCGGGCCAGGCGGTCGTCTGCTACGACGAACAGACCGATCGCATTCTGGGAGGGGCATGGATTGAGACCGTCACGGATTAGCGTTCGCGGAATCCCGGCACCACAGTCGCCACATCGCGCGCAGCGCCTGCTGGAAATCCCGCGCAAATCCCGCCTCATCCCGCCACGGACATTTCTCCACCCGCTCCCGCAGCCCCGCCCCGCGCAGGTCCGTCCGCTCCGCCGTCCGAATCGCCAACTCCACAAACCGCTCCTCGTTCTCCGCGACCAGTTCCTTCAGCCCCACCGCGTTCAGCAAACTCACCCCCACGCGCGACAGATGCGTCTGCCCCGCGAGCGTCACGACCGGCACTCCCATCCACAGCGCATCGCACGTCGTCGTCGTCCCGTGATACGGAAACGTGTCCAGCGCCGCATCGATCTCGCCGTAACTCGCCAGATGCTCCGCCACATCCGGCTGCGGCCCGCGCAGGATCAACCGCTCCGCCGCAATGCCCTGCTCCGCGAACCGCTGCCGCACCAGTTGCCGCGTGTCCTCATCGCTCAGCGCCACCGCCTTCAAAATCAGCCGCGAACCCGGCGCCGCGTGCAGCACCTTCGCCCACATGCGCACCGTCGCATCCGAATATTTCGTCGCCGCGTTGTACGACCCGAACGTCAGGCCCCCATCGCTACGATCCTGCAGCGCCGAGACCGCCGGCACATCCGCCGGCGGCCGGAAGCACCACGCCGGCCGATCCAACCGCCAGAGTTTTTCGACAAACTGATCATCCGTCATCCCCGGCGGATCGGCGACTGCATCCGTCACGCGATAATCGATCACGCCGCCCCCGGTGGTCGCCGGATAACCCAGCCACGTCACCTGCAGCGGCGCCGGGCGGTAAGCGAACAGCGGCATGCGATTGCCGCCGGTGTGGCCGGCGAGGTCGATCAGGATGTCGATCTGGTCCGCATCGATGAGCGCCGCCGCCTCCGGGTCCGTGTTGCCGAAAATCTTCCGCCATCCATCGACAGCCTTTGCCAGGCGGACGGTGTAGTCATCCTCGCGCGGCGCGGCGGAATAGCAGTGGAAGGCGTAGTGTTCCCGATCGTGGCGTTCAAAGAGGGGAAACAGAAAATGGGCGACCGAATGGTATCGAAAATCAGGCGAGACAAAGCCGATGCGCAGCGGGCGATCGGGGTTGCGATCGCGCCGGATCGTCAGCGGCGTAATGCCGGCGGTATAGGTTTTCCACCAGCGGCGGTGCACCTCCAGCACCTCGCCCGGATCGTCGAATCCGCCGCACGCCATGGCGCGCAGGAGATTGCTCCCGATGCCGGCATGCCGGGGGCACAGCTCGATGGCGCGCAACTGGTGAGCGCGCGCTTTATGATATTGCCCCTGCTGAATGCAGGATTCGCTGAGATTGCTGGACGCTTCGCCGGCCACTTTCAGCGACGCCGGATCGCCGCGCTGCATGGCCTTGGCGATGGAAGTTTCGTAAAACGCCATCGCCTCGCTGACCCTCCCTGCCAGCAGCAGCGCGACCGCTGCGTTGTTGTAGGCCGGCAGCCACTCCGGATCGAGCTTGCGCGACTCCTCATAGCACTTGAGCGCCTCCTCGCCGCGGCCCAGCGTCGAGCATGTGTCCCCGAGCGTGCACCACAAATGCGGATCGGCGCGCCGCTGCAACGCTTCGCGCAGGAGCGCCTCGGCTTTTTCCAGGTGGCCCACCTGCAGCGCCAGCATGCCCAGCGCCCCGTAAATCGCGGGATGCTCCGGGTTGATGCGCCCGGCCGCACGATAGCATTGCTCGGCCTCCGCGAGGCGCCCGGCTTGATGCAGCGCGATCCCGCGGGCGAGCAGTTCCTCGGCATTGGCGATGTTCAAACCCATCAGACGGTCTCTCCCGTTGCGCACCATGCACGCCATATCTCGCGCATCGCGGCGGCGAAATCGGCGGCGAAGGCGGCTTCATCGCGCAGCGGCGATTTTTCCATGCGCCGCCGCAACGCCACACGCAGTTTTTCCAGCAGCGGCAAATCCTTGGCAAGCTGTGCGGCGCGGTGCACGAAACCCGTCTCGCTGTGCGCGACGAGTTTCTCCAGACCGAGCTGCGTCAACAGCGACGCGCCCGTGCGCGCCCGGGCGGTGCGGCCGGCGAAGGCGATCACCGGCACGCCGAGCCACAGCGCATCGCAGGTGTTGGCCAGACCCGAGAAGGGCATGGTGTCGAGAACCACGTCGATTTTGCGGTACCAGATCAGGTGGTCCTTCAGCGCGGGCTGCCGGACGAGAAAGGTGAGCCGCTCGGCGTCGATGCCATGCTCGGCGAAGCGGGCGCGAAACACCCGGCGGGTTTCACGATCGTCCATCGGGCGGGCTTTCAGAAAAAGACGCGAGTGCGGCACGGCGTTGAGCGCCCCGGCCCAGAGGCGCACGGCCTCATCGGAAATCCGCGGGCAGCCGGCGAAGGCGCCGAACGTGAAGGGCCGTTCGCCGGGCTTGCCGCGCAGCACCGGCGGCGTCGTCGGGACATCGACCTGCGCCATCGCCTCCGGCGGCCGATAGCACCAGCCTGTCCGCGGCAGACGCAGCAGATTTTCGGCGTACCGCGACTGGGCGTCGGCATCATCGGCGAAGGGATCGGCGAGGCGGTAATCGATCGGACCGCCGAGCGAGAGCGGATAACCGAGCCAGGTGGCCTGGATCGGCGCGGGGCGATAGGCGAAAAGGGCGAGGCGATGATCGGCGGTGTGGCCGGAGAGATCGATGAGAATGTCGACGCGATCGTCGTCGATCATGCGGGCCACGGATTCATCGGCAAGTCCGACAATGCTTCGCCATCCGCCTTCGCACTGGGCGACGAGTTTGAGCGTCCATTCGTCGGGCTGGCGGACGTTGGAATAGCCGATGAACTCGAGCTGTTCGCGGTCGTGGTGCTCGAAGAGGGGCAGGAGGAAATGAACGTTGGCGTGTTCGTGAAAATCGCCCGAGACAAAACCGATGCGGAGTTTGCGGTCGGGGGAGCGATCGCGTTGCAAGGCCATTGGCGTGATGCCGGCGGTGTGCTGGTCCCACCACGCGCGGTGAGCGGCGATGATCTGGGCGGGATCGGCGTCGGGCTCGGCGTCAGGCGCGTAGAGCATGTCGCGGAGGAGGTTGCTGTGGGCGGGAGCGAACGTGGGGCAGGAATCGAGCGCGCGGCGGTGGTTCTGACGGGCGAGATCGAGCGAGCCGCGCTGGAGATAGGCTTCGCCGAGGTTGTTGTAGGCGGCGGCGGCAAAGCGGCGGAAGGCGGCAGCGCGCGGGCTGTCGGGCGGCTCTCTTTCCTCGGATTTTTGCGCGAGGATGACGACCTCCTCCCAGGCGGCGACCGCTTCGCCCACGCGGCCGAGTTTCAGCAGCACGGCGCCGGCGTTGTTGTAGGCGCCCGCGGCCTGCGGATCGGCATCCATGGCTTTTTGATACCAGGGAAGCGCTTCCTCCCAGCGGCTCATGGCGGCGAAGGCGTCGCCCATGCCGCAGAAGAGGCCTGGAGTTTCCAGGCCGAGTTCGCGGGCTTTTTCGAGGAGTTTGATGGACTCTTCGAACTTGCCGACCTGAAAGGCGAGGACGCCGAGGTTCTGGTAGGCGGCGGCGCGCCGCGGGTTCATGCGCAGGACCTGCTGGTAATGCTGCTGGGCCTCGGCGAGCTTGCCGGTGCGCTGCGCGACGATCGCCGCCTGGAAGGTGTCCTCCTCGTTGCTGATGTTGAGCGCCATGAAAGGGATTATCTCCAAAGCGTGGCCGGCGTTCCACGGTGCGTGTGCGGGGCCGCCGCGACTACAATGGGGCCAGCTTTTGATGAGGTTTTGCGTGCCAGCGATTCGCATTAGCGTGGTGCATCAGGCTGCCCTTGGGGACACGGTGCTGCTGATTCCACTGTTCCGCTCGTTGCGGCAGCATTTCCAGCAGGACGGCGCGGCGATCACCGTGGTCACCAGATCCAACCTGGGGCAGATGCTCACGATGCTGGGATTCGTGGACAATTACGCCTCGGCGGATGATCGCGAGCACACGGCGTGGTTTGCGCCGCCGGAGGAGGGTTCCGCCTCGGCGAACTCCGCGCCGGCGTGGGCGGATTGCGATGTGCTGATTTCGGCGGTTTCTTCAGGGACGGATGCGTGGGCGGCCAATGCGGCGCGCTCGGCGGCGCGGCGGCGGGTGTTTTTCAGTCCGCGTCCGGCGGCGGAATATCCGCAGCATGTGACGGCGTTCCATCGGGAGCAGTTGGCGGCGGGCGATTTGGATTTGCCGGCGGCGCCGCTACCGCTGCCGCGATCGAATCCGGACGGGGCGATTGTGATTCATCCGGGGTCTGGCGGCGATGCGAAATGCTGGCCTCGGGAACGGTTTCTGGGGCTGGCGCGGTCGCTCAAGCGGCTGGGGTATCCGCCGACGCTGATTCTGGGGGAGGCGGAGCAGGAACGCTGGGGGAACAAGATCATTGATGAATTGCAGGGGGAATTTGCGTGGTATCTGCACATGGGGCTGTATGAGCTGGCGGATCGGCTGTCGCGCGCGCGGCTGTATCTGGGGAACGATTCGGGTGTGACGCATCTGGCGGCGGCGATGGGGATTCCGACGGTGGCGCTGTTTGGGCCCAGCGACGATCGGCAGTGGGCGCCGGTGGGACCGGGAGTACAAATCCTGCGGCCAGCGGCGCCAGCATCGCGCGATTTGCAGGCGCTGGAGGAAGAGACGGTGCTGCACGCGCTGCTGGCGGATTTGCGACGGATGGATTGAGGGGACTGTATGGCAGCGTCAGGCGGAGGCGGCGCCGGGGGCGCGTCCGCGGATTTTTTCCTGCAGGCGCATGAGGCCTTCCATCAGGGCTTCCGGGCGCGGCGGGCAGCCGGGGACATAGACGTCGACCGGCACGACGAGGTCGACGCCTTTGACGACGTGATAGCCGTATTTGAAGTAGGGGCCGCCGCCGATGGTGCAGGCGCCCATCGCCATGACATATTTAGGTTCGGCCATCTGGTTGTAAAGGCGGCGGACGCGCGAGGCCATTTTGTAGGTGACGGTGCCGGCGACGATCATGAGGTCGGCCTGGCGCGGGGTAGCGCGGAAGGCGCCGGCGCCGAAGCGGTCGAGATCGAAGCGCGAGGAACCGACGGCCATCATTTCGATGGCGCAGCAGGCGAGGCCGAAGGTCATGGGCCAGATGGCATTGGCGCGTGCCCAGCCGAGGGCGGTTTCGACGCTGGTGAGGATGAGACCTTCCTCGAAGCGGTTTTCGATCCAGCTCACGATGGTCCCCCTGCCGGTGTGCCCTCGCCTTCGCGATACTCGGCGGGTTTGAGCTCGGGATCTTTGCGGGCGAGTTCCTGCAGCGTGGCGGTGGATTTCGTGCGTTCATCGGCGGTGTTGGCGAGGCCGCGGGTGACGGCGCTGCGTACCCATTCGAGGTAGCCGAAGCGCCAGAGGTAAGCGAAACCGATCAGCAGGATGCCGAAGAACACGAGCGCCGCGATGAGCGCGGGCAACTGGATCTGGCGGTAGACGGCGGCCCAGGGATAGAGCAGCGCGACTTCGACATCGAACACGAGAAAGAGCAGGGCGATGATGTAGAAGCGCAGGTCGAATTGCACCCAGGAGGGGCCGAGGGGTTCTTCGCCGCACTCGTAGGCGGTGCCCTTGTCGGCAAGGGGAACGCGCGGCCGGAAGAGCTTGCCGACGGTCATGTTGAACAGGACGAAGAGCACGCCGACGGCGAGGAAAATCAGGATGGTGAGCAGGTTGTCCATGCGGCCTCGTGAAGATCAGAGTATGACTATAGGGGGTGGTGGTGTTCACGCCAAATGAGGCGGCGATTCATGATCCGGGGATGCGGGCGCCGAACCACGACAAGCCGATAGCGCCCAGGGCCGCGGCGGTGGTGAGAAGTTGCAGGAGTACGAGAATGCGTTTGAACGTTTCGAGCAGGAAACGCTTTCCGCGGTGACCGGCGCAGCGCTCCAGCGAACGTTCGACTTCGTAAAAGGTGAGCGTAAAAAAGACGGTGGCGGCGGCGCTGCAGAGGAAGAGTGCGGTGAGACAGAAGCCGCGATGGCGGCGGCCGGCGGCGTATGAGACGGCGGCGAGCAGTACGAAGAGCACGGCGGCGGCGAGCCAGATCCAGGTCCGCACGCGCGGCGCCCATCCCGGCTGATCTGTTGGCTGATCGCCCATTATCGCCGCTTCACCGCTTGCACCGGCTTGATGTCCGCATCCGCCACGGTCGGGGCAAGCTCGCCGCGCTCGACACGCTGCTTCTCGGCGGCGGCCCACTCGGGCAGATCGGATTTTTTCATCCACAGCGGCAACGGCGTGCGCCGGCCCTGTTTGTTGAGCTCCAGAAATTCCACGACGGTGTCCTCGCGCGTGTAGCCGGAGAGATCGTGCAGCCGGCCCATGTGAATGCATTCGGTGGGGCAGGGCTCGGTGCAGAGGGCACAGAACATGCACTTGGAGTAATCGATGGCGAAGCGTTGGAGCTGGGCCTGCTTGCCGCGGCCGGTGTAGTCGATGTAGATGCAATCGACAGGGCAGGCCTTGGCGCACAGGTCGCAGGCGATGCATTTTTCGGCTTCAAATTCATGGATGCCGCGGTAGCGCGGGGCGAAATCGATTTTCTGCTCGGGGTATTGGATGGTGACGGTTTTGGAGAAGCAGTAGCGCAGCGTGATCGACATGCCGACGGCGATGGAGCGGAGGGTTTGAAAAATGTCGGCAAAATAGCCGGTTTGTGCGGTTGGCATGAGGAGCGAGGCCCTGCGCTGCGTAAAAAGCGAAGAAGCGGCCATTATAGCGGCCCGGCTCCGTTGCCCAACCCCGGTGCGGATCGCTACGATTCTGGCATGGCGGCACATCGGCACATCCCCGCGGCTCTTTCGCTGGACGGCCTGAACACCGACGCGCGCGGCGCGTTCGATCTGGCCGCGGAAGCGGGGTATGAGGGAATCGCCTTTGCCACGAATCATCCGGAATTAACGCCCGGGGATCTTGGGGAATCAGCGCGGCGGCATGTGAAGAAGCTGCTGGATGCGCGGCACCTGGGGATTGCTTCCGTGCGGGCGGCGGCGCCGCGTGCGGGGCTTGCCGATGCGGCGACGATCGATCGCACCGTGGACAACGCGCACGCGGCCATCGAGCTGGCGCATGATCTGGGTGTGCAGACCGTGGCGCTGAATGTGGGGAATATTGCGGCGGAGGGTGCGGCGGCAGCGGCGGCGGTGGGTGCGCTGCGGGAAATCGCCGGGCGTGCGGATGCCGCGGGGGTGACGCTGGCGCTTGCGGCGGATGCGGCGGCATCGTTGGAAGCGCTTCTGAGGCAGGTGAATTTTGAGCGGGCGCGGGCGAATCTGGATACGGGGCGCATGATTGCGGCGGGCGAGGATCCGTTGCCGATCGCGGAGGCGCTGGCGGCGCGGTTGGGACAGTTCACGGCGGCGGATGCGGTGCGGGCGGGGAAATCAATGCGGGCGGCGTTTCTGGGCGAAGGGCAGTTGCCGCTGGTGGAGTTGCTGGAGATTCTCGAGGATATCGGATTTCGCGGGCCGACGGTGGTGGATGTGCGGGACCTGGCGGAGGGCGCGGAGGGCGCGCGGCATGCGGCGCGAGTGCTGGAGAAGGCGTGGTCGGCGGTGCGGCGGTGAGCGGGGCGGGAACGGTTGCGTTCGGTGAGTGGCGGATCGAAAAACACGAACTGCTGGATTCGACGAACGCGCGCGCTTTGACGGTTGTGCGGGAGTTGCTGGCGGCGGGGAGGTCTCCGGAGCGGCGGGCATTTGTGGCGGAGCGGCAATCGGCGGGGCGCGGGCAGCATGGGCGCGTGTGGGAAAGTCCGCCCGGGGGATTGTATCTGTCGGCGATGGTGACCGACGTGGAGGTTGCGTACCGCGACCGGCTGGCGCTGCTGGCGGGGGCGGCGGCGCTGGCGGCGCTGCATGGAGCGGGCGCGCGGATGGCGGCGATCTGGTGGCCGAATGATTTGATGCTGGGGGATCGCAAGGTTGGCGGGATTCTTTGCGAATCGGCGGCGCTGGGCAGCGCGTGGGCCGGGGTGATCGGGATTGGGATCAACATCACGACGCCGGTTTCGCGGCTTCCGGCGCGGGCGGCGGCGCTTGCGCAGGTGCTGGGCCACGCGGCGCCGGTTCAGGACATTGCGCAGGCATTCTTGCGGGAATTGGACCAGACTTTGATCACGCTGCGCGATCGGGGGTGGCCGGCGGTTCTCGAGTTTCTGCGGGCGCACGATTCGCTGCGTGGGCAGATCGTGACGTTAAAGGCGGATGGCGAGCAGTTCACCGGCACGGCCGCGGGATTGGATGAAGAGGGGAATCTTCTGGTAACGATCGCCGGTCAGATGCGCCGCTTTGCGGCGGCGACCTTGCTTACGGTAGGCGGGCAGCCGCTCCGCGCCGCGACGCCTTAAAGCGTGCTCGCTGGCGCCAGGGCGTTCGCAACACACATCACATACCGAGTTTTTTGCGATAAAACGCCACGGTGCGGGCGAGACCTTCCTTCCGCACAACGCGCGGCTCCCACCCCAGAATCTTTCGCGCCAGGGTGATATCCGGGCAGCGCTGCTTCGGATCATCCGGCGGCAGAGGCGTGTGGATGATCTCGCTGCGACTGCCGCACAGCTCGCGGATTTCCTTCGCCAAATCCAGCATGCTCACTTCGTCGGGATTGCCGATGTTCATGGGCAGGCGGTAATCGGATTCCATCAGCGCCATGAAGCCTTTGATTTCGTCTTCAACATAGCAGAGCGAGCGTGTCTGGCTGCCGTCGCCCTGGACGGTGAGCGGCTCGCCGCGCAGGGCCTGGGTGATGAAGGCGACGACGACGCGGCCGTCGTTTTGTGCGAGGCGCGGGCCGTAGGTGTTGAAGATGCGGACGATGCGCGTATCGACGCCGCGTTCCCGGTGATAGGCCATGGTGGCGGCTTCCATGAAGCGTTTGGCTTCATCGTACATCGAGCGCATGCCGATCGGATTGACGTGCCCCCAGTAGGTTTCCTTCTGCGGATGTTCGAGGGGATCGCCGTAACACTCGCTGGTGGAAGCGACGAAGATGCGTGCCCCGTCGCGCTCGGCGAGTTCCATCAGGTTCATCGTGGCCAGCGAGTTGACCTTGAGCGTCGTGATCTGGTGCTTGACGTAGCCGACCGGACTCGCGGGCGACGCCATGTGGTAAATGCGCGTCCAGCGGCGTTCGGTGATGGCGGAGGGAAGCGGATTGACCAGATCGGCCTCGATGAAGGAAAAACGCTCGTGGCCGGAGAGATGCGCGATGTTGTCGCGCGAACCGGTGACGAAGGAATCCAGCCCGACGATCGTATGTCCCTGCGCCAGGAGGGCGTCGATCAAATGGGATGCGAGGAATCCTGCGGCACCGGTGATCAATATGTGCTGTGAGGGCATTGTGGGGTTCTCTTTGTGTCAGTGCGCCCGCCGGGAGACGGGGCTGTGCGCATTATGCGAGAAACGGAGCGTCCGGTAAAACTGCCGCCGGACGGGCATTTTCCACAAAAGACTATCGGTCGTTTCGACACTTCGATTAACCTTAGCCCATCATGGAAGAAACGCCGGCAAGCGATTCCCTTCCCGATCTGTCGCCGCTCGCGCGCGGACTGTCGCGCAATTTTTTGCTCGCCGGCAGCGCGGGGTATCCGCATTTCCTGCACCAGGTGTCGGCCTACATTTCACCGGCGGAGGCCTCGAACACGCGCCGGAGATTCCGGGTGGCTTCGCGGATTTTCTGGCTGTCGATCGTGGTTTTTCTGGCGGCCTATTTTGCGCTCAACGGGTTGATCGGCCCGCACAGCCTGCTCGCGGCCGCGATCGCCAACGATTTTCTGCGGGCCGCGTTCTTCTGGTGGTCGATTTTTCTGACGCGCCGTGCACGGGTGGGAGTGGCGTCGCAGTTGCTATTGCCGCTGGCGATGTTGTGCTTTCTTCCCACGCGCTCGACGCCCGCGCCGGATTGGAGCGCGACCCCGGCGTTTTATGCGATTCTCGTGTTCTCGCTGCTCTTGATCGGCTGGCTGATCGATCAGGGCTGCGCGCACGTGCACGATGCGTTCACCTGGGTGCGGCGGTCGATGCTGGTGGTCGCGCCGCTGCTGCTGATCGCGCTGTGCGTCGCGGCGTGGATCTGGATCACGGATCATGGTTCGTTTCCGGTGCTGACGATCTTCGCCGCCCTGGGCGCCATTCCGTTTCTGCTGTTTGGCGCTCCGGCCCCATTGGCATCATCCGATGTGGAGTTTCTAACAACCGCCGCCTGGCGGCGCTGGCGGTTTTACATCACGGGCCGGGTGCTGGCGGTGCTTCTGGGCGCGGTGCCGTTCATTCTGTTCACGAATCTGCTGGATTATCAGGAGCAGATCGAAGAATGCCTGCACGTTGACCAGGCCCCTGAGATTTTGCGCATTCCCTTCGGACATCAACCGTGGCATGCGTTCTATTGGCGTCAGCAGGGGCGTTTTCTGACCAGCGATGATCTGGCCGAGCCGGAGAAGGACGCGCCGACGCCGACGTTCATTTATCTCACATTTCCGACGACGGCGTACCCGGACCCCGATCTGCCGCAGCAATACCGTGACCCGAAATACGCCGTGAATTTGCCGCCGGACGTTGACAGCGGATCGCTGGAAGCACGGATGCTAGCGCTCAACGGCGTCCCCGTTCCGCGTGAATTGGTGACGCAAACGGTGCAGGAGTTTGCACCCTATCGGATCGATTCGCTCGGCCGGCTGCTCAACCGCGTCGATCTTGCCAGCGGCACTTCATTTCTGTCGATCAGCTATCACCCGGTCACCGCGGATAAAGGCGTGCTGATTGCGGAAAAGATGGACCTGCACTGGCTGGAGCCGAAGCAACTCGAACGCATCGTTCTCCAATACTCCGCATCGAAATGGGTATTTTTCGGCTTCGGCATCCTGGGCTTCCTCTTCCTCTGGCGGCGCGGCGGCGATTCTTCGCTGGCCCGCTGGATCGGCATCTGGCTGATCGGCACGAACCTGATCCCGACCCTCGAAAGCGCCGACGACACCTTCGCGCGCCCGATCCACTGGCTCTGGGAGCAATCCTTCGTCTACCACTGGAACACGTTTGCCTCTGCGGGGGCGCCGCTCTTTGTGCTGTTGTTCGGCCTTGCCGGGGCGCTGGGCCTTGGCTGGCTCGCGCAGGTTTCGCCCAGCTATTGCTGGATCTCGCTGTGCTGGCCCACGCGCCTGTACCCGCAGTATCCGCCGATCCTCCGCCACGTGATCATCTTCGGAAAAATGCTCGCCGCGCTCTTCTTCGTCGACATCTTCATCACCATCATCATGGTCACCTTCAAGCTCCTTCACTGGGACCATGACGGCCTTGACTTTGTGACGGTGATCGCCGCGTGGTCGGTCCTGTTCCTGCCGGCGGGCTTCATCCTGCGGCGTTTCACGCGCCAGGCATCGGAGGCGCCCTACCTTGGGCCATGGCCCGCGCTGGCGGTGGTGCTGCTGAATTTATCGCTGATGTGTTATGCGCCGGTCATCATGGTCAACTCCACATCGTTCGACCGTGCCTTGCCGTGGCTGGCGGATGCGGGGGCGGCGTTTGGAGTCCTGTTCCTCGTCCTGGCCATGTTTTTGATTTTGAAGCGGGATTTCCTGCGTTTGCGCGCCATCGCCAGCTTCACCACGATCGTCCTGCTGCTGGCGATTCCGTTCGTGTTTCACGCCGCCGAGGAAGCGATTCCGCCCCTGCTGACGCGCGGGCCCTTTTTCCGGGAGCGCGGCGCGGAGATGGTCACGATCATGCTGGTGGTGCTGGTATTTCCGTTCTTGCATGAGTACATGCACGAGATGCTGCTGTTCATGTCGGTGCCGCTGCTGCGCCGGATCGAGCATCGCGTGGAACACGCGCTGGAGCGGATCATCGACGCCAACACCAGCGCCGAGCGGGCCGAGCTGGTCTCCGAGCTGCTCGACGAGATTCACGTCAGCCATTACCTGTTTCTCTCGCGGCGCAAGAGGGGCGTGTTCGCGATCGATATCAACACGCTTCCCCCGCCGCCGCCAAAGGCGCTCAGCCCGCTCCCGCTGGTTTCCGTGGAGCTCTCCGAGCCGCTGCGCGATTTCCTGGGAAAACGCCGACACTTCATCGACCTCAACACGCTGGCGTTCGAATGGCCGCTGTTTTTCCATCAATTCGAGCTGCACCGTCTGGCGCGGGTGACGCGCGCCCGGTTTCTCCTGCCGATATCGGTGGGTGATTCGCTGCGCGGATTGCTGCTGCTGGCCGATGGTCCGCCCGAATCGGTCATCGCCACGCCGGCGCTCTCGACGAACATCAACAATCTCGCCCTTGCGGCCGCCCTCTCACGCCCCTCACGGTAATGGCAGCCCGCATCAGTCCTCGAAGCGGAACCGTAGAATCTGCGTGATCGCGCTGATCGCATCCTTCCAGCCGATTTTTTTGCCTTCCTCATACGTGCGGCCGGCGTAGGCGACGCCCACTTCGTACACGCGCGCCTTCTTGCCGTTGACGCGCAAACGCGCCACCTTCGCCGTCAGCTCGGGCTCCACGCCGAAGCGCGGGCTCTTGATGCTGATTTGCTCGTACACCGAGCGCGTGAACACCTTGTAACAGACTTCCATATCGGTGAGGTTCAGGTTGGTCAGCATGTTCGACAGCATCGTGAGCATGTTGTTAGCCACCTGGTGCCAGAAATACATCACACGGTGCGGCTCGCCGATGAACCGGCTGCCGAAAACAACGTCCGCCTTGCCGTCGAGAATGGGCTGGAGAAGCTTGGGGTAATCGGCGGGATCGTACTCGAAATCGGCGTCTTGAATGATCAACAGATCGCCAGTGGCCATCTTCCACGCGTCGCGCAGGGCCGCCCCTTTGCCCTCATTCACCGGCTTATTGAGCATTTTGTAGTTGACGCCCTCCCGAGCCAGGTGCTCGGGAATCCGCTGCATGATGTCCCAGGTGCGGTCCTTCGACGCGTCGTTCACCAGGATGATTTCGCGCTTCAACCCACCGGGCACGGGCTGCTCGATCACCCGTTTGACGACCGCCGTGAGATAGCGTTCCTCGTTGTAAACGGGAATGAGGATCGACAAAGTGGTGAAGACCGGCAGCGGCGGTTCCACATAGGCCGGCATTCCCGAGTCCGCGGTTTGCGTCGCCTCCGTCACGTTGCCGCTGGTCGTCATTCACATCCTCGCTGCCGCGCCATGTGGCGAAAGTCCGTATTCCACCCGACCCACAGGCCAAACGCAACGCAAGCTTTGGCGTTTCAACCACGGCGCCAGTATGCTTTGCGATCGGGCGAAAAGGGCTGGAAAGCAACCATTTTTGCGAAAGTGACCCATGCGAATCGCCGTTATCGGAACCTCCGGACAATTGGGCTTTGATCTGGCCAAGCTGCTTCCCACGCGCGGCCACGAATTGTTGCCCTTCGCCGGCCGGGCGGATCTCGACATCACCGATGCGGCCGCCATCGATCGCATGCTCGACACGCGCCAGCCCCAGGCGCTCATCAACACCGCCGCGTTTCACAACGTCGACCTGTGCGAAAAAGAGACCGATGCCGCCTATCGCACCAACGTCGTCGCCGTGCGCGAGATGGCCAGGGCCTGCGAGCGGCGCGGCGTGATCTTCGTGCAGATCGGCACGGACTACGTCGTCGAAGGAGCCCCGGGCAACAAGCCGGTGCCCGAATCGGCGCCGGTCCATCCCAATTCGATCTATTCGCTCACCCGCTTCGGCGGCGACTGCATGACGCTCACCCACGCGCCCACACACGGGTATGCGGTGCGTTCCTGCGGGTTGTTCGGTATCGCCGGGTGCAAGCTCAAAGGCGGCCTGAACTTTGTCGACACCATGATCGCCGCGGCGCGGGCGGGAAAACCGCTGCGGGTGGTGGACGATCAGACGGTGGCCCCGACGCCCACGGATGATCTGGCGGCGCAGCTCGCGCTCATCCTCGAGATGGGCCTCTCAAAGGCTCCTCCGGGTCTGTATCACGCCGTCAGTCACGGCGAGGCGACCTGGTATGCGTTCGCCAAACGGGCGCTGGAACTCGCGAGCGTGCCGCACCAGATCGAGCCGGTGCCCTCCACGGTGTATGCGGCGCCGGCCAAACGTCCGCAATACAGCGTGCTCGACAACGCCAAACTGCGGGCGCTGAATCTCGACATCATGCGTTCGTGGCAGGAGGGGCTGGAACGCTACGTGCGGATGAAATACCCGCACTGACGCTCATTGGCTGTGCGCGGCGTCCTGGCGCTCCTCCTCGCGGGCGCGTTCGACGGCGTCGGGCGGGCGAATCTCCGGAAGGCCCATTTTTTCCCGCTCGGCGTTGGTGGCCTTCAGCGCGGATTCCGCTTTCTCCAGATCGAGAAAATCAGAGTGGCCGTCCATGAAGCTCGCCGACATCTCGGTGCTCATGATCACGTCAAAGCTGGCGGCGATGAGCACATCGGGGGGCAATTGCGCGATCGCCGGGAACGCCGGGTGCGTGGCCGCGGCGGACGTCGAAACCGCCGGGCGGGTGGCCGTCCCCGCCGGCTGAGAGCTGGCGACCCGGAGCGCCGCGTTCAAGTCGAGGTCGGCGCCGAGGTAGGAATAATCGCTGTGGGTGGCGTACCACTTGTCAAAATCCGCGGGAGAAAGCTTTTTGCGCTGCGCGAAACTTTCGCTGTTGCCGAAGGGCGAGTGCAGGTCATCGGGCGTGAGCAGCTTGCCGTCGACCATCGCCTGGAGAGTCCCGGGGTAATGGCCGTCGTGACCGAGGGCCCACCGATAGGCGGCCTGCGCGATGCGCTCGACGTTCTGCCGCTCTTTGCCTTCCATGGCGATATGCCAGGAGATGGACTGGCGCGCGAAGATGAGCGGACCGGCCCCGCCGGTCAGAAGCGCGATGATGCACATGGCGATCGCCGGACGATTGCCCGGCGTGCCGCGGACGTAAAACAGGATCCCAATGCCGATGAGCATGGCACAGAAGGACAGGTTCAGCGCGTAGACGTTCGGCGGCGTGAGCGGGCTGATCGGCCGGCCGAGAAGCATGACCAGCCCGGCCAGCCCGCACAAGACGCCGCCGAAGGCGAGCGGCCAGGCGCGCCGCCGCACGGCATCGTGCTGCTCCGGCGTGCGCATCGAGCCGGCCGGCGGACCGCCGCGGCCCTGTGCGGAAGAGGATTGGGAGTGGGGAACGGATGAATCAGCCATGCCGGGCTCCGCGAAATCGCAATCCCGCATTATCCACGCCGCCGACCCGCGGTGCCAGCGATCGCCATTCTATGGCGTGGGGGCATGGTGCGCGATGCGCGTCGCGAGGGTCCAGGCGATCGCAATTGCGTCGGCGACGTCCGGCGGTTCGGGCGGCCTGGAAAGGTTGCAGTGCATGGCGACGGCGCGCTGCACCTGGCGCTTTTGCGCGTGGCCATTGCCGGTGACCGTGCGCTTCACCAGCGTGGCGGCAAGGCTGGTCACGGGGACTTCGTGCTGCGCGGCGGCGAGAAGGATCACGCCGCGCGCGTGCCCCATCAGGATCGCCGTGCGCGGATGTTTGTAATGGGCATAAAGCTGCTCGACGGCGACGCGGTCGGGCGAGGATTCGGCGATCAGTTCCGTCAGATGCTTGTGCAATTCGCCAAGACGCTGGGCCAGGTCGCCCTTGCTCTTCATCCGCAGGACGCCGGCCTCCTGGAGCCGCGGTTTGCCCGCCGCCAAAAGCACCAGGCTGTAGCCGGTAATCCGCAGGCCGGGATCGATGCCGAGAATCAGCATGTGCGCAGTGTAGTGGCGGCGGGGTGAAAGGCAATGCGGGAAATTGCCGGGGTCGGTCGGCGTTAAGCCTGACATCCCCCCTGCCGGAGGTCTCATGGGCACGATTGAAAAGCCTGCTGTTGGTGACGTTGATCGCCGCGTGCTGCGGACAGGCCGCCCCCCCGGCGGCAATGCAGCCACAAATCGCGATCGCGCAGCGTGCGACCGAGTTGCGGGTCACCATCAACGGAGCGGAGTTCACCACCTATCGCTTCGCCCCGACGGCGGATGATCCCAAGTGGAACCGGCCTTACTTTTATCCGGTGCGCGCTGCCGACGGCACGGAAGTCACCAGCGACCAGCAGCGCGAGCTGCTCAAGAATCCCAAGGCCGATCATCCGCATCATCGGTCCATCTGGGTGGGGCATGGCAGCGTCAATGGCGTCGATCATTGGCTGGCGGGCAAGGCGCAACAGCGGCATCTGCGATTTACGGCCGTGACGACCGACGGCTTCACCGAGGAACTCGCGTGGGACAGCAACGGGCCGGATCCGGTGCTGCTGGAGACGCGAGCCGTGCGGTTCATCGCATATCCCGACGGCAGCCGCGCGATTGATCTGAGCAGCACGTTTCGCGTGGGACCGGGCGGCGGAGACGCGGTGACGTTTCATTGCAAGCCGCTGAACGTTTCGGGCGTGGAAGCGGGGTTGTGCTCCGTGCGGATGGCCAAGGCGCTGCTGGATCAGCCGGATGCGACGAAGCATATTTCCACCAGTGCCGGGGCGACGGGGGAAAAGGCGGCGCGATCGGCGCCGGCGGAATGGTGCGATTATTCGGGCATCATCGGCGGCAAGCCCTATGGAATCGCGATGGTCGATTCGCCGGCGAATCCCGGAAGTCCGACGGCGTGGGCGGTGCGGTTGTTCGGATTGCTGGCGCATGTCGGCCCGCTCAATTGGACGCTGCACAAGGACCAGGCGGCGACGTTTCGGCATCTGATCATCGTCCACGAAGGCGATGCCTCCGCGGCGGCGGTTCAGGAGAAATCCGCCGCGTGGCGGAAGGGCTTATCGGAAAAGGGAGAGTGATCAGGCGCCGATGCCCATGCCTGAACGACGCAGCAATTCGCGCAGGGACACGTTCGCCGCATTGTTCATATCCAGCAACATCACGGTGGCCCTTCCTTCGGGCGTCCGTCCTTCGATGCGGTCTTCCACGATCTGGAAGTGATCATCCCAGCGATCGAGCCGGGGATTAAAGAGACGCACCACCTGACTCGACTGCCAGTCCATACTGGCGATGTTCGGACCTTTACAGGCGTTGCAATGGAGGCACGCCATGGCCAGGTTTTCCTCGCCATCCCCGCCTCGGTGTTGTTGTGCGATCACGTGGTCGAGCGTCAGGCCGGCAGCGAGAAAGCGTTCGGGAAAATGGCAGTACTCACAACGCCCGCCGGCGCGGTCGCGCAGAAAATCGCGGCGGATTCTGGGCACGCATTCTCACCTGTTCTGAACGGGCGGATCGGCAGCGCCTAACGAGAGCCGCGCCTGGAAGTGAAGAATATTCAGCATATCGCCGAGCACCATATAGGTCTGCAACTCGTGCTGCTCTTCGGGGGCAAGCGTATTGGCGTTGTTGCGGTCGAGCAATTCTTCGAGGCGCAGACGGTCGTCCTGAGTGAATTGCCACTGGAGGACGCGTCTGGCCATCTCCTGCGGCAATTCGGCCGGCTGGAGAATTCGGGAGAGAATGTCGGTATTCCGAACGACCATGCATGTAGCTTACCAACGCCCTTGGCGCCGTCCAAGAATATTGCGGCGGCGTTACCGCTCCGCGCCTTCGCCGCCGCCGGCGAGTTCGGCGGTTTGTTCGAGCAGGACGACGCAGTGGCAGGCGATGGCGCGTTCTTCGCCGACGGCGTCGACGCCTTCGCCGGTTTTGCCTTTGATGTTGACCTGGTCTTGCCGCACGCCGAGGAGTTCGGCGAGGCGGCGGACCATGGCGGGCTTGTGGGGGGAGAGCCTGGGTCGCTGGGCGAGGATGACGATGTCGGTGTTGACGATTCGCCAACCGGTGCGGGCGAATTCGCGCATGGTGGCGTTGAGCAATTCGGCGGAGTCGATGTTTTTGTAGCGCGGGTCGGTGTTGGGGAAGAGCTGGCCGACATCAGGCAGGCCGGCGGCGCCGGTGATGGCGTCGATGAGCGCGTGGATGACGACGTCGGCATCGGAGTGGCCGTCGAGACCTTTGTCGTGGGGGATGACGATGTTGGCCAGCACGAGCGGACGTCCCGCGAGGGTGCGGTGAAGGTCGTAACCGAGGCCGATGCGGAAGTTGGACATGGCAGTTTCCAGAATGCCCCGAAGGGGCGGACGATAATAGCCAGGGGTGACCGGCGGGAACCCCTGGAAAACAAGGATCAACCGTCTTGGAAGCCCCGAAGGGGCGAACGATCAATCCCACATATAGCGTTCGTCATACTCCATTTCGTGCCTTTGAAGGAAGTCCAGATACTCCTCCTGAAAAGTCTTGCCCCGATGATGTTCGGCCTGATTGGCGATGTAGGCGCGAACGGCGTCGAGGCTGGAGTAAGAAACGCTGAAGGCGGCGTAGCCGGACTGCCAGGCGAAATTGTCCGATCGCGGAAAGGTCTCGTGCACCCAGCCCGACGCGAGCGATTTGATGTCGCGAATGCAATCGGAAATCGAGAGATCACGGGCGAGAGAAACCAGAAGATGGATATGATCGGGAATTCCCCCTGCGGCGAGCTGGACGCATTTGCGATGAGAAAGAATGCCGCCAAGGTAGCCGTAGAGACGCGACTGTATTTCCGGGGTGATGATCGGGAGGCGGTTCTTGGTGGAGAAGATGATGTGGAGATAAAGTGCGCCAAAGGATTGGGGCATGCTGCACCTCCGAAGTCGAGCGCCCCGTTGGGGCTTAGGGAGTTTTACCCTTTTTCTCCAGGGGCTCCGCTGGTCGCCCCTGGCTATTGTCGCCGGCCCCGTTGGGGCGATTTTTGGATGCGGATTTCATTCCTTCAACCCGTACTCTTTGATTTTGCGATACAAGGTGCGTTCGCCGATGCCGAGGATTTTGGCGGCTTGTTCGCGGTTTCCCTGGACGGAGGAGAGGGTTTCTTCGATGGCTTGCTTTTCGAGGTCGGCGAGGTTTTTGCCGGCGAGGGTGATGGCGGCGGGGGCGGGTTGGGCGCGGATGATGGCGTGGCCGGGGTCGGGGGTTTGCGAGCCCTGGAGGATGTAGGCGGGGAGGTCGGCCATGGTGAGGCGGGGAGATTGTGCGAGGACGATCATGTTTTCCACGGTGTTTTCGAGTTCGCGGACGTTGCCGGGCCAGGCGTAGGCGGCGAGTGCGTTGCGGGCGGCGGCGTCGATGCCTTCGATTTTGCGGCCGAGCTTTTCGGGGCTGCGGTCGATGACGTGGTTGATGAGGAGGGGGATGTCGTCGCGGCGGGCGCGGAGCGGGGGCAGCTCGATGACGGCGCCGCGGATGCGGAAGTAGAGGTCTTCGCGGAAGGTTTTGTCGCGGACGGCTTGCTGAAGGTCCTTGTTGGTGGCGGAGATGAAGCGGACGTCGACTTTGATGGGATCGTTGGAGCCGAGGCGGGTGATTTCGCGGTCCTGGAGGACGCGGAGGAGTTTGGCCTGCATGGCGAGGGGCATGTCGCCGATTTCGTCGAGGAAGAGGGTGCCTCCGTCGGCGTATTCGAAGCGTCCCTGGCGGTCGCCGCGGGCGTCGGTGAAAGCGCCGCGGACGTGGCCGAAGAGTTCGTCTTCGAGGGTGGATTCGTTGAGGCCTGCGCAGTTGAGGGCGACGAAGCGTTCGGCGTGGCGGCGGGAGTTCTGGTGGATGGCGCGGGCGACGAGTTCCTTGCCGGTGCCGGATTCGCCGAGGACGAGGACGGAGATATCGGTGGGAGCGATTTGCTGAATGAGCTGGAGGACGCGGACCATGCCGACGGATTGGCCGATGATTCCGGTGACGCCGAAGCGTTTGTCGAGGGCGTTGGAGAGTTCCTGATTTTTGCGTGCGAGGAGAATTTTTTCGGCAGCGCGGCGGACCTGGGTGCGGATGACATCGAGTTCGAGGGGTTTCTGGATGAAGTCGTAGGCGCCGCGGCGCATGGCGGCGACGGCGGTGGAAACGTCGCCGTGGGCGGTGACGACGATGACTTCGGATTGGGGTCGGGCGCGGCGGATGAAGTCGAGGAGTTCGAGGCCGTCGTTGGGGGTATCCATGCGGAGGTCGGTGATGACGAGATCAAAGCCCCCCGCATCATCCTCGGCGAAGAAACGTTTGGCGTCGGCGAGGTTGTGGGCCTGCTTAACCGAGTAGGTGATCCCCACTCCTCCGCCCCCCCCGCCCCCGGCCCCTCCGCTCCCCCCGGCCCCACTTCCACCGGCGCCCATGCGGACGATGGCTTCTGCCATGACGTCGGCGTGATCGATTTCGTCGTCGACAACGAGGACGCGGATGGAAGCGGCTTTGCCCATAGGAGCGAGTATAGGGGGAATGGAGAGGGGGGCAACTGGCGGTGGTGGGAGTACCCCCAACGGGATTCGAACCCGTGTCGCCGCCGTGAGAGGGCGGTGTCCTGGGCCACTAGACGATGGGGGCGGGGGTGAAAAGCGGCGCTTTTCCCAGAGCAACGCACTGTAGCGGTCGCGGGGGAGGGTGTCAAACGGAGGGCTGAGGGCTGCATGCTGCGTGTGGAGGCGGGCGTTGGGTTTGCGCAGGTGCGCAAATTTCCATGGGTGCGAATGTGTTGCAGGTGATTGGGGTTGCGGGGGTTGTGGGAGGTGGGGGGTGAGATGCTCAAGATGCTCATGGTTTTTTGCGCGCTGGGGTTCAGGACGAAGGGGCGAAGGGGGGGAAGGGCAGGAAGTTTGGATTGGGGGTGGATCATGGCGCGTGGTCCTTGCTTTTATGCGCGGTGCTCCTTGCTTCTATAGAGGGGTCTCGCGCCCAGTTTGTGCGCACACAGCTTTGCGAAATTGCGCGTAAGGGGTTGTGGGAATTGGGGTTGGGAGGGGGATTTTGGGGCGCGAACGTTTCTGGGGCGTGCCAAGTTGTGCGCGCGGGGCGGACGGGTGCAATGGGGGATGCGAGGGATTCCGCCAAAAGCCAAGCCGGAGCGAAGCGCTCGGGTGGGAAGGAGGGGTAGGTGGGTTCTAACTGGCGCGGGCGATGCGGCGGAGGTCGTTGAGGGAGGTGGGGGCGGCGGGGGTGGCGGCGTGGTAGCCGACGTTGCGGCGGTTTTTGTTGTGGGAGTTGCGGGTGGCGATATCGCGGATGTCCTGGAAGTGCTGTTCGAGGGCGGCGTCGGGGTCGGCGGCGGCGCCGAGGAGGGCGGATTGTTTGAAGAGGCGCATGCGGTCTTCGGCGGCGTCGATGAGGAACTGGCAGCAATCGGCGACGACTTTGTCGGGGGTGTGGCCGGCTTCCTGGCGGAGGAGGGTGACGAGTTTGGCGGTGTTTTCGGAGATGCCGGGGAGATCGATCCAGTGGGCGGAGAGGCGTTCCCAGAGGATGGCGGCGTGGGTGACCTGGTCGGCGTTTTCGCGTTCTTCGATGAAGGAGCAGAAGCCTGCGAGGGTGGCGTCGGAGAGGATGGTGTTTTCGAAATACTCGATGAAGAGTTCGGCCTGGAGGGTGAATTTGGTGAAGAGGTCGAGGGCGATTTCCTCGCGGATGTTGCCGTAGAGGGGCGGGGATTGGAGGATGAAGCCGATGAGCCAGGATTCGGCGTCGGCGAGGGCGTCGGGGGTCCAGCGGGAGGGGGCGTCGGGGGTTGGGGCTTGGAGCTTACCAGCGCCGTCGCCTGTCCCAGCCGGCCCCCCACCCCCGGTCGTAGGGCGGAGACGTGAGAGGCGAAAGAGGGTTTGGGTGACTTCGTCGACGGACATGCCGACGAGGGAAGAGATTTTGACGAGGAGCTGGCCGCGGCGGATGGGGTCGATGTTTTCGGCGCTGGGGGACATGAGGGAGGCGGCGACGAAGCGGAGGAATTCGGTGACGGCGTCCTGGCGGGCGGTGATGGAATCGGTGGCGTGGACTTCGGCGGCGAGGCGGGTCCATTTGAAGGTGAGTGCGTCCTGGGCCTGATCGACCAATTTCTGAAAGGCCTCTCCGCCATTTTTCATGCAGAAGTCGCAGGGGTCTTTGCCGTCGGGGACGCTGGTGATTTTGACGTCGATGGGGGTGTGGACGAAGACATCCATGGCGCGGTCGGCGGCGCGGCGGCCGGCGTCGTCGGAATCGAAGACGAGGACTGCGGTTTGGGCGTAGTTTTTGAGGGTGCGGGTGTGTTCGGGGGTGAGTGCCGTGCCGAGGGTGGCGATGACGTTGGCGACGCCGGCCTGGTGGGCGGCGATGACGTCCATGTATCCTTCGACGATGATGGCGGTGCGGGTGCGGACGATGTGCTGGCGGGCGAAATTGAGGCCGAAGAGGGATTGGGATTTGTTGAAGAGGCGCGTTTCGGGGGTGTTGAGGTATTTGGCTTCGACGACCATACCCTGGTCGTCGCGGCGTTCGACGAGGACGCGGCCGCCGAAGGCGATGATGCGTCCCCCTGCCCCACCGCCCGTCGTGCCCCCCGTGGCGTCGATGATGGGGAAGATGACGCGGTTGCGGAAGAGGTCGTAGGGGGAGCCGTCGGAGCGTTTTTTGATGAGGCCGGCGTTGGATAAGTTGTCAGGCGTCAGTGGCGGGTGGTCAGAGGGTCCTCCCCCTCCTCGTCCCCCCCCCCCACTCACGGGCGGGACGCCCGTGCCACTTTGGGGGACGCCCGTGCCGCTTTGGCGGAGGGCGGCGGTGCAGAGGGCGGTCCAGGATTCGGGGGCGAAGCCGAGGCGGAATTTGTTGATGGTGTCGTCGGTGAGGCCGCGGGAGTGGAGGTAATCGAGGCCGGGCTTTCCGTCGGGGGAGCGTAGCATTTTCTGGAAGAAGGAGCAGGCCCATTCGTTGGTTGCGGCGATTCGTTCGCGGATGGATGGGCCTTCGCTCGGCGCGGCATTTCCGCTGCGGCTGGGGAGTTCGGGGAGTTTGATGCCGGCGCGTTGGGCGAGCATGCGAAGTGCTTCGCCGTTGGACATTTTGTGGAATTCCTTGACGAACTTGAAGACGTCGCCGCCGGTGCCGCAGACGAAGCAGTGGAAGATTTGTTTTTGGGGGACGACGGCCATGGAGGGGCGATGGTCTTCGTGGAAGGGGCAAAGGCCTTTGAATTCCTTGCCGGCGCGTTTGAGGGCGACGTGCTCGCCGATGATGTCGACGATGTTGGTGGCGTCGCGGACTTTCTGGAAGATTTCGGAGTTGTCGGGCATGGGGAGTCAGTTTAGCAGAATGTGGGAGCAGGGAGAACGTGGAGCGGCTGAGGGTTTAGAAGATGGGCGGCGCGGGAGGGGGTTCCGGGGGGAAGACGCCGTTGAAGGCGTCGCGGGCGATTTTGCGGTTGAAGAAGATGAAGACGAGGAGGAGCCAGACGAGGGCGAGGAGGAGGGCGATAACGAAGGCGCCGATGGTGAAGAGTTTGAACGTGGTGGCCATTTGGGGATTGCCCTGGTCGAAGGCATGCTCGGTTTGGGGCAAGACGAAGATCAGGTTGATGATGCCATTGGTGAAGAGTTCGAGCAGGGCGAGGATGGCATAGGCCATCATGCCGTAGCGAGCCCAGCGGTAGAGGCGGAGGCTGCCGATGGAGGATGCGAGGAGAAGGAGGTTGAAGAGGAGGGAGACGACGGCGCCGGCGATGATGTAGAGGATATAGGGGGTTTGGTGGTTGAGGTCTTCGAGGGCGGGGTTGGGGGGACCGATGGGGACGAAGGTGTTGAAGACGGACCAGACACTGCCGCAGAAGCCGAGGGCGGAGAGGACGATGCCGATGATGGAAAGGACCTTGATGGAGGTGGGAACGCGTGGCATGAGGAATCCCCCGGGAGATGGGAGCATGATAACCGGGCGGTGGAGGGGACGCGCGGGGTATGGTCAGGGGAAGAGGTCGGCGGGGGGTTGGGAGGGATCGAGGATGGGGAAGGCGGTTGGGGGTGCGGGGAAGATTCCGTGGAAGGCGTTGATGACGTTGGTTCGTGTGAAGAAGAAGAGGATGCAGCCTGCCCATGAGAACCAGAGGAGGAAGCTGCAGGCGGCGCCGGCGAGGCCGGAGGATAGGGTGGGTGCGGCGGGGGCGGCGGGGGCCGAGGTAATGGAGGCGACGTGAGGGGCGAGATAGAGGAGATTGAGGATGGCGAAGGCGACGGTTTCGATGGGGAGGATGATGGCATAGACGATCATGGCGAGGCGAGCCCAGGGGCGGAGGCGGAGGCTGCCGATGGATCCTGCGAGGAGGAGGATGGAAAGTGCGGAGCCGATGACGAAGCTGATGATGCCGATGACGAGGTAGGGGACATCGTGTCTGAGGGGCTCGATTTCGGGGAGGGGGAGGATGGGGGTGAAGATGAGGAGAGCGCCGCAGAGGCCGCCGAGCAGGCTCAGGGAGGCGAGTACGATGCCGATGATGCTGAGGACTTTGACGCTGATGGGGACGCGATGCATGGGGGTCTCCGTGCGGATGGGGGGAATGATAACCGGAAGCGGGCGGGGGTGGTGAAGAGGGGCGTTGCGGCGTGCGGGCGGACATGGGCGGGGACGCCCATGCCACGGAGGGGGGTGCGCATGCCACGGGTGGGGGTTTGTGTTACATTGGGGAGCGTCAGGCGAGTAGCAAAGCGGTGGCAGGGCGGTGGGATTGAGCGATTGCGCGGGAGGATTTGTGCAGGACACGAAGGCGTCGCGGATGTTTCTGGTGGCGGCGGTGGTGGTGGGGGTGCTGGCGACGGTGCTGGCGTTTACGTTTATTGATAATGCGGCGGGGACGGATCGTGGGCCGCAGGTGAAGATCGTGGTAGCGGCGCGGGATTTGAGGCCGAACACGGCGCTGGATGTGGATCGGGATTTATCGGTGGTGGAGGTGCCGGCGAAATTTTCGCGGCTGGCGGCGTTGACGCTGGATGCGCAGGGGCGGGCGGCGTATCGGGGGCAGCGGATTAATCGGCGGATATTGGCGGGGCAGCCGGTGTTTCTGGCGGATCTGGGTGCGGGGGTTGGGGATTTGGAGTTGAAGGATCCGTATCGTGCGTTGACGATCGCGGCGACGCCGGGGATTGTGATACCGGGGGATTATGTGAAGGTGATGGTGGCGCGGGCGGTGGCATCGGGCGGGGTGGGAGTTGGGGGCGCGGTGGCGGTGGGAGGGGGCGGCGCGGGGGGCTATGAGGCGACGCTGGTGGGGAAGGGGGAGGCGTATCGGGTGATAGCGGTGGGGAATAGTTTGAGCAAGACGCGGCAGCAGGTGACGGCGGCGGATCAGTATCAGAATGGTGGGACGAATGCGCGGACGGTGACGCTGGCGGTGACGGAGGGGGAGGCGGAGGAGATTTTGCGGGCGGTGGGGCCGGGGGGAGCGCCGGTGACGTTGTTGTTGTGTCCGCCGGCTGGGGGTGGAGAGGCGGCGACGAATCCTTAAGGGAGGCGTTTTTTGCCACAGAGGCACAGAGGGTTGCACGGAGAGTTTTTGGGGGAGTGAATTGATGAGAATTGATGATGCGTGTGGTGGTTCAGAATACGTTGACGAATCGGCAGTGGGTGGGGTTTGAGGGTGCGGGTGGGTTTATTGTGGGGCGGGATGGGGGATGCGATGTGAAGCTGGAGTCGCGGTTTGTTTCGGGGAAGCATCTGCGGGTGGAGCGGGCGGAGGGCGGGTGGGAGATCGAGGTGCTGGCGGGGGCGAGCGCGGTGGAGGTGAATGGGAAGGAAATTGCGGCGGGGCAGCGGGCGGTGTTCAAGGGTGGGGGTGAGGGAGGGGCGGGGGGGGGTGGGGCGAGCGTGCGGGTGATGGAGTTTCTGCTGACGCTGGAGGATGCGGAGGCGGAAGGGGGCGCGGCGGGCGGCGCGGGGGGGGCGGGGGCGGAGGGGGTTGGGGAGTTGCTGAATGTGCTGCATGCGAATGTGCTGCGGCGATTGGATCTGCGGCTGGGGGCGATCACGGCGACGGACATTTCGCAGAATCGCACGGATCAATTGAACAAGATCATCGACGATCTGCTGCTGACGGATTTTCGGCGGGAGGTTTTTGACAGCGAGTTGACGGGGGTGTTGGCACGGCAGGCGCTGCGGATGCGGGTGAATGACTGGGTGATCCGGCGGATGACGATGGAGGAGCGGGTGGCGGCGGAGTGGCATGGGCTGGGGGTGAACGCGGAGCTGGAGGGGCCGGTGGAGCAGGCGGTGGTGCGGGTGCTGAACCGGGTGGGGATTTTCACGGGGAAGCCGTTGCCGGCGAATCCGGAGCAGGCGGTGGAGGCGGGGTTTCGGGCGGGGAGTGAGGGGGTTTTGGAGGAGATGCTGGAGAATGTGCGGGCGTATCTGATTATTTCGTACATCAAGAAGACGCTGTACGACATTATTTTTGGATTGGGGCCGCTGGAGGATTTGCTGCGGTCGCCGTCGATCACGGAGATCATGGTGGTGAATCCGTGGACGATATACATCGAGCGTGGGGGGCGGGTGAGCAAGATCGGGCAGGCGTTTCCGTCGGAGGAGGCGTGTCTGTCGATCATCGAGCGGATCGTGGCGCCGCTGGGGAGGCGGATTGATCGGAGTCAGCCGCTGGTGGATGCGCGGCTGCGGGATGGGAGCCGGGTGAATGCGATCATTGAGCCGCTGGCGATCAAGGGTGCGTGCATCACGATTCGGAAGTTTCCGCAGAGCCGGGTGACGGTGGAGGATTTGGTGCGGTGGGGATCGGTGACGCCGGCGGCGGTGGCGCTGATGACGGCGTGCGTGAAGAATCGGGCGAATATCCTGGTGAGCGGGGGGACGGGGTCTGGCAAGACGACATTGTTGAATGTGCTGTCGGGGTTTGTGCCGGCGCATGAGCGGCTGGTGACGATCGAGGATTCGGCGGAATTGCGGTTGCAGCAGGAGCATGTGGTGTCGCTGGAGACGAAGCCGGCGAATGCGGAGGGGCAGGGGAAATACACGACGCGGGACCTGGTGAGAAATGCGCTGCGCATGCGGCCGGACCGGATTATCGTGGGCGAGTGCCGGGGCGATGAGGCGATCGACATGCTGCAGGCGATGAACACGGGGCATGCGGGGAGCATGACGACGCTGCATGCGAATTCGACGAGCGATGCGTTGTCGCGGCTGGAGACGATGGTGCTGATGGGGGCGGATATACCGCTGGCGGCGGTGCGGCGGCAGATTGCGTCGGCGCTGCATCTGATCGTGCAGCAGGAGCGGTTGCCGAATGGGCGGCGGGTGGTGTCGCAGGTGTCGGAGGTGATCGGGCTGCATCCGGTGAGTGGGGAGGTGGAGACGCGGGACATCATGCGGCTGGTGGAGATGGGCGGGGGAAATGCGGTGTTGAAGCCGACGGGGTATTTGCCGCGGTTTCTGGGGGAGATGGTGGAGCGCGGGTTTTTGCGGTTGGATTCGTGGTTTGGATTGGCGAAGACGACGTGAATTTTCCACGAATGGACACAAATCCACACGAATGGTAGACGTAAATTGGCCACGAAGGGCACGAAAGGCACGAAAGGAGTGAGGGGCGGCCGAGACTGGATGTGGATTGATTTTGGGGTTTTTGTGGGTTATTGGTGATGGGTTCTTCTGGAATGGTGCAGGAGGTTTCGGTGGCGGTGCTGGGGGGGGTGGCGGCGGCGTGCGCGGTGTGGGGGTTGCGGGGGTGGATGGTGGGGAAGTGGGAGCGGGATGTGGCGTGGATGCGGGAGGTGTTGCTGCGGTTTGATCCGGAGCCGGGGGATGGGCGTGCGTGGATGGCGGGGTATTACGCGGGGTTTGCGGCGCTCTTGGGGATTTTGCTCTGGGTGATTCCGAATGGGGTGATTGCGGTGGGGTTCTGGGTGCTGGCGTTGCTTGTGCCGCGGGTGGTGATTGGGTGGGCGTGGCGGCGGCGGCGGGAGCAGATTGATGCGCAGTTGCCGCAGGCGATCACGTCGCTGGCGAATTCGATGCGTGCGGGGCTGACGCTGGTGCAAGGGGTTTCGCGGCTGGCGGAGCAGGCGCCGGAGCCGGTGCGGAGCGAGTTTCAGATCATGGCGAATCAGTATGCGTATGGGGCGGACATGGAGGTGGTGCTGCGGAGCGCGAAGGCGCGGCTGGATTTGCCGAACTTCAATTTGTTTGCGACGGCGCTGCTGCTGAATCGGGAGATGGGCGGGGATGTGTCGGCGACGCTGGGGCGGATTTCGCAGAGCCTGGAGAAAATTCGGGAGATGCGGCGGACGGTGGAGGCGCACACGTCGGAGGGGCGGACGAACATCAAGGTGCTGCTGGTGGCGCCGATCTTCATGCTGCTGCTGATGGGGCTGGTGGATACGCGCGGGGTGATGATGCTGTTTTCGACGGCGCCGGGGATTGCGGTGTTGACGGTGGCGGCGGCGCTGGCGGGGACGGGGGCGTATCTGGCGAGTCGGATTACGCGGAGCGAGGTATAAATTATCCACAAATGTTCACAAATTTACACGAATTTATAAGTACGAAGACGCGATGGTGAATTGGCCAATTATTGTTTTGAAGGGGGCGGCGGCAGGGTTTTTTGGGGTGGCGGTGGCGCTGCTGGCGGCGGCGGCGTGGGCGCTGGTGCGGCGCGAGCAGGTGGCGCGCGCGGGGGTGGGGATGACATCGATACGGCGTGCGGAGATGCGGCGGCAGGCGGTGGCGGACAGTCCAGCGTTCGGGCTGGTTTTGCCGGTGATTGCGGGGGTGGCGGGGGTGGTGTCGCGGCTGGGGCTGGATCCGTTGCGGAGTTACGTGCACGATCCGTATGTGCGGGCGGGGTATCCGGGGGGGCTGGACGATGATGAGGTGGTGGCGTCGGGGGCGCTGTTGTCGGTGGTGTTCGTGGGGGCGATCGCGCTGGTGGCGGTAGGGCTCTTTGGGCTTGGGTTTGCGTGGATGGCGCTGATCGGGTTTCCGCTGGGGTTCATGGCGCTGGTGGCGCACTTCAAGAGCGCGGCGAAGGAGCGGGAGGTGGAGATCATGCGGGCGCTGCCGTACGCGCTGGATCTGCTGGTGCTGATGCTGCGGTCGGGGACGAGCCTGCGGATCGCGCTGCTGCGGGTGATTGAGGATTACCAAGGACACGCGCTGGGGACGGAATTTGGGCAGGTGCTGGCGGAGGTCGATGTGGGGAGCCCGCGGGCGGAGGCGTTCAAGAAGATGGCGGGGCGGCTGAAGATACCGGATGTGACGGCGCTGGTGGATGCGCTGGTGCAGAGCGAGGAATTGGGCTGGCCTCTGGCGGATACGCTGGAGGGGCTGGCGGATCGGTTGAATGCGGAGCGGATGCTGCGGGCGCAATCGACGGCGGGCGCGGCGGGGGTGTATGTGATGCTGCCGTCGACGCTGGTGCTGCTGTCGGCGGTGCTGCTGTTGTTTGCGCCGTTTATTGTGCGATACCTGGTGACGGGGACGCTGGCGGATTGAGGACGGAAAAATTGTCCACAAATGGACACTAATGGACACGAATAAATGGCCACGAAAAACAAAGGACACGAAATATTCCAGAACAGATTTCAAAACCACGGAGCACACGGAGAGCACGGAGAACACGTGTAAAAAAATCGGGGGATGACTCTGTATCCTCCGTGTCCTCCGTGAACTCCGTGTTTTTGATTGGGACTCCGAAACTGTTTTGAGGGAGAT
Source organism: Phycisphaerae bacterium (assembly GCA_035545015.1). Taxonomy (GTDB): domain Bacteria; phylum Planctomycetota; class Phycisphaerae; order WQYP01; family WQYP01; genus CALCHA01. The sequence goes on from DASZZD010000096.1 coordinate 52,368, forward strand.
TTGACGTGGATTTGGCGGCAATAGCGGGGCTGGCGGAGTTTTGAAAGGGTGCTTGTGGAGTGTGTGTTGAAGGTGATTGCGGGGCCGGAGGTGGGGGAGGAGATTCGGTGCGCCGGGGCGGAGACGGTGCTGGGGAAGAGTGCGCGGAGTCCGGTGCGCCTGTCGAGCGCGGGGGTGTCGTATGAGCATGCGCTGATTTCGCGCGGGGATGGGGGATTTTTTGTGGAGAATCTCTCGGCCAACGGGACGTATGTGAATGAGGAGCGGATCACGGGGAAGGTGAAGCTGCGGACGAAGGACCGGGTGCGGCTGAGCGCGGATACGCTGGTGCGGGTGGAACGGGTGGCGGTGAATGGGAGCGGGGCGGGAGCGGGGAGCGGGCGGACGAAGCTGTTGCTGCTGCTGGTGGTGCTGATGCTGGCGGGGCTGGTGGTGGTGGCGGTGGTGGATCCGCTGGGAGGGGAGGCACAGACGCATGAGGCGGCGGCGTATCCGAAATTGCTGGAGTGGGTGGATGCGGAGGTGGGGCGGAAGGCGTTGCCGGCGGAGGTGGGCGTGTTGATGCGGTCGGGGTGGCGGTTGGATCAGGCGGGGGATTCCGCGGGGGCGAAGAAGGAGTGGGTGAGGCTGCGGGTGTTGCTGGGGGAGGTTGCGGCGCGGGGGGAATTGCCGGCGGTGGGGCCGAATGATGAGCGGTCGCTGGTGGCGCTGGAGGAGGGGAAGCGGACGCTGGACGAGGAGGGGATGCGGGCGGGGCTGGTGGAGTTTGTGGCGGCGAAGGCGCGGGAGTGAGGGGGGACACGGAGACACGGAGACAAGGAGACAGGGGACAGGGTGGGATTGATTGGTGGTATGTTGTGTGGGGGGTGTTTTTTTTTGGTGAGGCTGGTTGTGAAGAAGATTGATCGGTTTGTGTTGCGGGATGTGCTTTCGGATGGGGCGGCGGGGACGGTGTATCGGGCGGAGGAGGTATTGCCGGGGGAGCATCGGCGGGTGGTGGCGTTGAAGGTGTTGCCGCCGATTGCGGATGGGGGGGCGGGCGAGGTGGCGCGGGAGCGGTTTTTTAATGAGGTGGGGGTGTTGGCGCAACTGGCGGTGCATCCGCATGTGGTGACGGTGTATGCGATGGGGCTGACGGAGGGGTATCCGTGGCTGGCGATGGAATTTGCCGAGAGCACGCTGGATTCGCAGATTGGCGATGCGGGGGCGGAGCCGGGGGAAGTGCGGCGGATGATGGAGCAGGTGTTGCGCGGGCTGGAGGCGATGCATGGGTTGGAGCCGGCGCTGATTCACCAGGATTTGAAGCCGGGGAACGTGCTGGTGGATGTGTGCGGGAATTACAAGATCACGGATTTTTCGCTGGGGAGCGTGGTGGCGGCGAATCGGACGCGGGGGCTGGCGACGGTGCGGTATGCGGCGCCGGAGCTGTTGTCGAGCGAGTTCGGAAAGATCGGGCCGTGGACGGATTTGTATGCGTTGGGGCACATGGCGTATGAGATGGCGCTGGGGCGGCGGACGGCGCGGGCGCAGTTTCCGGGCGTGTATGAGGGCAACACGACGAAGGAGCCGCCGGCGAATAAGTGGATGATGTGGCATGCGTCGGCGAACACGATGCCGGCGGAGACGGCGGAGGTGGTGCGGGGATTTCCGCCGGGGTTGAGCGAGGTGATTGGGCGGCTGATGGCCAAGAGCGTGTCGGGGGCGGGCGGGCGGTATCAGACGGCGGGGGAGGTGCTGGCGGATCTGGCGATGCTGGGGGCGGGAGCGGCGGAGGGGCCGGTGGTTTCGGCGGCTGGTGCACGAGCGGCGGCGCCGACGCGGGTGGCGCCGAAGGTTGTGGGAGCGGTGAGCCCCCCCACCGCCGCGGCGCCGGCGGGGTCAGGGGGCGGGGAGCGGTATTGGGTGCGGCTGCGCGGGAAGACGAGCGGGCCGTTCGATTTTGCGACGCTGCAGCGGCAGGTGAAGAGCGGGGCGGTGTCGCGGTTTCACCAGGTGAGCAGCGACCAGGTGACCTGGAAGGCGGCGACGGCGGTGGAGGGGTTGTATGGGCCGACGGCGGTGTGAGGCGTTGCCGATTGCCAATTGCCCATTGCCGATTGCCAATTGGCGGATGTTGACGCAATAGGCAATGGGCAATAGGCAATGAACGCTTACTCGATCGATGCAAGCGGGACGACGGCGGCGGCGAGGTCGTCGAGGGTGTAGGAGCGGGCGAGGTCGATGGGGAGGAAGACGCCGTGGTTGTGGGAGGAGTCGATGATGAGCATACGGTCGCCGAGGGTTTTGGAGCCGGATTCCTGGGCCTGGTGTCCGCAGACGAAGAGGTCTGCGTACCAGGATTTGGAGAGGGCGGAGAGAACGTCCTGGGATTGGTTGCGGCCCCAGAGGAGCGCATAGATGGAACCGGTGCGGGACCAGTCGTCGGGCAGGAGTTCGCGGCGGATGACGGTGCGGTCGAAGGCGGGGAGGTCTCTGGAGGAGGGCAGGGAGTGGGAGAGGAAGATGCCGGTGGCGGTGATGGCGGCAAGGGGAAGGGCGCGGAAGAACTCGGCGAGGGCGGCGTGGAGGGCGGGAGCGTTGGGACCGAATTCGAGGTTGATGTGGCGAGAGAAGCGGTCGGTGAGGTCGTAACCTTCCTTCATGATGGCGATGTTGAGGACCTGGGCCTGGTCGTGATTGGCGAGGAGGAAATGGACTTGGCCGGGGAAGGCGGCGGCCCATTCGAGGGCGTCGAGGAGGAGGTTGAGGGAGGTATCGTCGCCTTTGGGGCCGAGGGGTCCGCCGTGGATGAGTTCCTGGAGGATGACGTGGCGGCCGGGGTGGTTGCCAAGATCGGCGGCGGTCTGGAAGCGCTGGAAATTGCGGGCGTGGTTGTGGAGGTCGCCGGCCACGAAGAGGGAGCCTTCGCCGGGGAAGCAGAGCATCTGGGCGTTGCGGAGGGTGTCGGTCGCGGCGGCGTGCGCGGCGGAGCGGAGGAGGGAGATGGTTTCGTCGGCGGTCATGGGAGAGAAATGACCAATGGTGAAATGCCAAATGACAAATGAGGGGTGACGCGGGAGGGGTGACGGGAGGGGAGGGTTATTGATCGAGCTCGGAGGGGTCGATGTCGATGGCGCCGCTGTCGTCGTTGCTCATGTCGCGGCTCTCGTCGGAGCTGCCGTCGCGGCTGTCGGGGATGAGGGCCTCGAGATCGGCGGGTGGGGAACGGAGGGGGCTGTCGGAGCGTGCGAGCGAGAGGGCGAGTTCGAGGCGCGGGAGGACGGTGGAGAAATCCTGCGGACGGTGGGTGGGCAGGGTCATGACGCAATCCATGATGAGGCGGGAGAGGGGCACGGGGATGTTGGGATTGATTTCGTGCGGGGGCTTGGCGTCGCCTTTGACCTCGATGGGGATGCCCTGCTTGTTTTTGCGGGGGATGAGGGTGGGGATGTGGTGGTCGGTGGTGCACCAGTAGAGGGTGGCGCCGTAGTTGAAGACGTCGGTGGCGGGGGTGAGGGGCCCGCGGCCGACCTGTTCGGGGGCGATGTAGTCGGGGGTGCCCTGGATGCGGGTTTTGATGGTGCCGATGGCGCAGGACTGGCCAAAGTCAATGATTTTGATCTTGTTTTCGTCGTTGACGAGGATGTTGTTGGGCTTGATGTCGGCGTGAACGAAGCCCAGGCGGTGCATGGCTGAGAGGCCCTGTGCGGCCTGGATGAAGATTTTGATGAGGCTGGTGAGCTTGGTGGGGCGCTGGATGTCGAGGGAGGTCCCGTCGACGAGCTCCATGAGGAGGAAGAGCTCCATGGTTTTGAGGAGCTTGCGTTTGCGGATGATGCGGATGGACTTGCGGAGGGCGGGGTGGTCGAACCGGGAGGCGATATCGAATTCCTGCTCAGCCTGTTCAAGGAAGCGGTCGTCTTCGGAGGACTTGCGGACGACGCGTTTGAGGGCGTAGACCTGCTTAGTGGCTTTTTCGGTGACCGCATAGATGGTGCTGCGAGCGCCGTAGCCAAGGCAGGAGATGATTTCGAAGTCAGCGATCTCGGGGAGGGGTTCCATATCTACCTGATTGGCGATCACGGTACACCGAAGGACGAAGCCGCGGGGGTTAGGCGCCAGAGCCCCGATTTACAAGTGCCATGGCAGTGTAGGGCAAATAAGAAAGCTGGGCTATTTTGTCGCAAAGGAACAGGTAACGTCAAGAAGCCGGCGCAAAGACGATTGTACCCGAGGGAGCAAACGGCGAACCCTGGGAGGGAGGGGTGCGACCAGCCCACAGGAAAGCATCGGCAAGGGAGACCGAGGGCTTTGCCCATCGAGGATGGGTGCGACAGCGGCGTATGGAGGGGGGGTACCGGGGGGGCTTCAGGCGGGGTGAATGTCAGTCGAGACTGGACCGGACGGTATCGGCGTAGGCCTTCTGCGTGAGGGAGGCGTTGACGGCATTGGGCCCGAGTTCCCACTGGAAGTAGATGTGGGACTTGGGGATATGGAGGCGTTGCTGAAGATCACGGAGGACCTGAACGAGGCACTGATGCTGAGCGGCGCTAACGGGGGCGCGGTTAAGGTCGCTGATGAGGCACACGCCCACGGCATTGGTATAAGGTGGAATTTGATGATAGCGGACATCCGGCCAGCCAGCGTTTGGGGCTCCGACCTGTTGATTCAGCCACGACGTGCCGACCTCGAGATGACCATCGCTAGGGGAGCGTCCGGATTGGGCGCTGTCGATGACAAAATGGAAATTCGCCTTGGGTCGCACTGTGTGGGGTGGGAGATCAGCACCTCCTGTGACACGACCGTCGGCAAGGCTGGCAGAACTCCCCGCCAAGTCTCCCGATTCATAGACGATGATATACTCCCAGGTTCCCTGCTGCAACGGGACATTTGTGGCGAGCTGAGCTTCGACGGGTTGTGCGGTAAATGCGGCTGCCAGGGGAGTGGAACCGGCCCCGCCTTCGAGGAGGAGCAGGACGCCGGCACTGAGGGTGAGGGTGCCGACGAGGGAGGCGAGCACGGTGGCGACGCGCTTCTGGCTCACAGGTTTTTTCCTGGTTGATCGGGTTTTATCGGCCATGGGACAACCTGTGTATCGGCAAAGGCGGAAATTGCGTGCAGTAAATCTGCCCGCAGGGGTTTACAGCAGCCGCGGCACGCCGGGATTCGCCCATCCGGGGTGCCGTGGAACGGTGCTCACTATACCACGCGCCGTGGAATTGCAAACCACTTTTTGGGTGGTCAGGGAGTTTCCACGGCGGCGAGGATAGGTTCCTCGATGGTGCCATCGGGGTTGAGGGCGAGGGGCTCGAGTGCAGCGGCTTTTCCAGCGGCTTCGGCGGCGGCATTATCGGCCTTACGCCGGGCTTCGCGTTCGCGGCGCAGGCCCACTTCGCGGCAGGCGACGGCGGTGGAAGCCTGGGCGACGGTCCGCAGGAACAGCAGCGCCATAACGCCTGAACCTATGGCCACCAAGAGATACGTCGACAGGTCGTCGGGAACCATGGATGGCTCATCGGCACGCTTGGGGGGTGACTTGCGGAGTACCCCCCTACCGGTGCGAGAGGCAAGAGTGGTTGGGTGTTTCGCGGAGCGATTTGGCGATCAGGGGCGGTGCGGGGGTTCGGGGAGGGGTTCGTCGGCGAGGGACATCTGGAAGGAGAGTTGTTCGAGCTGGACGGCGAGGTCGACGCTTTGGACGGAGACTTCTTTGGGGACGGTGACGGAGACGGGGGCGAAGTTGAGGATGCCGCGGATGCCGGCGGCGACGAGGAGGTCGGCGACGGACTGTGCGGCTTCTGAGGGGACGGACATGATGGCGAGGCGAATGGCCAGTTCGCTGGTGGCGGCGGGCAGGTCGGTCATGGGGCGGATGGTGAGATCGCCGAAGGCCTGTCCGGCCTTGCGGGGGTCGGCGTCGAAAATGGCGGCGAAGCGGAAGCCTTTGCGGAGGAAGCCGCGGTAGGCGATGAGGGCGCGGCCGAGGTTTCCGGCGCCCACGAGGAGGACGTTCCAGATTTTGTCAGTGCCGAGGATTTTGCGGAGCTGGGAGATGAGTTCTTCGACGCGGTAGCCGATGCCTGGGTGACCGAACTGACCGAAGTAAGCGAGGTCTTTGCGGACCTGTGCGTCGGTGTAACCGAGGGCTTCGCCGAGCTGTCGGGAGGAGATGGTGTGCTTTTCGGCATGCTGGAAAGCTTCGAGCTGGCGCAGATAAAAACTGAGGCGATAGACGGCGGGCGTGGGGATGTCCTCGAATCGCATGGAACACCTTGGCGTGGAGGGAGAGGCGGGAAGAAACAGCGTGCGACGGGGCACGCACCGTGGGCGTCGGCACTGTAGAATCGGCGTGCGAGAGCGTCAAGCCGCGGTGTGGAGGCCGGGCGGCGCGCGAGCGGATCAGGGAATTGTGCATGGGCGAGCGGAGTGTTCGGCGACCGGTTCCTGTACTGCTGATTGCGGGCGTGGCGCTGCTGGCGGTGGTGCAGGGGCTGCATTTCGGATACGTGGGGGGGATTATCAACCGGGGACGGATCGCGCACGTGGCGGAGCAGGTGAGCGCGAACATCACGCCGCTGGCGTGGTGCGCGTATCTGGTGACGTTGCTGGGGCTGCTGACGTTTCTGGACCGGCGTTCGTATCTGGGGCGTTTTCGGAACCGGTTTGTGACGTGCTGGCTGTGGTCGGTGCCGGCGTGGTGTTACTTCGACTGGATGAACTTTTATTTCATGAGGGATTCGCGGACGGGGCTGCGGGCGTGGGAGTATGTGAACCTGCCGCCGTGGTTTGGGGATCGGCTGGTGGGCTATCTGTTTGCGTTTGGGGCGATCGCGCCGGGGATGTTTTTGACGGCGGAGGTGTTGGAGCGGCTGGTTTTCTGGCGTGTGGCGAGCCGGCCGACGGCGACGGGAGCGGGGCGCGGGCGGTTTGCGCTGGGGGTGTTTTGTTGCGGAATTTTGCTGTCGCCGATTCCGATTCTGGTGGGCGGGCCGGCGTCGAACCTGGCGATCTGGGTGGGGACGTGGGCGTTGCTGGATCCGATCAACTGGCGGCTGGGGCGGCCGTCGATCATTGGGGATTGGTTTGCGGGGCGTTGGGGGCGGACGCTGGCGCTGGGCGCGGGGGGATTGGTGTGCGGATTTTTGTGGGAGTTCTGGAATTACTGGTCGTGGACGAAGTGGGTGTATCACCTGCCGTTCCTGGGCTCTTGGGAGCAGGTGAAGTATTTCGAGATGCCGGTGCCGGGGCTGATCGGGTTCATCGCGTTTGGGATTGAGACGTGGACGATGTGGCAGACGACGCTGCTGCTGCTGGCGCCGTTCGTGGAGGGGGAGCGGCGGCGCGAGAAACACCTGGGGGATCGGCAACTTTGGACCTACGGCTGCTTTTGAGCGGCGCCGTAGCGGGTGAGGGTGATGGCGGCGCGCTCGAGGGCGGTGCGCACGGCGGGATCACAGAGGGCTTCGAGTTCGGTGAGGCGTTGCTGGAGCAGGCGGGTGTCGGCGGCGGTGACATCGTGAATGTAGCCGGGGTGGACCATCACTTCGCCGAGGCCTTCGGGCGGGACGGCGGCGAGGGACTGCCAGATGGCGGCGTCGGTGCGGCCGGTGGTAGCGAGGCCGAAGAACCAGTCGGTGGTGTGCAGCCCGGCGGCGCGGATTTTGTCAGCGAGCGACGCGGCGCAGCGGGCGAGGACGCGGTAGGAAGCCGAGGGGGCGGGCGTGGCGGGGATGCGTGCTTCGCGGGCGGTGCGGAGCCAGTGGATGCCGGTGTCGCGGCAGGCTTGAATGAGGGGGCGATGGAGCGGGGGCAGGTGGCAGACGTGTTTGTGGGAATCGACGTGCGTGGGGGCGAGGCCGCGGTGCCGGGCGTAGTGGATCTGGGCGCGCAGTTCGGCGGCGGCTTCCTGGCAGGCGGCGGCGCTTTGCAAACGCCAGAAAAGCTTGGGTAAAGATCGAAAAAAAGTACCGTGGGCGCGGGAGAGAAGCCTGCGGCAAGGTGTCAGGGGAGCGCCCTGGGTGAGCGACAGATGAATGCCCACGCCGAGGGCCGGCGTTTGCCCGGCGAGATCGATGGCGCGATCGCGGTCGGGCATGGTGGTCATGAGGGTGGTGGAAGTCAGGATGCCGTGGGTGTGGCCGTGGAGGATGCCATCGGTGACGGCGCGGGAGAAGCCAAAATCGTCGGCATTGATGATCAGGCGGGTGGGCATGGGGGGGAGTATACGGGAGATGCGCGGGGCACAGGGAGGCGGGGCTCAGTCGGCGGGTTCGTAGATGCGGACGCTCAGGAGCTGGGTGCCCCACTCTTTGGCCTGGTCGAAGGTGGGCAAGAGGACATCGAGGCGGGAGCCTTTGATGGCGCCGCCGGTATCGAGGACGGGGACCGGGACGCCGTGGGCGTATCCGGGGACGGCGACGAGGGAATGGAGGGGGATGAGGCGCGGGTCGGCGGCGACGAGGCGGCCGCGGTTGGTTTTGACGGAGAGGCCTGAGGCGGTGGTGGTGCCGGGGTAGGGCCAGGTGCAGCGGATGTCGGGGGCGTAGGCGGTGACGCGGAGGCGGATGGTTTTGGCGTAGATGTACTTGTGGCCGTTGTAGTAACGGATATCGGGGGCGGGCTTTTTGGCGACCGTGGCGCGGGCAGGAGGCGGAGGGGGTTGGAGGGCGGGCGGTTGGGGAAGGACGGGCATAGCGGGGGCGACGGGCGCCAAGGGCACGAGGGGCAGCGGGGCAGTGGGGATGGAAGCTTGGGGGGCGGGTGCGGGGTCAATGACGAGCGGGGGTTGATCGGGGAGTGCGGGCGCCGCAAAGGCGAAAAGGCGGGGGAGGTTGTTGCCGTTGAGGAGGGCGGTGAGGCAGAGGCAGCCCACGACGAGCATGATGAGGAAGAGGCCGAGTTCCCAACGCTCAGAGGAGGTAAGTCGTCTGGCTCGCCGCATGGCCGAGGTTCTCCGTTCGACGGAAGGAGGATTGCAAAGCAAGTTCCATCCATGAACTGAGCGGGCGAGGGGGCCAGGTGAGGGGTGGCGAGTCGGTCCGTGACTGGCCGGGGGGGGGGGTTACGCGACTGCGTAAGAAGAGGGTACCCCGAGGTAGGAAGTAAGACAAGAAAGAATGGCCGAGGTTAGCGAACGGGTGCCAAACAAATTGGGCAGGAGGAGGGGGGATTATCGGAGGGAGGAGCGGACGGCCTGGAGAGCGGCGGCGATGCGGGTGCGAATTGGGGGGGTCAGGTCAAGATAGCCAAACCTCAGGCCGTAAAATGTGGAGACGAGGTAGTGGGCGTCGGCATGTGCGGCGGCGAGCTGGGGCTGGAGGGTATCGATGTACTCGCGGGGGGTCTGTCCAGGCTGGCGGGGTACGCCGGCCTTGCGCAGGAGGCGGAGGAATTCCTCGAAGAAGAGCAATTCGTGGCTGAGGCGCCGCTGGAGGCGCCGGTCGAGATTGCGCAGGAGGGTGGGGGGCAGGGGGTTGGTGCGGCGGCGCCAGATGTGGCGGAGGACCCAGAAGGCGAGGGCGGCGGCGCAGAGGGCCCCGAGGAGGGTGAGCCACCGGGCGGAGCGGGAGATGTCTTTACCGCCGACGGAAACATCGACGAGGCCGTGATAGCTGTAGGCGATGGTATCGCGAAGGGAAGCGATGAGGTGGCGGAGGCTGGCGAGGAGGGATTGGAGGACGGAGGCCTGGGAACTTCGGTCGAAGGAGACGATGTTGGAGAGCCAGCTTTGCTGGATGATCTGGCTGAACTCGCGGAACCAGCGGGCGAAGCCATCGGCGGCGGCGGCGGTGTTCTGGAAGTCGGGGGAGGGATCGTAGCGCGTCCAGCCCTTGTTGGGGAGGAAGACTTCGGTCCATGCGTGGGCGTCGAGTTCGCGGACAATGTAAAAGCCGCCGAGGTTGTTGTAATCGCCGCCGTGGAAGCCGGTGACGATGCGTGCGTTAATGCCGACGGCGCGGCAGAGCATGACCATGGCGGAGGCGAAGAGTTCACAGTGTCCGCCAATGGTTTTGCGGTTGAGGAGGAAATCGGCGGTGGGATCGAGGTCGGGGTTGACGGCGGTGAAGGAGAGGGTGTAGGGGTAATTGGCCTGGAGATAGTTCTGGAAGATGTCGGCGATATTGCGGACCTGGTTGGGGGCGAAGTGCTGGCCGTCGGGGGGCAGGTCGATCTTGTGAGCGGCGAGGATGCGCCGTGCCTCGGTCATGATTTCCGGGGGGACGACGGAGGGAATGACCGCGTTGAAGTTGCGGCGGTAAGAACCGAGGCTTCCGGGGGTGACGAAGGGGGAGTCGGGGTCCTGGGAGTGGGAGGGGTCGGGGAACTGCCGGGCGATTTCCTGGGGGGTGCGCGGGATGGCGACGGAGGTGACAGCGTATTGAATGGGGGTACGGTGATTGACGGCCGTGAGAATGGAGAAGTCGCGCGGGGAATAGGAGGCGCTGCTGAGCTGGTCGGAGGTGATGGCGACGGGATCGTCCATGGAGAACAGGACGTTGTCGCGCATGATCTGGAGGGAGTAGGTCTGTGTGATGAGGGAGGCGGGGTCTTCGGAGGGGGCGGGTCCGAGGGGGATGGCGCCGTCGTGCCTGGCGACGAAGCGGCGGAGGTCGTCAAGGGCGGGGGAGCGGGTCCACTGGTGGAGGACGGGGTTGTAGGAGTCGCAGGTAATGCCGCGGAAATAGGGCTGGAAGGTTTCGGAGCCGAGGCTGACGCCATTTTGTTCGATACGGACCTGCATGACGATGGCGTCGGACTGGACGAGGGTTTGATCGCCATAGAGGCGTACGGTGCTGGAGTAACCGGTTTCAAAGGTGGCGGAGGGCGTCCAGGGACTCATGAAGGCCTGGCCGTTGCCGCGGGGGGCGAGGAGGAAGACGGCGAAGCCGACGAGGAGGAGGATGAAGGTGGAAAAGAAGGCGGGGACGCGGAGATCGCGGTAGAGCCGGAGGCGGCGTGCGTGAGAGAAGGCGGCAGGCGGGAGGAGGCGGTCGCGCCAGGCGGCGAGGGTATCGATGTGGATGGGCAGGAGGAGCAGGGCGTAGAGGGCGACGAGGATGTAGAGTGCGACGAGGGTGGCGAAGGCGGCGGAGGTGGCGAAGATGCCGCCGGTGACGACGATGAGGAGTGAGAGGCCGAAGATTTGGGCGACGTCGCGGGGTTTTTTGCGTTCAAAGAGTTTGGCGAGGAGGATGAAGATCATGAAGTGGCCGAGGTTGACGAGCATGTCTTCGTTGTCGCCGGTGAAGGCGCGATAGAAGAAGTCGACGGCGGCGGCGAGGACGGCAAGGTTAATGACGATGCGGGAAATGTTGGCGCCCTGGCGTTGGTCGACGAGGAGCCAGGCGATGATGGAAGCGGCGAGGCCGCCGATGAAGATGGCGGCGTTCTGCTCGGCAAGCGCGAATGCGGCGAGGGCAAGGATGGCGGTGGCGTGAATGAGCAGGACGAGGCGTGGAAAGGGCTGAAGGAAGGGGGGCGTCGTCGGGGGAGGGGCGGGAGCGAGCTGGGCCATGGGCAACCTGCGAGCGGGGAGGTCTGGGGGGATTATAGAGCGGTGGTGCCCGCCGGGGGAGAAATTATTGCCGAGGCGGGATACCGGCGGCGCAGGTCGGGGGGAAGGCGGGGCGCGGGAGTGAGGCGGCGGCATGCGTGGGCGCGGATCAGCGGCCGGCGACGGTCAATTGGACGCGTTCGTGGGCTTCTTCGAGGCGGCGCAGGGAGTAGGGCAGCTCGAAGTGCATGTCCTCTTCGGTGACATGGGCATCCTCGACGGTGGCGCCGTAGCGTTCCTGGAGCATGGAGATGATGTGCTGGACGAGGTCTTCGGGGGCGGAGGCGCCGGCGGTGACGAGGAGCGTGTTGACGCCGGTGAGCCAGTCGTGGTTGATCTCGGAGACATCATCGACGAGGTAGCCTTTGACGCCGCGGTTCTCGGCGATTTCGACGAGGCGGAGGGAATTGGAGGAATTTTTGGAGCCGACGACGAGGACGAGATCGGAGCGGGGGGCGAGTTCCATGACGGCCTGCTGGCGGTTAGTGGTGGCGTAGCAGATGTCTTCTTTCTTGGGGGTGTGGATGTGGGGGAACTTCTTTTTGAGGGCCTGGATGACGCGGTGGGCGTCGTCGATGGAGAGGGTGGTCTGGGTGAGGTAGGCGATTTTTTCATCGGGGCCGATCTGGAGGCGTTCGACGTCTTCGGGGGATTCGACGATGCGGATGCAATCGGGGGCTTCGCCGAGGGTGCCGATGACTTCGTCGTGGTCCTCGTGGCCGATGAGGATGATGGTGTACTTGCGGCTGGCGAAGCGGACGGCTTCGTTGTGGACCTTGGTGACCAGGGGGCAGGTGGCGTCGACTTGGACGAGGTTGCGATTTTCAGACTTGTGGCGGATATCGGGGGACACGCCGTGGGCGGAGTAGACGACGGTGGCGCCGTTGGGGACCTCATCGATGGAATTGACGAAGATGACGCCCTGTTTGGTGAAGCGGTCGACGACGTGCTTGTTGTGGACGATTTCGTGGTAGACGTAGATCGGGGGGCCCTTGAGCTTGAGGACGCGGTCGACGCAATCGATGGCCATATTGACGCCGGCACAGAAACCGCGGGGGTTGGCAAGCAGGATTTTCATGGCCGCGAAGGCCTCCCAAAGGATACCGCGTTCTGGAGGCCCCGGGTGGGCTGTCATTCCGAAAGCGGACAGAGTATTCTACCAAAGGGGCGAGGGGGAAAACAGGGGTGTCTGGAGGTGAGTGATGACACAGGTTGAGGCGGTCTATCGCGGGGGGAAATTTGAGCCGTTGGGGCCGGTGGATCTTCAGGAAGAGCAGCGTGTGACGTTGCGCATTGAGCCGGGGTTGAAGGAGCAGATGGATGCGTGGCTGAAGGATGTGCGGGCGATACAGGCGCAGATCGTGGCGAGGTCGGGCTTTCTTTCGGACAGCACGGCGTTAATCGCTGAGGACCGGATGCGATGAGCGAGGTGGTGGCGGATAGTTGTGTGGCTGCCAAGTGGGTGGTGGCCGAGAGCGACTCGTCCAAGGCCCAGGCGTTGCTGGCGGAAGCCGCACGGAGGGGGGAGCGGATGACGATTTTGGAACTGGCGTTTGCGGAAGTTGGGAACGTGTTGTGGAAGCACCAGCGGAGCGGCATGATCACGGCGGGGGAAGCGAAGTCGTTGTGGGAGAAGTTCAACGGCCTGCCGTTAACTATCGTGCCAATACATCACGTGCTGGATCGTGCACTGGAAATTGCCATTGCGTATGATCGTTCGGTCTATGACGCGGCGTTCGTCGCGGCTGTGGAAAAGCGCCGGGCGCGCGGCGTCACATCGGATGCGAAGCTGCATCGTGCGGTAGCAGGTGATTTTCCGGCGATCGAACTGCTCTAAATGAGATCAGGCAAAAGGGCTTGTGGCTTGGAATCTGTGGGTGCTGTTATCAGGCATGAACGGGAGGCGGCGGCCATTGGGTTGTCGGTAGGCCTACCGGAGACGGTGCGGGCGGCGTTTGCGCCGGTGGGGGATGCGGCGGAGGCGGAGGCGTATACGCGGGGGTTGACGCATTCGCATTATGAGAATTTTTCGGTGGTGTCGGCGCTGTTGCCGAAGCATTTGCGGCAGGATTTCTGCAATGTCTACGCGTTTTGCCGGGTGGCGGATGATTTGGGCGATGAGGTGGGGGATCGGGAGTTGGCGCTGAAGTATCTGGGGGAATTTCGGGGGCAGTTGCAGGGGATGCATGCGGGCGAGGCGAGGACGGCGGTGTTTGTGGCGTTGGCGCAGACGGTGCAGCGTCATGATATTCCGATGAAGCCGTTTGATGATCTGATCCGGGCGTTTGAGCAGGATCAGACGGTGGACCGGTATGAGACGTTTGGGCAGGTGGTGGATTACTGCACACGGAGTGCGGATCCGGTGGGGCGGATCGTGTTGTACATGTGCGGGTATCGGGACGAGCAGCGGCAGCGGCTGAGCGACAAGACGTGCACGGCGCTGCAACTGATCAATTTCTGGCAGGACGTGCGGCGGGACATTCTGGAGCGCGACCGCGTGTATTTGCCGGGGGAGGACCTGCGGCGGTTCGGGGTTACGGTGGAGGATTTGCGTGGGGGGCGGGTGACGGAGGGATTCCGGGAGATGATGAAGTTTGAGGTGGAGCGGACGGAGGAGATGTTCGCGGAGGGGCGGGGATTGTTGCCGCTGTTGAAGCCGGTGTATCGGAAACAGATTGCGTTGTTCGGCAAGGGGGGGATGGCGATTTGCGCGGCGGTGCGGCGGCAGGGGTTTGACACGCTGACGAAGCGGCCGCGGTTGTCGAAGTGGCAGAAGGGGCGTCTGATTTTCGGGACGCTGGCGGGGTATGTGGTGAGCAAGGCGACGGGAGGTGCGGCGTGACGGCGGCACTTCGTGGCGAGTTGGAGGCGGGCGGCGGGGAGGATCTGTTGGAACGATCGCGGCAGTATTGCCAGGATTTGACGCGGCGCGAGGCGAAGAATTTTTACTACGGGCTGAAGCTGCTCAAGGAGCCGAAACGTTCGGCGATGTATGCGTTGTATGCGTACATGCGGCTGGTGGATGACATTGCGGATGATGAATCGAACGGGCGGACGGTGGCGCAGCGGGCGGCGGATCTGGAGCAGTGGGCGGAACTGACCCATGAAGCGATCGCCGCGGGGGCTGATGCAGGCGGGGCGCCGCGCGGGCACATTGTGTGGCCGGCGTTTGGGGCGATGGTGCAGCGGTATCGCGTGCCGGCGGAACTTTTTGATGAGATGATCGCGGGCCAGCGGCAGGACCTGGAGCCGGTGCGGATGGCGACGTTCGCCGATTTGCACGCGTATTGCTATCGGGTGGCGAGCGTGGTGGGGGTGGCGAGCTTGTATGTGTGGGGATTTGAAGGGGGCGAGGGATCGGTGAAGATGAGCGTGGAGCGGGGGATTGCGTTTCAGTTGACGAATGTGCTGCGGGATTTGCGTGAGGATGCGGGGCGGGGGCGGTGTTATTTGCCGGGCGATGAGCTGGCGAGGTTTGGGGTGACGGCGGAGCAGATTGCGCGTGGAGAAGCGACGGAGGGGTTTGAGGAGTTGATGCGGTTTCAGATCGAGCGGGCGCGGGGGTATTATCAGCGGAGCGCGCCGCTTGATGAGAAAGTGACGACGGATTCGCGGGCGACGCTGGCGGCGATGACGGCGATTTACCGGGGGATCCTGGAGAAGATCGCGGAGGAGCCGGCGCGGGTGCTGCGGGAGCGCGTGAGCCTGGGGAAGATGAAGAAGCTGATGATCGGGTGGCGGGCGATGCGAGGACGGTGAGGGGAATGGCGAAGGGCGAAGCTGGAATGAATTCAGTGGTGATGGCGCATCAGACGGCGAGCGGAGAGCAACGCAGGATCGTCGTGGCGGGCGGGGGATTGGCGGGGATGGCGTGCGCGGCGGCGCTGGCGGAGCGGGGATTTGCGGTAACGCTCGTGGAGTCGCGCTTTGCGCTGGGGGGGCGAGCGAGTTCGTTCGAAAATGACCGTGAGGGGGAAGCGGAATTGCTGGACAATTGCCAGCACGTGCTGCTGGGATGCTGCACGAATTTGCTGGATTTGTATGGGCGGCTGGGGGTGGAGAAGGATGTGACGTTCCATCGGACGGTGACGTTTCTGGATGAGCGCGGGGGGCGTCACGATTTGTGGGGCGTGGGCTGGCTGCCGGCGCCGCTGCATCTGGGATTGTCGATGCCGCTATTCGGGGCGCTGACGCTGGGCGAGCGGGCGGCGGTGGTGCGGGGGATGCTGGCGATGGGGCGCGTTGGGCGTGCGGGCCGGGAGCGATTGGAGGGCGTGTCGTTCGGGGAATGGCTGGCGAATCACGGGCAGGGGCCGGAGCTGATTCGCAAGTTTTACGATCCGATTTTGATCAGCGCGTTGAACGAAGAAACGCGGAAGGTGAGCGCGAAGTATGCAATTCAGGTGTTTCAGGAAGCGATGCTGGCGCACCGGCGGGGGTATGTGGTGGGGTTGCCGAACGTTCCGCTGGGAGAGCTGTACCGGGCGATTCCCGGCGTGGACGTGCGGTTGAACACCCGGGTGGAAGAGCTGTTATTTGAGGGGGGCAGGGCGGTGGGGGTGAAGCTGCGCGGGGGCGGAGGAGGGGAGGAATTGAGGGCGGATGCGGTGGTGCTGGCGACAAACCATCATGCGGTGCGGCGCTGGATTCCCGCGGAGCTGAAGGCGACGGATGCGCGCTTCAGCGGGCTGGAACGGTTGGAAAGCGTGCCGATCCTGGGCGTGCATTTGTGGTTCGATCGGCCGGTGATGCCGGGGCTGGCGGCGGCGGCGTTGATCGAGGGGCCGGGCGGCGGGGGCTTACAGTGGTTGTTCCGGAAGGATGGTGAGGGGAAGGTGCTGCATGGGGTGATCAGCGCCGCGCGGGGCTGGGAGCGCGTGCCGAAGGAGGACGCGCTTGCAAAGTTTGAGGAGCAGGTGCGAACGCTGTTTCCCGGCGCGCGGGAGGCGAAGTTGTTGCGCGGCGTGATCGTGATCGAGAAGCGGGCGACGTTTTCCCCGCTGCCGGGCGTGGATGCGCTGCGGCCGGGGCAGGGTCCTCCGGAGGGGGGAATTCGCAATTTGTACCTGGCGGGCGATTACACGCGCACGGGCTGGCCGGCGACGATGGAAGGTGCGGTGCGCAGCGGGTATCTGGCGGCGGAGGCGGTGCTGGGCGATTTTTCTCCGGAGGCACACGAGAGGCGCGTCGTGGTGGAGGATCTGGGCATAGAATGGCCGGGGCGGATGCTGGGTCTTGCCCGCTGAAAGGAACGGAGGTGCGAGATGAAGTGGTGTGCGGCGGCGGTGGCGGCGCTGGGGCTGATGGCGGCGGGGTGCGATCGCGCGACGACGGAATCGGTAACGACATCTCCGGCGGCGCAACAGTTGAAAACAGACATGCATGGGGCGGGGCAGGAACTACGGCAGGACACCACGAAGGTGACGCAGGAGTTGAAGCCGGAATTGCAGAAGGCGGGGCAGGAGGCACGGGAGGGGATTCATGAAGCGGCGAACAAGGTCTCGAACTGGACGGCGACGCAGCCGTGAGTTGAGCGAGCGTGAGCTAGGCGAGAGCGAGCAGGAGCGGCAGGAGGAACGCGCCGTCGCCGATGGCGCGATAGCGCTCGCGGGCGTGCATCCAGCGAGGCCAGAGAAGGATGGATGCGAGCATGAAGGCCATGGCCGCGAAAACGAGCTCGGAAACCAGCGGGATCCGCGTGGGCCAAGCGAGGGCGACATAAACGCCGAGCGCCACATGGACCGCCAGAATGGCCCAGGTCACGCCGGTGGCGGCGCGCGGTCCAACGCCCAGAACGAAGCTGGTCTGATGATCGGCGGCGTCGGCCGTGGCTTCGGCCAGGGAGAAGGTGAGCAGGTTGACCATCACGAGCAGGAAATACTGGATGAGGATGGGGAGGGGCCAATCGATGGGGTGATTGAAGCGGTGGCGAAGGAGCGGAAGTCCCCACACGCCGACCGTGAAGATCACGCCGACGCCGAGTTCCTTGGCGAGGAGAGGTGAAGCGAGGCTGCCGGCGGCTTTGACAATGAGCAGGTGAAGGACGACCAATCCGCACATGCCGGCGCCAAATGCGAGGCCGAGCCAACTGAGTCCCCAGAACGCCAGCAGCGCGCAGAGGACGGCGCCGACAGCGCAGGCGGGCCAGAGCAGATGCTGATATCGGAAATGGAAGCGGTGGCGCGGCGTGTGCGCGGCGGCGCCCATGCGGCGGGCGTCGAGCAGATGATCGAGGGTGTAAACGACCCAGACGCTCAGGGGCAACAGGAGGTAAAAGGTTCGAGGCATGAGCGCGCCGGTGACCCGCGTGGCCATCACGCCGCCGCCCAGCGCGGCCAGCGCCACGTCCACGCTCAAGAGCCGCAGTCGGTCATAAAACAGGAATGGATCCCCTGGAAGGTTGCTCGTTTTTTGGGCGCAGTTTCCTTCCCTGGCCTGGGGCGGAAGGGAAGCAGGCGCTCAGGCCTGTTTCGCCCCGCATTGGCCGCAGAATTTAGCGCCGGGGGCGAGTTTCCCGCCGCATTTGGCGCAGGCGTCCCTGGGGCGCAGTTCCTTGCCGCACTCGCCACAGAATTTTCCGGGGCCCGCCTTTGCGCCGCATGCGGGACAGACGGCCAATTGCTTGACGCCCAGGTCCATGCCTTCGGTCTGGTCGACGAGCGCGGCTTTCTGCCAGACTTGCTGCTTGGCGGCCTCGGCCTGGGCGGCGGCGGCTTCTTCCTGGAGGTCCGGGGCGCAGTTCTCGCACATGCCGCGATCGGCGTTCCAGCAGGTGTCCGGGCAGACCCACTTGCCGCAGTGGGTACATTTGTGGAAATGGTTTTTTCCTTCGGCGACGGCGGCGGCGAAGGCGTCGTCGCGCGCCTGGCCGCGCATGCTGTCCTTGGCATAGGTGCCGGCGGATGCGACGCGGTCCAGGGTGGAGTTGCCGAAGAGACTGGCGGCGGCGCGGAAGAAGCCGGTGGCGACGCCCATTTTGCTGGGGACGAAGCGGGTCATATAACCGCTGCCGCACTTATCGCAGTGGAATTCGAACTGAAATCCCTGATCGCTGGAGTGGTCGGTGTAATTGGAAGTGAATTCGATCATGGTCATGAAGCAACTCTCCGAAAAGGGGCGGCGCTCATTGTGGCACCATGCGCGTTGCGATTCAATACTGGGCGCGCAAGTTCCAGCGCATGGCGCTGACGCGGCAAGGGGTTTCGCATAGACTGGTGCATCTTTTGTTCCCGGAGCACCCTGTTGTGTCGCAAGCCGCTCCCGCCGCCGTTCCGGATTTATCGATCATCGCTCCCGCGTACAACGAGGAAGGGAACGTGGAGCCGCTGATCGAGCGCATCCGGGAAATTTTTGTACCCGCGGGGGTGACGTTTGAGACCGTGATCGTGGATGACTGCTCCACCGACAAAACCACGGAAAAGCTGCTGGAGCTGGCGGGGAAGTATCCGTGGCTGCGGGTGATCCGGCTGCAGAAAAACTCCGGGCAGACGGCGGCGATGGATGCGGGATTTCGACACGCGCGCGGCAGAGTTTGGGGCACGCTGGACGCCGACATGCAGAACGATCCGGCGGAAATCCTGCGGCTGATGCGGATGCTTTCGCCGGAAGTCGACATGGTCAACGGCTGGCGCAAGGATCGGCAGGACAAAAACAAATTCATGCGGCGGATACAGACGAAGATCGCCAATGGCATCCGCAACTGGCTGTCGGGGGATAGGCCGCCGATGATCAAGGATTCCGCCTGCGGCCTGAAAGTCTATAAGCGCGAATGCCTGGAGCATTTCACGCTGTACAAGGGCATGCACCGGTTTTTTCCGACGCTGGTGAAGATGCGCGGGTTCCACGTGATCGAGGTGCCGATCTCGCATCACGCGCGCCTGACGGGCGTCACGAAATACCGGTTTGGCTCGCGCGTGATCCGGGCGTTTGTCGATCTGCTGGCGGTGCGCTGGATGATCAAGCGGGCGATTCATTACACGCCGCGGGAATTGACGCCGGGGCAATCCGCGGGTTCACCGCCCGCGTCCGAAGCGATGGGCGATGCGAACTCCCCGGTCGCCGGCAAACTTGCATCCTGATGCGGCTCGACCGCGGGTTTCCGCCGCCGCCTTTCCCTGAAAATCGTCTCAATGGCACGCGATTCGGACCTGCCCTATACTTTTTCGCTTCTTGGGAGGATCCGATGAAGATCAAGGAACTGATCGACGCGCTGTCGCAGGCGGGGCTGCGACCTTTTACGTTTTGTTCGCCCGATGGCGGCAGCTTTGTGGTGACGCCGCACGGGGCGCGCATCCTGGGCCTGTTCCCCTCCGCAAATGGCGACAACACCTATTTTGTGAATCCCGAATTGCCGGACGCCGCCCGCGTCCAGCAGTACCTCGCCGGCGAGCACGTTCTCGGCGGCGACCGGCCCTGGATCGCCCCCGAGCGGGGCCTGTTTTTCCGCGGCGATCGCCTCGAAGACGGCGTGACCACGCAGCGTTCGATCGATCCGGGCAACTGGATCATCGCGGAGAAGACCGCCACGTCGGTGCGGCTGGTGAACGATTTCGCCGTCACGTTTTTCCGCATTCCGCATTCCACCGTTCGCGGCCGCGTGGAGCGCTCGATCCGCGCGATCCGCTCGCCCTTCGCTGATTTTCCCGTCCTTATGCCGGCGGGCGGCGGTAACGTGGCGTTTGCGGGCTACGAGATCGCCTCGCGCTTCGAGTTGCTGGAATCGCCCACGGACGATCTTTATTTCGGGCTCTGGTTTCTCATTCAACTGGTCGTGCCCCACGGCGGTTTTCTTTACGTTCCCACCGCGGGCCAAACCGTCACCACCGACTACTACGAACCGACGGGTCCGGATTATCTGCGCATCACGGCCTCGCACGTGCGTTTCAAGCTCGATTCGATCCGCCGTCACAAAATCGGCATCCGCAAGACCGAAGCGCTCGGACGCATGGCCTTTCTCTCCAACCCGTTCCCCGACGGCGCCGCCACGCTCGTCGTGCGCAATTTCCTCAACGACCCCTCCGGCCACTACGCCGATGTCCCCCTTCACACGCCCTCCGGCACGCAGGATTCCATTCAGTCATACAATCACAACAGCGGCCCCGGCGGCTTCGGCGAAATGGAGTTTCACACTCCCGGCATCAACCGCGCCATGCCCGAACCGGTCGTCACCGACACCAACCAGGTCTGGGCATTCCGCGGCGCGCGCCACGACCTCGTGGCGATCGCGGCGAAGCTGCTCAACCTCCCCCCGGAGACTTTTGCATCATGATCCATCCGACCGCGGTTATTTCGCGCGAAGCGTCGCTCGCTCCGGACGTGCAGGTGGGGCCCTACGCGGTGCTCGAGGGGCCGGTGAAGCTGGGAGCGGGCTGCATGATCCATGCGCATGCGACGCTGCGCGGTCCAATCACGATGGGGGCGCGCAACGCGGTGCATCCGCACGCGGTGATTGGCGATTGGCCGCAGGACCGGAAATTCAGAGGCGAAGAGTCGGAAGTGGTGGTCGGCGACGACAACATTTTCCGCGAAGGCTCGACGATCCACCGTCCGACCGGCACGGGCTCGCGCACGACCATCGGCTCCCGCTGCTTTTTCATGGTGAATTCGCACGTGGGCCACAATTGCACCGTCGCCGATGATGTGACGATCGTGAACGGCGGCGCGCTGGGCGGGCATGTGCAGGTGGGAGAGCGGGCGATCATCGGCTCCTACTGCGCCATTCACCAGTTCTGTCGCGTGGGGCGCCTCACGATGCTCTCGAACGCCGCCAATTTCAATGTGGATGTGCCGCCGTTTTTCATTTCAATGATCACCAACACGGTGACGCAGTTGAACGCGGTGGGACTGCGGCGCTCCGGCATGGCGCGCGAATCCATCAATGCCCTGCGCGAGATGCTGCGGCTCGCATTTCGCACGAGCAATCGTCCCCTTGCCGCCGCCCTCGCCGACCTGCCGCCGGAAATCCGCGAGATACCGGAAGTCCGCGAGGTGATCGAGTTCGTCCGCACCACCAAGCGCGGCGTATCGAGGTTCGCGCCGTGGTCCGACCGCGGCGGCGGCGTGCTGCTGTCCGAGGAATGATTCCACCAACCCACGCCCCCCGGAAAGCCTCAGTGCAGGCCTTTCCACTCGGGTTCCCAGATGTAGCGCACGGGCCGCTCGAGCACTTCGCGCACCAGCCCGAGGCCGACCAGCCGCTGCAAATGCCCGCACGCCATGGAGCGCGTCTCCGTGTCTTTTTCCGCGGGCCAGTTCCCGAGCGCTTCCTTCGCCCCCATGCACACATCGCGCAGCGTGACGCCCTTGTCGCCCGCGGCCTTCACAAAATCCCCGATCACCTGCTGCGCCCGCCAGGCATAATCGCGCGATTCCCGCAGGAAGCTCTCGACCTGCGCGTTGTCGGTGCAATCCGGCCAATGGCAGGAGAAAAGGCGGTCGAGCTTCATCGCCCGCAGCGTGCCGATCGTGCCCAGGTATTCCGCGACATACATATAGGTGGGCGCGAACGCGGCGCGGCCGTCGAGGAAGCGGTTCGCCGTCCCGTGCACCGCATCGCCAATGAACGCCGCATTCAGCCACGGCAAAAAGACGCCGAGATGCCCGTGCGAGTGCCCGGGCAGATGCAGCACGTGCAGGCGATTGACATCATCGAAAGGCAGCGTTTCCCCGCCCTGGAAAGCCTCATCCATCACGACGCGCTTCCCCGCTCCCCCGGCGCGCCGGATGAACTTTTGCCGCGCCTCATCGTCCGGCCCCAGCCCGTGCCAGTAATAGTGCGCCCGCGCGCGGATGTCGGCGAGGCCCTCGGGCGTTTCGATCTGCTCCCGATCGGCGGTTCCGCACACGAAGCGCGCCTGCGGCGCTGCGGCCTTCATGGCGTGAATCCCGCCGACGTGATCCATGTCCGGGTGGGTGCCCATCACGTGCGTCAGCTCTTTGGGTGAAAAGCCGATCGACTGGAAATAAGGCAGCACGTCCGAATGAACCGTGGCATCTTCGCCCATGTCCATCAGCATGGCGATTCGCGGGCCGCGGATCAGGTAAACCTTCAGCGGACGCCCCTTGTAGTTGATTGGAATCTGGTGAACGCCGGGCAGAATTTCCATCATCCACTCCTTTGAACGCCACATAGGGGGCGGGTCATGACGTGCGCCCGGTCCATGCGGTATAAAAGACCCATGGCCGCCCCGCCCAATCATTCTATTCTTCGCATGCTGGACGCCAACGCAAATCGCGCCCGCGAAGCGCTGCGCGTGCTGGAGGATGTCGCGAGGTTCGCCCTCAACGACGCCCCGCTTTCCGAGGACCTGAAGCGGCTGCGCCACGATCTCGCCGGGGCGCTTGCCGCGTTGCCGATGGACCAGGCGATGCTGGTTCGCGATACGCCGCATGATGTGGGCACGAGCATTTCAACCCCGGCGGAAGGGCGCCGCGAATCCCTCAGCGCCATCGCCACCGCCGCCGGCAAGCGCCTGTCTGAAGCGCTGCGCTCCATGGAAGAATGCGCCAAAACCCTCAACACCCACGCCGCGAAAACCATCGAGCGACTCCGCTATCGCGGCTACACGCTGGAGCAGGCCCTCGCGCGCATCGCCGTCCTGCATCCCGCCACCGAGCGCTTCGCCAAGGTGCGCCTCTACATCCTGCTGACCGATGCACTTTGCCACCCGCAAGCGGGCGGGTGGGAGGGCGTGCTTCAGGCGCTCTTGTCAGCCGCGCCCGCAGATGGCTCCGTGGCGATCCAACTGCGCGAGAAGGGTCTTGCGGATGCGGAGCTGTTGCGACGGGCGAACATTTTCGCCGCCCGCTGCAAGCAAGGCGGCGTGATGTCCATCCTGAACGACCGGCCGGACATCGCCGTGCTTTCCGAAGTTGACGGCGTGCACGTCGGCCAGGACGACCTTCCCGCCGATCAAGTCCGTCGAATCGTGGGCCCGCATGCCATCGTGGGCGTCTCGACCGAGCGCCTCGAGCAGGCAGGGGACGCCGTCCGCGCCGGCGCCACCTACATCGCCGCCGGCCCCATGTTCGCCACCACTACCAAGCAGAAACCGCGCGTCGCCGGTCCCGCCTACGCCGCCCAGGCCGCCGCCGAGATTCCCGTGCCGATTGTCCCCATCGGCGGCATCACGCTGGAAAACATCCACGAGCTGCAAAGCCGCGGCATTCACCGGGCCGCCGTCTGCGCCGCCATCATCGCCCAGCCCGATCCCGCCGCCGCCCTGCGCGCCTTTCTCGAGAAGGTTGCCCCGTAAAGCAGGGCACAAATTTACCACCGGGACAGCCGCGCCGTCTCCCGCTACAATGCCCCGGCGCTTCCCGGAATTGCCGCTCCTCGGCTGGAGAGACCATTCGCATGCCCGATCCCCATTTCAAACGCATCCTTCTGAAAATCTCCGGCGAAGGCCTGTGCCGCGAAGGCGGTTTTGGTCTTGAAGCCACGGAATTGAGCGGCATGTGCGAGCAGATCGTCCAGGTCGCCCGCTCCGGCGTGCAGGTCGCCGTCGTGGTCGGCGGGGGCAACTTTGTGCGCGGGTCCACCCTCGCCAACGCCGGCCACATCCAGCGCGCCACCGCGGATTACATGGGCATGCTGGCCACCGTGATGAACGGCATTGCGCTCCAGGACATGCTGGAAACCCTCGGCCAGCCCACACGCGTCGCCTCCGCCCTCAATGTCTCCCAGGTCTGCGAGCCCTTCATCCGCCGCCGC
The DNA here is from genome assembly GCA_035545015.1 of Phycisphaerae bacterium. Taxonomy (GTDB): domain Bacteria; phylum Planctomycetota; class Phycisphaerae; order WQYP01; family WQYP01; genus CALCHA01. Next base: position 76,613 of record DASZZD010000096.1, read on the forward strand.
GTCGTCCGCCACCTTGAAAAAGGCCGCGTCGTCGTCCTCGCCGGCGGCACCGGCAATCCCTTCTTCACCACGGACACCGCCGCCGCCCTCCGCGCCACGGAGCTCGGCGTCGACATTCTGATGAAGGCCACCAAAGTCGATGGCGTTTACGATTCCGATCCCAAGAAAAATCCCGCCGCCAAAATGTTCCAGCGCCTCACCTACAAGCAGGTCATCACCGACAACCTGCGCGTGATGGACATGACCGCCATTTCCCTGGCGATGGAACGTAAAATTCCGATCATGGTCTTCAATCTGAAAAAGCCCGGCAACATCGCCCGCGCTGTGGCCGGCGAGCCCATCGGCACGATCATCAACATGGAATAATGCCGCGATCGCCGCCTCAGGTCGCCGCGCCCGCCGAGGCGGAAGGCGTTGCCGCAACCGGGGGCACCGTCGGCGCCGCCGCCTCCAGCACCTGCCGCTTTCGCTCCGCCACCGCTCCCAGGAACGCCCCCCGGTCCTTCATCCACCGGGTGTTGAGTTCCTGCGAATAACCCACCACCACCCACGGCACGCGCTCGGCCAGATCCTTGAGCACCGTCTGCACCTGTTGCTGCGACAGCCGGAATTCAAAGCGCTTCCCGCGAATGTCATGCATCACCATCGAGTAGGTCGTGCCGGTGGGAATGCCATTGGTCCGGTGCTTGGTCGACTTCTGATACGCCCACGCCAGGTCGCCCAGGTACACCGCCGTGCATCCCAGCATCGCCCGCCGCACCAGCCACGACTGCGTCGTCTGCACCCGGCCCACCTTGTGCCCGCCGCCGAGCATTTCCGCATCCAACGCGATCGCCATCTCCTCGACCAGGCCGATCTTCGCCAACTGCTTGGCAAACGGATGTTTCAATGGATCCTTCATCCGTCCCATCGCCCTGGCGATGTTCCACAAAAACAAAAACGCGCACGGTATCGCAAACACCAGGAACATATAAAAGCCCCAGCGGTAGTTGTAATCATGCACGATCACCTCGGCCGATTGGCCCCACAGATGCACCGGCTCCATCGGAAATACTTTCTCGGTGATCTCCGAATTCAGCGGCGCAATCTCCCCCTGCACGTGCGCCGGAACATCCTCCGACGAATTTTCGATCACGATGTAATGATCATCATCCAGATGCAGAAAGTGGTAGTAGTCGTTCGCGTTCTCATCCCCGCCCGTCGCATGAATGTAGCTCTCGTCGACCTTCGTCGGATCGATGTCCAGCGTCACGAACCGATGCGCCGCCCCGCTTGGGCTTACCAGCTTCGCCACATCCGCCACCGACGCCGGATACGGCCCGCGCACACACTCCGTCATGTACGGCACCATCGCCAGCGTGATCACCCCCAGCACCCCCAGCAGCACGATGTTGAAAATCAGCAGGTTGCGGTTGGCTCGCGAGATCTGTTGGGCGACGAATCCGGACAGCATGGCAGCACTCCTGTCTTCGCCGGGTTTCGTCAGAGTGTAAGTCGCCGCCGCCGCCCCTGCCAAGGAAATTCTCGCCCCGACCCGAGTTTTCCCAGCGCCTCATCCGCCCTCTTTCCCGCCGCGATTGCTGACTCCCCGCCGTCCCAGCTATGATGGCTGGTCTTATGAAAACCATCGCCTATCAGCAGTGCGCCAACGCCGCCTGCGCCGCCACCTTCGATGTGACGCAGACCCTCACAAGCTGTACCAAATGCGGCGAGCTGCTCGACATCCGCTACGACTGGTCCAAGGCCCAGGTCCCCGCCTCCCTCAAAGACTTCGAAAAACGCTGGCACAACCGCCGCTTTCCACTCGATCACTCCGGCGTGTGGCGCTTCCGCGACCTCTTCCCCTTCGCCGCCGACGCCATGGTCTGCACCATCGGCGAAGGCCAGACCTTCCTGCAAAACGCCACCTGCCTCGGCAACCAGCTCGGCATGTGGCCCGGGCAGCTCTACCTCCAATACGAAGGCATGAATCCCTCCGGCTCCTTCAAAGACAACGGCATGACGGCCGCCTTCACCCACGCCCGCATCGTCGGCGCGCGCCGCGTCGCATGCGCCTCGACCGGCAATACCTCCGCTTCCCTCGCCCTCTACGCCGCACAGAATGGATTCCAGGGAATCGTCTTCATCGGCTCCGGCAAAATCGCCTTTGGCAAACTTTCCCAGGCCCTCGATTACGGCGCCCTGACACTGCAGATCGAGGGCGATTTTGACGCCTGCCTCCGCCGTGTCCGCGATGTCTCCCAGCAGATGAACCTCTACCTCATGAACTCCGTCAATCCCTTCCGCCTCGAAGGCCAGAAGACGATCATGTATCGCATCCTCGAGGGCCTCAACTGGGATGTCCCGGACTGGATCATCGTTCCCGGCGGAAACCTGGGGAACTGCTCCGCCTTCGGAAAGGCTTACGAAGAGCTCCTGCACCTCGGCCTCGTGAAACGCGCCCCGCGCCTCGCCATCATCAACGCCACCGGCGCCAACACCCTCCATACCGCCGTCAACCAGTTGGGTATGAAATGGAACGCCGGCCGCCCCGAGTTGTCCAAGATTAAAGCCCTCTACGCCGGCATGGACGAAGCCAACTACCATCCCCACACCGTCGCCAGCGCCATCGAAATTTCCCGCCCCGTCAACCTCATCAAAGCCCTCCGCGCCCTGGACGTGATGCACGGCGTCGTCGCGGAAGTGACCGATGAGGAAATCCTCGAAGCCAAAGCCCTCGTCGGCCGCTATGGCTTCGGTTGCGAGCCCGCTTCCGCCGCCACCGTCGCTGGCCTCCAGCAGCTCCTCAAAAACGGCACCATCGGCAAGAGCGAACGCGTCGCCTGCATCCTCACCGGCCACGGCCTCAAAGACCCCGACGCCACCGTCCATTACCACACTGGCATCAAGACCAAGGATGCCAAGCAGCCCGCCCCCGAACCCACGTGGGGCAGCCGCGCCAACAAACCCATCCAGGTCGCCGACGACATGCCCTCCATCCTCAAAGCCCTCGGCATGGCCCAGGACACACTCAACAAAACCGTGCAAACTGGCTACGTCGAAACTCCCTCCGCCAACCTGCCGTTCGTGGAGTATTAGAGGTTCAACGCCCGCTTGCGAGGTGTTTGTTGTGATCGCCGAGAACTCGCCGAAGCCCTGGGCGGCCGAGGCGGCCGACGGGACTCATTTCTTCCGCCGGGGCCCTGACGAACAACTGGGGGCTGCGATAGCACGTGGCGAAAGGTTGGAGGCGGCTCCATGTCTGATCGGCCCGACTGGTGGTCCTGGGAAATCGAGCTTTCCGACCACCTGGTGCTCCGCATGGCGCAACGAGACTTCAATGAAGCGGACTTGCGGACAATGCTTGAAGATGCAAACAGCGTATCACCCGATGCGATTCCTGGCCGATGGTTTATCAGCACCACATTCCGCGGCAGCCCCTGGGCAGTCATTCTGGAACCTGATCTTGCCGAGCGTATAATCGTGGCAATCACGGCTTTTGAGATTTCCTGAGGCATGAGCGATGCATGAAAGCTATCTCCAACTCTCCTATCGAAAGGGCAAATTGCTCGCGGGCTACCTTTACCTTGACAAGCCCGGCAGTAAATCCGCCCGCAGCCGGCAGGCGGAAGCCGGCCTCGTCATCGATTTCGCTGCCGATGGCCACCCCATCGGCATTGAAATCACCTCGCCTTCACTCTTCACTCTCGAAGCGCTCAACCGCGTCATGTTATCGCTGAACCTCTCCCCCGCGTCCACCACTGACCTCGCCCCCTTGGTAGCCGCATGACCATCACCGTTATCCCCCGATTGCCCGCCCCCGACTCAGAAAACTCTCATAACGCCCTCGACCTTACTTGTTCCGTCCTCGATAATCCCCTCCCGGAATTCGCCCGCATCCCGCTGTTTCACTGCGCTACGACCTCTCCTCGATAAATTGGAAACCATCAATGCTCAAACCCTCCCCCAACGTCCTTCGCCTCGGCATTCCCAAAGGTTCCCTCCAGGATTCCACCGTCGACCTCTTCAACAAGGCCGGCTGGAAAGTCACCATCCACGACCGCTCCTATTTCCCCAGCATCGACGATCCCGGCATCGAAGCCGTCATGTTCCGCGCCCAGGAAATCTCCCGCTACGTCGAGGACGGCGTCATCGATGTCGGCCTCACCGGCTACGACTGGATCCAGGAAAACAACTCCGACGTCCACGAAGTTCTCGAACTCGTCTACTCCAAGGCCACCTCCCGCCCCACCAGATGGGTCCTCTGCGTCCCCAATGAATCCTCCATCACCAAGCCCGAGCAACTCCAGGGCGGCGTCATCGCCACAGAACTCGTGGGCTTCACCAAAAAATATTTCGAATCCAAGGGCGTCAACGTCAAAATCGAATTCTCCTGGGGCGCCACCGAAGTCAAAGCTCGCCTCCTCGACGCCATCGTCGACGTCACCGAAACCGGCTCCTCCATCCGCGCCAACAACCTCCGCATCATCGACACCCTCATGACCTCCACCACCCGCCTCATCGCCAACAAAAACGTCTGGAACAACGACCCCGCCAAGCGCGAAAAAATCGAAAACATCGCCCTCCTTCTCCAAGGCGCCATTAATGCCCGCGAAAAGGTCGGCCTCAAGCTCAACGCCCCGCGCGAATCCCTCAACGCCATCCTCACGCTCCTCCCCGCCGAAAAATCCCCCACCGTCTCCCCCCTCGCAGACGGCGCCTGGGCCGCCGTCGAGGTCATCGTCGAAGAAAAACAGGAACGCGACCTCATCCCCAAACTCAAACGCGCCGGCGCCACCGGCATCATCTCCTACCCGCTCAACAAGGTCATCGCCTGAACTCCAGCCACCCGTGAATTTCAACACCCTTGCCGCCTCGCATTAGAGCGGGTTTCAGTTCAGTGTACGATGTAGCCTGATTTTCTGAAATATCCCTTGGCATCCTGGGCAGTGATGCTGTGAAGTGCGTCGGAGATCGCTACCTCCAGGTCCGGCTGCGTGCGCGCCTCTGCCGCACGCAG
>DASZZD010000097.1:0-32353 GCA_035545015.1 Phycisphaerae bacterium
GCTTACCACATCCAGCGAAGCGATTTGATCCGATCTGATGCGGATTTTTCCCATGGACCGACGATGACGCCCAATGCCCTGAAGCGCAAGTTAAGATTTCGTTAAGATCGCACGGGAAAATCCCGGACAGTATTGGCGGGACGCCCGTGGCACGGGCACGCTGAGGTTTTGGGGTGGTCGTTTTGCGTTTTGGGTTTTGAGCAGCGACACTAGGCGGGAGCAACTTGTCCTGTTCGGAACACGGCATGCCCTCGGAGCGCACCCGCAACTTCATCGTCGGCGTCACCATCCTGATCGCGCTGGGGGCGCTGATGTGGGGGATTTTCATTCTGGGCAAGTTTCCGACGTGGGGGGGCACGCGGCCGTATACGGTGACGCTGTTCGCGGACAACGCGAACGGGTCTGTGCCGGGGTCGAAGGTGGATTTGAACGGGGTGAACGTGGGGCAGGTGACGGACGTGCATCTGGATTTGGACAAGAGCGGCAGGTTGATCGCGAAGATCACGCTGCAGATTGACGGGCATACGAGCATTCCGGCGTCGGCGGTGGCGTATCTGGGGCGTCCGACGGCGGGGATCGGCAGCACGTATGTGTCCATTGCCGCGGTGGACCTCAAGCCGCCGCTGCTGGCGAAGAACGGGACGGCGACGCTGGCGGCGGTGCCGGCGGACAACAGCCTCATTCCCGCGGCGATCACGGAAGACATCACGACGCTGCAGAAGAACATATCGGGGCTGACGCTGCAGTTGACGGAGGTGGCGAAGGATTTGCATGGCTTGCTGGCTTATGCGCCGCCGGAGCTGGCGGAGGGGACGGAGCACCCGGGGACGAATCCGGCGACGAGCCCGTCGGAGAACATATCGACGGTGGTGATCCGGCTGAATCGGACGGTGGCGTCGATACAGAAATTGCTCGGCGATCCGAAGCTGCAGCAGAACATCCGGACGGTGGTGCAGAACCTGGCGGATGCGTCGTCGCAGCTTAAGGGGACGATGGAGAACCTGAACAGCGCGATCGTCACGGCGAAGCAGACGGCGGGGTCGTTCAATGCGGCGGCGACGCGGGCTTCGGCGACGCTGGACACCACGCAGGCGCAGGTGCTCAACATCTCGGAACACCTGGTGACGCTGCTGGATGGGCTTAACAAGAACATCAATGCGATCGTGCAGGGGGATGGGACGACGGGGAAGCTGGTGAACGATCCGCGGCTGTATGATGAGCTGGTGGACCTGGCGAGCAATCTGAAAACGACGGTGAACGACCTGGACTTCATCGTGAAGAAATGGAAGGACGAAGGGGTGAACCTGCATTTGAAGTAGTGGACAGTGGCCAGTGGTCCGTGGTTGGAACGGGGATGACGTTCCGGCCGCCCACCTCTCGCGGCTTGTCTTTCCGGTATTTTCTGCTGATTACTGACACCTGACCACCGGCCACCCGCATGTCCGCGACCGTTCCCACCGGAAAACAATCGGAATCTGACGTTCTGGACGTGCGCGCGGAGGTGTGGCAGAAGCGTCCGCTGCTGCGGGAGATTTACAACCGTTATTTCGCGGAGATGGTGTCGCTATTTGCGGCGCCGGGGAATGGGTTTGGGCGGTGCGGGCTGATCCTGGAACTGGGCGGGGGTTCGGGGAATTTCAAGGAATATTTCGCCAAGCGGCATGGGAAGGAGGGGCGTCTGGTGGCGTCGGACATTGTGCCGACGCGGCATTGCGATCTGGCGGCGGACGCGACGGCGTTGCCATTTGCGGAGGAGTCGCTGGACAACATCGTGATGCAGGATGTGCTGCATCACATTCCGTATCCGCTGCGGTTTCTGGGGGAGGCGGAGCGGACGTTGCGGCGGGGGGGGCGGGTGGTGATGACGGAGCCATACATATCGCCGGCGTCGCGGGTGGTGTTCAAGGTAGCGCATCCGGAGCCGGTGGTTCCGTCGGCGGAGATTTTCGGGAGGGAGGGGGCGGAGGATCCTTCGCCGCTGCGGGGGAGCGGAGCGTTTGCATCGAACCAGGCGACGCCGACGCGGCTTTTTTTCAGGGACCTGGGGCGGCTGGAGGAGCGGTTTCCGCGGCTGAAGGTTGTTGCGCGGCGTCGGCGGTCGGTGATTGTGTATCCGCTGTCGGGGGGATTTTCCGGGCCGCAGCTTTTGCCGCGAGCGTTGCAGCCGGTGGCCTGGGGTTTGGAGAAGGCGTTGATGCCATTATCGGGGCTGCTGGCGTTTCGGCTGGTGGCGGCTCTCGAAAAAACCTGAGGGGTGAAACACTATTCCCGAACTCGCGAGCGAACGGTTGGCCCGAGCCAGATGGCGCGCTAGAGTGGGGACGGACGCACGCACCGACGGAGCTCCCGCATGGGCAGCGCCCTGACGCAACTTCTCCTGCAGATCATTCTGATATTGATGGTTGCGCGCGTGTGCGGATGGATCCTGCGGTGGCTGGGGCAGCCGCAGGTGCTCGGGGAGATGTGCGCGGGGATTCTGCTGGGGCCGTCGCTTCTGGGCCGGTTTGAGCACGGGCATCTTCTGGAGGTGCTGTTTCCGCCGGACCAGCGGGGCAATCTGAATCTGTTCAGCCAGCTTGGCGTGATTCTGTTCATGTTCCTGGTGGGGCTGGAGGTGGATCTCACGCGGATCAGGGAGCAGGGGCGGGCGGTGCTCAAGACGGGCATTGCGACGATGGCGGCGCCGTTCGTGGTGGGGGTGGCGGTGGCGATCGGGATGGTGTTCGGGGGGTATGGCGCGGGGGAAGGGGGTTCCAACCTGGGGTTCGTGTTGTTCATGGCGACGGCGCTGTGCATCACGGCGTTTCCGGTGCTGGCGCGGATTTTGACGGAAGCGAACATGGTTCGCACGCGCGTGGGGATGGTGTCGCTGGCGTGCGCGGCGCTCAACGATGTGGGCGGTTGGTGCCTGCTGAGCGCGGTGTTTGCGATCGTGCATGGGGCGGAGACGTCGGGGGCGAAGGAGGTGACCTGGACGGTTTTGAGCACCACGGGTCTGGCGGCGGTGTATTTGGCGGGGATGGTGCTGCTGATCCGGCCGGTGCTTCGGCGGCTGCAGGCGATGTTTGACGCGCGGGGGTATTTGTCGACGGACGTCCTGGCGATGCTGTTCATCCTGCTGACGTTCAGCGCGCTGGTGACGGATCGGATCGGGATTCACGCGCTGTTCGGGGCGTTCATGCTGGGCGCGATCATGCCGTCGGAGGAGCGGTTCGTGGCGCACCTGACGGCGAAGCTGGAAGACCTGGTGACGCTGTTTCTGCTGCCGTTGTTTTTCGCGTACACGGGGCTGCAGACGAATCTGGGGCTGATCGCGTCGGGGCGGATGTGGGCGGTGGCGGGGATGATCACGGCGGCGGCGGTGGTGGGAAAGATCGGCGGGACGTATTTCGTGGCTCGATGGGCCAAGATGGGGCGGCGGGAATCGCTGGCGCTGGGCGCGCTGATGAACACGCGCGGGCTGATGGAGCTGGTGATCCTGAACCTGGCGCTGCAGGTGCATGCGATCACGGCGGACGTGTTTTCGATGATGGTGGTGATGACGCTGGTGACGACGGCGATGACGTCGCCGCTGCTGCGGATTCTGTATCCGCCGGCGCGGCGGCGCGCGGAGCTGCTGGCGGCGGGGGCGGCGGTGGAGGAGACGGGGACGCAGGTGGTGCTGGCGGTGGCGCGGCCGGCATCGGTTGCGGGTCTGGTGCGCGCGGCGGCGATGCTGCTGGGGCGCCGGCCGGGGAACCTGTGGGCGCTGCACGTGGATCGCGCGGAGGACCACGAGCACCGGGAGGAACAGGCGGATCCGCTGGCGCTGGCGGCGGCGGCGGCGCGCGAGATGGAATCGCCGCTGCAGACGGTGAGCCTGATCAGCGAGCATTTCGCGGAGGACATTCTGGATCTTGCGAAGCGGCGGCGCGCGGCGTGGATCATCCTGGGGTGGCACAAGCCGATTTTCAACCACTCGCTTCTTGGCGGCACCACCGGCCAAGTGATGAGCGAAGCGGAGGCGCACGTGGCGGTGCTGGTGGACAAGGGGCTGGATGTGGTGCGGCGCGTGCTGGTGCCGTACCTTGGGCAGGCGCAGGACATCGGGGCGCTGGTGGCGGCGGAGCAACTGAGCCGCTGGCCTGGGGTGGAGGTGACGATTCTGCACCTGGTATCGGCGGAGCGTCGGGCCGGCGCGCCGCTGGGCGTTTCAGGGATCATGGAAAAGCAGTTTTCGGGGGAGGCCGGTCAGCACGTGCGGATGCAGGTGGTGGAAACGGAGAGTCCAATCGACAAAGTGGTTGAGGAATCGCACCGGTACGACCTGATGGTGCTGGGTTTGTCGCCGGGCTGGCGGGGCACGGACGCGTGGTTGACGAGCCGGCAGGAATTCGTGGCGCAGGAAAGCCGGTGTTCGGTGTTGATCGTGCGGGCGGGGCGGGTCCCGGCGGGGTCGGTTTCGCAGGCGGCTCAGGGATCGCCGGTGGCGGTCAGCACGTGAGGGCGGCGGGGGGGGGAAGCGGGTTGGCGTGCGGGGGCGGCCATTTGAAAAATAATCCTTGCGAATACCTGGCGGATCGAGGTATGCTAGCCTGGAAGTCCAAGGCATCCATCTCTCCAGCACCTTCGGAAGGAGCCGTTCATGTCATCTCGCAAGCCGGTTTCCGGCGCTTCCAAGGATCTTGTCGGCGCTTCCACGACCTTGCTGCTGCTGGCCGCGCTGCAGGATGGGCCGTCGTACGGGTACGAGCTTGTGCAGCGTGTGAACGAGCGGGCGAAGGGCGTGTTTACGTGGCAGGAGGGGACGGTGTATCCGATTCTGCATCGGCTGCAGGAGCGGCAGTTGGTCAGCGCGCAGTGGAAAGCTGCCGCGCGGGGGTCGGGCCGGCAGCGGAAGTATTACGCCCTGACCGCGAAAGGGCGGGCGTATCTGGCCAGTGCGGCGAATCGTTGGAATGCGCTGCACGGCATCGTCTCCCATTTCACAGGAGCCGCCCATGCCGCAGGAAAAGCAATCGTCAAATCCCGCCCCGGAAGACCGCGGACCGCCCTGGGATGAAGCGCAGCTCGCGGCGCGTCTGGCGGGTCTTACGGCGCACGTGGCCGACGGTGAGGAGCGTGCGGAGCTGGCCGCGCATCTGGAGGACACGGTGCGCGCGTATGTTTCGGGCGAAAAGCGCGTTTCGCTCGAGGACGCGCTGCTGCTGGCGCGGGCGCACTTCGGCCCGTCGCTGCAACCCGCCGCGCCGGCGCCGCTGCCGCAGCAGCTTCTTGCGGCGGCCAGCGCGACGGTGATCGCCTGGACGCTGTCGAATCTTTTTGCGGGCGTGTGCATGTATCCATGGCTGATCGCACCCGCCGAAGCGCGTGCGGAGGCGACGCATATCGCGACGCCGCAGCTTTACCTGATCGGGGTCGCCGTGCTGGGGATGGTGGTCGCCAGCGCGCTGGTCGCGGCGATTCTGCTTTTCCTGCGGCGGGCGCCGCGCCGGAGCCTGATGGTGCGGCCGCTGTTGTTGCCGGCGGTGGCGCTGGCGCTGCTGTACGCGAGCGGTCTTCTGGTGGATCCGGCCGCGCACATGCTTCCGGGCCTTGCGCCTGGCGGCGGCAGTCCCGGGCCTGCGTGGATTGCTCCCTACACGCCGCTGCTGTGGGATGTGGCGGCGGTCGCGCCGATCGTCCTGACGTGTGTCCTGTGGCTGTGGTTCACCGGGGCCGTGCGGCGAGACATTCCGGCGATGCTGCTGACGATCGCCGCGTGCGCCTGCACGGTTCAATGCCTGATCGGGTTTACGTTTCTGTTCCATCGCCAGTCGCCGCCGTTTTTTGGCGTCCCGTGGTCCGTGTCGATGGATTTTGATTACCTCTCCCATACGATTCTTCCGCTGGCCCTGGCGCTGGGGCTGACGGCGGTGATTTACGTGGCCCGCGCGCTGGTCGCCCGGCGCTTTCGCCGCCCCATCCCGGTGCTGCCGGCGTAAGCGCGGCCGTGGTCAGTGCGCGTCGGCGGCGATGGGCGTTTCCGGTTCGGCCGGGCGGGTGGCGGGTTGCGTGGCGGGGGCGGTGACGGCCATCGGGTCGATGGCGTGGGGGCCCTGGGCTCCGTCGCCGATGACGGCTTCGATGGCCATGCGCGAGAGGGTGCGCTTGATGCGTTCGCGCTCGGTGGAGGGGTCTTTGATGTAGGTTCTGTAGTAGCCAAGCGCGGCCCAGAGGGTGCGGCGTTTGAGGACGCCATCGGGCATGTTTTCGCCGACGTTTTTAAGCATTTCGGCGGCGGTGAAGGCGGCGTCGACGTGCTTTTCCGCGGAGGCGATGGCGCCGGCGAGCTGCGCCATGGCGCTGGCGGGCTTGCGGCCGGGAAGGTCGGCGACGAGCTCGGGCTTGCATTTGACGTAGCGGCCGTAGAGATAGATTTCCATGAGGGCCGCGTCGTCGCCGCGGACGGCGGGTTCGTATTTCTGGCCGAGATCGGCGAGCAGGCCGGCGGTTTGTTTGACCTGGGCGCGGACGGCGGCGATTTGGCGGCGGGTTTTCGTGTCGCCTTTCAGCCAGCCTTCGTGATAGCCGATCTGGCGCATCATGCCTTCGGCGGCGTCGATCTGGTCGCGGTCGAGCAGGAGGAGGGCGAGCTGCATGTTGGCGCGCGCGGCGATGCCGGAATAGGCGATCCGTTCGGGCTTGGGCGTGACGGCCATTTTGGACATCTGGTTGGTCATGGTCCAGAGTCCGGCGACCTGGAGAGGGTCTTTGACGTCCATGACGCGCTGGTAGCCTTCGACGGCTTTGTTGGCGACGGGGAAGCCATCGCGATTGCGGTAGGTGAGTCCGACGGCGCGGAGGTAGAGGAGGCGCGCGAGGCCGAGGCGACCATCCTTGCCTTTGGCGGCCTCGGCGTCGGCGGCGGCGATGAGGCGGGTGGCGAACTCGGCGATGCCGGAGGATTTTTTGCGGCCGATGTTGTCGGCTTCATCACCGAATTGTTCGCGGTAGGCGGCCCAATCGTCGCCGCGGTAGATGGGTTCGAAACCGGCAGGTGCGACCATGGGCATTTTCTGCAGGACGGAAAGCTCAGGCATGAGGGCGTCGGCGGCGACCTGCGGCGGGAGGAGCGGATTGTCGGGGGAGACGGCGACGATGGCGGGCTTTTTCGGCTCAGCCTTTTTCCGCGCGGCGCTGACCCCTCTTCCGGTGGCGCCCCAGCCGGCGCCGACCCCGAGCACCATCGCGGCGATCGCCGCCCATGTCCGCATCCGTGCAGCCTTCATCGTTCCACCGTTTCATAAAGCGAAGCGCGCATTCCACTGTATCGTCCAAAGGGGCGGTGGAACAACATTATCAGACGGGCCGGGCGATCGTTTTGCGACTCTCGATGCTCATTCTCCCAGCATCCTCATATCCAGCCCGTCCAACTCCTCCACAGACTTCCCCGCGATGCCCTGGACGTCGCCGAAGAGGCCGGCGGTGGCGAGCATCATTTTCTGGATTTGCTGTTCGCGTTTGGCCCATTGCTTGGTGATGGCGCGTTTTTCGTCGGCGAGGTCTTTTTCCATGGTGCGGAAGGCTTCGACCATGGCGCCCACGCGGGCTTTGAAGCGCGGGCCGGTGATGTAGTCGTAGATCATGCCCATTTTGGTTTCGAGGCCGGCCTGCGATTGGCGGGCGCAGCTCACCTCGATGATCATCTGGCGGAGGGAGAGAGCGACCGGGAGCACGACGCACGGGTGGACGACCCAGACCTGATCGACGTTATCGAAATGCTCGACGCCTTTGGGCAGCACGGCGCTCACGAGGATGGAGACCTCGGCCTTGGCGCGGCGCTGGTCGTCGCGCAGCTTGGGCAGCCAGGTGTCGGACCAGTGCTTGGTGCGCTTGGTTTCCCAAAGGATGCCGCCGCATGCGACGCCGGTGGGCAACACGACGCGCTGGAGGATGTCGCCGCCGAATTCGCCCTTGGCGATGGGCTCGATGAGATCGTGGGGGAAGCGCTGGCGGAGGATGTCTTCGAGCTGCATTTCGAGGGCTTCGCCCTGGGTCTGCTGGGAGCCCTGTTCCATTTTGCGTTTGAGTTCCTCGACGGTTTTGCGGAGGGATTCGAGCTGGAGGTCTTTTTCGACGACCTTGAGGGACCATTCGCCGTCGGCTTCTTTTTTCCCTTTTTCGCGTTCGAGGGCGACCATGTCGGAGACGCGTTTCTGGACGGTGAGCTCCATCTCGCGGCGGGCGTCTTCGAGCTCGCGTTCCCTGACGAGGAGGGCGGCCTGGGCGCGCTGGGCTTCGGCGAGCTTGGCTTCCTGGGATTTGATGCGGGCGACGGCGTCGGCCAGGTCGCGGGCTTTCTGGTCCATTTCGAGGGCGAGCGCTTCGCGGGCCTTTCTGGCTTCATCGGCGGCGAGCCTGGTTTTTTCAGCGGCGAGGGCGGCGCGGAGTTTCTCGCGCTCGGCGGCAACTTCCGTGGCCAGCTTGTCGGCGAGGCGGGCGCTTTCTTCTTTCAGGCGGGCCGCTTCGGCAGCGACGGCCGCCTCGCGCTTGCGGACGGCATCCTCGACGGCGGCGGCTTTGGCGGCGGCCTCGGCGCGGACGGCGGCGACCATGGGGGCGGCGAGGCTTTCGGTCAGGCGGACTTCGCTGCCGCAGTTGGGACATTTCACGGTGGGTTCGGTCATGGGGAGCCTCGGGGTTTGGGGAGTGTACGGGGTACTTTGTACCGTGAAAGCGGGCGGGATGCGACGGTTTTGGCGGGGAGGGCCGCCAACCCCATTCGCCGCCGGTCGTATACAATCCCCCCCATGGCGAAAAGACGGAGCATCTCGATCTCACTGGCGGCCAAATGCCAGCTTCTTTTCGGGCTTGCCGTGCTGGTGATCATCGCGGGCGCCCTGGCGGTTCCGTGGCAGCGCATGGAACAGCTCGCGGTTCAGCCCAACGTCAAAGCGGCCCGTCTTGCGGCCGATCTTTACTTCCGCCAGATTCACGCCAACGCCCTGGCCAACTCCGCGGTCGCGATCTCCGCCACGAGCGCCGCGCCCGCGGCTGCGTCCGCTCCGGCGGCCACCTCGGCCACCGCTCCCGAGGACTTCTGGAACGACATCGCCCTGACCGACAACGACTTTCCGCCGCCGCAGATCTACACCGCCCCGTCGGCGACGCGTCCCTTCGCCGATCCGGACGCCGTGGCCGATCCGGTGGCTTCCCAGGCGCTGGCGCTCTTCCGCGACAAGCCCCAGGAAACCGACTTTGGCAAGGTTTACACGGTGACCAACCGGGCCGGGGACCGCATTCGCCTCTACCGCTACGCCGCGCCCATCCGCCTGGACGCTTCTTGCCTGCACTGCCACACGGAATACCTGCCCTGGGTGCGCGGGGCCTCGACTGCGGCGGCCACGCGCGCCGCCAATGCCCTCTCCGCGCCCGTCTCTCTGACTCCCGCCGCCGCCCCGGCCTCGCTGCCGGCCTTGCGCAGCGCCGCCATTCCCGCCGCGTGGCCGGTCGTCGGCGTCGTCCGCGTCGATGTTCCTTACCAGACGGACGAGAACCAGCTCCTTCTGAACCGGATCGTCATCGTCGTCGCCGGCATGCTCGGCGGCACGCTGGCGATCGTCGTGTTCTACCTCATCACCAGCCGGCTGATCCTCCAGCCCGTGCGCGTGCTCAAAAACACCGCGGAAAAAGTGGCCAAGGGCGATCTCAACATCCGTTCGGCGATTTCGACCGGCGATGAGTTCCAGCATCTCTCGGAGACCTTCAACACGATGCTCGCCACGCTCAAGGCGTCGCAGGACCAGCTCGAGGCCACCAACCGTTCCCTCGATACGCGGGTGGGCGAGCTGGCGCAATCCAACGTCGATCTTTTTGAAGCCAACCGGCTCAAATCGGAATTTCTCACGAACGTCACGCACGAACTGCGCACGCCGCTCAATGCGATCCTGGGGTTCGCGGACCTGATGGGCGACGCCGCGGCCCGGCTCGCGGCCCCGCCGGCGCCGGGAATTTCCGTTCCGGCCACGAGTGCGGAGGCCAAACTCCAGCGCTACTCGGAAAATATCCGCATGAGCGCCCGCCAGCTTCTCGATCTGATCAACGACCTGCTCGACCTGGCGAAGATCGAAGCGGGCAAAATCGTGCTTCGGGAAGAGAAGGTGAATGTCGCCGATGTGTGCGAAGCGATGGCCAATTTCATGCGGCCGCTGGCACAGAAGAAGAACATCGACCTTCACATCCAGGTTTCGCCGGACATGCCCCTGGTCACGACAGACGCTGGGCGGTTCCAGCAGATCCTGTACAACTTTCTTTCGAACGCGATCAAGTTCACGCCGACGGACGGCTCGGTCACGATCGCCGCCCGCACGGAAGAGCCGGCAGCCGATGCGGGCGGCGCCGCGGAAACGGCGGTGCGCGTCGCCATCACGGACACCGGCCCGGGCATTTCGCCGGAGGACCAGAAGGTGATCTTCGACAAATTCCGGCAGATCGACGGGTCGGTCACCCGCCAGCACGCCGGGACGGGTCTGGGCCTCACCATCGCGCGCGAGCTGGCGAGCATGCTGGGCGCGCGCATCGAGCTGGCCTCGACCATCGGCAAAGGGGCGACCTTCTCGCTGGTGATGCCGGTGACCAATCCCCAATCCCAGCCGCCGGCCGATTCCCCCCCCGCCCCCTCCCTGCCCCCCCCTGTACCCCCCGCCGCCCCCTCCGCGGGAGATGCCACCCATGGCCTTTCACATGCCTGAGTCGCCTCCGCGCGCCGCTCCCTCGCCCCCGCGCCGCGCTTGTGATACAACCCCCCCCATGCGGTTCCCGCTTCCCTCCCCCCACTCGACGCTTCGCAGGCTCGCGCTCTTCATGCTTTTTTTGGTGGCGCTCGGCCTGCGCACGTTCCGCGCGTTCCAGGAGCCGGTCGTCAATCCCGACACCATCCGCTTCATCGACCAGGCGAAAATGATCACCGTGCATCCGCTTCAGGCGGTGCGCCAGGAGGTGTACCACCCGCTGCACTCGATCGCCGGGCTGATCGTGCACACGGTGATTGCCGGCGCTTTTGCGAATGATCGCATCGCATGGCTGGTGTCCATGCAGGTCGTGGGGATTCTGTGCGGCGCGATCGTGGCGCTGCAGATCGTCTGGCTGGCCCGGTGGATCGGCGCGCCGTTCTGGGCGGCGATCGGCGCGGGGTTCGTCTGGACGGTCGGGAGGCGGACGTCGGCATTTGGGGCGGATGGTCTTTCGGACATGCTGTTTCTGGCGTTTTTCACGGCCGCGATGCTGGTGGGGTTCCGCGCGTTGCGGGGCCTGCAGTCGCAGCCTGGCCATCGGCGGCGATATCTGGCGTTTTTGCTTGCCGGGGTTCTCGCGGGCTTTGCGTACCTGACGCGGCCGGAGGGGCTGGGGGCGGCGTTGATTCTTGGGATCACGATCGTGCTGCTCGCCCTGCCGCGGCCGCACCGGCTGACCTTCAGCGGGCCGATCATGGGCCGGGCGTTCAAGCTGCTGCCGCGTTGGCGTCCGCCGCCGGGCGCGACAGTCGCAGCCCTCGTGCTGTTGCTGGTGGGCACGGCCATTCCGGCCCTTCCTTATATGCTGGCGATAGGCAGGATTACCGGCAAGATCAGCGAGGAGGCCGCTCTGCCCATGCAGGTTCCGCCGCCGGTCGCGCTGGCCGCGATGAGCCCGGAAAAGTATCCCACGTTGACCCACTTCGGCCGGCTGGTGATGGAGCTGTGGGAGACCTTCGGCTTTGCGCCGTGGCTGGTGCTGCTGCTGGCGCTGCCGCTGCGACCGCGGTTGTGGGGGCGGGCGCGTCTGCGGCTGGCGGTGGTGGTCTGGGCGGTCATCTGGATTTCGGTGATGGTGTGGCTGCTGGAGAGAAAGTCGTATCTTGATGGTCGGCACACGCTGGTGCTGGTGGTGCTGCTGCATGCGTTGCTGGCGATCGCGTTTGGCGCGTGGGCGGCGATGGCCCGGTGCCAGGTGCTGCGGTTGCGCAACGTGCCCTGTGCGGCGTATCGGCGGTGGCATGGGTGGGGTCCGGTGGCGGGGGGGACGGCGTGCTTCCTGGCTGCGCTTCCGGGCATGATTCGGCTGGCTACGCCGCCGCTGAACGATCAGTATTACATCGCGCAGGCGGCGCAGTGGATCAAAAAGAACGTGCGGCCGGATGTGACGATCTGCGACAACGAGTTGCGGATCGGTTACTACTCCGGGCATCCCTATGCGCTGTGGGAGGGATTGACGGCCGATCCGCGGCTGGCGGAGCTGGCGCAGACCCGGGAGCCCGCGCCGGCGGATGCGCCCCACCCGATCGTGGCGGGGGAGATTTATCGGCCCGGGAATGGCGACACGCCGCTGACGAAGATTGGCCCGTACGTGGAAATTGCCCGGTTTCACTCGGTTGCGGCAGTCCACGGGGATGTGCTGGTGCTGTACGCCCGGCCGGACGATCATGTGCTCATTGGCGGTGGGACGGGTTCGGGGACAAGCCCCGCCAGCGACTCCGCGGCGACGCAGGGACGGGCGCCATGAGCCAGTGGAAGGACCATCGCAGCAAGCCGGTGATCGGGCTGGCGGGGGGGATTGGTTCGGGCAAGTCCTTGATTGCCCGGCAATTGCAATCGTTGGGGTGCATCGTGGTGGATGCGGATGCGATCGCGCACGAGGTGCTGCAAAGCGAGCCGGTGAAGGCGGCGCTTCGGGAATGGCTGGGGGATGGGGTATTTGAGGCGGACGGGTCGGTGAGCCGGAAGGCGGTGGCGAAACAAGTTTTTACATCGCCGGAGCAGATTGAGAAGCTCAACGGGTTGATTCATCCGCGGGTGGGGGCGATCCGGCGGGAGCTGACGCAGGAGGCGATGAAGCGTCCGGAAGTGCTTGCGGTGGTGTGGGATATACCTTTGTTGTTCGAGATCGGGCTGGACCGGGAATGCGATGCGGTGGTGTTTGTGGATGCGCCGCGCGAGCTCCGGCTGTCCCGGCTTCATGAAAAACGGGGCTGGGGCCCGGACGAACTGACCCGTCGAGAAAAATTACAAATTCCGCTGGACAAAAAGGCCGATGCAGCGGATTATTGTATGGACAACAGCGGTACCGAGGCCCACAGCCTCCAGCAAGTCCAGCAAATGCTCTCCCAGCTACTCTCGTGCACGACTGACCGGCCCTGATGGGCGTTCGTCGTATTGGCGCGGAACCGACCTTCGAGGTCGGTCCGCTCCGAAGAACTTTATCGGGTGGCGGGGAGGAAGCATGGTTGGGGACCAGGCAGGTCGAAGGTGCCGCGGTGTCGCCGGAGGGGCGGGGGTGGACAAGACAATCCACGTTGGCATAAGTTGTGCTGACATACCCTGAAGCGCCGGTTTGACCGGTATTCCCCTACCCTCGGATCACCTATTACCTGAACAAGATTTTCCACGCATCATGATGCCTCCCAAGCGGAGGCCTTCTGGGACAGAACAAGCTGCCCCGCGGACATGTTTGTATGACATGCCGTGCGGCCGTCGGACCCCGGCGCGAACGCGGAGGCGGCCCGGCGCACTCGAATCTCCCCCCCGACCCTTGGAGGACAGACGGTCATGGCAAGGACCACCCGCGGCCGGAAACCGGCCCACAATCAACCCGCATCCACCCCCGCTCCGCAGGAAGAGACCCCCGCGGCAGAGGAAGCCACCACCGCGACGGCGGTCGCCACGCCGCCCGCTGAGACGGTTCCGGAAGGGGGGGCGTCGCGCGCCGGGGAAGCTCCGGGCGTCGATGAAGCGGCGGGGCGGCGGGAGGACGTGGAGGAAGCGGCGCCTGCGCGCCGGCCGAACAACCAGATCGTGGGGCAGCCGCCGGCGCCGGCGGGAGCGGCGGGGGAGATGATGATCGGCAAGGCGATCAATTCCGCCGGCATGACGGATGATGACGTCGATGAGGCGTATGACCAGGAGACGCACCAGAAGTACGAGCAGGTGAAGCGCAGCGAGCTGCACCTGGTGGACCTGCAGCGGATGAGCGTGCAGGAGCTGCATGAGATCTGCAAGAAGGAGGGGATTGAGGATTACATCGGGCTCAAGAAACAGGACCTGATCTTCAAGATCCTCAAGAAGCGGATTCAGGACAACGGGTTGATGGTGGGGGAGGGCGTGCTGGAGATCCTGCCGGACGGCTTCGGGTTTTTGCGTTCGCCGGAATACAACTATCTGCCGTGCCCGGACGACATTTATGTGAGCCCATCGCAGATTCGGCGGTTTGGGCTCAAGAGCGGCTGCATCATCACGGGGCAAATTCGTCCGCCGAAGGAGAACGAGAAGTATTTTGCGCTGCTGCGCGTTGAGGCGATCAATTTTGAAGAGCCTTCACTGTTGACGGAGAAGGTGAACTTCGAGGATTTGACGCCGCTGCATCCGGACAAGCGGCTGTTCCTGGAGACGGCGAACACGGAAGTGAACATGCGGATCGTCGATATCGTGACGCCGATCGGCAAGGGGCAGCGCATGCTGATCGTGGCGCCGCCGCGGACCGGCAAGACGGTGCTGCTGCAGAAGATGGCGAACGCGATTTCCAAGAACCATCCGGAATGCTACCTGATGATTCTGCTGATCGATGAGCGTCCGGAAGAAGTGACGGAAATGCAGCGCTCGACGAAGGCGGAAGTGGTGAGCTCGACGTTCGACGAACCGGCGAGCCGGCACGTGCAGGTGGCCGAGATGGTCATCGAGAAGGCGAAACGGCTGGTGGAGTATGGGCGGGATGTGGTGATTCTGCTGGATTCGATCACGCGTCTGGCCCGTGCGTACAACACGGAAGTGCCGCACTCGGGCAAGATTCTGACCGGCGGCGTGGATGCCAACGCATTGCAGAAACCCAAGCGGTTCTTCGGGGCCGCTCGCAACATCGAAGAGGGCGGGTCGCTGACGATCATCGGCACGGCGCTCGTCGATACCGGCTCGAAGATGGATGAAGTGATCTTCGAAGAGTTCAAGGGCACCGGCAATTCGGAATTGCACCTGGATCGGCGGCTGGTCGAGCGGCGGACTTATCCGGCGATCAACGTGTCGATGTCCGGGACACGCAAGGAGGAGTTGCTGCTGGATCCGAAGGAACTGGAGCTGGTGTATCGGCTGCGCAAGGTGCTCTCGGATATGAACCCGATCGAGGCGGTGGAGCTGCTCAAGAGCCGGCTGGAGAAGAAGGGGACGAACCGGGAGTTTTTGCTGACGATGAACCTGGCGTAAGCAGGCTGGTGTGGCGTCGGCTACGAAGAAAAAAGCCCGCACTGATCGTGCGGGCTTTTCCGTATAATGGGGATGAGGTGATGCATGACGATCGGTACGCCCATTCACGAGCGCACAAAGGCTGAACGCAACGACAAGGTGATTTCGCATCGGCAGTCGATCAAGCATGCGGACGAAGCATTTCATTATTTCCGGCGGATCCGCGCGAGGCTGTTCAAGGATCCGGCGTATCGCAACAAGTTCGTGGGGATACGGGACCGCAAGATCGTCGGCGTGGGCCAGGATAAATTGTCGCTCTATACCCGGCTGATGGAGCAGTTTCCCGATCATCGGTTTGTGGTGTCGCAGGTTTTGTCGGAAGTGCCGACGATTGATGATCCGCGGTGAGCTTCGGGCGCATGCAGCATCATTATTCTGACGAGTTCTCGAATCCGCCGGCGCTGATTCTGCCGGTGGCATTGCTGGCGCCGGGAGGCGGCGGCGTGACCATGCGATGCCGGGGGAAGCTGGATACCGCGGCCGATCTTTCCGTGCTGCCCCGCGCGTGCATCGGAAAGCTCAAGCTGGTGGCGTTCAACACCTTGACCATTCGGCAGACGGGTCGTGAGGAAAAGTCCTATCTCGTGGAGATCGTGGTGGAAGGGCGGCGTTACTGGGTGGAAGCGATCACGCATGAGCGACCGTACGCCTTGATTGGCCGCGATATTTTGAACGAGGTCACGTTGATTGCGGACGGTCCCAAGGAACGGTTCGAGATTGTGCATTCCCGGTGACGGGCGCATCGAGGATCATTCGGCGGCCGGCCACGCGGAGTGGGCGATGTGGCGGGCGAGGAGGGTGGTGGCGGTGAAGACGAAGATGGCTTCGAGGAGCAGCGCGGGGAGCAGCAGGTGGAACGTGTAGGCCAGCCAGCCGATGCCGGAGAGGGCGAGCGAGATCAGCAGGAATCCGAAGATCATGAGGCCGCGGCTGGTGGATTTGGCGGCGTCGACAGGGCGGGAGAGGGGGATGGCGTGGCCGCCGATTTGGGGAAGGATCGCGAAGAGCGGGAGGGCGAGGACGCCGGGAAGCAGGAGGAGCAGCTCGGTGGGATTGTGGCGGATGGCGTAGGCGGCGATGGCGAAGATCAGCACGGTGGGGAAGGCGATCAGCAGCAGCACGGCGCGGCGGGCGCCGGCGCAGAGGAAGCCGGGGCCGGTGATGGGAGCGAGGCGGAAGATGTCGCAAGCCTGGAATTGCTGGGAGTATTGCAGGGTGTAGAGGGCGAGGGTGGGGGAGAGGGCGAGGTAGGAGGCGCCGAAGATGAGGGGGAAGGCGTCGCCGGTGGGTGCGCCGCCTTGGCGGAGGTTGAGGAGCAGGAAGAAGGGGATGATGAGCATGGGAGCGATGGAGGGATAGACGCGGAGCTTGGTGTCGCGGTCGCGCAGGAGGTAGGCGGTGCAGAGGAGGAAAGCGCGGCGAGTCATGGGATCGCCGAGATACCAGCGGAGGGGGGCGCGCTCGACGGCGCGTTCGAGCCAGCGTCGTCCGCCGGAAGCGCCGGCGGGGCGGGAGCGCGTGGAACTGGAGGATTCGACGATCTGCTGGAGGTTGGTGGTGTAGGTGGCGGCAAGCCGGTCGAAGGCGGCCCAGGCGAGGATGGCGGTGACGAGCAGACCGGCGCCGGCGAGCATGAAGGAGGTGAGCGCGTGCGACCCGGCAAGGGCGTCGTCGAAGCCGGCGAACCAGGCGGGGGGGATCAGGACGAGCCACCAGGATCGGGCGAGATCGCCGCCGGAGTGGGCGAAGTATTCATTGGCAAAGGGGGCGGCCTGGCTGGCGGCGATGGTGACGACGATGACGAGCACTTGGGCGGTGGTCATGATGTTGTCGAGGCGTTCGCGGCCGAACCAGAGCAGGCAGAGGTGATAAAGCAGGACGACGGCGGCGGCGGTGAAAAGGGATTCGATGACGAGGGAGAGGGCGTGGACGGGGGCGAAGAGCCAGGAGCCGTCGGGGCCGAGCGTGCCGGTGACGAAGCCGACGAGGTTGAGGGAGAAAGCGATCCAGAGGGCGACCTGAAGAAGCACGGTGATTTTGGCCCAGAGCAGGGAGCGTGCGGAGATGGGGCGGGAGAGCAGGATGTCGGCCTCTTCGCGGTTGAAGAGAATTTCGCCGGAAGAGGCGGCGATGAACATGGCGAGAAAAAGAAGGGTCATGGTGTGAAGGACGAGGGCGGTGACGATGGTGGGCTTGGGTCCGCTGGCGGCGGCGATGGTGCCGAAGAGGGCGTAGAAGAGGAGGGTGAGGCCGAGCTTTTTGGGGAGGGAAGTGGGGAGGTTGGATTTGTGGAGTCCGCGGACGGAGCGGCCACGGAGGAAGAGGGTGAGGAAGAGGCGGCGCAGGGCTTTGTTGGCGGAGAGCGTGGTGGGGGTTTCCGCTGGGGAGACTGTCATCGAGCAAGGCCTCGGACCGTTGCAAACATGTAAGGTTTCATCGCCGGTAGCGCCGGCGTTCAATGGCGGCGTCAATGGCTTGTTGATCAATCTTGCGCTTGCGAGCTATCCGGCGTGCCTTGGTGGATTCCGCGGACCACTGCTTTTCGAGGCGCCGGGCGAGTTCACGGTCGAGCGTGCGCAGGTCGGCGTCGTCGAGGGCGTCTATTTCCTTGAGGATTTCTTTGATGGCGGCGGTCGGCATGGGATTCTCCACAAACTGCATCCATTATAGCGGCACCCGATAGCAGGGTGAGCTTGACCATCTCTCACGGCAGGAAGGTTTTGGCGAAGGCGGCGGCGCGTTGTTCGAGTTCAGCGCCGCCGGTGAGCTGGGTGAAGAGGCGTTCGAGGGTCCCGGCGTCGTGCTGTGCGACGAGTTCGTCAGGCTTGCCGTCGAGGAGGAGCTTGCCCTTATCGATGATGAGCACGCGGTGGCAGACGCGTTCGACGACGTCGAGGATGTGAGAACTGTAGAGGATGGTCTTGCCTTCCTGGGCCAGGGTCTGGATGAGGGCTTTGAAGCCGACGGCGGCGTTGGCGTCGAGGCCGTCGAGGGGTTCGTCGAAGAAAACGACGGGGGGATTGTGAAGGAGGGCGGAGGTGATGGCGACCTTGCGGCGCATGCCTTTGGAGTACGCGCCGAGGAGTTTTTCGGTGAGCGTGGCGAAGGAGAGATCGAAGAAGGCGATGAACTGCTCGATGCGTTTGCGGGCGGCATCGGCGGGAATGGCGTAGAGGGCGGCGATCATTTCGAGATACTCGAGGCCGGTGAGGGATTCGAAGACGGCGGCGGATTCGGGGACGAAGCCGATGCGGCGTTTGACCTCGAGGGGCTGGGTGCGGATGTCGAAGCCGCAGAGGGTGGCTGTGCCAGAGGTGGGTTCGAGCATGCCGGCGAGCATTTTCAAGGTAGTGGATTTGCCGGCGCCGTTGGGTCCGAGGAAGCCGACGATCTGTCCGGTGGGGATGGAGAAGGAGAGGTTATCGACGGCGATCTGGGCGCCGAAGATTTTGGTGAGGCGGTCGACCTGGATCATGCGGACATGATAACAGAAAGGCAAAAGGCAAAGCGCCAAGCTGGTGAAAAGTCGCAGGTTTTTCTTGCATGGTGCTGAAAGTGCGGAAAGAATCTCAGAGGATGTTCGCTATTTTGCGGCGCACGCGAGAAAACATCGCGTTGAAGATAAACGTCTTTCTTATGGTAAAGGAGAGTGGCGATGGCTTACACGCTTCCCGAATTCCATGCGATGCTGCGGCGCTCGAAGTGGAACTCCAACCTGCTGGCGCGAATACTGAAAGCGGACCACACGCAGGTAGGGCAATACATCGACAAGGCGGAAGGGCCGTTCGGGAAGATCACGGCGGCGGTGCTGGATCGAGACCTGTACGGGCACGCATCGAACGTTGCGCCGGCGGAGAAGGCGCGGGCGGCGCTGCACGCGGAACGGGACGGGAAGATCGGTCCGTGCATTCATGCGCTGCGGGACCTGGCGGCCTTTTCGAACAAGAAGGCCAATGAATACCGGAGCAAGACGCTGGTGCCCAAGAACGTGCGGGAGCACCTGGAGGTGATCCACACGCAAGCGACGGCGCTGGCGAACCGGCTGGACAAGGACCTTGCCGAGGCCGATGAAGCGGCGCAGCAGGCCATCGCACATGCGACGTCGCAGGAGCATCTGCAGCAGGCGGCGGCCAGGAGCGCGTCGGCGTCGGAGGCGGCGCTGATCGGGCGCATCAAGCTGGCGACGTCGCACCTGGACGCGGTGGCGCATGAGCTGACGGAAGTGGACAACCTTGCGGAAAAGGCGCGGGATGCGGACCAGCGTTACCACGCCGACGCGAAGAAGGACAACAAGGTGTGGGATGCGGCGGTGAAGGAGGGGGCGGCGCTCGCGGCGCAAGCCAAGGCGGTGTGGGAGCGGGCACAAGGCCACTGGAAGACGGCGGAGACGGAGATGGCGGAGGTGGGCAAGATGTTCCACGCGGCGGATGAGGCGGTGCGGCGGAGCGTGGGCAAGCAGGCGACGAACCTGCAGGACACGCACAAGATCGCGGGAATGATTTACGCCAGCACGCCGCGGAAACTAGAGGGCCTGAACAACCGCATCGCGGGCTGGCGGGAGATGCAGGACGCGGCGCTGGTGGCGGCGAAATCGGCGTCGGGCTCGGCGGCGGCGGTGATGGGAAGGCTCAAGGGGCTCGAGCGACGCTACCACGCCATCGACACCGATCTGACGATGATCGACAACCATATCAACCGCATGCGCGAACTCAACACGATGCTGTATCCCGTGAGCAAGGCGAGCCCCGACCTGTGGCGCAGCGCGCCGCTTGAGGGCGAGCGGCTTGAGAAGGAGGCGGCCAAGGCCTGGGAGCGCGTGGAAGCCGGGATGAAGGAGGCACAGGCGGAATACGATGAGACGATGGGGATGCTGCAGAACGCGCCCGACGCGGTGAAGGCGGAGCTCAAGGCGCCGCGGGAAAAAGTGGAAACCATCAGAAGCCTCGCGACGCGGATCGCGGGGGGGCTCAAGAAGCGCGTCGAGGTGATGGGGACGATGGTGACGGAATGGAAGCAGGAGGCGGAGCGGATGACGGCGGGGAATGAGGTGTGAGCGGAGTTGGAAGACGGGCAGCGCGCGGGTGCGTCGGGCATTGCTTCGGCTGAGGAATTACCGGCAGCGGGATTCACGTGAGGCAAGGCTCCGGTGCGGGCCGCCAGTGCGGCAGTATGGCCGCTTGCGCCGCGTGGCAAGTGCCGCGGAAGGGGGGGGCCCGTGCTGCGGATTTTCCGTGAACTTTTTTGCGTGCCGGTGATCTAAAGGGGGGACGGGGCGATGCGCGGGGGCTGGAGGTGTGCGATGCGGAGTGGTTTTTGGATAATGGTGGCGGTGGTGGTGGGCGTCCTCATGGGGTTGTCGGGGAGGGCGCGGGGGGATGGGTTTATTGTGATTCCCGACAATCACGTGGTGGTGCGCGGGCATTTTATTTTTGCGCCGCTGGAGGTGACGTATCACCGGGTGGAATGCAGGATCGACGACCAGGTGGCGGTGACGAGCGTCGACCAGGAATTTTTCAATCCGAATGATTCGCGGCTGGAGGGGGATTACATGTTTCCGGTGCCGGAGGGGGCGCGGATCGATAAATTCGCGATGGATATCGACGGCAAGACGGTGGAGGCGGAGCTCTTGCCGGCGGACAAGGCGCGGGGGATTTATGAAGACATCGTGCGGCGGACGCGCGATCCGGCGCTGCTGGAATATGCGGGGCGGGCGATGTTCCGGGTGCACATTTTTCCGATCGAGCCGCACAGCCGGAAGAAGATTCAGTTGAAGTACACGGAGCTTTTGAAGCAGGACAACGGGCTGCTGGATTATCACTACACGCTGAACACGGAGAAGTATTCGAGCGCGCCGCTGAAGGATGTGAGCATTCATGTGACGGTGGGGGGCACGACGCCGATCACGACGGTGTATTCGCCGACGCACACGGTGGATGTGGTGCACCATGGGGATAATGAGGCGGTGGTGAGTTATGAAGCGCACGATGTGCGGCCGGACACGGATTTTCATTTGTACATCGGGCACAAGGCGGCGGCGGTGGGGATCAGCGTGCTGAGCTATCGGCCGGACCCGTCGAAGGAGGGGTACTTCGTGCTGCTGGCGTCGCCGGGGGTGACGAAGGATGCGACGCCGATGCCCAAGGATGTGGTGTTCGTGATGGATACGTCGGGGTCGATGAGCGGAGAGAAGATCGAGCAGACGCGCAAGGCGCTCAAGTATTGCATCGACACGCTCAATGCGCAGGATCGGTTTGATGTGGTGCGGTTCAGCACGGAGGCGGAGCCGTTGTTCAATGGGCTCAAGGATGCGAGCGCGGACAACCGGAAGAAGGCGGAGGATTTTGCGGCGAACCTGCGTGCGGCGGGCGGGACGGCGATCGATGAGGCGTTGACGAAGGCGCTCGCGGAGGTGAGCGGGGCGGGGACGGATCGGGTGCGGATGATCGTGTTCATGACCGACGGGCAGCCGACGATCGGGGAGGAGGATCCGGACCGGATTCTGGCGCACGTGAAGCCGGAAGCGGCGGGGGTGCGGATTTTTTCCTTCGGCGTGGGCACGGATGTGAACACGAAGCTGCTGGATCTGGTGGCGAGCGATTCTCGCGGCTATTCGCAGTACGTTTATCCGAATGAGAACCTCGAACTGGCGATGAGCAATTTCTGGGGCAAAGTGCAGGACCCGGTGCTGGCGGGGTTGAAGCTGGATACGGGGAACGTGACGGTGTCGAAGCTGTATCCCAAGGAGCTGCCGGACCTGTTCCGCGGGGATCAGCTCGTGGCGTTTGGGACATATGAGAAGGGCGGCAAGACGGCGGTGACGATCACGGGGATGGTGAACGGGAAGGAGCAGAAGTTTTCGCAGGATGTGGAGTTTGCGGATTCGACCGGGCCGGAAAAGGATTGGATTGCCAAGTTGTGGGCGACACGGCGGGTGGGGTATCTGCTGGATGAGATTCGGCTGCATGGCGAGAGCGCGGAGGTGAAGGAGGAGGTGGTGGATTTGGCGCGGCGGTGGGGCGTGGTGACGCCTTATACGGCGATGCTGATCATCGAGGATGAACAGAAGCGCCGGGTGCCCTTGGCGCAACAGACGCTGCGGGAGATGTCGCAGGATCGCGATGCGACGGCCAACGCGGGCGCGGCGTTCAAGAGCCTGCAGGCGGGAAATTCCACCGGCGGCCAGGCGGTCGCGGACAGCGTGAACACGCGGAGCTATGAGCGTGCGGGAAATCTGGAGGATTCGCGGCAGGCGGCGGCGCAGAGTTCGGCCCATGCACGGTTCGAGAACCAGGCGGCGCCGGCGCTCAGCGTGGCGGGCGGCGGCGGATTTGGAGGGTATGGCGGGCGCGGGGGGGGCGGCGGGGCGGGACGCGCGGCGGCGTCGCCTGAAGCGCTGAACCTGGGAACCGCCTCCGCCAACGGCTGGCAGGGCGCGGCGGGGCCGGGAGCGACGGGGTATCGGATCGTCACCAACTATTCGCAGGAATCGCGCGTGGTGAACGACCGGTCATTCTTCCTGAATGGGAATCAATGGACAGATGCCGGCGTGCAAAAGTTGAAAGATGCGAAACATGTCAAGATCGTGTTTGGATCCGATGATTATTTTGCGTTGTTGAAACGCTATCCGGAGGCGGCGGCGTACTTCGCGCTGGGCAATAACCTCACGCTGGCGCTGGATGGAACGGTGTATGACATCGTGGATGACGGCGGTAATAAATAGTGGCATGGGCGTCCCGCCCATGGCGGCCCTCAGGCCGCTGCGGATCGTTGCGGGAGGGGCCGTGCTCTTTCCTATCGCCCTTCGGCCGATATCGGCGGGACGCCGATGCCACGCGCTGCTGGGCGCTTGGAAGTGACGCGGGTATTCTGCGGACATGGTGACCATCGCGATTGAACACGTGACGAAACGCTTCCCGGCGGCGAAGACGGAAGGCAAGGGCGGCGGGGAAGCGGCCGCGGGCGGGAGCGGGGTGGGAGGAATGACGACGGCGGTGGATGATGGGTCGCTGACGATTCCGTCGGGGGCGTTGTTTTTTCTGCTGGGGCCGTCGGGGTGCGGGAAGACGACGCTGCTGCGGATGATCGCGGGGTTCATTTTGCCGACGGAGGGACGGATCACGTTTGACGGGAAGGACATGACGTACGTGCCGCCGCACGAGCGCGACACGGGGATGGTCTTTCAGAGTTACGCGCTCTGGCCGCACATGACGGTCGGCGACAACGTGGGCTTCGGGCTGGATGTGCGGAAGATCAAGGGGGCCGAGCGCGAGAAGCGGATCGACGAAGCGCTGGGCCTCGTGCAGATGGGGCATTTGAAGGGGCGGAAGCCCAACCAGTTGTCGGGCGGCCAGCAGCAGCGGGTGGCGTTGGCGCGGGCGCTGGCGTTTCGGCCGCAGTGCCTGCTGCTCGATGAGCCGCTGAGCAACCTGGATGCGAAGCTGCGATTGGACATGCGGGCGGAAATTCGGCGGATCGTCAAGCAAACCGGCATCACGGCGGTGTACGTGACGCACGACCAGAAGGAAGCGCTCTCGATGGCGGATGGCATCGCGGTGATGCGCGCGGGGAAGTTGCAGCAGACGGGCACGCCGACCGATTTGTATCGCAAGCCGGTGTCGAGGTTCGTGGCGGATTTCATCGGGGAATCGAATTTTCTCCCGGGCGAAGTCGACACGATCACCAGCAGCACGGTGAGCGTGAAGACCCGCGCGGGGACGCTCTTTGCGATGAAGTCGGCGGCGGGAGCGGTGAGTCCGCGGCAGAAGGTCCTGGCGGCGTTCCGGCCCGAGGCGGTGCAGGTGGTGCCTGGGGATCGCGACCTGGGAGCGACGGTGAACCAGTTGCGCGGGCGGCGCGTGCACACGGTGTACCTGGGGGAAATCGCGGAGCACATCGTGGAAGTCGACGGCCAGCAGATCAAGGCGTTCGAGCTCAACCCCCGCAGCGCGGCGCCGGCGCATGGGGAGGAAGTCGTGGTCGCCGTGCGCGCGGAGCACGTGATGCTCGTTCCGGATGCGGCGTGAGGGGCGGATGATGCGGCATATGGGCGACGTGATGCGAGCGGCGCTGTGCGCGGGAATCACGCTGGCGGCATTGCTGCTGGCGGCCTGCGGCAACGGCCGGCAAACCGGCGTCGTGACGCTCGACATCGTCAGCCCCCACGGCTCCAACATCCGCCGGGAATTCGCCCAGGCCTTCTCCGCGTGGCACCTGAAAAAATATGGCACGCCGGTCAACATCAACTATCCCGATATCGGCGGCGGCGGCACGGGCAACATCGCGCGCTATCTCGAAAATCAGTATTCCCACGGCGCCACGAGCACCTTCGACCTCGTGTGGGGCGGCGGGTCGGCGTCGTTCGGGCAGTATCAGAAATTCCTGGTGAAGCCGGAACTGCCGCAGAGCGTGCTGGATCAGGTTCCGCACGACATCTTCGGCACGCCGCTGCATGGGCCCGGCGACGTGTGGATCGCCGCCACGATGTCCAACTTCGGCATCGTGGTAAACAAGGACCGCCTGAAGGAACTGGGCCTCACCATGCCCAAAACCTGGGCCGATATCGCCGGCGGTGAGTGGATCGGCGACCTGTCGCTGGGCGATCCCTCGAAGTCGGGCTCCGTGCTCACCAGCTACGACATGACCTTCGCCCAGTATGGCTGGGACAAGGGCTGGGGCCTGATGACCCGCATGTTCGCCAACGCCAACGCCATCCGCGAGAACGGCTCCGATCCCTCCGATGATGTGGGCTCGGCGCAGGCGGTGGCGGGGATCGTGATCGATTTCTTCGGCCGCACGAACGTCATCCGCGTGGGGCCGCGCATTGTGCAGTTCATCATCCCGCAGGGCGGCTCGACGATTGACGCCGACCCGATCGCACTGCTGAAAGGCTCGCCGCACGCGGACATCGCCTCGCATTTCATTGAGTTTGTGATCAGCCCGCCGGGCCAGCGGCTGTGGGTGTTCAAGGCGGGCGTTCCGGGCGGGCCGAAGCGGGATGTGCTGGGGCGCTTGAGCGTGCTGCCGGAGTTGTACGCGAAGGAATCGGACGAGATGTTCGATCCGACGAATCCCTTTGCCCAGGCGGGGGCGCTGAAGGCGGATCCGAAAAAGCAGGCGGATCGGCGGGCGTTTCTGGGGGACATGATCAAGTCGGCGCTGGTGGACAACGAGGAGGCGCTGGTGGCGGCGCGACGGGCGGTGCGGGCGGCGGGCGATCCGCCGGAGCTGATGGCGGGCTTCGATGCGCTGCCGACATTTGCGGAGACGACGATCGGCGCGGATGGCTCGCTGGTGTATGGGCCGTGGCAGCCGGTGGATGAAGCGCATGTAGGCGCGCTGGCGGCGGAGTATCGGCCGAAGAATGCGAAGAAGGCGCCCTACATGGAGCGAATTCAGACGGGGCTGCGGGATCACTGGCGCACGGAGTTTGCGGACCGGCTGGAGAAGCTGCGCTCGCAGGCCGAGGCGCGGAAACGGTGAACGGCGACGGGCGAATGGCACTCGGGAACCGGGCTTTTCAGGCAAGATCCGGGACGATTCCTATGCTTGGCGAAATAATTCACGGTTGAAAAGATTTTTGTGGAATTCACGGGGTGCGTCCGGATAAAATCGCCCGTGCATGGAGGGAACAGTCCTTTTCCCAAAGGGAGGTTCGGCGATGCGCATGGCTCTGTGGACCACCGTGGTGACAATGGCGCTGGCGGGGGCGGCTTTCGGCGCCGATGCGACATCCTCCACCGGCAGTACCCCCTCTCCCACGCCCGTGCGCGCGGCTCCCGGTTCCAACGCACGCTGGGCCCTCGGGCAAAACATTACGCAGATTCAAGCCGACGGCATCGCGATCTCCAAGGTCGTCGACTACCTCCGCAACATCTCCGGCGCCAACATCGTGGTGAACTGGAAAGTGCTCGAGGCGGCCGGCGTCTCGCAGGATTCGCCCATCACCATTGATGCGCGCGGCGTCACGCTGCGCAAGGCGCTGCAGCTCGTGCTGGACCAGGCCTCGCCCACCGTGCCGCTGACCTTTGACGTGGATGAGAATGTGATCAGCATCACCACGCAGGAAGATGCGGACAGGGTCATGATCACCAAGGTGTACATCGTGGACGACCTGGTGATGCCTGACTATCAGCAGAACATTCAGGTGCCCACGTTCAACCTGCAGGCGGTGACCCAGGGCGGCTCGACGCAAGGGGGCGGCGGCGGCTCGACCGCGGGCCAGCAATCCCTCTTCAGCAGCAACAACACCGGCGCCGGCTCCCAGGCGTCGCAGACCTCCGACCAGAAAGGCCAGGAACTCGTTGAGCTGATCAAGGAAGTGGTGCGGCCGAGCATCTGGAAAGACAACGGCGGCACCGCGACGATGCGCTACTTCAGCGGCAAGCTGATCGTCACCGCTCCGCAGTCGGTCCAGGAAATGATCGGCGGTCCGGTGAACTCCTCCACCGGCGCCATCCGCGTCGGCATGTGATCCGCATCGCACGGGCGTTTGGAGCGCGGGGTGCATGATGAAGCGTCTGACGATCATGGCGCTCGGGGTGGGTCTGCTGGGGGCGGCGGCGGGAGTGCGCGGACAGGTCATCGGCAACGGCGGGGGCAACGCGGCGGTGGGAACGTCGCTCACGGTTTCCACCCTCTCCACCGGCAGCGTCCTCGATGTGACCGGCGCGGTCTCCGCCGATGGCCGCTATGTGACCATGCATCTGGCCCCCTCGCAGGCAAGCCTCGAAGGTTTCGATACGTTCACCAACGGCCTCGGGATCAGCCAGGCCGTGAGCACCGCTTCGATTCCCTTTCGCCCGATGGTGCTGGGAAAGGTGACGCTGGTCGAAACGGACAAGGCGTTGCTGACCAAACCTGTCAGGGCGGTGGTGTTGAAGAATGTGTCGCTCAAGGCGGCGCTGCGCCAGATGGCCGCGAACGCGGGGACCAACATCGTGCTGGGGATTCGCGGTCTCCAGGAAGTTGGCGTGGACGTTGATGCGCCGCACGTTTTTCTGGTGCGGGAGGGAACGCTCAAGCAGGCGCTGCTGGGAATTTTGAAGGAGGCGGCGCCGGACCAGGACATGGTGATCGCGGCGGATGAGGGGGTGGTGGAGGTCGAGACGCAGGGCCAGGCGGACAACACGGTGGTGACGCGGAGCTATGACCTCAACGACCTGCTGGCGAACCTGCCGCGGATCGTGCCGCCGACGATGGACCTCAACACGCTGAAGGAGGACCCCGCCCCGGCGCCGCCGGAGCGGGGGCTGGATCCCGTGCAGGCCGATCCGCGTAACGAGCGGGCGGGCCCGGGCAAGGCCGCGAAGGCGGCAAGAAACCACGTGCCCGCGGCGCCGCAAGACAGCGACACGGATATCCTGCGCCTCATCACGGCCTCGGTGCGGCCGGAGATATGGAAATCCAACGGCGGGAAAATCGGGGACATTTCGATCGCCGGCGATCGCGTGTGGGTGACCGCGCCGCAGTCGGTGCAGGCCATCCTTTCCGGCCCCAGCCACCACCACGGCGACGGCACGCCTATGTACATCGGCGTCTCCCAGTAACGCGCGACATCAATCCAGAGGCTTCTCCAGCAACTGCGGCCGCGTGTTGCGCACGTGCAGGATCAGCTCGCCAAAAAACGTGTTGGCCCAGGCGAACCAGTCGCGCGTGTAGCGGCGGGCGTCGTCGCTGCGGAAGGCTTCGTGCATGAAGCCCGTGCCGGCGTGCGTGTGCTTGAGCAGCCGGAGACAGGCGAGGATTTCCGCGTCATCGGTGGCGGTGATCGCCTGCGTGATGATGCCCAGCGGCCAGATCCATGAGACGCCGATGTGCGGCGATGTCAGACCACGCCCGGCGGCGCCTTGGGCATAGTACGGATTGTCGCGCGATAGCGCGAAGCGCCGGGTGTTCTTGTAAATCTCATCGTCGGCGCTGCAAAAGCCCAGGTAGGGAAGACCGACGAGATTCGGTGGGCCGGCATCATCCATCAGTAACGTCGAGCCGAAGCCGTCCGCTTCGTAGACAAAAATTTCCCCATGCTGGGGATGCTGCGCGATGCCGTGACGGAAGATGCCTTCGGAGATGGTCATGGCCGCCCGGCGGGCGCTGGTGACGATGCCGGCCGCGAGATGAAGGTCTTCGAGGACATCGGCCGTGCGACGCAATTCGACCACCGCCGCGGCATTGGCGGGAATGAGGAACTGGAAGACGCAGGCGTCATCAGAGGGGCGGAACGGGCAGCGCGACATGCCGGTGCGGCGATAGGGATTGCCCAGGCCTTCCAGCGGCAGCGAATCGGTGGTGTTGGGCGTATTGCGCTGGAAGCGATAGCCGCGATCGTCGGAGGGATAGGGCTGTTCGAGTTGGCCCTGCTGTTCATAGGCGATCACGTCGCAGATGCGCGCCAGGGATCGCAGCGTGAACTCGTTGAAGATGGCGGCGTCGCGCGTGGCGGCATAGTAGCCGGTGGCGAGGCGCAGGACGGAGACCAGCGAATCGAGCTCGTACTTGCGCTCATGCACGCCGGGGCGCATGAAGGTGAGATCGCTTTTCCAGGGCGATTCCTGGCCCGGCGAGCGGTAGAACGCGTTGGCGTAGGCGTCGAGCAGGATGCAGCGCGCCTGGCGCTGAATCAGCCCGCGCAGCAGGGAGCGGAGCTTTTCGCACTGGGCGGCGAAAGGCACATAGGGCCACACCTGGTTGGTGGAATCGCGCAGCCACATGGCGTGGATGTCGCCGGTGATGATGAACGTGTCGTCCGAGGCTTCGGAGGTTGCGGCGGGGGTGAACTGCACGGTGGTGTCGAGCGTGTTGGGGAAGCAATTCTCGAAAAGCCACGCGAGTTCGGGGTCGGCGATTCTCGCGCAGGTCTCGGCGATCACCCGCTCGATGACCGGCGAAGTGAAGGTGCGCTGCGCCATTGCCGGACGTTTGGAAGCAAACACGTTCAATCCTTCTCATGAACAAGAGGTCCCAGATCGATCCAGTAGCGCCGCGTGAGCGTACGGGATTCTTTATCACGAAAGGTTTCGGCGAGCACGCCGCCGTTTTTTTCGATGACTTTGACGGACGCGATGTTGTCGTCGTCGCAGGTGAGCATGATTTTTTCGAGGCCGAGCGCGCGGCAGGGGTCGAGTGCGAGGCGGAGCATCAGGGTCGCGAATCCTTTGCGGCGGTAGGGGGGGGCGACGGAATAGCCGACGTGGCCGCCGCGCCGGCGCAGGTAATCGTTGAGGGTGTGGCGGATGCTGACGCGGCCGACGATTCGTGCGCCGGCGAAAGCGTAGAGCATCGTCGAGGGAACCCACTCCGCGGGAACGTTCAGGCCGCGGGCGTGATCGTCGAGTTGCTGGACGTGCTGGGCGAAAGACATTCCCGGCTTCCAGGTAAAGGTGTACTGCGCGGGGTTTTCACCGGCGTAATCCTCGTAACCGCGGAGAAATGCGGCTTCGTCGGCGAGGGTGAGCGGGCGGAGGACCATGCGAAGCCGAAGGAAGGAAACGCGAGTAAAGGGATGGGCGATGAGGGACTCGAACCCCCGACATCCGCGGTGTAAACACGGCGCTCTAACCAACTGAGCTAATCGCCCGGGAAAAGGTGAGGATACCGCATGGGGAGTCGCCGCGACAAATGCGGCGATGCGGTTCCGGCTTTTCGGTGGATGGCCTTCTCCCTGGTGGCGCATCAGATGATCCTTTCTTCGCGGAGCCAGGTGATGAAGTTGGCGAGGCCTTGTTCGATCTGGGTTTTGGGGGTGTAGCCGAGGAGTTGTTTGGCTTTGGTGGTGGCGGCGTAGGTGATGAGGGGTTCGGTGGGGGGGGTGGGGGTGTTGACGATGAGGGCTTTTTTGTTGAGGAGGGATTCGAGGAGTTCGACGAAGCGGAGGTTTTCGATGGGGTTGGAGCAGCCGAGGTTGAGGATGTCGTAGCCGGACTGGGGCGGGTGGTCGAGGGCGAGGATGAGGCCGGCGACGATGTCGTCGATGTAGGTCCAGTCGCGTTTGATGTGGCCGGCGTTGTAGAGGGTGAGGGGTTTGCCGGCGAGGATGTCGAGGGTCCATTGCCAGGGCATCATGTCGGGGCGTCCGTGGGGACCGTAGACGTTGAAGAAGCGGACGATGGTGGTGGGGAGTTTCCAGAGGTGGGCGTAGCAGTGGGCGAGGAGCTCCATGGCGCGTTTGGAGGCGGGGTAGGGGGCGAGGGGGCGGTCGGCGGGTGCGTCTTCTTTGAAGGGGACGGGGGTGGAAGTGCCGTAGACGGAACCGGTGGAGGCGAGGACGCATGCGGGAGAACTCGTTTGGCGGGCGGCGTCGAGGAGGTTCATGGTGCCCTGGACGTTGACGGTGCCGTAGATGAGGGGATGGTTCATGGAGTAGCGGACGGCGGCCATGGCGGCCATGTGGGCGACGCGCGCGGGGCGGTGCTCCTTGAAGATGGCGAGGAGATGATCGGGGTTGCGGAGGTCGGCTTCGATGAAGGTGAAGCGCGGATTGGAGAGGAGGTCGCGGAGGTGGCGGTCTTTGTGGGAGCGGTCGTAGTAGGGGTCGAAGTTGTCGATGCCGAGGATGGTGTCGGCGGGTCCGTTGCGATCGAGGAGTGCTTTGGCGAGGCGCGAACCGACGAAGCCGGCGGCGCCGGTGATGAGGGTGACGGGGCGGGCAGCGGAGGCGGTGGGCATGGGTAACTCCTGAAGGCAGGCGGGTACCATCTTCCTGACCAGAGGCGGGCGCTGCAATGCTGGACGTGCGGCACGGGGGGAGGGATGGCAACTTTCCTTTTTGCGGCACGGGTGTTGTTGGGGTGGTGGGAGACACGTCGGGACGCGCGCCTTGTCTGGCGCTGCGCGGTAGAGCGTGACATTTTGCATGTGAGGAGCTTGTTATGCGGTACACGATGGGAATTGTTGTCCTGTGCGCGGCGTTGGCGCCGCTGGGCTGCCAGAGCACGAATTCGGCAAATGCCGGCGGCAACAATGGGCAGCAGGCGAATGGGGAGCGGTCGGAGCAGCAGGGGATCGCGCCGGCGACAGCGGCTGACCAGAGGTTCTTCGACCAGGCGGGGGCGGGGGGGATGTATGAGGTGGAGGCGGGGCAGTTGGCGTTGCAGAAATCGTCGGACACGCAGGTGCGGAACATTGCGCAGCGGATGGTGACGGACCATACGAAGGCGAACGACGAGCTGATGTCGCTGGCGCGGTCGGAAGGGGTGGCGCTGAACGCGGCGCCGACGGCGGACCAGCAGCAGATGCTCAAGCAGTTGCAGGGGATGCAGGGGTCGGACTTCGACCGGGAATATCTGCGGCAGCAGAAGACGGCGCACGAGCAGACGATTGCGCTGTTCCAGGGGGCGACACAGAACACGTCGCAGCCGGTGCGGATGTGGGCGAGCAAGACGCTGCCGACGCTGCGCGAGCACCTGGCGATGATCAATGGGGATATGAACGGGATGAACAACATGGGGTCCAATCGGTAAGGGGGAGGGGCGGGCGGATTTGGGCCGGCGCCGTCGGAGGGCGGCGCCGGTTGGGTCGGGGGGGCGGAGTGCTGAGTGGGGGGATTCGGGGGGGTGAGGTGGGGTTTTCTTCGATGTATCGGGGGTGTTTTGCAAAAAACGTTGAGTTTTTGCCGTTGTGTTTTTGCAAACTTGAGGTTTTTGTGCTTGTGTATGAGGGTTTTGGGGGAATTCGACACAACCTCGCCCCCCCGCCCGGACGTAAACACGAAGTCCCGGATAGGTGAAGGACCACGAAGGTTTCT
The DNA here is from genome assembly GCA_035545015.1 of Phycisphaerae bacterium. Classification (GTDB taxonomy): domain Bacteria; phylum Planctomycetota; class Phycisphaerae; order WQYP01; family WQYP01; genus CALCHA01. The sequence continues at coordinate 31,966 of DASZZD010000097.1, forward strand.
GGGTTTGTGTCATGGCGCAGTGCTCCTTCTTGTCTATAGAGGGGAGTCGCGCCCACTTTGTGCGCACACAGGTCGGGGGTGATTTGCGGTAAGGGGTTGTGGCGGTGGGGGTTGGGGAGAGAATTTTTTCGCGCGAATGTTTCTGTGGCGTGCCAAGTTGTGCGCGCGAGGGGGCAGCAGTGCGGGTGGGGCGGGGCGGAGGTATAGTGTGAAGGGGCGGGGCGGCGAGGAGGCTTGATATGAGAAGCGGGATGGCGCGGTTTTGGGTGGGGGTGAGCGTTGTCGGTTTGGTGGCGGGGATGTCGGGGGTGGGGTGGGGGGAGGGAGCGGCGACGCAGGCGGGTGGGACGGTGCTTCGGACGCCTGAGGGGATGAATATTGATGGGGG
>DASZZD010000098.1:0-46894 GCA_035545015.1 Phycisphaerae bacterium
CCACGCCCGCCCCGCGCAGCACCCGGTCCACTTCCTTGATGTTCACCAGCATCCCCGTCCGCGGATCGACGCGTCCCCGCACCGTCGCCCGCAACAGCACGAAAGCCCCGATTCCCTCCAACCCCGGATTCCCCGCAAAACCGTTTCCGCGCACCCCCTCGCGCCCGCACTCGATCCCCGCCCGCAACTCCCGCGTCAATCGCACAACATCCTGCATTCAGCCATTCTACCCTAATTCCATCCCCGCACTGAACATCCCCACCCCTTCCAGCCGATAACACATACATGATCAGCCCCGCCCAATCCCAGCTCACCGACGCCCAGCTCACCCCCGCGCGCGTCGCCAGCGACATCGGCTACGCCGTCGCCGCCAAAACCCTCAACGCCGAACGCCAGCAAGGCGCCGCCATTCTCGACCTCCTCAACGGCGCCGCCAACACCCAACCCCAACCTTCAGATCCCTCCCTCGCCCAAGCCACCGGCCTTGGCAACTTGATCGACACTACCGCCTGAACCCCTCCCCCATCGCGCAGCGCGCACCCACGCCCAATTGAACCCGCCTCCGCCCCCCAATGCTTCCAATTTTTCTAGTCGCCCCGCCCCACCACCTCGGCCCGCCGCTTCTCCACCACCCCGCCCCGCGGCCGCAGCACCTCCGTCTTCAACCGCGACACCATCCGATACGTCACCCCGCGCCACACGATCGTCCGCCCGATCCCGCTCCCGATCAACGCCACCAGATTGATCACGAAACACCACGGCATCCCCACCGTCGCCCACCCCATCGTCGAGCGAATCGCTTCCTTATGCTCCGGCAACATCCGCTGTCCCCCCAGCACCAGCAGATACCCCCGCAGCATCGACGTTCCATATAACCCCGCAAACATCCCCATTTGCCGGAGATGCTCCCCATGCAGCGCCCCCGGCCCCGTGAATCCGTAAATCACGTTGAACAGCGTGTAGCACAATGCCGTCAGATAGAGGAGCGCCCCGCCCACCGCCGTCATCCACACCCACGGCGCGCACACCTTCGTGATCCGATACTGACGCACCGCAAATTCAAACAGCGACGCCCAATTGAAATTCGCATCCGACGCCACCAGGCATTGCGCGACAAACTGAATCTTCCGCTTCGCCACGCTCTTGACGCAGTAGGACAGCACATAATCATCCGACAGCGCCCCCTGCCACAGATCGCGCAGCCCATAGCCGAAAAAATCCTTGCGCCGAATCGCCATCGACCCGCCCCACGCAAACGTCCGCCGATACGGCCCGAGCAGCGCGCCCACCATCGCGTTCAGCACCGACACGATCTTGTTGGCCGTATGCGGCGTCACTGGAATGTAATACCGATACCCCGTCGTCGCCCCGATGTGTTCCCCATACGTCAGCGGCATCACCAGATTGTGCACCCACTGCGGGGCCGGCTTCGCATCCGCATCCATGAACGCCAGGATCTCATCCCGCTCCGTCGTCCGCTCGACCCCCGCCAACTGGTTGTGCACCTTCTGGCCCCGATGCTCCGCCAGCCCCGCCACCACGAGTTCCACCCGGCTCTCCTCCTGCGCGACTTTCTCCAGCAGCGCCACCACCGGGTCCTCCTCCGACTCCACCACAAAAATCAGCCGATATGCCGGATAATCCTGCTCCAAGAGCGCCCGCACATTCCCCAGCGTGTCATCATCCACCCCCTTGATCGGCAAAATCACCGCCACGCGCGGATACCGCTCCGCCTCCACCTCCCGCTGCACTTTCCGTGGCAGCCGCACCCCGAACCGCTGCGCAATACGCGCAGCCCAGATCGCCAGCACCAGCGCCGCCAGCCACACCCAGAAGAACACAAACGATACTGACCAGACCACCAGCGTTCCCTGCTAATCCTTTCTTCACATTCCGCAATCATACCGCACCACCCGCGCACGCGAAAAGACGCCGCGCGCATTCCCCACTTCGTCGCCATCGGGTATCTTCTCCCTTCCCCCTCTTCCGAGGCCACGCATGACCACCGCCATCTCTTCCGCAACCGCCGCTCCCCTCGTCGGCATCATCATGGGCTCCTCCTCCGACCTGCCCACGATGCAGCACGCCGCCGACACCCTCACCGCCCTCGCCATCCCCTTCGAAATGAAAATCGTCTCCGCCCACCGCACCCCCGACCTCATGGCCGAGTACGCCAAATCCGCCGAAGCCCGCGGCCTCCGCGCCCTCATCGCCGGCGCCGGCGGCGCCGCCCATCTGCCCGGTATGACCGCCTCTCACACGCTCCTCCCCGTCCTCGCCGTCCCCATCCAATCCGCCGCCCTCAACGGCCTCGATTCCCTCCTCTCCATCGTCCAGATGCCCGCTGGCGTCCCCGTCGCCACCTTCGCCATCGGAAAAGCCGGCGCCATCAACGCGGCTCTCTTCGCCGCCCAACTCCTCGCCCTGACACATCCCGACATCCAGGTCGCCCTCGCGGCCTACCGCCAGGCCAACACCAAGAAAGTTCTCAACGAATCCCTCCCCGCCAAACCTGACGCCTAACCCAATCTCCTCCCTGCAAAACTCCGTGCCGTCCTCTGTGTCTCTGTCTCTGTGGCAAAAGCCTCTCACCAGATCGAAAACTGAAAATGCTCCAGACCATCCTCGCTCCCGCAACCATCGGCATCCTCGGCGGCGGCCAGCTCGGCGCCATGCTCTGCGAAGCCGCGCGCCGCATGGGCTACACCACCCATGTCCTCTCGGAATCCCCCAACGATCCCGCCGCCCGCTGGGCCGACCGCCACATCACCGGGAACAACGCCGACCCCGCCACCGTCGCCGATTTCGCCCGCGATCTTGACGTGCTCACCAACGAATTCGAGCAAGTCCCCCCCGAAGTCCTCCAGGCCGCCGAATCGCTCGGCACGGTCAGGGTCGCCCCCTCCTCCGCCGTCCAATCCGTCTGCCGCGACCGCCGCCACGAAAAATCCCTCTTCGCCACCCACCACTTCCCCCACGGCCCCTTCGCCATCGTCAATACCGAATCCGAACTCCTCCCCGCCTACAAACAACTTAGCACTCAGTCCTCAGCACTCGTCCCCGTCGTCGCCAAAACCGCCCGCGGCGGTTACGACGGCAAAGGCCAACTCTGGCTCCGCTCCGATGCCGACGCCGCCCGCGCCTGGTCCGATCTCGGCGCCGTCCCGCTTCTCCTCGAACAAGCCGTCCCCTTCATCGCCGAAGCCTCCGTCATCGTCGCCCGCAACCCGAGCGGCCAATCCGCCACCTTCCCCATGTTCAAAAACGAACACCGCCACGGCATCCTCCACCAGACCCTCATTCCCGCCGGCTTCCCCGCCGCCACCGAAAAAGCCGCCCGCGCCCACGCCGCCGCCATCGCCGAAAAACTCGGCGTCGTCGGCCTCCTCGCCGTCGAAATGTTCGTCCTCGACAACGGCGACGTCCGCATGAACGAACTCGCCGCACGCCCCCACAACTCCGGCCACGTCACCCTCCGCGCCACCGCCCGCTCCCAGTTCGAACTCCACATCGCGGCCATCTGTAACCTCCCTCTCGGCCCAACCGCCCCCCCGTCCGTCACCGAAGTCCCCCTCCTCCAACCCGCCGTCATGACCAACCTCCTCGGCGACCTCTGGCGCCCCAATCCCGACGCCCCCACCGGCCCCACCGAACCCCACTGGCAATCCCTCTTCGCCGACCCCCGCGCCACCCTCCACCTCTACGGCAAATCCCCGCGCCCGGGGCGCAAAATGGGCCACATGATCCACACCGCCCCCACCCCCACGGAAGCCCTCGCCGCCGCCACCACCCTCTTCAACAAACTCTCTCAGTAAAGGTCGGCTCTGTGTCTCTGTGCCTCTGTGGCAAAAAATCTCTCGCCGGAGACAAGCCTGTCACTCCCCCCGCCACCGCACAAACCCCTCCATCGCCTCATACTCCGCCAACCCCAGCTTGTCATACATCGCCGCCGTCGCCCGGTTCCGATCCTCCGCCCGCTGCCAGAACTCCCGCTGATCAAGTCCCGGAAACATCGCGCGATCCTTCTGGCTTTGATGTTTGAATATCGCCATCCTCTTTCTTAGCAATTCCTCCGGCGACAGCGGCACCGCCATCTCAATCTTCTCGGGCTCCCATTCCTGCCACGCCCCCCGATACAACCACACCTCGCACTGCGCAATCCACCCCTTCCCATCCCGCGCCCGAATCCGCCTCACCGCCTCCAGCACCGCCGCCAGGCACACCCGGTGCGTCCCATGCGGATCCGACAAATCCCCCGCCGCATAAATCTGCTGCGGCCTTATTTTCTCGAGTAATTCCACCGTCAGCCGCACATCCTCCTCCCCCAGCGGCTTCTTCTTCACACGCCCCGTCTCATAGAACGGCAAGTCCATGAAATGCAGCCGCTCCACCGGCACGCCACAACTGCGCCCCGCCGCCCGCGCCTCCCCGCGCCGGATCAATCCCTTGATCGACTGCACCTCCGGCGAATCCACCTGCCCCGGTTTTTTCCGCCGTAAAAAAGCCTCGATATGCTCCTCCACTCTCTTTGCATCCGCCGCCCCGATCCCGAACAGCCGATTATACTCCGCTGCAAAGTCCGCAAACCGGATCGCATCCGCATCAAACACCGCAATGTTCCCCGACGTCTGGTACGCCACATGCACCTCGTGCCCCTGATCCACCAGCCTTATCAGCGTCCCGCCCATCGAAATCACATCATCATCCGGATGCGGCGAAAAAATCACGATCCGCTTCGGAAACACCGCGTCCGTCGCCCGCGCAATATCTCCTGGCCGTTTTTCGCTCGCCGGCTTTCCCCCCGGCCACCCCGTGATCGTCTCCTGCAAACTCCGAAACACATCGATGTTCACGTCATACGCCGATTCCCGCGCCGCCGCCAGATCCTGCAAGTGATGCTCGTTGTAATCTTCATCCGTCAATTTCAAAATCGGCTTCCCCACCTCCCGCGCCAGCCAGATCACCGCCTTCCGCGTCAACATATCATCCCACACCAACCCCCCATCCGCTTGTCTCCTCGTCTCCTTGTCTCCGTGTCTCCCTGTCTCCGTCCCCTCCACCAGCCACGGCGTCTTAAACCGCGTCAACTCCGCCGCCGCCGCCTCATCCACCACCACCCGCGCGTGCGGATGCTCCTGCAAGAAACTCGCCGCCACGCTGCTCGTCACCGGCCCCTCCACCGCCTGCCGCACCACGCCCGCCTTGTGCTCCCCAAACGCCATCAGCACCACCTGCCGCGCGCTCAGGATCGTTCCCACGCCCATCGTGATCGCCCGCCGGGGAACAAACTCCTCCCCGAAAAAATCGGCCGCCGCATCCAGCCGCGTCACCCGGTCCAGCGTGATCAGCCGCGTCCGCGATTCCCGCCCGCTCCCGGGCTCATTGAACCCAATGTGCCCCGTCCGCCCGATCCCTAATAATTGCAAATCCAATCCCCCCGCCTCCGCAATCATCTCCTCGTACCGCCGGCAATACGCCCCCACTTTACCCAGTGCAATCGTCCCATCCGGCACATGCACATTCTCCGCCTCAATATCTACATGCGCAAATAAATGCTCCTGCATGAATCGCCAATAACTCTGCAGCTCCTCCCGCCCCATCGGAAAATATTCATCCAGGTTGAACGTCACCACGTTCCGAAACGAAACCTCCCCCGCCGCGCACATCCGCACCAGCTCCGCATACACCCCCACCGGCGTGCTCCCCGTCGCCAGCCCCAGCACGCACTTCCTCCCCTCCCGCTCCTTCTCCCGTATCAACGCGGCAATCCCCCGCGCCACTGCCACCGACGCCTCCCCCGCATCCCCGAACACTTCCACCGGTATCTTTTCAATCCCAGGACGCTCCATCATCCATCTCCAAAAACAGGCCGTTCGCGCCGCATTCTACCCACCCCGTTCCTCTCCGCCGAGCTCCGCACAACCTCCGAATGCACCGCGCGGTGTGCCGTGATCAGGGTAGGGCCCCTGACCATGCTCGGCGCATCCCGGGTCCCTCCCTCGCTCTCCTCGCCCGCCGTCGCTCCGCCCATAATCCCCACTAACCGCCCCCCCTCACTCCCTTCCTCCCAGCAATCGCCGATTCAATTCCCCGCCGCGCACCACCATCTCCTCAATGGCCTCCCGCACATCCTGCATTTCAATCCGCGCCGCATCCTCCCGTTCCAGGTGAAACTGCACCGCCCGCCGCATCAACTCCTTGATAAACGCCGCGCTCACTCCCTCCGTCCGTTTCACCGTCTCCTTCACCGCCGCGTCGGTCAATTCCGCCTTTCCCGCATACAGCCGCACCAGCTTCTCCCGCCCCGCCTCATCCGGAAGCGGAAACTCAATCGCCTGATCCACCCGCCCAGGCCGCGATGTCAACGCCGCCTCCAACGCCTCCGGCCGATTCGTCGTCAACACAAAAATCACATCGGCATCCTCCTGCAATCCATCCATCTCATTCAGCAGTTGATTCAACAACGCCTCCTCGCACGCGCTCTCCATCCGCGTCCGCTCCCGCCCTATCAAATCCGCATCCTCGATCACCACCATGCTCGGCTGCAGCAGCCGCGCCAGCGTCATATACTCCCGCAGCAACGCCACCTGCCCCGCCGTAATAATCAACGTCGTGTGCCCCGCCAGCGCCCGCGCCAGATAATGTATCGTGTGCGTCTTGCCCGTCCCCGGCGCCCCATAAAACAGCAACCCCTTCTTCCGCGACTGCCCCGCTCCCCCGATCTTCTCCCGCCGCGCCACAAACCCCATCACGTTCCGCTCCAGCAGCTCCAACGTCGCCGCCGGCAAAATGACCTCCTCCCGCTGCACCCCACGCAGCTTGTGCACCCGCATCCCCTGCCCCTCCCCCGAATACCGCCGCCCTTCCTCCAGCGACAGCACCTTCCCCCGATAGCTCGGCGAACGCCGCACCGCCTCTTCCAACGCTCCGAATATCCGCTCGCTCACCCGCGATCCCTCCTCCCCGATCGCCCCCACCTGCACCGTCACCACCGACGACCCAAACCGCTCATCCGACACCATCATCAGCACCAGGTACTTCACCTCCCCCTGCGCCCCCAGCCACAACCCGCCCTTCAAACATTTCACCGGCTTCTCCTCCCCCACATCCACCTCCTCAAACACCGGCGCCCCCAGCGACGCCTGCATCCGATTCTCCCCCGCAAGCTCCGCCAGCGTCACCCCATGCCCAAACGCCGCCTGCACCCCATACAACGCACCCCCCATCTCTTTCATCAGCTCCGCAAATCCCCGCTGGACATCCGCCCGCACCCGCCGCGGAAACTCCCGCTCCGTCACCGACATCTCCTCAATCTTCCCCGGCAACAGATGCCGCCCCAACCACTCCTTCAGTGTCTCCTTTTTCTTCCAGAACCGCACACGCATCCTCCTTAACCCTCCCTTCCCATCGCCGCCACAGTATAACGACATCTTCACGGGCACCCGCCGTCCAAAAATCCTGCAACCCGCCGGTTGCACCCGCGTCCATTTCTGCGTCTCTCCATCAGACCCCCCGCATGTAGGAACGCCGCGTGATCGCACCCACCACCGTTGTCCTTCACCTCCTCCGCGCTGAAGGTCCCCGATCCCGCGCAATCCCCACCGCCCTCTGAAATTCCCCAAACACCTTGGCTCAAAACCTGCGCACCTTCCCCGCCTCAATACACCTTTCCCCCGCGCTTCAGAAACTCCCCAAACACCTCTGCCGCCTCCGCCTTCAGCACCCCACCCTCCACCTTCACCCCGCTTCCCCCGCGCTCCTTCATCTCGGCGTTCGAGATCATCAGCTCGCTGAATCCGGCCCCCTGCGCATCCGCGATCGACGCCCCAAACACGATCCGCTCGATCCCCGCCCAATGGATCGCCGCGAAGCACATCGGGCACGGCTCCGTCGACGAATAAATCGTACACCCCCGCAAATCAATCCGCCCCAGCTTCCGGCACGCCAGCCGAATCGCGTTCACCTCCCCGTGCGCCGTGATGTCCGTCGTCTCAAACACCACGTTGTGCGCCGCCACCACCAGCTCCGCCCGCTCCGCCTCGCCGGTCACAATCACCGCCCCGAACGGCGTCTGGCCCTTCGCTATCGCCTCGCGCGATTTCTCAATCGCCAGCCGCATCCAATCCGCGTCCGTCACAATCTCTCCAGCGCAATCATCAATTCCCTCCCCTTTTACCCCGCTACATCTCCCCACGCCACTCCCGCCTCACAACCCCTCCACCTTCCGATCCATCTCCGGCTCCAGCTCGTGCTGATTGTGATGCGCATTGCCCTTGCTCCGCTCCGCCTCCTCGCGCCCCGGACCGGGATTCAGCATGTCCTTCCGCGCATAGCCCCCCTTCATTCCTTCCTTCGCCTCTTCCGACCGATCCCGAACCTCCCCCGCCTCCGCCACCTGCTCCCCCTCCGGCGCCGGCCCGTCCACATGGTTCCCCGCATCCCTCACCGGCTGCCGATCCTGCCCGCGCTGTCCCGCCTCGCCCGCCATCTCATGGCAACGCGCATCGTGACAATCCGCCGCATCCGCCATTACACACCTCGATTCTTAATTCAACCCATGGAACGCATGCTCCCAAATCTCCCATCATCCTCCACTCCGCAATTCCCATGCCTCGCCGCGACCCCGCTCGGCCGCTCCGCTACAATCCTCGCAATGCTCCGCCTCCTTTTCCGCCTCCTCGCACTCCTGCAGCTCACCCGCGCCGCCCTGGCTTTCACCGCCATCGCCGATGCCTGGGCCATCCTCCTCCTGCGTCCTCCCGGTGGGGGGGGGTGGCGGGCGGAGTCCGAACCCATGATCGTCACCGCCGGAAAAATGGCTGTCACTGGCGTCGTTTCCTTCGGCCTTTACGCCTTCGGCATGGCCCTCAATGACCTCCTCGACGCACGCCGCGACCGCATCTTCGCACCCCGCCGCCCCATTCCCTCCGGACGTATCCCGGCGCGCTTCGCCATCGTCATCTGCCTCGCCCTGCTCATCCTCGCACTTCTCGCCGCCGCCTTCCTCACCCCCTTCCACATCATGACGATCCCCAGCCCCCACACCGTCGACTTCGTCCCGTGGCCCCTCCTCTTCGCCGCCGTCACCGCCGCCCTCATCGTTTTCTATGATGCCACCTCCAAATACCTCGGCGGCGTCGGCCTGCTCACCCTCGGCGCCATCCGCGCTCTCCACTGCCTCGTCGGCAATCCCCACACCCCCATCCTCTTCCTCTCCATGTTCCTCCTTACCCACGTCGTCATCGTCTCCACCCTCGGCTACAAGCTTGAAAACAAACGCCCGCGCCTCAAGCCCCGCGATTACGCCATCATCATCCTCGGCCTCCTCGTCGGCAACGCCCTCGCACTTCTCTACATGTATCTCCGCCACGCCCTCACCCCCGCCAACCTCCCCATGCTCCTGGGCCCCGCGATCGCCGCCCTCGTCTACGCCGCATGGGTCGCACGCATCCTCACCCGCAAAAACCTCGCCCCCCGACAGAAAGGCGAACGCGTCGTCCTCCTGGGACTTTTCTGGCTCTTCTGCTACGACGCCTCCATCCTCCTGGCCAACCACCAATCCCTCGCCTTCCTCGCCATCACGCTCCTGCTCCTGTGCGCCATCGCCTCCTTCTTCACCCTGCGCTTGCTCTCCCGCTCCCTCGCCGCCCGCCAAACCCACACGTATCGCCCCGACCATGGCCCCCGCTGAAAATGTCGATTTTTCTGTCACCTTCTGCCCCCGCCGCGCCACCTCTGTTCGACCCGACATGAAGGACGACACATGACCGCCACCCTCGACTCCCCGCCGGCATCCGCCGATCTCGTCACCCGCTCCCTCGCCGGCGACCGCCAGGCCTTTGCCGCCATCGTGCGCGACAACCAGTCGCTCATCTGCTCCATCGCCTACGCCGCCACCGGCAGCATCCCGCGCAGCGAAGACATCTCCCAGGAAGTGTTCGTCGCCGCGTGGACCCAGCTCCGCCAGTTGCGCGAACCCACCAAACTCCGCTCATGGCTCTGCGGCATCGCGCGGAATCTCATCCAGAACACGCGCCGCCGCCACGCCCGTGAGACGCTCACTCCGACTCCGCCCGACCTCGCCGATCCCGCACCCACTCCCCCGCAGCGCGCGATCAGTAACGAAGAGCAGGCCCTTCTCTGGCGCGCCCTGGGTCGCATTCCGGACGACTATCGGGAACCTCTGGTGCTCTTCTATCGCCGGCAGCAATCCATCGTCCAGATCGCCGACGCCCTCGCCCTTTCCGAGGATGCCGTCAAACAACGCCTTTCCCGCGGGCGAAAACTTTTGCAATCCGAGATGGAATCCTTCGTCGCGTCCGCGCTCCAGCGCTCCGCTCCGGGCGCCGCCTTCACCGCCTCGGTTCTCGCCTCGCTGCCCGCCGCCGCCGCGCCTGCGACCGCCGCCACCGTTTCCGCCTCCGCCTCCACCAAGGCCGCCACGCTCCTGAAAATCACCGCCGTGCTGGCCAGTCCGATCCTGATCGTTATCGGGTACTGGGCCGCCTATCGCATGGGCATCGAATCCGCGCATTCCGACGGCGAACGCGACATGATCCGCGGTTTCTATCTCCGCATCCTGTTCCTCGTGCTTACCTTCGGCGCGCTGCTCACCGCGCTGTGCTTCTCCGGGGGTTGGCTCCTCGCGGTGCATCCCGCGTTCTTCACGGCGATCGTGCTCGCTCTCGTCATCGGCTACTGCGCGGCGACGGTTTTGCTCGCCCTCTGGGCCGGCCGCCGCCGCCGCCTCCTCCGCCATCGCCGCGCCGCCGACGGTCTGCCCCCGGTGTCCGTCGCCGGCTTCGAATACCGCAGCCGTCACACGCTCCTGGGCCTCCCGCTGATTCACCTGCGCTTCAGCTCTTCGGCCAATCAAGCCCCCGTCCGCGCCTGGATCGCCGTCGGCGATGACGCCCGCGGCCTGCTCCTGGCGTTCGGTGGACGCGCCACCGCGCCGCTCGCCATCGGCGGCTGCGCCACCGGCATCATCGCCTTCGGTGGATTGGCGATCGGCTGCGTGTCGCTCGGCGGCCTCTCCCTGGGCCTCTTTGCCCTGGGCGGACTGGCCGGCGGATACGATGCGTTTGGCGGCTTGGCGGTCGCGTTGCACGATGGACTCGGCGGGATCGTGCTGGCCCATCACGCCGCGCTCGGAGCACTTGCCCAGGCACCGCAAGCCAACACGCCGACGGCCGAAGCGCTCATCGGAAATCGATTCGTTTTTCGCGCGGGGAGTTTCCTGAGCGTCCATGCGGTGCCGCTGAATCTGCTGTGGGTCGTGCCATTGCTGGTGTTCTGGTACCGCGCACGAAAGCATCGGGTGCGGCCATGAACACGCGTCATTTCTGCCCCACCCACGCGGCCGCGAGGGGCTTTCCCTTCGAGAGCGACTGCACGCCGGCAACCTTCACGCTGCCCGCGTTGCGCACCGACAGCAGCGGGATCAGCCCCAGGTTCCGCAGCACGTCGCCGATGCGATCTGAGAGCCAGCCTTCGGCACAGGGCGTCATTTCCTTGTCGCCGTCGATCACGGCCATGTGCACCGGCAGATCGGTCACATCGCCGCCGGGCCCAATGTCAAAGCCCCAGCCGTCTTCGAGGAAGGCCTGGCCCATGCAGTACGCCACGGCAAACGCGCCGTTGCCCCAGAGATACCCGGCATGCTCCGGGGCTTTGTCGGCGGGCATTTCCTCGAAGGGGAAAGTCTCCACCGCGTCGGTTTTCTGGCCGTACGGGATGCGCAAGAGGAAGCGCGGCGCGGCGAGGCCCAGGTGCTGCGCCTGTTTGTGGCCGCGGATTTTTTCCCACATCGGCAGGTCGGCCGGCGGCTGCCAGCGGCCGGAGTCGGGGAACTTCGCGAAGCTCGGGAATCCTGCCACCCTGGAAGTCGCGCCGCCAAGGAAGGGGATATTCGCCGCGTGCATGAGGCTCGCCAGTTTCGCCAGCAGGCCGATGTCCTTGGGCTGCTGCTCGAAGAAGAAGTTGCCGACGACCAGCGACCAGGGTTCGTTTCCGGCGCTCCTAGGGATTTCGACCATGGTCTGGAAGAAGCCGGTCTTTTCGATCGCCGGCGCGCCGTTGAGATCGGCGTAGAGTTCGTCCCTGGAGATATCGAAGATGAAGAGCTTGAGGTCTTCATCGGTGTTGAGCCTGCTGGTGAGGAATTCGACGCCGCGCCAGGAGCTTTCGATCGCCTGGAACGCGGGATGCCGGAGGATGGCACGCAAGCCCGCGGACAGAGCATCCTCGACGAACTTCACCATCTTCGCCTGGTCCGGATCGGGCGCATCCACGCCGTAGCCCGCCACGACGCTCTGGATGAACGCATCGGCATTCGCGGCGGCGGCGTCCTTCTTCGCGGGCTGGTTGATGAGGCGCTCAAAATCGCTCATCCCCTCCTCGCCTTTTTTCGCCGCCGGCGCGGCGATCTCCGCGCCAGCCATCTTGCGCACCGTCTCGGCCGCTTCCTTGAACGTCTTCTGGTTCTTGAGCTTGTCGCGCAGCGCCAGCAATCCCTGGAAACCCTCCACCTGCTCCAGAATCGCTTCCGGCCGGAAATCCTCGATCTTGCGGAACTTCAGCGTGATCGCGCCTTCGCCCACGGGGATCCGAATCTCCGGCTTCACCTTGCCCATCACGCGCTCGAAGCTGTCGGAATCGATCGCCAAGGCCTTCCGTCCCGCCACGCTTTCGCCCGTCTCCATCAGCTCGCGATTCGCGCGGCCGGAGAAATCGCCCATCACCAGCATCCGGAACTGCTTGTGCACCACCACCTGCGGACCCTTGGGCTTTTCTTCCTTGGCGGGTTCCTCCGCGGCGGGCGCTTCGGCGGTCGCGGTGGCGTCGCCGCCGGAAGAATCGCTGGACGCGGAGGCGAACGGATCGCTGGAAGCATCGGCGGATGGGGAGGCAAACGGATCGCTCGATGCGTCCGTCGATGTTGAAGCGAAGGGGTCGCTCGATGAATCCGTGGAAGTCGAGGCGAAGGGATCGCTCGAACTGTCGGCCGGCGTGTCGGTGGAGGCGAAGGGATCGCTGCCGGCGTCGCCGGAGGTGGAAGCGAACGGATCGCTCGACGCGGAGGAATCGGTGCTGGCGAAGGGGTCGGCGCTCGAGGTATCCGTTGATGCGAACGGATCGCTAGAAGAGCTGTCACTTGTAGAAGCGAAGGGATCGCTGGAAGAAGCGTCGCCGGTGGAGGCAAAGGGATCGCTCGCGGAGCTGTCGGTGGAGGCGAACGGATCGGCGGGCGCATCGCCGGCCGGAGCATCGGTCGAGCCGGCGTCGTCGGCCTCTTTTTTCCTGGGAGATTCCTTGGGCTTTTTGCTGGAGAACCCAAACGAGAAATCGTCCTTCTTCTTCGCCATGGCGCCGCTCCCGGAAAAACAGGCAGGAAATGATCGGCGCAGTGTAAACCCCACCCCCGCGAATCGCCAGCGCTTCCCCGGCGGACCCGTCGCTGATTTGCATTTATGCGTCGCTGGCGAGGCGCTCGCTTCCCGACCCGGCGCGATAGATCACCTCGCGGCCGCCCGGTTCCTCGGTGGGATTCCGCCGTTCCGACCACGCCTTGCGCTCTCCTTCGATCACGCTGCGGCCGCTCTCTTTCTCGATGCGGCCGCGGGTTTCGGCGACGATATGTCCGGCGGCGATCATGTCGGCTTCCAGTTCCTCGACGGATTTGCTGCCGTGCGAGCGGTGCAGCGTCGCGCCGACCGTTTCGCCCAGGCTCACCAGGGCCAGTTCCATGTCGGACATGTGATCGCGCAGGTTTTCCCGGCCGAAGAGGCCTTTGTGCTGGCGATAGCCCTCGACGTCCATGCCGAAGGATTCCTGCATGAGGGCATTGGTGAGGCGGCGGAAGTCTTCGCTGTCCTGGGCGCCGCGCTTGTACCATTCGCCGACGACTTCGGCGCGGGCGGAGATCGAGCGCATGCGCTGATCGACCCATTGACGGGGATAACCGCGGCGTTCGTATTCGCGGCGGGCGCGCACCACGGCAAGTTCGGGATTGTCGGCTTCCTCAATGCGAATGGCCCCGCACGCGGAGAGCCACTGCCGCACGGACGCGGCGCGGGGACCTTCCAGGCCCTGCAAAATGCGCAGCACGCCTTCCATGTCGGCCGCCAGCACCACGTTCTCCGCTTCGTCCGCTTCACCGCCGGACAGCGGCACGCGGAGGCACAGGTCCGTGATTCCCGGATCCCGCCGCGTCAGCGTGCGCCAGGCATCCTCGGCCGCTCCATCGGCGGCGAGTTCCACGACATCCATCACCGCGTACATCATCCTTCCTTCCACCAGCGCGCGCCGCACGCGCTCCGTCTCCAGCGCGGCCAGAACGGCCGGCCTGCGAACACCACGTCCTGTGCGTTTAACCATCATGGCGCGCCCTCCATTCCATGAGGACTTCATCGATGCGAATCATCCCTCCGTCACCCGGGCAATTATAGGCGCATTTCGATACCAGCGCCGCGCTAAATTCCCAATAAAAAAGCCGCCTGCGGTGGCGCGGGCGGCTTTCCATGGCGATGCTGGTTTTCCGATGCGGCGGGCGGGCTCAGGGCTCTTCGGCGCCGCCGGCGATCTGCTTGGTCTGGCGGGTGGGGCGGGCTTCCACGCGGTACGGGTTCCGGTCCGCAGGTGCATCCTCTTCGTGCAGCGACTTGGAAATCTGGTCGCCCGAGGAGTTCAACCCCTTTTTGAATTCCACGATCGTCTTGCCCAGGCTCCTGCCGATCTCCGGCAGCCGCCGGCCAAACAGCAGAATGCCCACAATGCCCACGATGATCAGCTCCGTGGGACTGAAATTAAACATGGCCAGCGGCTCAATAGCGTTCATACATGCACCTCATGCTCGATCCGGCTGCTCATCAGCTTTAACGCCCGCCGCAACCTTTCGTTACACCTTTTCTATCGTAGCCCCTGGGGGGCAGGCATGCAAACTTTTCGGAGATTTCCGGACGGAGGCGGAACGGCGGCGCGGACGCGGTTCGACGGGCGGCATCAGGGGGAGGAGCAAGGGGGGGGTTGCTCAACAGGGCGCGTGGGTGATAATACCGGCAAGGGAGGTGCCGCATGCCTGCTTTTCGCCTGATCGTCCTGGCCACCGGGGTTTTCATCGCCGCGGGGTGCAACACGGCGCCCAAGCCGCATCCGAAGGTGGAAGCGTCGCCGAATTCCACCATCAACGATTTGAACCAGCCGCCGCCGGTGGACACCAACGGGCGCATCAATCGGTTTTAGCCCGGCGCGGAGGGTTGCGTGGAGCGCGGCGACTCACGCTCCCGATGCGCGGCGCTCGCGTGCGGCGAGGGACGCTTTCGATCGGCGACGATCAGCGGTGGTGCACCTGGCGGAACTTGACACCTTCCAGCGCCCGCGCTACAACCCCCCGGAACGCAGCCGGGAGCCTGTTATGGCCATCCAGGTCGAACTCAAACGGATCATCATCACCGAAACTTCGGATCAGCAGGTGATCTATCTGAAGGAAGTGGCGGGGGAGCGAGCGTTTCCGATCGTCATCGGATCGACGGAGGCGTTTGCGATCGATCGCCGGCTCAAGGGCCAGCCGACGCCGCGGCCGCAGACGCATGAGCTGCTCTCGGCGGTGATTGAAAAGCTGGAAGGCCGGCTGGAACGCATCGTCATCAACGACCTGCAGGACCACACGTTCTTCGCCCGGCTGGTGATTCGGCATCATGGCAAGACGGTGGAGATCGATTCGCGGCCGAGCGATGCGATCGCCCTGGGCGTGGCCAACAATGTGCCGATCTTCGTGGCCGAGCATGTGCTGGACGAGGTGGGAAGCTGAAGGCGGTCGGTGGGGGGGGTGAAGAGCCGCGGCGGCAGGATCAAGGTGCGGGACTGGTGGCGGCGGGCTGCGTGGTGGGAAGGGTCATGGCGACGCGCTCGATTTTCAACCCCTGCTTCTTGAGCAGCGCGACCACGCCGCGATCACCCAGCAGGTGTGCCGTTCCGACCACCACAAAGACTTTGTCCTTGCCTTTGAGCAAGTCGCCGATTTTCTCAGCCATCGCGGCGTTGCGGCTGTAGACCAGCTTTTCGCCGACGGATTTGGCGGTTGCGTCCGTGTCATAAGATTCGTCGAGCAGCTTCAGCATCGATTTTTCGTCGCCGACTTTCCACGCGACGGCGAGATCTTTGAGTTCGCCCGCCATGTTTTTCAGATCGTCGTTGGACATCTTGAGAAAAGACACCTGCTCGGCATCGGTGAGCGATGAGAGCATCTGGATCTGGGCGTCCGCGCTTTCCAGCTCGACCACCTTCTTGCCCTGGTCTTCCTGCAGGAAATGCTCATCGATGCCCTTGCCGGGATCGAGGCCCGCCTTGGTCATCGCGACGCCCGCCATCGTGAGGCCGGCCATCCAAGGCTTCATCGTGGAAAGGGCGACTTCTGGCAGGCCGTTGTCTTTGCAGAATGTGCGAATCTGCTCCATCGTTTCCGCGGGGACGTGCTTGTCGAGCGTGTCGCCGTTTTTATACATGCCAAGGTCCATGGCTTTCATGCTGACGGCGAGCTGGTTCACCTTGGTGATGTCGAGTTCCACGACCAGCACCGACGCATCCTTGAAGGCCTGCTCCATCTCCGGGGGCAGGGGATACATGTCTTCGGAGGCGGCGTGAATGGAGCCGACGAGATAGGCGGTGGTGGTGGGGGAGGTCGCCTTCCACATGAAGCCGGCACGCTTAACGGAGGAGGTGGCGGGCTGCGTGGCGGGGGCGTCGGCGAAAGCGGGGATGGCCAGCAACAGGAGGGCGGCCGCGAGGCGCCGGGCATGCAGGCGTTTCAGGAAAGTTGCCATGACGGTCCCTTTGTCTGGAAACAGAGCGGTTGCGTTTCGTGCCCGGCGGCAGGAGAGCTCACCGATCATGAATCGCGGAATCGAAAATGGACGAACAGCCTGCCGAAGTTCTTCGAGTCTTTCTCGACACGATGATACAGCGCTTTGATCTCGCCGCGCTGCAGAAATTTCAGGACGCGCTCCTTGAGCACGCCGGAACCCTTGCCGGGGATGATTTCGACCAGCGGGATGCGCTTCTCGACGGCTTCGCGGATGATGCCGTTGAGGGTGGCTTCAATCTGGCCGCCCTTGTTGAAGATCTCGTGCAGATCGAGCTTGAGCTTGGCCATGGATCACTCCGCCGGCAGGACGCGGCCCCGGATTTCTCCGCGAATTTTCTCGACAAACGCATCCGCGTGCATCGAGCCCAGGTCTTTGTCCTTGCGCGTGCGGACGGACACGGTGGCTTGCTCGGCTTCTTTGCCGCCCAGAATGAGCATGTAAGGAATTTTGGCCTCGCGCGCCCTGCGGATTTTCCCGCCGATCTTGTCGCCGGAAAGATCGAGTTCCGCGCGGACCCCGGCGGCCGTGAGTTTGCCGAAAACCGAGCGGGCGTAATCGTTGACTTTTTCCGAGATCGTCAGCACGGCGACTTGCGTGGGCGAAAGCCACACGGGGAACGCGCCGGCGAAGTGTTCGATCAGGATGCCCGTGAAACGTTCCATCGAGCCAAACGGGGCACGGTGGATCATCACCGGACGGTGGCGGGCGTTGTCCGCCCCGATGTATTCAAGCTGGAAGCGCTCCGGCAAATTATAATCAAGCTGCACGGTGCCGAGCTGCCACTTCCGGCCGATGACGTCCTTGACCATAAAGTCCAGTTTGGGCCCATAAAACGCGGCCTCGCCGATCCCTTCCTCGGCCTTGATGCCTACTTCATTGACAACTTTGCGCAGCGTGGCCTCGGCCCGGTCCCAGTTCGCGGGATCGCCCACGTATTTGTCGCTGGCGGGATCGCGCAGCGAGATGCGGGCTTCATATTCCCTGAAGCCCAGCGTTTCGAAGACATGCATCACCATTTCCACGGTGCTGCGAAATTCCCCTTCCACCTGCTCGGGCGTGCAGAAAAGGTGGGCGTCATCCTGGGTGAAGCCCCGAACGCGGGTCATGCCGTTGAGCTCGCCCGATTGCTCGAAACGGTACACGGTTCCGAACTCCGCCAGACGCACCGGAAGATCACGGTAGCTGCGCGGTTCGGCCGCATAAATCTGAATGTGATGCGGACAATTCATCGGCTTGAGCAAGTATTCACTTTCATCATCCTTATCCCGCTCTTTCATCTTGATCGTCGGAAACTGGGATTCCTGATAATACGGATAATGGCCACTGATTTTATACAGATCGACCTTGCCGATGTGCGGCGTGTACACCGGCACATACTCGCGCTTGGCAAGCTCTTCCCGCATGAAGCCTTCGAGTTCCTGGCGGATGATGGCGCCCTTGGGCATCCACAGGATCAGGCCGCTGCCGACGAGATTGGAAATCGTGAACAGCCCCATCTGCTTGCCGATGAGGCGGTGGTCGCGTTTTTTCGCTTCTTCAAGCTGGTGCAGATAAAGATCAAGCTCTTTCTGCGTGGGATACGCGGTGCCATAAACGCGCTGGAGCTGCTGCTTGGTTTCATCGCCATGCCAGTAGGCGCCCGCGACGCTCATCACCTTCAAAGCCCCGATGCGGCCGGTAGATGGCACGTGCGGACCGCGGCAGAGATCTTCCCAGTTTTTCCCCGGCTCCCCGGTCGCATAAAAGCTGATGACAGCATTCTTATCAGCTTCAACCGCGCGCTGCGCATTGTCCACCTTATAAGGATTGCCTTCCTTTTGAAGTTTGTCGAAAGCCGCATCACGTCCAAGTTCATACCGCGTGAACGGCCGATTCTCGGCGAGAATCTTTTTCGCTTCCTCTTCAATCTTCGCGAAATCCTCGGCGGTCAGCTTGTGCGAAAGCTCCATGTCGTAATAGAAACCATTGTCCACCGGCGGCCCATACGCGAGCTTCACCTCCGGATAAAGCCGGGCGATCGCCTCCGCCATCACATGGGCGGCGGAATGACGCACGAGATACAGCGCATGAGGATCGCCTTCCTTCGGCGTGACGATCGACACGGCCGCATCCTTGCGGATGGGCGATGTCAGATCGCGCAACTCGCCATCGACAACGACACCGATGGCGTCCTTCGCCAGCCGCGGGCCGATCGACTCGGCGATTTCGCGCCCGGTGACCGCCTCGCTGTTGAATTCCTTGACCGCTCCATTGGGCAACGTGATTCGAACCATCGATCGCTCCTGCTAAACCCGCCCGCCCGACATCTATCGGCCGGAAAACGAAAACGGCCCAACCGTGCATCCGGCGGGCCGCCAACATTTCTGCCGCGTCTGCCGAAGGCCTAATTGGACCGCGTAGTCATCCGCATAACGTGGACGGGCGCCTCCTGATTGAAAGCAATCCTAAATATCGGGGGAGGGAACGTCAATTCGCGGCGCTCACCAGCCCACATCGCATCGATCGCCGGGGATGAATTTCTTGTCCTTCCCCTTCCACTTCACCGTGCAACCGATCGCCTCGGTGACGGGATGTCGCACTTCGCGGCCCGCAAGCAGATCCTCCACCGCATCCGCCAGCTCGTGCGTTTTCGCATTGGCGGCATCGCGCGGAGAATCATCCATGCGGCCCACGTAACGCAACCGGCGATCACCGTCGAACAGGAAAAAATGCGGCGTCTTCACGGCGCCGTACGTCGCGGCAATTTCCTGCGTCTCATCCCGCAGATAGGGCCAGGTGAATCCGAGATGTGCCGCGCGCTCCTTCATCGCATCGAGGTTGTCGGTGGGATAGGCGACGGCATCGTTGGCGTTAATCGCCACGTAGCCGACGCCGCGCGACCGATAGGCGTCGACAAACGCCTTCTCGCGGCTCTCATTGCCGACGACATACGGACAGTGATTGCACGAGAAGCATACGACCAGCAGCGAAGAGCCCCCGAAATCCTCCAGCGACCACGCGCGGCCATTGACGTCCGGCAAACGAAACGTCGGGGCCTTTTGTCCGATTTCAAGCGTAAATGCCATCGCGGGCTCCTTCATGGAGAGAGTTCAAACGCAAGCGGTGGGGGGGATGCCGAGAAGTTTCAACACCGGATTGTCCGCATCCCACACGTGACCGGCAAGAATGCGCGTGATCGCGGCGTGCATCTGCGGCGGCTTGTTTTCCATGAAAAAAAGATTTTCAACGAGCGACCGATTGTAGAAACGATCAACAAACGCCTGAAAGACGCGAAAACCGCTGTTCATATAGTTCGCATAGGACCTTAAACCGGCATCCGACCCGGTACGCAGCTTTTCCACAATGCCCTTGCCGGCACGCTTCGCCGAGGAAAGCGCCAGATGCACACCGCTCGAAAAGATCGGATCGAGAAATCCGCCCGCATCGCCAACCAGCACAAAGCGCTCGCCAAACTTTTCCTCAACCGCGTAACTGTAATCGCTGATCGCACGGTAAGGGTCCGTAGGAACTGCAGATAACAGACGCTCCCGCAGCCGCGACATCATGTCCACCGCATGCTGGAACAAGGCTTCCTCTTTGCTTTTTCCAGTAAGGGGGTCCAGTTTGGGCACCTCGCGATACACAACGCCCACGCTCGTGCGCCCATCCGCCAGCGGAATCAGCCATACCCAGCCGGCGGGGAAAAGATACATCGTTATATAGCGCGGATCGTCCTTATCGTGCGGTTGGAGGTCCTTGAAATAATTGTAAATGCCAACCCGGCCGAAAGAATCGAGTCCCGTGCGGCTCCCGCGCTTCGAGGCGATCATCGCGCGCCGGCCCGTGGCGTCCACCAGCATGCCCGCACTGAGCACGCGCCCGTCCGCAAGCGTCACGCGCCCCGCCGCCTCATCGATCGATTCCACCGGCGTCTTTTGCAGCACCTCCGCACCGGCCGCAGCAGCCCGCTCAATGAGCAATTCATCCAGCTCCTCGCGAAACACCTGAAACGCAGGCGTCGTAAATCCAGGCGAAGGATCGAACTCGAATGTCGCCATCCGATCGGTGGGGGGGTCATAAAAACGGGCGCCATATTTGGTTTGGAAGCGCGCGTGCAGCAGATCGGGCGAAATCCCCAGCTCCTGCAGGATCGGCATCGATGCCGGCAGAAGGCTCTCGCCGATGTGATGGCGCGGATGCCGATCGGCCTCGAGCAGCAGCACATGAAGCCCGGCGGCGCCCAGAAACGCAGCGCTGGCGCTACCCGCGGGCCCCCCACCCACAACGATCACATCATAAAGTTTGCTCATCCCGCGATTTTCCATCAGCGGCGCGGATGGTGCAAACATCTTTCGTCACGCAAACAAGCCACGCCCGGGGCGCAAAAAAATCACCCCCGGCAGGGGGGGTGACAGGAAACCCGGATTTGTCGCCAGCCAGCAGCGTTCAGGACGCCGCCGGCGCCGCGCCGCCACTCGCGCTGGGAGCGGCTCCCTCGCCCGAGGAGCCATTCTGATTCTCATCGTGGTGCTCCTCGATGCCCGCACCCATGCTGCCGGTCCCCCCCGCGGGGGCGGCCGGCGCGGCGGCAGGCGTGGTCGCATCACCGGCCGTTTGTGCCGGGGCGGCCGACGTTTTCACCGGCGGAGAGGCCGACGGCCCCGAGGGCTGGCGTGCGGGTGATTTCTTCATGGATGCTTTCTTCGCAGGCGATTTTTTCTTCGCGGCCGGCTTCTTCGCCGGAGCTTTCCCGGCCTTCCCCTTGGAAGCCGCCTTGCCGCGCGCCGCGGATTTCGCCGCAGACTTGCCGGTTTTTTTGCCGGCTTTCCCGCGCGCCGCGGTTTTGCTCCCCCCTGCTTTTTTAGCTTTGCCCTTGGTCTTGGACTTGGCGGTGGTTTTGGCCATGGAAGTACCCCGTGCAACGATGACTGAAGGACCATTCGAAGTCGAGGCCGCGCGGCCCCGCTGATACATTTACATACGTGCGTTGAGTCGTCCAGGTAACGTCAGTATGCTCCGACACTGCGGCGGAGGCAAGACTTTCATCCTCGCGAACAGCCGCCGCGACCGCCTCCCCACATCCGACCATCCGCCCAAACACCACCCCTCGCCTGCCGAAAACATACCCCACACCTCCCCTACCAACGTCCTATAATATACCTTATGTATAGTTAATCACACCCCCCCCTGCGGAGCCGCTCGCCGCAACTGGCCGCCCGCCATCGGCCGCCGCCCCTGCGCAGGTCCCACGCGCCGCGCGTCCTCCCACGCGACGCCGGAATCCCGCCCCGCCATCCTTGCCCTAGGCGCGAACTCGCCCCATCCGTCCCGCGAAACAATTTCACCGTGCCTTCATGCAAACCCGCTATCCTCCATCCTAGCGCCCCCGTCAGGCCGCCACGGCACGATCGCCATTCACAGGAGACACGCGTATGGGCATTCGCCACCTCCAAGCACTTTGCATCGTCGCTCTCCTCGCCGCCGCGGGCCTCAGCGCCCGCGCCGCCGACGTGACTACCCCGTACAAGCTCCTCAAGGAAATCCCCATCGGCGGCGGCGGCGGCTGGGACTACCTCCGCGCCGAACCCTCCAACCACCGCCTCTACGTCACCCACGGCACCAAGGTCGTCGTCATCGACACCCAGCAAAACAAAATCGTCGGCGAAATTGATGACACGCCCGGCGTCCACGGCTTCGTCGCCGCGCCCGACATCAAGCGCGGCTTTACCAGCAACGGTCAGGAAAACAAATCCAGCATCGTCGATCTCGATACGCTCAAAACCATCATGAAGGTCCCCACCGGCGGCAACCCGGATTCCATTCTTTACGATCCCACCTCCGGCGAAGTCTGGACCTGCAATGGCCGGGGCAAGTCCATCACCTGCTACGACGGCAAAACCGGCAAGGTGATCGTGGACGCCATCCCCCTCGACGGCAAGCCCGAAACCGGCGTCGTCGATCCCACCGCCGAGCGCGTCTACGTCAACCTCGAAGACAAAAATTCCATCGCGGTGCTGGATGTGAAAACGCACAAGGTCATCGACACCTGGTCCATCGCGCCCGGCGAAGGCGCCACTGGCTTGGCCATTGATGTCGACCTCCACCGCCTCATCGCCGGCTGTGCCAATTCCAAAATGGTCATGCTCGATTCCACCACCGGCAAGGTGCTCGCCACGGTCGCTTGCGGCCAGGGTGTCGACGCCGCCGCCATCGACCCTTCCACCCAGCTCGCGTTCGTCTCCGCCGGCGGCAGCGGCACCGTGACCATCGCCAAAATCGACGGCGACAAGCTCACCGCCGTCCAAACCCTCACCACCGAGCGCGGCGCCCGCACCATGACCGTCGACACCAGCACGCACCGCATTTATCTTTCAAACGCCAAGTCGCGCACCGATCCCGCCAGCTTCAAGGTGCTCGTGTACGGGCCCGAAGAACCCGCCAGGTAAAATCGCGTCCATCGTTTCGCGCACACGCAGGCAGTTGAGCACCCGTTATGGCCAGAGTTTCGCAGTGGATCCGTCGACGCACCATGGCAGCAGGCGCCGGCGTTTTCCACGTGGCGATGCTTTCGCTGGCCGGCTGCCAGGCGACCCTGCCCAATGTCCCCGCCGATGCCGCGAAACTCACCGGCATCCAGAACGCCATCACTTTCCACCAGAACACCTTCGATCCCGCGGATCGCTCCGGCATCACCGGCCAGTTAACACTCGCCGACGCCATCCGCCAGACGCTCGCCAACGATCCGCGCATCCAGAGCGCCCTGGCCCACGTGCGCATGGCCGAAGCCGACGCCAACCAGGCGCGCCTCCTGCCCAATCCCATCCTCAGCGTCGATATCCGCATGCCCGCGCAGCCCGGCGTGAACACCACCGTGGAAGCGACGCTCACCGACGATCTCATCTCGCTCCTGCAGAAGCCCTCGCAAATCGCCGCCGCCGACAAGCGCCTGCGTGAAAGCGCCGGCGACGCGCTCACCACCGTGCTCGATGTGCTCGCCGAGGTGCAGGTCGCCTACGCCACCGCCGGCGCGATCGATGCGCAAATTGCGTGGACCAATCAGCGCAACGACATCCTCCAGCACGTCCGCACCATCGCGCAAAAACGCCTCAACGCCGGCGACACCACCCGCCTCGACCTCGTCACCGTCGACGCCCAACTTGTGCAGGCCCGTCTCGATCTGGCGGACCTGCAACTGCAGCGCACCGAGCAATACCTGCTGCTGGCAAAATTGACCGGCCACCCGCGCGCGGCGCTCGATTGGACCGTCGCCCCATTGCCCAACCCGCCTCCCGAAGCCATCGCAGACGAAAACGCATGGATCGACGCCGCCCTTATCCACCGCCCGGAAATCGCCTCCCACGTCTGGGAACTCCGCGCCCTCGGCGACGATCTCACGACCACCAGCCTCGCCCCTTTCATCGGCGGCGATCTCGGACCCCACGCCGAGCACGACCCCCTCTGGCGCGTCGGCCCCTCTTTCACCACCCCCCTGCCGATTTTCGATTGGGGCCAAGCCGGCCGCGCGAAAGTCATCGCCCAGCGCATCGCCGCCCGCCACGATCTCGCCCTCGAGCAGATGAACATCATCCAGGAAGTGCGCCTGGCCTACGCAACTTACCAGCAAACCCTCGCCACCCTGCGCGAAGCCCAGGCGCAGCTCCTCCCCCTCCAGAAGCAACAGCTCGATCAGGCCCAGCTCGCATACCAGACCGGCGACACCGACCTGACCACCCTGCTCCTCGCCCAGACCGACTTTCAAACCGCCGCCGCCAGGCTCGTCGATTTCCAGCAGCGCGCCCTCATCGCCCGGGTCAAGCTGCAACGCGCCGCCGGCGGCGCCGCGATCGCCGCGCAACTTCACCCCCCCACCACCGCCCCCGCATCCGCGCCCTCGCCTGAGACCGAACCCGCGCCAGTTACAACTACCCTCCCGGCCCCCATCGGAATTTCGCCATGACCAGATCACTCAAACCTCTCTGGGCCACCCTCGGCTGTGTCGCGCTCGTCGTCATCATCGCGCTCTGGCTGATTCACTTCCACAACACCCTCGTCGCTTCCGCACTCCCCAAATGGAACTGGCTCCAGAAATCCGTCGCCGCCCTGGGTCCCCCCCCACCGCCGCCCGAAGCCGACGATGAGGATGCCGATACTTCCCAGAACATCATCCCCGTGCACACCGCCCGCATCACCGTCGCCACGCTCCACCGCTACGTCGAAGCCTACGGCACGGTCGCTCCACGCCCCGCCGCGTCCGGACAAATGGCCGGCAGCGCCAACATCGCCTCGCCCGTCCCCGGCGTTGTCGGCAAAATCCTCCACGGCATCGGCGACAAAGTCCGCGCCGGCGACGCCCTCATCCAACTCGACGACCGCCTCGCCAAAGCGACCGAACTCCAGGCCCAGGCCACCCTTCAGCAGGAACAGGATTCCCTCGCCGCCCTCCAGGCCGGTCCGCGCCCCGACCAGCTCAAGATCGCCCAGCTCGGTGTCGCCAAGGCCCAATCCGCCCTCGATTTTTCCCAGCAGAATTTCAACCGCGTCAAAGCCCTCGCCGCCGATCAGGGCGCCAGCGCCAAAACCGTCGAACAGGCCACGCAGGATCTCGCCTCCGCCCAAAACGACCTCCAGGTCGCCCAGCACCAGCTCGATCTGCTCAAGCCCTTCCCCACCGAAATCGCCCAGCAGCAGGCCAAGGTCGCCCAGGCCCAGGCCGCCCTCGACGCCGCCAAGGTCCAGCGCGACATGCTCACCATCACCGCCCCCATCGATGGCACCGTCGTCGCCCTTAACGTGAACCCCGGCGAAAGCGTCGATCCTACCCGCGCCCTCGTGCAGATCATCGCCATGGATCGTCTCATGGTCGACATCGAGGTCCCCGCCGATCAGCTTCCCCCCAACGCCGTCGGCCTGCCCGCCGAAATCCTCCGCGCCACCCCGCCCGGATCCGCAGCCTCCCAACCCGCCACCAGCAGCGCCGATTCCCCTGACAACACCGTCATGGGCGCCGTCTCCTTCATCGCCCCGCAGGTCGATCCCCGCAACGGCGCCGTCATGGTCGGCATCAACCTTCCCCCCGGCGCCAACATGCTCCCCGGCCTCTCCGTCCACGTTCGCATCATCGCCGAGGTCCACAAAGACTGCCTCGCCGTCCCCCAGGAAGCCGTCTCCACCGATGAAAACGGCGACAGCGTCATCGCCCTGCTCGAACCCGGCGATGGCCCCTACCGACAGGCCCTTCACAAGACCGTCAAAACCGGCCTCCAGGAAAATGGCCTCACCGAAATTTCCGCCGACGGCCTCAAGGAGGGCGACGAAGTCGTCACCGTCGGCGCCTTCGGCCTGCCTCAGGCCACCCGCGTCAAAGTCGTCCAGTAACCCAACGCCCCCTTCCCACTTCACCCTCTCGGAAACCCCTTCATGCCCTCCACGATCGGCCAAATCTCCACCCGCCACTGGAAAGCCATCTTCTTCATCATCCTCGGCCTGTGCATCGCAGGCGCCTACGCGGCCCTCTCCATGCCCTCGAGCGTCTTCCCCGAAACCAACTTCCCCCGCGTCACCGTCATGATCGACAACGGCGAAATGCCCGCCGATGAAATGATGGCCACCATCACCAAACCCATCGAAGAGGCCATGAAAGACATCCCCGGCGTCGTCAACATCCGCTCCAACACCGGCCGCGGCTCCAGCGTCGTCAACGTCTTCTTCAACTGGCACGTCGACATGCAGCAGACCGAGCTTCAGGTCCGCACACGCCTCTCCCAGGTCCGCGCCTCCCTCCCCGCCACCGTCGACGCCAAGGCCTACCGCCTCACCTTTTCCGTCTTCCCCATCGCCGGCATCAGCCTCACCAGCCCCCAGCGCTCCATCCAGGACCTCACCGTCACCGCCGAAACCCTCATCAAGCCCGAGTTCCTCCGCATCCCCGGCATCGCACGCGTCGATCTCGTCGGCGGACGCAATCCCGAATTCCACATCATCGCCGATCCGCTGCGCCTCGCCGCCGACAACCTCGCCCTGCCCCAGGTCGCCGACGCCCTCAACAAGAGCAACCTCGTCGCCGCCGGCGGACTCCACGAGGAAAAAGGCACCCTCTACCTTACCCTCGTCGATGGCCGCGTCCACACCACCAGCGACATCGAAAACCTCGTCGTCGGCAGCGCCGGCGACCGCCCCATCCGCATCCGCGACATCGGCCGCGTCGAAGTCGCCCCCGAACCGGCCGCCACCATCGTCACCGCCGACGGCCGCCCCTCCGTCCTCATCATGATCCGCAGCCAGACCGACGGCAGCACCGTCGCCATCGTCGATCAGCTCAAAGCTGAAATGGCCGCCCTCCACTCCCAGCTTCCCCCCGACATGAAGCTCGCCTTCTTCTACGATCAGTCCCTCCTCGTGCGCGATTCCGTCAGCAGCGTCTGGGAAGCCATCCTCTTTGGTCTCGCCCTCTCCGTCGCCATCATCTTCATCTTCCTCCGCGATTGGGGCTCCACACTCGTCGCCGTCATCGTCATCCCCGTCACGGTCCTGGTCACCCTCCTCGCTATGCGTCTCGGAAACATGACCTTCAACCTCATGACCCTCGGCGGCATCGCCTCCGCCATCGGACTGGTCATCGATGACGCCATCGTCGTCGTCGAAGCCATCCACACCAAAATGGCCACCGGCATGCCGCGGCTCCAGGCCGTCCACGACGGCGTCGGCGAAATCTTCCTCCCCCTCACCGGCTCCACCCTCACTCCCGTCGTCGTCTTCATCCCCCTGGCCTTCCTCGACGGCGTACCCGGCGTCTTCTTCCGCGCCCTGGCCATCACCATGACCGTCTCTCTCCTCATGTCCCTGATCCTCGCCGTCACCCTCACGCCGTCGCTTGCCGCCTGGATCATCCGCGTCAAGCCCGGCCACCTCGATCGCGCCTCCACCGCCGAAGAAGGCGGCTTCATCCTCCGCGCCGTCACCCGCCTCTACGAGCGCGCCGTCCGCGCCGCCCTCCGCCACCGCTTCATCACCATCGGCTTCTGCATCCTCCTCGTCCTCGCCGGCATCGATCTCTACGGCCAGCTCAAAACCGACCTCCTCCCAGCCCTCGAAGAACACGGCTTCGTCCTCGATTACATCGTCAATCCGCCCGGCACCAGCCTCGCCGAATCCAACCGTGCCCTCCTCGAAATCGAAAAAATCCTCAAGAACACCCCCGAAGTCGAAAGCTACTCCCGCCGCACCGGCGTCGCCCTCGGACTCGAGCTCACCGAGCCCAACGCCGGCGATTTCCTCGTCAAGCTCCGCTCCAATTCCAAACGCTCCACACAGGAAGTCATCAACGACGTCCGCGATCAAATCCACCTCACCGAACCCCAGATTGATGTCGATCTCCACGGCATGCTCGGCGATCTCATCGGCGACCTCGTCAGCTCCCCACGCCCCATCGAAATCAAAATCTTCTCCACCGACCTCGATTTCCTCCGCCAGGCCGCCCCCGCCATCCAGGCCCAGATCGACGAAAACCCCAACGTCACCGACACCGAAGACGGCCTCGTCGTCGCCGGCCCCTCCCTCACCTTCAAGGTCCGCTCCGCCGACGCCCAGCGCTACGGCCTCACCGCCGCCGACATCGGCAATGCCGTCGAAACCGCCAAGCTCGGCCAGGTCGCCTCGAACGTCCTCCAGGGCGACCGCCTCATCGACATCCGCGTCCTCATGGACCCCAACTCCGTCAACACCATCGAGAAACTCAAAAACCTCCCCCTCGCTGCGGCGAACGGTCAAACCGTCCGTCTCAGCCAGGTCGCCGACGTCCAGATCGAACCCGGCCAGCTTGAACTCGAACGCGACGATCTCCGCCAATACGTCGCCGTCACCGGCGGCCTCAAAAGCGGCGACCTTGGATCCGTCATCCGCGACATCAAATCCAAGCTCGCCAACGATCCCCGCTTCCCTCCCGGCGCCATCGAATTCGGCGGCCTCTACCAGCAGCAGCAGGAATCCTTCCACAACCTCATGCTCGTCATGATTATGGCCGTCCTCCTCATCTTCACCGTCCTCCTCCTCGAATTCCGCTCCTTCCTCGAACCCATCGCCATCGTCTCCGGCGCTCTGCTTGCCCTCCTCGGCACCGTCGCCGCCCTCTATCTCACCGGCACCTCCGAAAACATCATCTCCCGCCTCGGCGCCATCATCGGCGTCGGCATTGTCGCCAAGAACGGCATCCTCATGCTCGATTACGTCGACCACCTCCGCTCCACCGGCCTCTCCCTCGTCGAAGCACTCGTCCACTCCGGCCGCCGACGACTCCGCCCCGTCCTCATGACCTCCCTCGCCG
Organism: Phycisphaerae bacterium; assembly: GCA_035545015.1. GTDB lineage: Bacteria > Planctomycetota > Phycisphaerae > WQYP01 > WQYP01 > CALCHA01. Next base: position 29,164 of record DASZZD010000098.1, read on the forward strand.
CCGCACTCGGAATGCTCCCCCTCGCCCACGGCATCGGCTCCGGAGCCGACATGCTCAAGCCCCTCGCCATCGCCGTCATCGGCGCCCTCTGCATCTCCGTCGCCCTCTCCCTCGTCGCCACCCCCACCGTCTACTACCTCCTCTACCGCCTCCTCCACCCCCACCGCACCCGAGGCGACAGTGACACACACGTTTAGTCCCCTCCCCAATTGAACCAGTTCAACCAAATCCCCCAATTGAACCCGCCATTTTGACCCGCCCCCCCCCCGCGCGATACATTACCCCTCTCGGAACCCCGCGCTGGTAGCTCAATTGGATAGAGCGTCGGCCTCCGAAGCCGAAGGTTGTGGGTTCGACCCCCGCCCAGCGCATCTTCACCCCCCTACCGCGACGCGCCGCCTCCCTATGAGCCAGATGACCGTAGACCAGGCCCTCCAGTTGGCCCTCCAGACCCAGCAGTCCGGGGAGCACGCGCACGCCGAGGAAATTTTCCGCCAGGTTCTCGCCGCCTATCCCGAACAGCGCGACGCCCTCCACATGCTCGGCGCCCTCCTCTTCGCCCAGGGCCGCTCCCCCGAGGGCGAAGAACTCGTCCGCCGCGCCATTGCGCTCGCACCCAACGAACCCCTCTTCCAGCTCACCCTCGCCACCATCCTCACCGGCACCAACCGCGCCCCGGAAGCCATCCAGATTCTCCAGCGCCTCGCCCACGACAATCCCAACGTCCCCGACGTCCACCTCAATCTTGGCGTCGCCTTCTCCGCCCTCGCCCGCCACGCCGACGCCGTCGAGCCCTACGAACGCACCCTGAAACTTTCCCCCGGCCACATGAAGGCCCAGCTCAATCTCGGCATCACCCTCTGCAGCCTCGGCCGCAATGAAGAAGCCATCTGGATCCTCCGCGACGCCACCCGCCGCCACCCCCGCGTCGCCGATCTCCACGCCACCCTCGGCGCCGCTCTCTATCAGGCCGGCCAGTGGGAAGCCGCCGTCACCGCCTGCCAGGAAGCCATCCGCCTCGATCCCAACTCCGTCCCCGCCTATCACAACCTCTGCCTCGCCCTCACCGATCTCGGCCATCTCGAAGACGCCGCCGAAGCCGCCAAACGCACCACCGAACTCCTCCCCCAGTTCCCCTCCGTCCACATCAGCTACGGCGAAGCCATGCGCCGCCTCGGCAACTTCGACGAATGCCGCCGCGCCTACGAACACGCCCTCACTCTCCACCCCAACGATCCCGATCTCCACAACAACCTTGGCAACCTCCTCAGCGATCAATCCGAATTCGACGCCGCCCTCGCCGCCTATCGCCGCGCCATCGAACTTGGCCCCAACGTCCTCGCCTATTACAGCAATCTCCTTTACACCCTCCAGTTCCACCCCACCATCTCGCCCGAAGATTCCTTCGCCGAACACCGCAAGTTTGATGCCGCCATGTGCGAGCCCCTCCGCCGCCTCTCGACAGCCCACATCAACGATCCCGCGCCCGCGCGCCGTCTCCGAATCGGCTACATCTCCACGGAATTCCGCTCCCACGCCCTCGGCTTTTACCTCGTCGCCCTCTACGCCAACCACGACAAATCCCAGGTCGAGGTCTTCTCCTACGCCGACGTCGCCCAGCCCGATGCCGTCACCTTCCGCCTCCGCCAGAATTCCGAACGCTGGATCGACATCCGCGGCCTGTCCGATGACGCCCTCGCCCAGCGCATCCGTGACGACGGCATTGACATCCTCGTCGATCTCCACCTCCACATGGGCGGCAACCGTGCACTCCTCTTCGCACGCAAGCCCGCCCCCGTCCAGATCGCCTTCGCCGGTTATCCCGGCACCACCGGCATCTCCGCCATGGACTGGCGCATCACCGACCGCCACCTCGAGCCCCCCAACCTGCCCCCCGTCCCCTCTTCCGAAAAAGTCCTCCGCTCCCTCGAAACTTTCTGGTGCTACACCCCCCAGGTCGAAGTCCCCATCAACGATCTCCCCGCCGATCGCGCCGGCTACATCACCTTCGGCAACCTCAACAACTTCAAAAAAGTCAACGAGTCCACCCTGGGCCTCTGGGCCCGCGTGATGCGCGAACTCCCCAATTCCCGTATCCTCATGCTCGCCGCCCAAGGCACCCATCGCCGCTGGGCCACCGCCATCCTCGAATCCCAGGGCATCGCTCCCGACCGCGTCGGCTACATTAACCGCGGCCCCGTTAAAGATTACCTCGCCGCCTATCACCAGATCGATCTCGGCCTCGACACCTTCCCCTACAACGGCCACACCACCAGCCTCGACGCCTTCTGGATGGGCGTCCCCACCGTCACCATCACCGGCAACACCCCCGTTTCCCGCGCCGGCTTCAGCCAGCTCTCCAACCTCCAGCTCCCCGACCTCGCCGCCGATTCCCCCGACACCTTCGTCACCATCGCCACCACCCTCGCCCGCGATCTCCCCCGCCTCCGCCACCTCCGCGCCACCCTCCGCCCCCGCATGGAATCCTCCCCCCTCATGGACGGCCCCCGCTTCGCCCGCGACATCGAATCCGCCTACCGCCACGCCTGGCAAGCCTGGTGCTCACAGGCCTCACGCCCCCCCTTCACCCTCCCCACCCCCCCCACCCAATGGATCGGGCTCGACCGCTGGTAACCCCCCACCGCACCCATGCGCACCTTCACTTCAGGGCAAAACCCACCCCGCCGCCCTCGGCGCCCGCCCCCCACGGGCACGGCGCGCCGCCCCCAGCTATAATCCCCGCCGGTCTTCGCCCCAATCCTTCCCACGGAGCCACCTCCGCCTCGTCAACAGTCCTTGCCAGGAGCCCCTCCCCGTGCATAACTCCAACCGCACCAACCCCTTCCTCCACCGCGCCCCCCTCAAAGGCACCTCCCGCGCGGACTTCCTCGCCCGCATCCGCAAAAACCTCAACCATCCAGCCGACCGCTCCCCCGATCCCGGCCAGCCGCCCGCCCACGACCCCGCCATCGTCCGCCAGGTGCCCCCCACCGAACCACGCCCCGCGCTCGTCGACCGCTGGCAAAAGAAAATGACCGACAACAAAGCGACCGTCCTCCGCCTCCCCGGCAACGATCCATCCGCCGTCCTCGCCGCACTCGACACCTGCCTCGCCAAGCACACCGACCGCGGGGGCGGGGGCGGAGTCAAACGGGCCCTCCTCAACCTCCAGCAGCTCGGCGCCCAATACCCCGTCGCCGACCACCTCCGCGCCAAGCAGATCGAAACCCTCGAATGGACGGCCCCCGGCGCGTTTCTCCAGTCCTATCACGCCGATGTCGCCATCACCGACGCCTCCGCCGGCCTCGCCGACACCGGCGCGCTCCTTGTCTGGTCACATCAAACCTTTGGCCGCTCCTCCACACTCGTCACTCCCATCCACATCACCCTCCTCCCCGCCTCCCGCATCCTCCCCGACCTCGTCGACGGCCTCGCCTTTGTCCAACAACAATCCGCCAGCAACCCCAACGCCCTCCTGCCCTCCAACATCGTCGTCATCAATGGCCCCTCCAAAACCGGCGACATCGAAATGAAACTCGTCGTCGGCGTCCACGGCCCGAAATTCCTCTACGTCCTCCTCCTCGACGGTCTCTGACCCTGGCCCCAGAAATACCGGCCGCTCATTACCCCGTCGGGTAATTGGTAACCGATAATTGGTGATGGAGGATCGGCAAATGCCAACCTCACCCGCAATTACCAATGACCATTTACCAATTACCAATCATTTCCCAACCAGCGCCCCGCGTTTCTCGCCGATCAGCTTCAACAGCGCATGCTGCGGATCCGCAAACTTCGCCGTCCCTTCCTGCATCAACGTGTCTTCCAGCTTCTGCTGATCAACCTTCTTGTCAATGTCATCCAGCACGTTCTTCGCGGGAAGAATGTCCACCTTCCGCGTGTACGTCTTGTTCAACTTCTCCACCGCGTCGTTCGTCGCCGGCGGATTCGTCTGGATATCGCTCCCCGCCAGCGCCTCGACATACTTGTCCGGCGCGTCGCTGGGCTTCTTCGTTCCCGTGCTCGCGAAAATCATCTCCTGCCGCAGCGCCAGATTCTTGTCCTTCCAGAACGACTGGTTCTCGCGCCAGATCCGCTTGGCATTCACGATCCCCACCATTCCCTGCGCCTCGGGAATCAGCGCCGGCACCTTCTTCTCGGTGTACACATCCACGCGCGAGACAAAGATGGAATACACCGACTTGAAACCCTTCATCCCCCCCGGCCGCTCCTGCGCCCCGCGCCAAATGTTGTCGCGCGCAATCTTGTACTGCCGCTCCGAAAAAATCAGCGTCACGTTCAGAATCACCCCCGCCCGCGCCAGCGGCTCGAGCGCATCGAGCCCCGCCGATGTCGCCGGCACCTTGATCATCCGGTTCTTATGCCCCGCCGACCATTTCTTCCCCAGCTCCACGTACCGCGCCACCGCCTGCGCGTGCGGCGTGGGCGCCGCCACATCCTCCAGCAGCGGATCCAGCTCAAACGATACATACCCATCATCCCCGTGTGTCTCTTCCCACGCCGGCAAAAACACGCTCTGCGCATTTTTCACCAGCTTGTCCGTCAGCAGCCACGCAATCTCCTCATCCGTCTTGTGCTGCTCCAGAAACGCCGAGATGTCCCCATCAAACCGCCCCGTCTTGATCAGGTCCGCAATGATGATCGGGTTGGACGTCGCCCCCGTCGCCCCGAGCGCCCGGTTCTTCCTCACCAGCTCCGGATCGATCGAATCCAGCCAAAGCTTCGTTCCCGTGGCGATCAGCGATTTCAGCGACATGGCAATCTCCTTGTGGTCACAACCATCATACGCGGGCCCGAGCCGGTGCGGGAATCCATTTTATCGCGCCATGTCGAACCCCGACCACAGATACAAAAACTGCGATTGTCCGCGCGGGATCAAATCCCCAAGGTCCAGATTCAGATTGAACATGTTCATCTGCGGCTGCGGGGTCCCCGGGTTGTCCGCGTAAATCGAACCCTTCGTCTCATCATGCCGCGTGTAAATCACCAGCTTCGCGTGCTGAATGTGCGCCAGTTCCTTCGCCTTGGCGATGGCCGTGTCCAGCGTCCCGACTTCATCCACCAGCCCGATCTTCGCCGCATCCGTCCCGGTGTACACCCGGCCATCGGTCACCGTCGGCCAATCGGCATCGCTGATGTGGTTCGGCGAGGCCTTCACAATCGCCTTGAACCCGGCGTAAAACTGATTCACGATCCCCTGCAGCAGCGCCCGGTCGTTCGGATCCAGCGGATGATCCATGCTGCTGGGCGGCTTGAACGGCGAGCCCATGTCCTTGTTCGGCCCCGATTTCACCGCGTCCGTCGCCACCCCGATTTTCTGCAGCGTCCCGTTCACGTTCAGCGTCTCGATGATCACGCCGATCGATCCCGTGATCGTCGTCGGATAGCACACCCGGTAATCCGACGCGCAGGACACGTAATATCCGCCCGACGCGCACACATCCATCATGCACGTCACCACCGGCTTGTGCGTGCGTGCTTTGAACGCCTCGATGTCGTGGTACATCATGCTCGATGCCGTCACCGTGCCCCCCGGCGAATTGATCCGCAGCAGCACCGCCTTCACCGACGGATCGCGCGCCACCGCATCGAGCGTTTCGCGCAGGTCCGACACTTGGTTATACCCCTGCGACAGCAGCGACCCGGCCTTGATATCCGTCAGCAAGCCCGACAGCGAAATGACCGCGATTTTGTCGCTGGTGAAGACATTCGCATCGCCATACTCGATCGTCTGCGGCGTCAGCTTTTCCTGCACCGGCACCAGATCGATGCGTATCGCCCGGTTCCCGCACCCCGTCAGCGCGACCGCCATCGCCCCCGCCGCCATTCCCGCCCACGCACTCCGCCGGAATCTGCGCTCCATGCCACAACTCCTACTTCTTGCGCTCGACGATCTGGGTCATGTTTCCCTCGCAATCCTCGAAGGAAACGATGCGCCCGCCGCCGATCGCCGGAATCACCTCGGACAAAAACTTCACACCGTTGGCCTTCAGATGGGCCAGCGCTTCGTCAAAATTTTCCACGCACCACGCCGCATGCGACAGACCGGGCTCGTGCGAGTTGCGATTGTGTCGCGGCGTCTCATTCCGCGGCATCACCTCGATCATGTACCCCTGTGCCAGCCCCCCGCTCGCCCCCGCAGGCCCGATCAAGTACACCTTCTGCTTCTGCGGCGGATTGGGCCCCGACACCACATGCACCACCAGCCCCAGCACCTTCTCATACCACGCCACCATGGCGTCCGTGTTCTCCGCCGCAATGGCAAAATGATCCAAGCGTGAAACCGTTATCATGCGGGCCTCCTGATTCAAGCGGGCATTGTCAGTCCATCCCGCCCACCCGGCAAGCCTTATCCAATGGTGTTGACCGGCAGCAAGCTCGTGTATACCGCCTCCAGGCGCGTCACGTGATCCGGCACAGACATGGGCAGCGGGGTTTTCTCGGAAAAACGCCGCACCATTTCTCGATCCGTCGCCAACTTTTTCAACACGTCCGCCAGTGCCGCCGCGTTTCCCGCCTCGAACACCAGACCGTTCACGCCGACCTCGATGGCCTCCGCCATGCCGCCGAGGTTCGAGGCCACCACGGGCACTCCCGCGGCCTGCGCCTCGGAGATCACCAGCGGCGTGTTCTCATACCAGATCGACGGGCAGACCAGCACGTCCGTCTCGCCGAGAATCTCCGACACCTGGGGCTGGGCGAACGGTCCCGCCAGCGTGATCCGTTGATCCGCGCCGATCATCTCGCGGAGCTTGGCCACATAGGGCGGGAATTCGTCCAGCTTTCCATGGAGCGTCGCGCGCACGGGCACGTCGGCCGGCAGTTGCTTCACCGCCTCGATCAGCACATGCGCTCCCTTGTGCTCGACGAGCGTGCCGACAAACGCCACCCGCAGCGTCTCGCCCAGGCCCTTGTCGGTGCGCCGCTGGATGTGATCGATTTTGATTCCATAGGGCAGGTACATCGTCCGCTGTTGTTCCAGGCCGTGCGATTGGAGCATGCGCTCCATGGTGTGGGACGGCACGAGGACGCGATCGATCTGGTTGATTTTTTTCCGCATGTAGCCCGGGCGATCGGTGGCCGCCTCGATGTAGGGCGTGTACCAGCGTTTGGGCGCGATGCGCTTCTTAACGGCCCAGGTGTAGAGCGTCAGCAGCCAGAACGGGGTTTTGGTCACTTTCTCGACGACGTTGGCGGGCTGGCTGACGATCGCCACGTGCCGCACGCAGTTGGACGCCACGGCGTTGGGCCCTTTGCACAGGGCTCCATCCGGCAGGCGCAATTGAATCAGGGGGCACACGAACCAGAAATCGGTGGCGGTGAAGACGGTTGGAATTCCGAGTTCCCGGCAGGCGTCGATGGCGGTGGTCGACAGGCGGAAGAGGTGGATGAAATGCACGACGTCGGGCTTCAATTCCTCGAGGTATTTCTTGAAGTGCCGCTTGAAAAAATCGTGGCGATATTCCATCTCCACGATGTTGTTCTGCTCGCCCATGGGCACGTGCGAATGCAGGAAGCGCCGCACGCGCAGGTCCTCATAGGTGTAGGTGTCGAAGCGTTTTTCCTCGGGGAGGGCCTCTTTCGAGGGATAGCCCGTGAAGACATGGACATCGTGCCCGCGCCGCTGCAATTCCTGGGCGATCCGCAGCGCGATGACCTCAGTCCCCGAGATGTGGTGCGGCAGAAACTGATGAACGGTCAGCAGAATCCGCACAGCCTAGCGCCCCGCCAGAGAAAAAAAGGAATCGCCGCGCCGCTCCCTCAATGCCCCACTCCCCCGGTCCCCGGGTGCGCCGCCGATTCGATCGGCGCCGCGCCGCCGGTGGTCGTATACGCCGCGACGGTCTTGCGCAAGCCCTCGGGAAAACTGGTCGCCGGCGTCCACCCCAGGTGCTTCTTCGCCAGCGAAATATCCAGCACGTTCACCGGCACATCCAGCGCCCGCGCCGGGGAGAAACGCACCTCCGGGTCCTTGCCCAGCGCCCGGCCCAGGCCATGCACCACCTGCAACAGCGACAACCCATGCCCCCCACCGATATTGAAAATTCTTCTTCCATCGGCGCCCGCCGCATAGGTCGCTAATTTCAGCGCCGCGTCCGCCACATCGCCCACGTAGAGATAATCCCGCACCACGGAGCCATCGCCCCAGATTTCAATGGTCTCGCCGCGCAGCATCTTCCCGAGAAACACCGCCACCGCCCCCTGCGCCCCATCCGTCCGCTGGCGCTCTCCGTAGGGATTGGCGATCCGCATCACCGCGTAATCGAGGACGTGCAGCGCGTAATACAAATGGAGATATTTTTCGACGGTGATCTTATGGATGCCATAGGAGCAGATCGGATGCGTATGGTGATCCTCGGGGATCGGCGTGGCGGTCGGAATCCCATACACCGTTCCGCCGGAGGATGCGTAAATGACCTTTTTCACCCCGTTTTTCCTGCACGCATCCAGCAGATGAAGCGTTGGCAACACATTCGACGTCACATCAAACACCATGTCATCGTTCGACGACTTGGGCAGCGTCGTGCTGATGAGGTGATAGACCACATCAATCCCGCGGGTGATGTCGAACACCGTCGAGGCATTGCCGAAATCCCCCTGCAGCAGCTCCGCCGCCGGCGCCTTTCCATCAGCCCCGGCCAGCAGATGCGCGATATTGGTCTTGGCCGCCTCGAAGCGGTCGAAGATGCGCACCGAGTGCCCGGCGGCCGCGAGCGCGTCGCAGATGTGCGAGCCGAGAAACCCCGCCCCACCGAGCACGAGGCATTTCATATCGCCGCCCTCCCGCCGGCCGCGCGCGAGCGCGCATGCAAGCCGGCGTATACCTGCTCCAGTTCATCCACATACGTTGGAATCGACTTGGGCATGTGCGTGTTGGCCGCCAGGCGCCGCAGGATGTCCCGATTGTCACCCAGCCGCCGCAGATGCCCCGCCAATTCCCGCACATTTCCCTTTTGAAACAGCAGTCCGTTCACGTCATGCGCCACGGCCTCGGACATCCCGCCCAGGTCGGTCGCGATCACCGGGCATCCGGCCGCCATCGCGGAATAGATCACCAGGGGCGTGTTTTCATACCAGATCGAGGGCACCGCCAGGGCATCGAGCCCGGCGAAAATCTCGCCGATCTGCGTGTTGGGAAACGTTCCCAGGAACCGCACGCGCGGATCATTTTCCGCCAATTCCTTCAAGTGCGCGACGTACTCGGGAAACTCGCTGAGCTTCCCATAAATCTGCAAGTCCACCGGAAATTCCGCCGGCAGCGACCGCACCGCCTTGATCAGCAGGTGGGCCCCCTTGTGCTCAAAGAGCGTGCCGATGAACCCCACGCGCAGCGCCGCGGCCTCGCCCTTTTGCGTGTCGCGCCGCATGTACTGGAGATCGATCCCGTAGGGCTGGTGCATGATCCGCGAGCGATGCACCCCATTTTTGATCAGGAGCGATTCCATCAGATGCGTCGGCGCGAGAATACGATCCACCATGTTCAACCGCTGCCGCATGAACTCCGGCCGCGCCGCCGAGGCCCGGACGAAGGGCGAGAACCATTTTTCGGGCATCAGCTCATTTTGGATCGCCACGACGCCCGCGGCGACCGCCGCATCGGGCAGGACGCGCAAACTTTTGCCCAGGCGTCCCTGGTCGGACGTCTGCATCAAATGGCGAATGCAGTTCGCGGCGAAGGCCGATGGTCCGCAACAGAGCGACCCGTCGGGCAGCCGCAACTGGCTCGTGGGGCAGATGGGATAAAAATCGGTGGGCGTCAGGACGGTGGGAACGCCGGCCCCCGTGCAGGCGTCGACCGCCGCCGCGGTCAGGCGTGACAAATGGAAAAAATGGGCCACATCCACCGGATGGTCCCGCAGATATCCCCGGAGATAGTGCCCGAACAGGGGATTGTTGTACTCGAGCTCCACCGTGTTGGTCTGGCCGGCCATCGGCTCATACGCGTGCAGGAAGCGCACCACGGGCACGCCCTCGTGCGTGTAGCGATCGAAACGCTGGTCGTCGCGCAAGGTTCCGGGCGTCGCGGGAAATCCGGTGAACACCGTGACGTCATGGCCGCGCCGCTGCAGTTCCTTGGCCGTGTGCAGGGTCAAAATCTCAGTGCCCGAAGCATGCTCGGGAAGAAACTGGTGAACAGTCAGGATGATGCGCATGCAAACCGCCAGGCCGCCAATTCAAGAACCCAGTTTCATACCAAATTCCCCCTATACGGTCCACCCGCCGCCCGTCGCTGTTTCGTGTTTCGTGTTTTGTGATTTGTGATTTGTGTTTTCCCCCCTGTCACACATCCTTATGCCGCACGCCCTGATCCAGCCGCGCATCGCGCGCTCCCCGGTACTGCCCCATGCAGGACGACCACGCGAGAAACGGCACCTTTGCGGCCAGCGCCACCTTCCGTCTCAACCCGCGCTCATGCCGCAACGCATACCCCACATCGTTCATAATGCCCCCAAACAGCGCCCGCGGCAGATAGCGCCGCGCCGGCATCGTCTGCAGCCCAAACAGCCGGTAGAGCGTCTGATGACACATGTACGTCCGCTTATATTCATACGCCAGCGGCCGATCGTGCGAATGAATGACCGCCGCCCCGGGCTCATACCTGATCTTCCATCCCGCCTCCAGCGCCCGCTTGGCCCACTCAATGTCCTCGCCGAACGCGTTTTGGTGGAACGGAATGTCACGCCACGCCGACCGCCGCACCGCGGAACACACGTTGTCAAAAACGCAGAACAAATATTTCTGCATCGGCTTTAAGCGTTCGTATGCCGCCCGGTCTGTAATTTCAGATACCCGGCTCTTCTGACTTCCCGCCACCCAGTTCCGAATGTTGCGTGCCACGATCGCATCCGCCTCCGGCCGCGGAATCTGCCGCGCAAAAACCCCCGCCACCCGCTCATCCGCAAAACCCGCCACCAGGTTCGCCAGCAACTGGTCATCGGCCGGCACCGCGTCCTGTGTCATCAGCACCACCACATCCCCGCGGGTTTCCTGAATGCCCCGATTGCGCGTCAAGCCATGATCGAACTCGCCCTTTTCGATCTCGATCACCCGCGCGCCGGCGGCCTTTGCATGCGCCACCGTCTCATCGGTCGAGCCCGAATCCACCACCAGCAGTTCCACCGTCTGCGGATAACGCTGCGCGCGAAGCCGCTCGAGGACTTCGCGAAACAGCGGTCCGCCATTGAGAGTGGGAATGACGATGGAAACGTTCACGGCAGGGCCTGGTGGAAAGAAACATCAAGTTGCGAGGGACAGCAAGCGGCGCAGCCATCGGCGCAGGGGGTGCGCCCGCGCTAGTTTCTCGCGGGTGCGCCGCAGCGACATCCGCACATTGGCCGCATCTAGCGCCGCCGCCACCAGATCATCCGCCACCCCCGTCGCCGCCGCCTGGGGGGACGCACCGGTGGGGCGCGGCGCCTGTCCCGTGGCCAAGCGCCAGGCTCCCGCTGCCGCCGCCTGTTCCCGCACTGCGCTGCAGAGGATGCGCTGCGACCGCAACAATTCCAGCCGCTGCCCCAACCGGGCCAAGAGCATTTCAACCAGCGTTCCCCGCGCGCGCGCCGCCGCCAGGAACCGCTCGAAGGGCGCCGGCACCCGCTCCCCGACCGCCAGAATCCCCAGCCCCGCCGAGTGCCCGAACGCCACGTGCGGATAGGAAGCGCATAACTCATCCCACAAGCGATGGACGTCAAACCCCGCCCGCCGGAGGTGCGTGTCGTGGAAGAGCACGACCGCGGCATCCGACAACTTCGGTCGCCACGCGTAAAAGTCGTGCCGCACCGAGGCATAATCGTGCCGGCCATCAATGTGCAGCAGATCGATCGAGTGATCGGCAAACCCGTCGAGCGCCGCATCAAAGGGCATCTGGAGGAGCGTGGAAAAGCGCCCGTAAAGCCGGTCGTGGTGCGCCCGCAGTTCAGCAAGCACCCCCGGCTGAGCCGCTCCCGACTGGGGATCGCCCGCCCAGGTATCGATAGCCGTCGCCGTACATCCGGCCGCATCCGGTCCGGGCAATCCCAGTGCGTCGATCGCCTGGCAGAACGCGCAGTAGGAATCGCCGCGCTGCGTCCCCAGTTCCACGACCCGCCGCGGGCGCAACAAATCGATCAGCAGAAACGCCAGGGGGATATGCCCCACCCACGCCGAGGTATCCGACACCAGCCGGGGCTCCAGGAAAAGCAAGGGATGGTCCAGCGGATTGAACCCCGCCTCCGGCGGCGCGACCACGGGCACGAAGGCCGGCCCCGCCTGAGGCGCCGCCGCCGGCACGGCTGCCGAAGTTTCCCCCGCGACCTCAAAGGACATCCGCGAACCCCCGCTTGGTCCGCTGGAAAAAGAAGAATCCCCCGCAGGCCACGGCACACGCCACCACGGTGTACCCGCCGAGCCACAGGAGATTCGGGCACTGCCCATAGAGCATGAGATCGCGGAAAGATTCCATCGGCACGGTGAGCGGATTCAGGCGCAGCGCCACCAGGATGATCGGGTTCTTGAGCATGTCCAGCGGATAAAACACGGGCGCCAGCCACATCACCAGCATCGTGACGATTCCCATGATGTGCCCCACATCCCGCAGATAGACGCCCAGCGAGGCCAGGAACCACCCGGCCCCGAGGATGAATATCAACAGCGGCACGGCGGCCAGGGGCGCGAAGACGGCGGTCCAGGGCACCATATGGACGATCAAAAGCTGTCCCAGCACGAGCACGAGGAGGGACATCGATGCGTGAATCAGGCCGGACACGAGGTAGACGAAGGGCAGAATCTCCAGGGGAAAGACCACCTTTTTCACATAATTCGCGCTCTGGAGGATGCACACGGGCGACCGGGTCATGACTTCGGCGAAGAGGTTAAAGAGGATCAGGCCCGAAAACGCCAGCAGCGCATACTCGAACATGCCGGCGCGGGAACCCGGCGCCGGCTGGGTGGCCCCCATCATCATGCCGCCGCGCGGGCTCGCCTTCATGACATAGGCGAACGCAAAGGTATAGACCGCGAGCATCAGGAGCGGATGAAAAAAGGACCACAGCAATCCCAGCACGCTGCCGCGATAGCGGCCCACCACTTCTCGCCGCGCCATCTGCCACACGAGGTCGCGATGGGTCACCAGCGTTCGGACGAGGGCCAGCGGGGAGGTGGGCGGGCGCGACCGTGCGGCGCGCGAAAGGTCGGGCAGGGGCGGCGGGGCGCGCAAGGCGTCCGAACTCTGCGCGGCGGAGGGATGGGCGGGGGCGGCAGGCGATGGCGCGTCCAGGGCGGTCATAAGCAACTTTCAGCCGACGCCAACGTTAACAATCACACAGGGGCTCGCGCTGACTTTTCCTAAAAGCCCGCATTATAATGCTTCGACCGGGTGATTGACCAATCGGCGTGGGAAGGCTTTGGCTCCGCGACTTTCGCGGACGACCCACCTTTTTTCAGGAGTGACCCATGGTATCCCGAATGCTCACCGTTCCCCTCCTCTTTGGCAGCGCCCTCGCCGTCATGGGGGCCGCACCCGTGCCCGCCACCCAGCCCACCCCGGCCGCGCTCAACTTCACGGTGAAAAACATTGACGGCCAGGATGTCAACCTCGCCCAGTTCAAGGGCAAGGTCGTTCTCGTCGTCAACGTGGCCAGCAAGTGCGGCAACACACCCCAATACGCGGGCCTCGAAAAAATGTACGCCGACGACAAGGACAAAGGCTTCGTCATCCTGGGCTTCCCCGCCAACAACTTCGGCGCGCAGGAGCCGGGCACCAACGCCGAAATCAAGGACTTCTGCACCGAAACCTACAAAGTCGATTTCCCCATGTTCTCCAAGATCGACGTCAAAGGCCCCAACCAGGCCCCGCTCTACAAATACCTCACCAGCGTCGACACCAAACCCCAGCCCAAGGGCGACATCACCTGGAACTTTGAAAAATTCCTCATCGGCCGCGACGGCAAGATCATCGCCCGCTTCGCCCCCAAGACCACGCCCGAGGACCCCAAGCTCGTCGCCGCGGTGAATGCCGCCATCGCGCAGTAAATTCCGCGGGCCCGTCCCTAAACATATGCGACCATCAACAGGATGATCCAGGGACGGGCGCAGGCGGGGGAGGGAAAGTTGTTCAACGGAGGTTGTTGTGCGGTCTCAGACGTTGCCCCTCGCTCTCGCCGCCGCGGTGTTCGCCGCCGCCGGCTGTCTTCACCTTCAGGCCGCCAGCACCCCCTCCGCCGGCCAAAAAGAATCCGCGCCCGCGCCGGCCAAGAAACTCGCCCAGGTCCGCGGCTTCTGCATCCAGCTCACCGATCCCAACGGCCTTGACAGCTACATGAAAGCGGTCGACGACATCGCCGACATGGGCTGCACCTGGATCAACTTCGTGATCGCCGCCCGCCAGGAAACCGTCCATTCTGAAACCATCTCCATCGTCTGGCAGAATATTCCCTCCGAAAAAGACATCGAAAAAATCCTCAATCACGCCAGGGACCGCGGCATCCGCACGATGCTCATGCCGATCGTCCTCCTCAATAAATCCGGCGAAAAGGAATGGCGCGGCGTCATAGAGCCCGACAACTGGGACAACTGGTTCGCCTCCTACACCGCCTACATCACCTTCATGGCCAAGCTCGCCAGCCGCTGCCACGTCGATCTCTTCTGCGTCGGTTCCGAGCTCCTTTCCACCGAAACCTTCACCGACCGCTGGACCGCCTGCATCAACGAAATCAAAAAGGTCTACCACGGCAAACTCACCTATTCCTCCAACTGGGACCATTACGAAACTCCCACCTTCTGGGACCAGGTCGATTACATCGGCATGAACAACTACAACGAGCTGGCCGAATCTCCCGGCGCCAGCATCAACCAGCTCAACGAAGCCTGGGGCCCCATCAAGAAAAAATACCTCGACTTCGTCGCCCGCGAGAAAAAGCCTTTCCTCTTCACTGAAGTCGGCTGGCACAATCTCCAGAACACCCTCGCCGAACCCTGGAATTACGTCGCGGAGGGCGAAATCAACCTCAACGAACAGCTCCATGCCTATCAGAGTTTCGTGGACACCTGGGGCGATGTTCCCGACTCCCAATTCATGGGCGCTTTCATCTGGGAATGGAAGCCCGGCTCCAAACCCACCGACCACGGCACCTATTCCCTCCAGGACACGCCCAGCCTCGAAGTCGTCAAAAAATGGATGCGCGGCACCTGATCCCCGCGCCTTTCCCCTCCCGCCTTCATGCCCATCACCCCACTTTCGGGAGCGTTCCATGTCCCATTTCTGCGCACCGCTCCTCCTCATTTCTGCCGCCGCGATGACCCCCGCCATGACCCCCGCCACGCAGCCCGCCGCCGATGTTCGCGTCGCGCACATCTACTCCAAAGACGCCCCCGCCGAATTCAAACCCGACTACGTCACGCGCGATGGCTGGCTGCGCCGCGCCGATTTCCTGCGCACCCAGGTTCTCGTGGCCCAGGGGCTCTGGCCGATGCCCCCACGCACCGCCATCAACGCCGCCATCTATGGCAAAATCGACCGCGGCGATTTCACCGTCGAAAAAGTCGCCTTCCAATCCCTCCCCGGACACTACGTCACCGGAAACCTCTACCGCCCCAGGGAAACCCCCGGCCAAAAATATCCCGCCGTCCTCGTACCCTACGGCCACTGGCCCGGCGGCCGCTTCATGTGGGTCTCCGACGCCGACATCCGCACCCAAATTTCCATCGGCGCCGAAAAAGATCCCCGCGCCGCCCGCTCGCCCCTGCAAGCCTCGTGCGCCATGCTCGCCAAAATGGGCTGCATCGCCTTCCAATGGGATCTCGTCGGGTACTGCGATTCCAAAGGCATCGAACACCAGCAGGGGTTCCTCGACGCCGATGCCGTCCTGCGTCTCCAATCCTTCATGGGCCTCCAGACCTGGAACTCCGTCCGCGCCCTCGATTTCATCTCCTCCCTCCCCGATGTCGACATCAAACGCATCGCCTGCACCGGCGCATCCTCCGGCGGCACGCAGACCATCCAGCTCGAAGCCATCGACAACCGCCTCGCCGCCACCTTCCCCGTCGTCATGGTCTCGATGAACATGCAGGGCGGCTGCGTCTGCGAAAATGCCCCGCTTCTGCGCATCAACACCGACAACGTCGAGCTCGCTTCGCTCTTCGCCCCCAAGCCCCAGGGCATGGCCGCCGACACGGGCGATTGGACGCACGATTTCGACACCCGCGGCCTACCGGAGATGAAAGACATCTACGGCCTGTTCAACGCCGCCAACGACGTCTCCGCCCAAGTCTTCCCCTTCAAACACAACGACAACCTGCACTCCCGCGAACTCATGTACACCTTCATCAACAAGTATTTCAACCTCGGCCACGCCTCGCCGGTCGTCGAGGAACCCGTCGATCCCTTGAAGCCCGAACAGCTCACCGTCTGGGATGCCGACCATCCGCTGCCCAAAGACATCGCCGACGCGAAGGCCGTTCGCGCCTGGATGACCGAGACGTCCGACGAAGCCCTCGCCGCTCTGGAAAAGAACGCCCCCGCCTATGACAGCACCCTGCGCGCCGCGCTCCAGGCGATGGTGGATGATCGGGCCGCCAGCGTCATGGACATCGACGCCACCATGCAGCGCGTTCCCGCCGGCACCACGATCCGTCCCGGTTTCATTGGCCGCCGCAACGCCGACGAGCGCGTCCCGGTTACCGTTCTCGCGCCCCAGCAAGCCACCGGTGTCGCCATCCTCTGGTCCTCCCTCGATGGCCCCGCCGCGCTCGTGAGCAAGGACAACACCATCAACCCCATCGCCCAGCAGTTCCTCGACAAAGGCGATTACGTCCTGGCCATCGGCGCCTACAACTCCCCTAGCTTCCCCTCCCACCCCGACGCCCTCCCACCCACCGCCAAAAAATCCTCCAATCCCCCCTACTCCGGCTACTACAACGGCTACAACCGCACTACCCTCGCCAACCGCATCCACGATCTTCTGACAGCCATCGCTTTCGCGCGCACGCTGCCCGGCGTGCTGGAAGTCCGCGTCCTCGGGGATGGCGAAACCGCCCCCGCCGCTCTGCTGGCCAGCGCCCTCGCCCCCGCCTCCATCACCCGCGCCGCTTTCAACCTCGACCAGTTCGACTTCGACAAGGTCGCCTCCGACGCCGACCCCAACTTCATCCCCGGCGCCCGCAAATACGGCGGCCTCTACGCCTTCGTCCCGCTCCTCGCCGCCACCGACCGCCCGCTGCTGCTCGCCGGCGCCCGCGACACGGGCAAATACGCTCTGGCCAAAAACGCCCCCGCCGTCACCCTCCAACCCTCCGCCGCCACCCCTGCCCAGCTCGCCGCCTTCCTCTCAAAATAACGTGGCACGGGCGTCCCGCCAATACTGTCCGGCAATTCTGAAGCGTGGCAGATCGCTGGAGCCGGCCGGGACGTTTTTTGGCGGTGGGGGTCCCCGGGTTTCATGATCTGTGCGCAGCATCAAGGGCGGCGTTGCCAGGGACGTTGGCAGCCTTCGCTGGTCACACCGGATTTTTTTGCGCCCCAGGACCGGCGGCCATCAGTCTCTTGCGGCTTCCGCGGATTCGCTCCAGCGACTTCTCACGCTCGATCCGCTCCAGTCCCGCCCGCATCCGTTCCCACGTGGCATGCCCGCTGGCCACCGAAATTCCCCGCCGAGATACTGGTGGAAGCTCATCAGCTGGCTTACCACATCCAGCGAAGCGATTTGATCCGATCTGATGCGGATTTTTCCCATGGACC
>DASZZD010000099.1:0-29056 GCA_035545015.1 Phycisphaerae bacterium
CCTCCCCGTCCACGCGCCGCCTCGCCCGCAGGCGGACCGCCCCCGCGCCCCGGCGCCGCCGCCGTCCCCTGCTGCGGCTGCACAATCACTTCCTGCGCCACCACACCCATCGCCGCCCACCCCAGGCACGCCGCCGCCATCACGCCCATTCGCACTGCTCGCCGCATGGTTCCTCCGTTGCTTTCCGCCCCCGCCCATCGTCTGTACATTACGCGTCCCGTCCCTGCCGGTAAACCGGAGCCCTCCCATGCGCACGATTTTCTTGCCGCTGCTCGCCGCACTCACCCTCGCCCCGGCGCTCGTTGCCGCGCCGCCACAGCCTGTCATGCCGGCCCCCGCCGCACCCGCTTTTTACGCCTTCGCTCCCACGCCGCCCATGGGCTGGAATTCATGGGACTGCTTCGGCGCCGGCGTCACCGAAGACCAAACCCTCGCCAACGCCCAGTACCTCCACGACCACCTCCTCTCCCACGGTTTCAACATCGTCACCATCGACATCCAATGGTACGAGCCCCTCGCCCACACCGACCGCTACCGCCCCAACGCCGCCCTCGAAATGGACTCAAGCGGCCGCCTCCTCCCCGCCGCCAACCGCTTCCCCTCTACCAAAGACTCCCGCTCCTTCAAACCCATCGCCGACAAGCTCCACGCCATGGGACTCAAGTTCGGCCTCCACCTCCTCCGCGGCATCCCACGCCAGGCCGTCACGCAAAACGTCCCCATCCTCGGCACCACCGTCCACGCCGCCGACATCGCCAACAAATCCGACATCTGCCGCTGGAACACCGATATGTACGGCGTCGATATGTCCAAGCCCGGCGCCCAGGAATACTACGATTCCGTCCTCGCCCTCATGGCCTCGTGGGACATCGACTTTATCAAGGTCGACGATCTCTCTGCCCCCACCTATCACACCGCCGAGGTCGAAGCCATTCGCAAAGCCATCGACAAAACCGGCCGCCCCATCATCTTCTCCACCTCTCCCGGCGCCACACCCCTCGCCCAAGGCCCCCACGTCTCCACCCACGCCAACATCTGGCGCATCTCCGACGATTTCTGGGACAACTGGAAATCCCTCAAGGAACAATTCAAACGCCTCGACGACTGGACCCCCTTCCGCGGCCCCGGCCACTTCCCCGACGCCGACATGCTCCCCCTCGCCAACATCCGCACCTGGCAGGGAGGGGGGGGCGGATCGAACGCCTGGACCCACTTCACCCACGACGAGCAGCGCACCCTCCTCACCCTCTGGTGCATCGCCCGCTCCCCGCTCATCCTCGGCGCCAATCTCCCGCGCAACGACGATTTCACCCTCTCGCTCATCACCAATGACGAAGTCCTCGCCGTCGATCAGCACTCCACCAACAACCACCAAGTCTCGCGCCAGGATGACCTCATCGTCTGGTCCGCGGACGTCCCCAACTCCCCCGACAAATACGTCGCCCTCTTCAACGCCCAGGAATACCCCATCGATCCAAATGCTCCCCAGCCCGCCACGCAACCCGCCCGCGGCCGCCAACGCCCGCCCGCCACCCTCCCGGGTAAGGCCACGGACGTCTCCATCTCCCTCCAATCCCTCGGCCTCCCCAGCCCCGTCCAGGTCCGCGACCTCTGGTCCCACCAAAAACTCCTCAACGCCACCGACACCCTCTCCACCTCCCTCACCCCCCACCAATCCGCCCTCTTCCGCCTCACTCCTATTCACTGAGACCCGCATCATCGCCCAACGCCCCAGCAATTCTCCTCGCAGCGCACCGTTGATCTCTCTGCACGTCAGACACTTTCAACCCGCGAGGCGCTCATGACCATCCGTACATCGATCCTGTTGCTCATCCTTCCCGCCGCCGCTTTCGCCCAGGCCCAAACTCCCGCAGCGCAACCCGCCGCCCCCGCCCAGGAACCCCCGCGCACCTGGATCGATCCCGATACCGGCCACCGCATCCACCGCATCACCGACGAACCCAATTCCACCGGCTTTTACTTCAACATCAACGCCTACACCCCCGACGGCAAAACCATGGTCTACTCCGCCCCCGATGGCATCCATGCCGTCGACCTGCCTACCCTGAAAACCCGCCTCGTTGTCCCCGGCAGCAACCTTCACGCCGTCGTCGTCGGCCACAAAACCAACACCGTCTTCTTCACCAAGACCGACGAGCACGCCCTCTACTCCGCCAACCTCGACACCGGCGACACCAAAAAACTCGCCGACCTCCCCCCGCGCGCCAGCGTCTCCACCGTCAACGCCGATGAAACCCTCGCCGCCGGTACCTTCATCGAAGGCGAAGGCGGTCAGGATTACGGCGCCCAGCGCGTCAATCCCCAGGGCATGTCCGGTCCCCTCGTCCAGCCTCTCAACAAAGGCCAGATGATGGCCCAACGCCTCGCCGCCAAACTCCCCATGACCCTCTTCACCCTCAACCTCCAGACCGGCAAGGAAACGCCGCTGCTCCAGCACAACACCAACTGGCTCAACCACCTGCTCTTCTCCCCCGCCGACCCCACCCTCCTCATGTACTGCCACGAAGGCGCCTGGCAGGAAGTCGACCGCATCTGGAATATCCAGACCGACGGCACCCACAACGAACTCATCCACAAACGCACCATGGTCATGGAAATCGCCGGCCACGAATTCTGGGGCCTCGACGGCAAAACCATCTGGTACGACCTGCAAACCCCCAAGGGCGAAGACTTCTGGCTCGCTTCCTACAACCTCGAAACCAAAGAACGCCGCTGGTTCCACATGCAACGAAACGAATGGTCCATCCACTTCAACGTCACCGCCGATGAATCCCTCATGTGCGGCGATGGCGGCGACCCCGGACAGGTCGCCCACGCACCCGACGGCGAATGGATCGAGCTCTTCCACCCCACCATGACCCCCAGCCGCGGCGCCATCAACCAGCCCGACTTCATCCAGCCCGGCGTGCTCCACTCCGAGCACCTCGTCAACATGTCCAAGCACAATTACAAACTCGAACCCAACGTCCGCTTCTCCCCCGATAAAAAAATGGTCTTCTTCACCAGCAACATGTTCGGCCCCAGCTACGTCTTCGGCGTCGAAGTCGCCAAGGCCCAATGACCCTCACTTTCGCCACCCCCGTTTAGCGGCGGTTCAAAGAACCGCCCGCCCTTGCCCCGCGGCGTCACCCCTGCTCCACCGGAAACGCCCGCGTCGAAATCACCGGCGCCGTCACCTCCGGCAATCCTGTCCCCCCGCGCGCCACGTACAACGCCGCCAACTGCCCCAGCAGATGCGACTGCGACACAAACAGCCACGCCACCACCAGGTACAGCCCCACAAAACACATCAACACCCCCACGATCCCCCCCACAAATCCCATCACAAACAGCACCACCGTCATCAGCACCATCGTGCCCCCCACACGCCGCAAAAAGCTCATCACAAACTTGAAGTCAAATCCGTCTTTGAAATTCCCCGTCAGCCCCGACTTGAGCACCATCGGCAACGCCAGAAAGTTGATCCCCACCGCGAACAGAATCAACAGCAGCGCCCCCACGATCAGGCACGCCACCCCCACCACCGGCGGGGCTCCAAACGCCAGCGGCAACACCATCAGCAGATACGCACCCAGCGTCAACGGCATCGACGCAAACCCCACCACCATCCCCACCACAAACGGGATCGCCCCCAGCTTCACGTACTCCATGAACTTGCCAAAATCGAATCGCGGCAGCACCGCTTCCGCGCCCCCCGCCAGCACTGTCTTCTCCACTTCCACCCCATAACCGAACACCACGATCGGCCCCAAAATCGGAATGAGCAGCGCCACCGCCAGCAGCACCAACTGCATGAACCACCCCTCCGACCGAAAGATCGCCCTGAACGCCGCGCCGTAATTCACGCCGTCACTCCCATGCTGCAGAAAATAAGGCCGCCGCCAACCGATGTGCCGCCGCTCCGGCATCGCTCAACAGCATCGCCCCCTTTGCGCACCCCGTCAATTCCCCCCGGCGACCCCTCCCTTCATCAGCGCCTCATGCGCCGCCCGCAGCATCTCCCGCGCATTCTCATACGTCAGCCGCTCCAGCGCCTCCTCATATCCCAGCCACGCAAACCCCTCGTGCTCCTCCGACACCTTCACCGCCTCCGACCGCGTCCTTCCCAGAAAATACGTCACCGTCTTATGCACCTGCCCCTTCTTCGGCGAATAAAACACATAATGCATGTCGCGCTCGAACCGCGTCACCCGGTCCACCTGCCGAATCCCCGTCTCCTCGCGCAGCTCCCGCACCGCCGCCTGCCACGCCGTCTCGCCCTCTTCCAGATGCCCCTTCGCATAATCCCAGTGCTTCCCGTAATCCAGCAGCAGATACGCAATTCCCCCTGCCACCGACGCATCCTCGCGAAACAATAGGAACCCCGCCGAAAACTCCCGCCGCACCTTCCGCTTTTTCTCCCCGCCCGCTTTCCTCGGGCCGCCCGATTTTTTCCCGCCGGTACGCCCTCCCCCGCTCCGCCCGCGCGCCTGCCCCGCAAACACCTGTCCCTGTTCGTCGCCCACCGCTGCCTCCGCCGCCGCACATCCGTCGCTCGCCCCGCTCACAACGGCTTGCCCAGAAGCTGCCGCTTGTGCCGGATGAACCCCAGATGATGATTCACGTGCGCCACATACAAATCCACCAATTCCCCCAGCGTCAGCCGCCCCCGCTCATTGTGCATCCCCGCCCGCCCAAACGCCGCCTCCGGCAAGTTCCGCAGAATCACCGCCGTCAGCTCCCGGTTCATCCGAAATATCTCCGCCGCCACCTGCGGATCCTGCTTCTCATAAAACAAGTTCCGCCCGAACGCCGACTCATCGAACCCGATCAGCGTCGGATTCTCCTCCGCAATCACCCGCTTCATCCGGTCCGACGCGATCAAATCCGAATCCATCAGGTGTATCACGATCTGACCGATCGACCATGTCCCCGCCACAGGCACCGCCCGAAAATCCTCCGGCCCAAGCCCCGCAATCGCCTCCCGCACATACCCCGCCCCCTTCGCATACGCTTCCACCGCAGGCCTGCTCATCACCCACCATCCTTGCCTCCCCCAACCCGCCCGCATCGCTGCAAATTACCCGACCCCGGTGGGGGGGGCAAGACTGCCGCTCCCCGCTCCATCATCCCCAAAAACACACAGCCGCCTCGTGCAAGGGCGGCTGTGCTTCGTGTGCGGGAGGTGGGAAGGCTCGTGGGTCCCGCACACGCGTGGGTGGTCATGTATCATTCCCCGCCCCCACCCCCCCCCCGCGCCCATTATGCTCCGCGCCGGGCGCCCTCAACCTCCCTGCCGGTAGACGTCCTGGCTCCAAAGGTGCCCACCGGTTGCGCACGCCCCGCCCCGCCCGCCGTCACCTGTAACCACTTCCCCTCACCGCTATGAAAATGAAAAACAAGGGCCCGGGCAGCGACCTGCAATCCTACCCGGGCCCTCTACCCCCGCCTCGCAACCCCCCGCCCCCCCCCCCGCGCTGACAACCACAACTCTCACCCCAATGGCTATTTCCCCGAATCCCTACGTCCGGACCGGGCACCTTTGTTATGATGATCGTGGGCCCGATAGTTAGGTGCCCGGCGATTCCCTTTCTATTCTTCGGGTCGAAAAAAATCCGGACGTTTTTCCTCGTGCCTCATGGCCGATAGCCGCCGCTCCCAATATGAATCCTGGGTGAGCCAGTGGGCCCCGACCCTCTACCGGCTCGCCCTGCGCCTCTGCGGCAAGCGCGAACTCGCCGAAGACCTCCTCCAGGAAACCTTCGTCGAAGCCTGGAAGTCCCGCGACAAATTGTCCGATCCCGCCAAAGCCCGCGCCTGGCTCTTCCAAATCCTCCGCAACCGCTGGTCCCACTACCTTCGCGATTCCTCCCGCCGCCTCCGGCCCTCCCACGACCAGGACGCCCTTTCCCAGGTCGGAAGCCGCGCTCCCGACCATTCCGCCCTGTTGGCCGAATCAGATTTTGTTCAGCGGGCACTAGATCAATTGGAAGATGACCTCAAACTCCCCTTCCTCTGCGTCGTCATGGAAGGGTATTCTTGCCAGGAGACCGCCGACCTCCTCAAAATCCCGCTGGGAACCGTCCTCTCCCGGCTCTATCGGGCCAGACAAGCCCTTCGACTGCTCCTGACCCCCGCCCACGTCGGCCTTGCCCCGCCTGCCGGCGATTCCCGGCCCGGCGAGACAGTCCCCAGCGCCCCCCGCCACCCGGCGGCATCCGGCGATCACGACATGGAGTCTCCTGCGGCATGAACTTCCGCGATGACATCCTCGAATCCATCAGCCTGCTTCCCCCCGGCGATCCCGAACGCCGGAAGCTCGAGGCGGAACTGCCGCAGGCGCCCCCCGACGTCCGCCGGCGCTACGCCGAGCTGGTCGCCGAGGCCCAGGGTCTCTCCGACCTGCTCACCGCCAACGCCGCGGCCGCCCCGACCGACCACGGAGAGGCGCATGCGCTGGCCCTCCCCGAGTCGCTTCTGGGCAGGCTCCGCAATATCCCCGGCCGCACGCCGGTTCGCCACCCCCACTTCCTCACTCCTTTCCGCGCCGTCGCCGCCGCCGCGATCCTTCTCCTGATGCTCGCCCCCGCGACCGCCTGGTTCTTCACGCCGGCGATGATTCATCACCGCCTCCTCGCTCTTCCCAGGGACGTCGTCGCCGCCGCCGATGCGCCGCCGCCGATGGCCGCCACCCAGCCCGCCGAACTCGCCGAAATGTTCGCGCGATCCTCGCTTTCCTTCATGCCCGAGTTCCCCGACCCCAGGCCCGGCGCTACCGTGCTCGGCGGCGGCATCACCGCCCTCGTCGGCCGGCCCGCCGCCTTCACCATCTACGGCCTCAAAGGCAAGCAACTCGTCGTCTTCGAGGTCGCACGCGCTGACTTTCCCCTCCCGGACCAGGGCAGCTACCCCATGATCTGCACCACCGCCGGCGACCGTGTCGTGCGCTTCTGGTCGCCCGACCCGGAGAGCAACATGCTCTTTCTCGCCGTGGTGCAGTGCGCCAACGACGACGGCCTGGAAAATTTCCTCCAACTCCCCGCCGCCGCCACCCAGCCCTGAGCTCCTGCTACAATCCAGCCGTCCCGCATCCCGGCGCCGCCGCGCCCGCCGATTTGGAGCGTCCATGGGTTATCAGGATCACAAAGCCGCCGCCGGCACACGCGCCGTCGCCTGCGCCGTCATCACCTGCTCCGATTCCCGCACCGAAGCCACCGACGATTCCGGCCGCCTCATCCGCCAGCTCCTCGAATCCCACGGCCACACGCACCCCGTCCACCGCATCCTCCGCGACGATCCCGACGCCATCCGCGCCGCCGTCGATGAACTCTGCGCCCGCCCTGACATCCAGGCCGTCATCTTCAACGGCGGCACCGGCGTCTCCCGCCGCGACAACACCTTCGACGCCGTCTCCGCCAAGCTCCACAAAACCCTCCCCGGCTTCGGCGAGCTCTTCCGCATGCTCTCCTATCAAACCATCGGCTCGGGCGCCATGCTCTCCCGCGCCACCGCCGGCATCATCCTCTCTCCCGCGCCCGCTCAGTACCCAGCACCCACCACTCCGCACTCAATCCGCCACACCCTCGTCTTCTCCATCCCCGGCTCCCCCAACGCCGTCGAACTCGCCATGAATAAACTCATCCTCCCCGAACTCCCACATCTCGTCTGGGAAATCAGCCGCTGATTCATCAGCGATCCGCCAGCCGGATCGAAATCAGCGGCCGTCCCCCGATCGACGCATAAAAGCTCGTCATCAGCAGCGCAAACGTCACCCCCAGCGGCACCACCACGCTCCACCCATACCACACGCCCCAATCCGCCGTGATCGGAAAATCATCCAGATAATTCCGCACCAGCAGACAGAACACCAGCGCCACCAATCCATTCCGCACCATCAGCGCCAGGAAAATCGCGCTCACGATCAATTGCAGCGGAATCGCCACCGGCTCGATCGGATTCCACCGCCCAGTCGCCGCAAACATCACCGCCACAAACCCCAGCGCCGCGAACAGCCTTCTCCGAAACGCCATCCGCAACACCACCAGCAGCAGCAGCATCAATAGCCCCACATACACCGCCCCGAGAATCGACGTGAACAATGTCGCCCCATCCGTCAGCGACTCCAGCCGCACCAGCGATCCGTTGATCGGCGGCAGCGGCGCCGGCAAATGCAGCCACCGCGGCAGGACATATTCCAGGTCCGCCAGCATCGCCGTGATCGTCCCCGCGCAGCATCCGATCAGCGCATCCCGCCCCACCAGCGGATCCACCCATCTCCCCGTCAGCAGCCGGCTCCACGAAATCACCACCTCCGGCCACACGCGCCGCACGTACGGCTCCAGTGCCAGGTAAAACACCCACACCAGCACCACCCAGTACATCACCGCCCCCATCGATTGCCGGAACATCCGGAATTCCGAAACCAGGTTCGGCACGTGATGCGCCCGCAGCGCCCAGGCGACGAATCCAAACAACGCAATCGCCCCCGCCATCCGCGTCGCCCCGTGCCGATCCCCGCGCCCGCTCCGATAGTGCCGATGCGCCAGCAACCCGCCCGCGATCAGCAGCACCAGCGACAGCACCGTTTGAATAATGCGGTTCACATTCGTGGGCGCCGCCGCCTCAGGCCAGTTGCCTTTCACCGAAAAGTACACCGGCCTTCCGCCCGCCGCGCCCGCTTCCACGTGAAAGTGCTCCTCCGGCCGATCCGGCAGGCGCGCATCCCACGCCGCCCGCGTGTCGGCGTAGACCGGCAACGCCACCTCCGGAGCACTGGGCGTCAGCACCGCGTTCTGCAAATCCGCCGCCGCCAGCAGTTTCGTCCACAGGTCCGGCTGCGTCGCCGCCGGCACCAGTTGCGGCGGTTGCGACGACTGCACCTCCAGATCGATCAGCCGCCCCTCGGGATCCAGCGCCACATCGATCGCCCCCGGCCCCAGCGGCGGATCATCCTCGCGCCGCGCCGTCGCATCCGACTGCCACACCGGCATCGCCTGCCACGGCACCAGCAGCTCCGGGCTTTCCCGGTACCAGTAATACACCAGCCCCGCCCGCCGCCGCGTCAGTTCCTTCCACCGCGACGAATCATTCCGCGTCGCCAGCACGTGATCCTGAAAATTCCCATCCACCGCAAATCCGCCCTCCCAATCCCGCGGCGCTTCCGTATATCCCAGCGACGCCAGCACCGTCTTCGCACGGTCCGCCAGCACCGCCGGAGGCTTGTCCTTCACCACCTGCTGCACCACGAAGGCCTGCGGCGCCAGAATCACCACCGCCAGCATCGCCAGCAGCGCCGCCACCAGAAACGCCGTTGCCGTCCGCGGCTTGAGTCCCCCCGACGCCTCCCCGGCCGCCGCCACCACCTCCGGACTCGGCGTTTCCCCCGCCGCCAGAATCTCCCGCAGCGGATTGCCTCCCGGCAGAGACGCCGCCACCGCGATCGCCGTCGCCGGCCGATTCCGCGGATCCTTCTCCAGGCACCGCAAAATCACCCGCTCCACGATCGGATCGATGTCATCCACGAACTCATGCGGCGGCGTCGGCTCCTCCCGCGTGTGCAGCCGCTGGTATTCCCGCAGACTGTCCGCCTTGAACGCCCGCCGGCCCGTGAACATCTCGTAGAGCACCAGCCCCAGCGAATAGATATCCGACCGCACCGTCACCGGCCGGCCGTTCAATTGCTCCGGCGACATATACGCCGGCGTTCCCGCGCGAATCGCCCCATCCGTCCGCAATTGATCCGCCGGCGCCGCCAGCCCGAAATCCGTGATCCGCACCGCCCCGCGCCCGTCGATCATCACATTCGCCGGCTTCAAATCCCGGTGCAGCACCCCGCGATCATGCGCCGCCGCCAGTCCGGCGCACAGTTGCCGCGCGATCTGCAGCCCCTTGTCGTCCGGCACGCGCCCGATGCGCCGCAGCAAACTCGCCAGGTTCTCCCCGTCCACATACTCCATCGTGATGAACTGCTCGCCCTGGAATTCCCCCAGGTCGAACACGCGGCACACGTTCGGATGCGTCACCTGCCGCGCCACACGCACTTCGTTCTTCAGCCGCTCCAGCCACTTCGCATCGGCCCCGAACAGCGGCGGCAAAAACTTCATCGCGATCGACGCATTGAGCGCCAGATCATCCGCCCGGTACACCTCGCCCATTCCCCCGCGCCCCAGCAATTCAATAATCCGGTATCGCCCCGCCACGATCGTCCCCGCCATGAACCGTCCCGCATCCACAAACCCCGACCCTGATCCCGACGGCGTCGCCGACGAATCGTCCAGATAAGACGTCGGCTCGCGCCTGACCGTTTCCTCCCCATGCCGCCGGCTCGCCGGATCGCCGCTGGGCAACTCAATGTTCGCCCGCGACAGAATCGCGCTCATCGATCCCAGCGGTCCGGCCGGCTCCGACGGAATAAGCTGCTCTCCGCGCGAATGCTCCTTGAGCAGGCTCTCCACCTCGTGGCGAACTTCCGCGTCGCCATTGCATAACTCGTCGAGAACCTTCCCCTGTTCAGCGATCGGCTTTTCCGTCGCCGCTAAGAAAATGTCCTTCACCCGCTGATACTTTTCGCTGCTTAACGGCATGCTGCCCCGTCACGCTTCGGTTCCGCGCAGTTCCCGGCTCAGCCACGCCCGCGCGAACATCCAATCTCCTTCCACCGTGCGCTTCGATACCTGCAGCGCCTCCGCCACTTCCTCGACATTCAGCCCGCCGAAGAACCGCAGCTCCACCACCTTCGCCTGCCGCGGATCGACCTTCGCGAGCTTCTCCAGCGCTTCATCCAGCGCGATCACGTCCTCATCCTTCTGCGGCGAAAGCGCCACGGCCTCATCCAGCACCACGCGCGCCCTTCCCCCGCCACGCTTGTCGCGCTGCCGCGATCGGGCGTGATCGACCAGGATGCGCCGCATCGCCTGCGCCGCCACAGCGAAGAAATGGCTCTTGCCCTGCCAGTCCACGCGCGTCTGATCGACCAGCTTCATGTACGCTTCGTGCACGAGCGCCGTCGGTTGAAGCGTGTGGTTGAGCCGTTCCTGCGCCAGGTAATGGCGGGCCAGCGCCCGGAACTCGTCGTACACCAGCGGCAACAGCCTGTCCGCCGCGCGCTGGTCGCCCTGGCGCAGTTGTTCGAGCACCTGTGTCACATCTTCGCGCACATCATCCTGGGCGTCTGCCATTGCATCCTCTGTCGCGATACCTGCCGGGTGCGTGCATTATGCCTTCCACGCCGGGGCGCACGCAATCCGGAAGATTGGCGGCGTCACGGGCGGGGGCGGGGACGGCGGGGCAAACGGGGGAGCGGCTTATTTGCCGGTGAAGACCAGCCAGATGTCGTTGTAGGTCACGAAGATGAACAGCCCGGCGAGCAGTACGATGCCGACGATCTGGATCGCCGACTGCACCTTGAGCGACAGCGGCCGGCCGCGGATCTTTTCCAGGATCAGCAGCAGGAACAACCCGCCATCGACAATCGGCAGCGGCAGGAAGTTGGCGACCGCGAGGTTCACCGAGACCATCGCCAGCAGATACCACAGCCACACGGGCCCGCGCTGCTGGATGTCGTAGCCGACCTTCGTGATCCCCACGATGCCGTGCAGGTTGGAGGGATCGACCGTTCCGCGGACGAGGCCCAGGAGGGTCATGTAGACCTGTTCGATGAATTTCCACGTGTGCTGTCCGCCCATGACCACGGCGCCCCAGGCGGTGTCGGCGCGCTGCGTGCGGGTTTCGACCTCGACGGGAATGTCGGCGATGTAGTGCGTGCGCTGGGCGAGCGCGGTGGCCAGTTCCGGCGAAACGGTGATGCTGGCGGTTTGTTCGGCCGGGGCGGTGGCGGCGGCGGAAGCATCGGCGCCGGCGGGGGCCGTGGCGGGGCCGGCCGCGGAAGCGAAGGTCAGGGCGACTTTTTCGCCGGCGGTTTTCTTGCGCAGAAGGCTGTAAATGTCCTCCCATGATTTCACGGGCGTGCCATCGACCGCGGCGATGCGCGCCTGGCGGTCGTGCTGGAGCATGTCCAGGCGCGGGGCGGCGTCGGGATCGCGAACGGACACGTCGGCGTGCTCGAGGTCCTGCGCCGGCGCCACCTGGATCTTTCCGCCGGTCTTGGTTCTTTCGACCTGCACCTGGAGCGTGACGGGCTGTCCATCGCGGAGGACGTCGAAGGAAAGCGTGTTGCCGGCGTTGGCGCCGACGATGTCGTACAGGTCTTTCTGCGAGGGAGCGGAACGGTCGCCAATGCGGGTGATGATGTCGCCATCCTTCATGCCGGCTTTCATCGCCGGGCCCTTTTCGACCTTGAGCGCGATGAGGCGCGGGCCCATGCCGGCCACGAGCGGGAATTCATCGGGCGCTCCCACCGCCTGCCGCAGCTCCAACTGCGGGCGGATGGTGATGGTGCGGTCGGCGATCGCGGCATCATCGTTGTGAATCTTGAAGTGCACCGGCTCCGATCCGAGCTTCTGCACCAGATCGTAGAACTGCACGTAATTGCTGACCGGGGTGTCGTTGACCGCGACGATGTGGTCGTGCGGCTTGAGCTTGGCGATTTCCGGCGCTTCGTCGGGGCGATCGTCGCCGCCTTCGGAGAGGGGCGCTTTGCGCTCCTTGACGGACGCATCGAGCTGGTCCTGGGAGTTGGCGATGTTCAGGCTGGGCATCGGGGAGACGCCGATCATCAGGAAGCCGTTGTCGGGCGGGCGGACGGGGGTGACGTCGGCGGACATGCGTTTGACGGTGCCGTCGGGCTGGGGGCGATTCCATTCAAAGTTGATCGGGGCGGCGCCGGAGGAGAGGGCGCAGGCGATTTGGACATCCGTGAATTCGACGAAGCCCAGATCGCGCTTGTGGTCGATGGCGACGATTTCATCGCCCATTTTCATGCCGGCCTTTTCGGCGGGGGAGTTGTAGGCGACCAGGCCCAGGTGGGCGGGCGGGAAGTTCACGCCGATGCCCGGCGAGAAAATGATGGCGAAAGTGACCGCGGCGAAGATCACATTCATGGTGACGCCGGCGGAGACGATGAGCATGCGCTGCCAGACGGGGCGGCGGTTGAAGGCGCGGGGGTCGTCGGAGACTTTGGTGGGGTCCATGTCGTCCTGGCCGAGCATGCGGACGTATCCGCCCAGGGGCAGCCAGGAGATGCGGTAATCGGTGTCGCCGATGGTCTTGGGATGAGGGGGTATGGAAGGGGATTGAGGGAGATCGGCAACGGAGGCGGCTCCTTCGGTGTCTTCGAGGGTTTTGCGGGCGTACTTGTCGTCCTCGCGTTCGCCGAGGGTCTTCTGGTCTTTGAGGGGGGCGTCTTTTTTGTTGTCGGGGTCGTAGGGGTCTTTGCCCCAGGAGAATCCTCCGCCTTTGCGCCAGCCGCACAGGCGGGGGCCAATGCCGATCGAGAAGGTGAGGCATTTGACGGAGCAGAGGCGGGCCACGACAAAATGGCCGAGTTCGTGGAGGAAGATGATCAGCGAGAAACCCAGGACGATGTAGATGAGGCGTTTGGCGGAATCGAGCGCGCCGGCGATGGTGAAGGCGGCGGCGAGGGGGAGCAGCAGGGAGTAGAGGACGACGCGGGAGCGGCGGTAATTGGCGGCGAGGCGGCGGTGGAGGGGGGGGATGGAGGACGATTTGGCCATTGGCGGAAGCCTTTCGGGTGGTCGGTTGGCCGCCGGAGCGGCTTGGGGTCAGAGCGAGCGTGCCTCTTTGCGTGCCCAGGCGTCGGCGGCGAGGAGCTGGTCGAGGGTGGGGTCGTGGATAAAACCGGCGGTCTTGTGACGCGCGAGGACGGTTTCCACCCTCTGTACGATGTCGCCGAAGCGAATGTTCCCTGCGCGGAACATTTCGTTGGCGATTTCGTTGGCGGCGTTGACGACGGCGCCGCTGGTTCCGCCGAGGCGAATGACTTCGTATCCCAATTGTAGGGCGGGGAAGCGGTCATCGGGCTGCTCGAAGGTCATCTCCTTGATTTTCGACCAATCGAGGCGGGTGCTACAGCCTTCGAGGCGACTTGGGTGGGTGAGGGCGTACTGGATGGGGGTGCGCATGTCGGGGGTGCCGAGCTGGGCGATGATGGAGCCGTCCACGAACTCAATCATCGAGTGGACAATGCTTTGCGGATGAATAAGGACCTCGATTTTTTCGGCGGGGAGGTTGAAGAGCCAGTGGGCTTCGATGATTTCGAGGGCTTTGTTCATCATGGTGGCGGAATCGATGGTGATTTTGGGACCCATTTTCCAGTTGGGGTGGGCGAGGGCTTCGGCGACGGTGGCGTTCTGGATTTTGGATTTGGGCCAGGTGCGGAAGGGGCCCCCGGAAGCGGTGAGGATGATTTTGCGGATTTCCTTTTCGTGGCCGGAGCGGAGGGACTGGAAGATGGCGGAGTGTTCGGAATCGACGGGGAGGATGGCGGCGTGGTGGGCGAGGGCGGCGGGCATGACGATGGAGCCGGCGACGACGAGGGCTTCTTTGTTGGCGAGTGCGATGGTTTTGCCGGCGTTGGCGGCGGCGATGACGGGTGCGAGGCCGGCGGCGCCGACGACGGCGGCGACGACGGTATCGACATGCTCGGAGGCGGCGATTTGCTCCATGGCGTGGGGGCCGGTGAGGATATCGATGCCGGTGCCCAGAAGAGCGTCCTGGAGTGCGGCGAGGTTGTCGGAGGGGTCTTCGCGGGTGGAGTGGTCGTTGAGGGCGACGCAGCGGGGGCGGACGTCGAGGGCCTGTTCGGCGAGTTTTTTCCAGCTTGTGACGGCGGTGAGAGAATGGATTTCGAATTGTGCGGGGAGGTTGCGGCAGACGTCGATGGCGTTGGTGCCGATGGAGCCGGTGGCGCCGAGGATGGCGACGCGTTTGCGGCGGTGGGGGGTGTTGGGGGAGGGGACGGGGGCGGCGAAATCCGTAACGCCGGGGCGCACGGCGGTGTGCATGGGACCTTCCTTGGAGACGAGATGAGAGGGGCCATGATACGGGGCTGGCGGGGGGGCAACAAGGGGGTTTTGGGGCGGTTTTGGAGAGGGGATGTGGGGTTTTCTTCGATGTATCGGGGGTGTTTTGCAAAAAAGGGTGAGTTTTTGCCGTTGTGTTTTTGCGGATGTGGGGTTTTTGTGCTTGTGTCTGAGGGTTTTGGTGGAATTCGACACACACTCCCCCCCACCCCCGACGAAACACGAAGTCCCGAAGAAGTGAAGGACCACGAAGGTTTCTTGGGTTTGGGTCATGGCGCAGTGCTCCTTCTTGTCTATAGAGGGGAGTCGCGCCCAGTTTGTGCGCACACAGGTTGGGGGTGATTGGCGGTAAGGGGTTGTGGAGGTGGGGGTTGGGGCGGGAATTTTTTCGCGCGAATGTTTCTGTGGCGTGCCAAGTTGTGCGCGCGTGGCCGTCGGGCGTCAGGTTTAAGGCGTTGCTGTAACGGGAGGCGGGGGCGGGGCGGACCGGGCGGGGGAGGCCCAAGGGTTCAATGGCTGTGGCACTGAGATTGCGGATGAGGTGCTCGGCCGGCACGGGCTTGGCGTATGGCGGAGCGGAGGTTTTCTGATGCGCTGGTGTGGGGTCGTTTTGACGGCGTTGCTGCTGTTCTCGGGGTGTGGTCACAGGATTTCGTATCGGGTTGACGGGCAGTATCACGTGGGGGATCCTGCGTTTGCGCGGGAGATGAACGTTCTGCTCGGGCCGCCGCTGGTCGGCGGCAATGAGATTGAGACGCTGCGGAACGGGGACGAGATTTTTCCGGCGATGCTCAAGGACATTCGTGGCGCGCGGAAAACGATCACGTTTGAAACGTACATTTACTGGTCGGGCAATGTGGGCAAGCAATTTGGCGATGCTTTTGCGGAGCGGGCGCGCGCGGGCGTGAAGGTTCACGTGCTGGTGGACTGGTATGGGAGCAGCAAAATCGACAAGTCGGTGGTGAAGGAAATGAAGGATGCCGGCGTGCAGTTTTATGAATACCATCCGGTTTATTTCTTTGATTGGGGTTCGGTGGCGCAGATCGATCATCGCACGCATCGCAAGCTGCTGATCGTCGATGGGCAGGTTGGTTATACCGGGGGCGTGGGGATTGCGGACGAATGGACGGGCAATGCGACGGATCCCAAGCACTGGCGCGACAACCAGTATCGCGTTCAGGGGCCGGTGGTCGGCCAGTTGCAGGCGGCGTTCATGGAGAACTGGCTCGAGACCACGGGGGACGTTCTGGAAGGGGAGGGGTATTTTCCGCCGCTGAAATCGGCTGGGACGGAACCGGCGCAGGTGTTCAAGAGCAACTACCACGGCGGCAGCGAGAGCATGCAACTGCTGTATCTGATGTCGGTCGCGTCGGCCGCCCACACGGTGCGCATGGAGACGGCCTATTTCGTGCCGGACGATCAGACGATTGCGTTTCTTCTGGCGGCGCGCAAACGGGGCGTGAACGTGGAGATCATTGTGCCGGGGCCCCATATCGATGAGAAAGTGGTGCGTGCGACGTCGCGCAGCCGCTGGGGCCCGCTGTTGGCGGCGGGGGTGAAGATTTACGAGTATCGGCACACGATGTTCCACTGCAAACTGCTGATCGTGGATGACCAGTGGGTGTCGCTGGGGTCCTCGAACCTCGACGAGCGCAGCTTTCGGCTCAACGACGAAGCCAACCTCAATGTGCTCGATCCGTCATTTGCCCGCTCGCAGATCGCCATGTTCGAGCAAGACAAGGCGCGGTCCCGGCAGATTAGTTATGAGCTCTGGCGACATCGGCCGTTGTGGGAGAAGGTGACGGGGATTGCGACGAACCTGTTCGGCGATGAAATGTAGCGGGGAGCCTCGGCGGAAGATGTCCAGCTCACGCTTGAGCACAACCTGGGGGGCGGAGATGGCATGGGGGAGGAATTCCGCTGCGCATTGGCGGGGGGCCCGGCCAAGTGGGCGGGGGCTAACCACCCATTTCAAAAAGCGTGGCATTGGCGTGCGGCGCCGTGGTCTGATGGGGAAAACCAGGGTTATTCGAACATGGGCAGGATGCCCATGCCACTGTTGAAATGGCTGCTAAATGGGGCGACGAGGTGGATGGGAAGGTCAGGGGGCGTTGCGTGGGCGGGGTGCGCGGCGATTGAGGAGGAGGAGCAGGAGGGGGGTGAGGAGGAGGGCGGTGGCGGGTTCGGGGGTGGGGGTGACGGTGGCGGTGAGGGTGGTGGGGGATTGGGTGAGGGACCATTGTTCGCCGGGGGCGAGGGTGGGGAGGTTGATGGCGGCGAAGTCGCCGGAGAGATCGCCGCCGTTGAGGAGGAGGAAGGAGTCGCCGAGTGAGGGGGTGAAGTTGTCGAGGAGGGTGATGTCGAGGGTGCCATCGAGTGCGGCGGTTCCGGAGAAGTTGAGCTGGTCGTATTGGGAGCCTGGGGTGGTGCCGGCGAGTTCCATGGTGAGGTGGGAGTTGGGGGTGAGGGCGAAGGATTGGAGGGAGACGGCGGCGGGGCTGTTGCCTGGGGAGAAGCCGTTGGCGAATTGGATATTGCCGGTGTAATTGCCGGCGCCGTTGACGTTGTCGGCGAAGGCGAGGAAGGTGGCGGAGGCGGTGGGACCGGAGACGGTGCCGGAGTTGGTGAAGGCGCCGGTGATGGAGGCGTTGTTGGTGGAGGAGAGGGTGGCGCCGGGGGCGAGGGTGACGCCGTTGGGTGCGGCGAGGGAGCCGTTGACGATGGTGGTGTTGGCGATGAGTGCGTGGTTGGCGTCGAGGAGGATGAGGGAGGCGGGGGTGTGGGTGTCGCCGATGGAGATGGCGCCGGAGAAGTTGACGCCGGAGGAGGAGTTGGCGTTGCCGATGACGAGAGCGCCGCCGGTGGCGGCGATGGAGGCGGAGGAGGAGGAGGAGGAGATGGGTGCGGTGACGGTACCGAAGCCGGAGAGGGAGGTGGAGCCATCGAAGGAGAAGCCTCCGAAGGCGGTGACGGAGCTGCCGAAGAGAGTCCAGGCACCGCCGGAGATAGAGCCGGAGGCGGAGAAGGTGGCGGAGTCGCCCATTTTGATGTGTCCGGGGTTGAAGTAATCGCCCTGTCGGACGGCGGCGCCGGAGATTTCCATGTCGGTGGCGGAGAAGTCGGAGATGCCGTTGGGGGCGAAGGTGAAGACCTGGCCGGCGGGGATGATGGCGTCAGCGACGACGAGGCGTTGGTGTCCGGGGTTGCCGTTGGTGGCGGGGGCTTGGGGGTTGCCGATGCCTGGGGAGAGGTCGATAGAGGGGAGGACGGTGGAGCCGGCGATGTAGGTATCGAGGTCGATGAGGACGCGTCCGCCGCCGCCGCCGCCGCCCTGGAGGGTATTGCCGTTGAAGGAGGTCTCGGTGCCATTGCCGCCGGTGGCGGAGAGGAGGGAGGCGGAGGAGCCGGCGAGGTTAGCGGCGTGGAGGATGACGGCGCCGCCGGAGCCTCCGCCGCCGCCGCCGTGGGTGGCGAGGAGTGCGGAGGCGCCGCCGGCGGCGAGGACGGTGCCGGGGGCGAGGGTGATATTTCCGGAGGCGCTGAGTTCGAGGGCTCCGCCTGCGAAACCGCCGCGGTTGTCGGGGTTGTTGCTGGCGTTACCGCCGGGGCTTCCGCCTTCAGCAGCGACTTCGAGATCGCCGTAAGTGGCGCCGCCGGGGGCGGTGAGGATGGGTCCTGTGCCTGCGCCGCCGGCGCCGCCGAATCCGCCGCCGCTGCCGCCGGTGCCGCCGCCGGAGGGGAGGTTGGAGCCAGCGCCGATGGGGTTGAGGGAGGAACCGGAGGTAGGTCCGGCCTGGATGGCGCTGTTGCCGGAGAAGGTGATGCCGCCGCGGCTGAGGAGTGCGAGGACGCGGGGTCCGGAGGAGGTGATGGTGACGCCGTCGGGGATGAGGATGTTGTCGAAGTCGAAGACGGCGAGGTCTGGGAGGTTGGGTCCCTGGGAGACGACGACGCCGGTGTAGGTGGTGGCGCCGATGGTGAGGGTGGGGGTGCCGGAGGTGCTGGCGGTGTAGTTGCCGGCGGCGGGGTCGAGGGTGCCCAGGGAGGCGAAGCTGGAGGGTTGGAGGAGGTCGGCGTGGGCGGCGATCGGGAGAAGGGCGGTAAGGGTGGCGGAGGCAAGCAGTGGGGCGAGGCGGAAGAAGGGGCGGTGCATGCAATACCTCCAGTCAACGCTTCAACGTACCTCGGTACCGATAAATGTCAATCAGGAAAGAGGCTGTTCGTGGTAAGATGGATTGGTGCTGGCGATTACTTACGCGCTGTAGAGGGGCGGCGCGAAAGAGACGGGGGCTGGGGTGTAAATCCTTGTCGCTGATGCGGGGCGTTGCCCCTGGCGAGCCGGGGGGTATTGATCTTTACGTTGCCGATGTCGCCGGCCGCCTCGCTGCACATCGGCGGGGAACCCGGCCCAAGGTCCGGGGCTATATAAGCAACCATTTCAAAAATTGTGGCATGGGCGTCGGGCCCCGTGATCTGATGGGGAAGACCAGGGTTACTCGAACATGGGCAGGATGCCCATGCCACTTTTGAAATAGATTTAGACGTGGTTTTGGATGGTGGGTGGAGTTGGAGGGCGTTGGGTTGCGGTGGTGCCTGGTGGCAGGAGGCGGAGTCAGTGTTTTGGGGCGAGGTGGTGTTCGATTTGTTGGTTGACGTTGAGGCGTGCGGCGGACTTGGTGGCGGCGATGGCGTTTTTGATGGCGCGGGGGCCGGCGGAGCCGTGGACTTTCATGAAGAGGCCCTGGACGCCCAGGAGGAGTGCGCCGCCGTATTCTTCGTGGTCGTAGCGTTTGGCGATGCGGCCCATGAGGGGTTTGAGTTTGTGGAGGAAGTCGGGGCCTTCGGCGGCGGCTTCCTGCTGGAGGGTTTTGAAGAGCGCGCCGGACCAGCCTTCGACGAGTTTGAGCACGACGTTGCCGGTGAAGCCGTCGGTGACGATGACGTCGGCGGGGTGGTTGGGGATGTCGCGGCTTTCGACGTAGCCTTGGAAGTTGAGGGCGGGATCGGCGGCGAGGAGTTGGCGGGCTTCTTTGACGAGGGGGGTGCCTTTTTCTTCTTCGGTGCCGATGTTGAGGAGGGCGACGGAGGGGTTGTCGATGTTTTTGGTGGCTTTGACGTAGAGGCGGGCCATGACGGCGTATTGGTAGAGGTGGGCGGGTTTGGGCTGGGTGTTGGCGCCGGCATCACAGAGCATGACGGCGCCTTTGGAGGAGGGGAGGTAGACGGCGATGCCGGGGCGTTCGACGCCGGCGAGGGGTTTGAGCATGAGGACGCCGGCGGCGACGAGGGCGCCGGTGTTTCCGGCGGAGATGAGGGCGTCGGCCTTATGTTCTTTGCCGAGCTTGACCATGCGGACGATGGAGGAGTCGCGTTTGGAGCGGATGGCTTCGACGGGGGAGTCGTCCATGGTGATGACTTGGGAGGCGGGTTCGATGCGGACTTTGGCGCCGGCGGATTGGAGGGCGGGGCCGGCGTGTTGTTCGATGATGGTTTGGTTGCCGACGAGGATGAGTTGGTCGTCGGGGTCGAGGAGGGGGAGGGCGTCGAGGGCACCGTGGATGATTTTGGCGGGGGCCTGATCGCCGCCCATGGCGTCGACGGCGATGCGCATGGTGAAGCCTCTGGAGAGTGCGGGGAAGGAGGGCTTTTATACTGAGGCGCGGGGGGCGTCAAGGGAGGGCGCGGGGAGGGTTAGTCCTGGGCGTCGCTGACGACGAGGGAGAGGGATTTGTTGACGTAGCCGCAGTTGGAACACATGCGGTGGGGCTGCCTGGACTGGGAGCACTTGGGGCAGCGGACGGACTGGACGCCCTTGACGGCGTGGTGGGCGCGGCGGGTGCCTTTGCGGGTTTTGCTGGTTTTGTGGAAGGGGAGCATGAGGGTACCTCGTGAACGACAGCGGCGGGCCGCCGGGAAAAATGTAGCCCGGCAATGTACGGAAAAGGGGGGGGGAAGTCAATGAATGACAAATGGGGAAATGACAAATGACAAATGGGGAGGGGGTCTAGTCGCGGCTGCCGTCGCTGTGGTTTTGGACGGGGATCATGAGGCCGCCGTAGAAAGCAGGGGCGTTTGCGGCGGTGGCGGGGCGGTTGGGATCGGGGAGGATGAGGGGATCGTTGGAGTGGTCGAGGGAGGATTGGCCGGGGGTTTTGAGTTGGTGGTAGGCGCCGGGGGCGTCTGCGGGGGGGGCGGGTTGGGTGGTGGTTTGTGGGGGGGTGACGGCGGATGGGGCTGGGGCGGGGGTTGGGGGGTTGATGGTGATGGTGGGGGCGGTGGCGGGGGATGGGACGGCTTGATCGGACATGCCGGAGGAGACGGGTGGGGTGGGGGGGGTGGAGGGGGACATGTCGGGGGCGGTGGGTTGGGTGGTGGCGGCGGGGGGTTCAGGGGGTTGCTGGGAAGGGGGGGTGACGACGGGGGTGTTGGAGTTTTGGGAGATGGGGAGTCGGACGGCTTCGACCTGGAGCATGAGGGGGCGGAGGTTGCCGGAGAAGCCGTTGGTGGCGGTGTAGGTGCGGGTGTGGCCATTGGCGCGGATCTGGAGGGTGTAAGAGTTTCGTTTGTAGAGGTCGGCGTCGGAGCGCCAGTTGATCCAGAGGGAGGAGCCCTGCATGAGGTTGTAGCGGGAGACGTCGTTCCACATGTTCTGGAGCTGGACGGCGGAGAGGGGGGTTTCCTGGGAGAAGTTGTTGGAGATGGAATCGTTGAAATCGCGGCGGGTGGTGTAGGTGGTTGTGGACATGGCGTCGGCGGCGGTGATGGACTGGCGGATGTGCTGGCGGGAATAGTAGGTGTCGTGGTTTTCGTCGACGATGACGGCGAAATCTGCGGGGACGGGGGTGGCGACGAAGGGCTTTTCCTTGACGAAGGGGTTTTTGAGGCCGCCGGTGGAGTTGCAGGCGGAGAGGGCGAGGAGTGCGAGGGGGAGAGCGATTTTGCGGAGCATGGGGGTCCTTTCGCGGGACGGCGGATGGGGATGCATCGGCGATCCGTTGGGGCGTAGATTAACGCGGGGAGGGGGGGCGGTCTAGGAAAAGCGAACGGGGCGCTCGTGAGGAGCGCCCCGTTTGGAGGGTTGCTGGGTTGGGGTGGGGAGTGGGTCAGGCGGAGAAGGAGCTGCCGCAGCCGCAGGTGTGGGTGGCGTTGGGGTTTTTGAAGACGAAGCCGCGTCCCATGACTTCGTCTTTGAAGTCGATTTCGGTGCCGTTGAGGTAGAGGTAGGACTTACGGTCGGAGAGGATTTTGATGCCGTGGCATTCCATGACTTCATCGTTTTCGGGGGGGGCTTCGGTGAGGTCGAGGACGTAGGAGAAGCCGGAGCAACCGCCGCCTTTGACGCCGACGCGGAGGGCGACGGAATCGGCGAGGCCCTGGTCTTTGATGATGGATTTGATTTCCTTGGCGGCGGCTTCAGAGAGGAGGATGGACATGGGGGGAGCTCCTGACGAATGGGTGAAGACTACGGGGATACTATAGGAAAGGGTGCGGGGGGAGGCAAGGAGTGGGGGCTCTAATTGCGGATGAGTCTCAGGTGCTACCATTTATCGTCGGGGTGGCCTAGAATGGGGTTCTTGGGGTGGCAGGTTTTTGAGCGGAGGGGCGGGCGGGTTTTCCTTTGGAGTTTTGCGATGCCGACATCGACAGAGACAATTGAAGAGCTGGCGGGCAAGGTATATCAGCACGGGTGGGCGGTGGATATGGATGCGGACGAAGCGCCGCCGGGGCTGAGCGAGGAGATCATCCGGTTCATTTCGGCGAAGAAGAGGGAGCCGGAGTGGCTGCTGGAGTGGCGGTTGAAGGCGTACCGGCACTGGCTGGGGATGAAGGAGCCGAAGTGGCCTAAGGTGACGTATCCGGCGGTGGACTATCAGGCGATCAAGTATTACTCGGCGCCGAAGTCGAAGCCGAAGAGTTTGGAGGAGGTGGATCCGGAGCTTTTGGCGATTTATGAAAAGCTGGGGGTACCGGTGCATGAGAAGGAGGCGCTGCTGGGGATTGAGCGGCCGCAGGTGGCGGTGGACGCGGTGCTGGATTCGGTGTCGGTGACGACGACGTTTCAGAAGAAGCTGGAGGAGGTGGGGATTATCTTTTGCGGATTTGGGGAAGCGGTGCAGAAGCATCCGGAGCTGGTGCGGAAATACCTGGGGACGGTGGTTCCTTATTCGGATAATTTTTTTGCGACGCTGAATTCGGCGGTTTTTACGGATGGATCGTTCGCATACATTCCGAAGGGCGTGAAGTGCCCGATGGAGCTGTCGACGTATTTCCGGATCAACGCGCGGAACACAGGGCAGTTTGAGCGGACGCTGATCATTGCGGACGAGGGGGCGTATGTGAGTTACCTGGAGGGGTGCACGGCGCCGCAGCGGGATGAGAACCAGTTGCATGCGGCGGTGGTGGAGCTGGTAGCGCTCGCGGGGGCGACGATCAAGTATTCGACGGTGCAGAACTGGTATCCGGGGGATCCGAAGACGGGGAAGGGGGGCATTTTCAATTTTGTGACGAAGCGGGGGAAGGCGTTTGAGAATGCGAAGATCACGTGGACGCAGGTGGAGACGGGGAGCAGCGTGACGTGGAAATATCCGAGCTGCATTTTGCAGGGGGACAACTCGGTGGGCGAGTTTTATTCGGTGGCGCTGACGAACCATTATCAGCAGGCGGACACCGGGACGAAGATGATTCACATCGGGAAAAACACGCGCAGCACGATCGTGAGCAAGGGGATCAGCGCGGGTTTTGGGCAGAACACGTATCGGGGGCTTGTGAAGATTTTGCCCAGGGCGGAAAACGCGCGGAATTACACGCAGTGCGATTCGATGCTTTTGGGGGACAAGTGCGGGGCGCACACGTCGCCGTATATTGAGGTGCGGAACAAGACGGGGCGCGTGGAGCACGAGGCGTCAACGTCGAAGATTGGCGAGGATCAGTTGTTCTACTGCAAGACGCGGGGGATTGCGCTGGAGGATGCGATCAACATGATCGTGAGCGGGTTCTGCAAGGAGGTGTTCAAGGAGCTGCCGATGGAGTTCGCGGTGGAGGCGCAGAAGCTGCTGGGGGTGAGTTTGGAGGGGTCTGTCGGATAGTGGGAGTGCACCACAGAGGACACAGAGAACACGGAGGTCCGGACGAGCGACGACGTAAACACGAAGGACACGAAGGCGCGAAGGACCACGAAGACCGGTTGATTGAGACGAAAGGCTAGCGAACGATGGCGTTGCTTGAAATCAAGAATTTGCATGCGGAGGTGGCGGGTGGGGGGCGGCAGATATTGAAGGGGGTGAATTTGACGGTGGATACGGGGGAGATTCATGCGATTATGGGGAAGAACGGGTCGGGCAAGAGCACGTTGTGCCAGGTGCTGGCGGGGCGGGAGGTGTATGAGGTGACGCAGGGGTCGATCCGGTTCAACGGGAAAGATTTGCTGGAGATGGCGCCGGAGGAGCGGGCGCGGGAGGGGCTGTTTCTGGGGTTTCAGTATCCGGTGGAGATTCCGGGCGTTTCGACGAGTTATTTTTTGAAGGCGGCGGTGAACGAGATTCGGAAGCACCATGGCGAGCCGGAGCTGGATGCGGCGGCGTTTTTGAAGCTGGTGCGGGAGAAGATGGAACTGCTGGGGATGGACAAGAGCTTCATGAACCGGGCGATCAACGAGGGATTTTCGGGCGGGGAGAAGAAGCGGAACGAGGTGTTCCAGATGGCGGTGGTGAGTCCGCTGCTGGCGCTGCTGGATGAGACGGATTCGGGGCTGGACATCGATGCGCTTAAGACGGTGGCGCATGGGGTGAACCGGATTCATCAATCGGACGCGAAAAAAGCGATTCTGCTGGTGACGCACTATCAGCGGCTGCTGAATTACATTGTGCCGGACAAGGTGCATGTGATGATGGACGGGCGGGTGGTGAAGAGCGGGGGGAAGGAGTTGGCGCTGGAGCTGGAGGAGAAGGGGTATGACTGGGTGGAAGAGGCGGCATGACGATAAATGGCCACGAAAGCCACGAAGTACACGAAAGTTGGATAATTTGCTAAACGATGGTTTTGATGGAAATGCAAAACGCAACATTTAGAACGCAGTATGGATGTATGCACGGAACGATCAACGCTGGGGTTTTTGAATGATGGGTATTGTGGAACAGGCGGCGGGGTTTTGGGGGGAGTATGCGGGGCAGCGGGCGCATGGGCGGGAGTGGGTGAATGCGCTGCGCGCGAAGGGGATGGAGGAGTTTCGGCGGCAGGGATTTCCGACGACGCGGCAGGAGGAGTGGCGGGACACGAACGTGAGCGGGATTGCGCGCACGGCGTTCGGCGCGGCGCGGCCGGCGAGGGTGGATGAGGCGGTGCGGGAGCTGTTTGAGCGGTTCACGTTTGGCGGGGCGGCGGCGGCGGAGCTGGTGTTTGTGAACGGGCATTTTGAGGAGACACTGAGCGTG
Source organism: Phycisphaerae bacterium (assembly GCA_035545015.1). Taxonomy (GTDB): domain Bacteria; phylum Planctomycetota; class Phycisphaerae; order WQYP01; family WQYP01; genus CALCHA01. The sequence goes on from DASZZD010000099.1 coordinate 25,370, forward strand.
GCGCGGGGGTTGCCGGCGGGGGTGACGGTGTTGCCGCTGGGGCAGGCGATCGAAACGCAGGGGGCGGGGGTGCAGGAATATCTGGCGCGGCTGGCGAAGATGGGGGAGCATCCGTTTGCGGCGTTGAACACGGCGTTTGTGGGGGAGGGTGCGTATGTGCACGTGGGGGCATCGGCGGTGTGCGAGAAGCCGATTCATCTGGTGTTTTTGACGACGGTGCCGCACGGATCGGCGCCGCTGGTGAGCCATCCGCGGGTGCTGGTGGTGGCGGAGGCGGCGAGCGAATCGTCGATCGTGGAGACGTATGCGGGGGGGAACGGGGTGGCGTATCTGACCAACGGGGTGACGGAGATCATTCAGGCGCCGACGGCGCGGATCGATCATAACAAGCTGCAGCAGGAGGGGGACCAGGCGGATCACATCGCGTTGATGCAGGTGGTGCTGGCGACGGAGTCGGCGTTCGTGTCGCACTCGACGAGCATGGGGAGCCAGCTCACGCGGAATGATTTGCAGGTGTTTCTGGGCGGGGAGCGTGCGGAGGCGACGTTGAACGGGCTGGTGTATGCGCATGGCGACCAGCACATTGATAATCACACGCTTTTGCATCATGAGAAGGCGCATTGTCCGAGCCACGAACTTTATAAGTATGTATTGGCGGAGCGATCGACGGGGATTTTCAAGGGGAAGATATTCGTGCAGAAGGATGCGCAGAAGACGGATTCGAAGCAGACGAGCAAGTCGCTTTTGCTGTCGAACGAGGCGTTCATGAATTCGCAGCCGGCGCTGGAGATTTATGCGGACGATGTGAAGTGCACGCATGGATCGACGACGGGGCCGGTGGATGAGAACGCGGTGTTTTACCTGATTTCGCGGGGGTTGAGCCTGGCGCAAGCGCGGCATTTGATGACGTATGCGTTTGCGGCGGACATCACGCGGCGGATCAAGGTGACGCCGGTGCGTGCGCGGATCGAGGACTATATGGCGGCGCAGCATGGGTTGCCGCAGGATCTGCGGATTACGGAGACGGCGGCGTCGGATGTGGCGCTGCTGTGACGGGAATTGTCCACGAATTTTCACGAATGGACACGAATGACTTGAATTAGCCACGAAGGGAGTGGCGCGGCGAAGCCGCAACCAAAAAACCACGGAGTTCACGGAGAGCACGGAGAAAGGGAGCGAGGGTCCCCCCCCCCACGACGACGACGTAAATTAGCCACGAAAGGCACGAAGGACACGAAAGTTGTGATTTCAAAATCTTTTTACGGCGGGAAGAAAGGGCGCGATAGTAATACGAAATGGACGAAGGGGAATAGGCGTTCGAGTGGTTAATTGGGGGTTGGAGGGCTTATGTAGATGGGGGTGCGGGTTGAGGGGTTGGGGTGAGTGGTGAGAAGTTTGTTGATCGCGGTGAGGAAGGCGGAGGCGTCACTGGTGGAATAGAGGGTGTCGTCGAGGTTGGCGGTGGCGAGGCGGGAACGGAGGGCGGTGCGGAATTGGTCGTCGGTGATGAGCCGGCGGGCGGTGGTGATGTAGTGGTCTTCGGTTTCGGCGATGAGTTCGGGGAGGTTGATGCTGCGGAGCATGGCGGGGCCGATGCGGGCGCACCAGCGGGAGCCTTGCCAGGTGAGGATGGGGATGCGGAGGAAGAGGGAATCGGAGACGGTGTTGCAGCCGCCGAAGGGATAGGAGTCGAGGGCGAGGTGGGCGGATTCTGAGAGGCGCATGTAGTCGGGGTAAGGGGTGGGGCCGAAGGCGTTGATGTGGAGGGCGGGGAGAGAGCGTTGGAGGTGTCGGGTAAGGAGGAGTTGGTCGAAGGCGTGGCGGGCGGAGGGGCCGAGGAAGAGGTTGAGGGTGATGGGGCGGGTGATGGGGGCGAAGAGTTTTTGCAGGGTGTGGAGGAAGGGAGCGGTGATTTTCTGGGCGGACCAGGAGCAGTTGATGAGGATGCGGTCGGCGGGCGGGGCGGGATTTGTGTGGGAATAACGGGGTTTTTCGTGAATGCAGCCGAAGCCGGGGAGGAGGATGAGGCGTTCGGAGTAGTCGGATTCGGGGTGGTCGGGGCGTTCGGCGTCGGCGCCGGAGATGAAGTAGTCGATGAGGGCGCCGCGGGTGGAAGCGGAGTGGCCGAGGCCTGCGATTTGGAGGGGGGCGATGCGCATGTTGGCGAGGAGGGTGGATTCCTGGGACATGCCGACGTCGGGGAAGTAGGCGAGTGCGAAGTCGTTGTTGAGCAGGAGGGAGAGGTCGAGCTGGCCAGTGCCGTTGTCGACGAGGGCAGTGTGATCGAAGAGGGAGGTATCTTGGGCGGAGAAGAGTTCGCGCCTGCCGAGATATAGAAAGGTGAGATGGAAGGATTTTTTCAATTCGCGGACATGGGCGGCACAGATGCGATAGACGGAGTGTTCGGGGTTCCAGGCGGCGGAGAGGATGAGGGCTTTTCGCGGGTTTGGGCGGTTGTTGATGGGGATGCGGGCGGCGATGCGCTGCATGGAAATGTTTATGATGGGCTTGTGAATGGGGTCGAGGTCGCCACCGAGATAGCTGACGGCGTAGTAAAGATCGGGGATGTGGAATTCGGGGGCAATGGCAGGGTGGGTGAAGGCGAAATGGTCTCGCAGGCGGCGATGCGGCTCGGGCTCGGCGTTGGTGGCGTTGAGGCTCTGGGCGTAACAGGCGAACCAACGATTGGCGAGCGGGGGGCTGAGATCGAAGAAAGGCTTGGGATCGAAGCGGACGGTGTTGCGCGGGGAGTAGAGCGTGAGGACTTTTGCGAAGTTGTGGGGTTGATCGCGGAGCTGCGTGAGGGCGGCGTCGGTGGTTTGCAGGGGGGTGAGGGCGACGAGGTTGGCGATGGTGCGGTTGTGGCGGATGAAGGCGAGGGTGCGGGTATCGGGGATGAGGAAGGTGGGTTGCGTGAGGATTTGCAGGAGTAGGGAGACGAAGGTGTCGAGGGGTTGCTGGTCGCGCGGGAGCTGGGTTTCCTGCCAGCGGGTGAAGCAGCGGTCGAGCATGGCGAGGAGGCAGTCTGAGAGTTCTTCGTGGCGACCGGTTTGGAAAAGGGTGACGAGTTCCTGGGGGTTGAAGGAGGACCAGAGGGGGAGTTGGAAGGGCATGTGGGTGAATATCGTGAGGCGCGGGGGGCGGGTCAAGTTTGCGGGGCGGTGGGAGCGGGGCGTGGGGGCGTGCTACAATGATCGGATGGAAGCACTTGAAAATAGTTCGGTAGGCGGCGGCGGGGCGCGGCGGACGGACATCGGTTTTGATGTGGAGCGCGTGCGGGCGGACTTTCCGATTCTGGGGACCTTGGAGAACGATCGGCCGCTGGTGTATCTGGACAATGCGGCGACGACGCAGAAACCGAGGGCGGTGATCGATGCGATCGTGCGGTATTACGAGACGCAGAATGCGAACATTCATCGGGGGGTGTATGGATTGAGCCAGCGGGCGACGGGGCTGTTTGAGGAGGCGCGGGAGAAGGTGCGGCGGTTCATCAATGCGCGCGAGGCGGTGGAGGTGCTGTTCACGCGCGGGACGACGGAGGGGATCAACCTGGTGGCGAATAGCTGGGGGCGGGCGAATCTGGGGAGTGGGCATGTGGTGGTGGTGTCGCACATGGAGCATCACTCGGACATCGTGCCGTGGCAGATGGTGTGCGAGGCGGGGGGGGGACGGGGGGGTGTGGGGGCG
>DASZZD010000100.1:0-78478 GCA_035545015.1 Phycisphaerae bacterium
CGCAGCGTGCCGCGGGGGAGGTTGACGTTGACGGTATCGCCGACGCGGGCGCGCATGAGGGATTCGCCGAGGGGGCTTTTGGCGGAGACTTCCATGACGTCGGAGTCGATATCGATTTTGCCGACCTCGCCGACGAGGCGGAAGGTTTCCTCATCGCCGCTGTCGATTTCTTTCACGCGGACGGTGGAACCGAGGAAGACCATGTCTTCGGGGACGCTGGAGGTGTCGACGACGGTGACGTTACGGAGGCGTTCTTCCATATTTTTGATGCGTGATTCGTTGAGGGCGTACTCATCGCGGGCGGCGTGGTAATCGGCGTTTTCCTTGAGGTCGCCCTTTTCGCGCGCTTCGGCGATGGCCTTGGCGATCACCGGGCGGCGATCGATCATTTTTTTGAGCTCTTCCTCCAGCTTGGCTTTTTCGGCTGGAGTGACCATCTGCATGTCCATTCCCGACCCTTTATAAAAAAAAAACACCCGACCCCGGTGTCGCGGTCAGCTTGGCCCCTCAAATTCGTCAGAACTGAGCGTTATACGATGTTCAGAAACTCTTTCATGTGCTGATCATACACATCCTGGGCGGGCTTTTCCGTGAGGTTGAGGCGGAGTTCATTGATGACCTTGGTGCCCTGGCCGATCCATTCGCGGAAGCAGGGACCGCAGACGTTGTTGTGTATCTGCTGGCCGAGTTCGCCGCCGAAGGGGGCCTCGGGCATTTTGGGGGCGATGCGGCCGCAGCGGGTGCATTTGATCTTGCCGGCGCCCTTGTCCTCCTCGGAGAGTTCCTCGGTTTTGATTTCGGGGACGGGGGCGCCCATTTCCTTGAGGGCCTGGGCCATGTCGTTGCGGGGCATGAGGTCGCCGCGGTCGTGGGCGATGCGGTAGCCCCGGGTAAGGGTGTCGACGGCCCCGGCCTGGTCGCCGCTGGCGCGCTGGGCGATGCCCAGGAGGGCGTAGGCCTTGGAGAAGCCGGAGTTGAGCGCGAGGACACGTTGGAGGGCGGGGACGGCGTCCTGGGGCCTGCCGGCGTCCATGTAGGCGCGTCCGAGGGAAAAAAAACCCAGTTCGTTGGAGGGGTCGGCCTGGGTCATGGCGTGAAAGCGTTCAATGCGCTGGTCGAGTTCGCTCATATGGATTCTTACTCCTTTGGCGGGGCATTTTACCGGGCCTTGGGGTGTGAGGCCAAGGCCGAGGGGGGGCAAAAAGGCCTGTTTTTGGGGGCTTTCGGTGGGAGGCCGGAGCGGTCCCCACTTTCCTCGCGGGTCATTATAGTGGATACTAAGGCCAAGCCGATAATCCCGAAGGTGAAATAGAATGGCCGATTCAAGTACCATCGACTGGCAGCCGCGACTCGGCGAGAATTTCGTCTACGGCGGCAAGCATTACGATATTGCCAAGGCGAAGGACCTGATCAAGGCGACCCCGCGGGCGATTGAAAACAAGCCGCTGTCGGCGTTTAAGTCGATGTACTACGAGGCGGTGAAGATCGACTGGGACAAGGCGGAGAAGACGGACCCGGCGGTGCCGGTGATCGCGGTGACGGAGGCGGGAGGGAAGCTGGTGCTGATCGACGGGTGGCACCGGTATGCGAAGGCGCTGCGGACGCGGATGACGGAAATTCCGGTGGTGGCGCTGACGGAAGAAGAGACAGCGAAAATTCGGCGGTGAGGGGGCGGCGAGGGGGGCTCCTTCGTAACCCCCCTATCGGTCGTGGGTGGTTTCAGTCTTTCTTTTGCAGCAGGTCATCGAGCAGGTCCTCGGTGTAGGCGCCGCGCCAAATGCCGTCGCGGTCGATCAGGAACATGCCGTAACCTTCGGTCATGTCTTCGGTAGCGCCTTCCATCCGGCGTTGGACCCAGGCGGGGGCGAGGGCTTCGTCGGCGTCAATGGCGATGGGCCAATCGATGTGCTGGTCGACTGCCCAGGCTTTGATTTCCGGGGGCGTGCCGCTCATGCCTTGCTGCATGATGGTGAGTATCGCGAGGCCTTGGCTTTGATATTTTGCCAGGAGCCGCCGCCAGGTTTCGGGGCGATAGCCTTGCTTGTAGATACCGGTCTGGAGGAGGACGACTTTGCCTTTGAGATCGTCCCAACTGGTCGGGGCATCATCGGTGAGCCATTGCTGGACGATGAGGCCTGGCGCGGGTTTGCCGATCAGGCTTTCGGCCTGCGGTTTGAGCGTGTACACGGCATCTTTTTTGCCGGATTCGACCGTCCACTTCACGCCGGGCCGGCGGCCATAGCCGAGCCACACATCCACTTTTCCGGGGGGGACTCCGTTCAACTCAAAATGGCCGCGGATGTCGGAGGTGTCGTCGACCATGGTGGTCATGCCGTTGCCGAAATGGAGTTCGACTCCGGGCAGGGGCCGTCCGTTTTCGTCGAGGATTGTTCCGGCGATTTGGCCGTTCCAGAGTTCCGGCTTAACGGCAGGCAGTCTGGGGTTGGCGACCTGGGTGCCGGCCGTGCCGCGGTGGAGTACGAGCTGTGCGAGATCGCGCTCTTCTTCGGGGGCGAGGGCCTCGACGGTCGTATCCGCCCACTCATCGGTGCGCTCGGCCTGCACGACATAGGTCAATCCCACGGGGAGGCCGTCGATCCGGAAGGCGCCATCCTTCGCCATGGTAAGTTTTCCGGGCCAGCCGCCGTCGCCGCCGACGCCGCCGTGGTCCGCCAGGTTCACGGATACCGCCACCTTTGCGTCTGCGACGGGTTTGCCGGTGGCATCGACGATTTTTCCGGTGACAGCGGCGCGCGGCGCGAGGACCACTTTCATTCCCTGCAATTCGGTGTACTTTTTGACGACGATGCCGCGGGCGAGCTTTCCGGTTTTATCCGTGGCGAGGATGGGCAAGATGAGGTCGTCGCGGCTGGCGGGCTGCTGCACCTCAAAGCGGCCCTGGGCGTCGGTGTCGATATCCGTGTTATTCACGTTGATCGTTCCGGGCACGCCTTGGTCGTTCTCGTCGACCAACTGGCCGCGGAGGACTGGCTGCTGGTGGATGGTGAGGGCGATTTCCTTGGTGGCGCTTGCAGCGCCGCGTGCGGGGATTTCCACATCCGCTTCCGAGATCGGATCGTCCCATCCTTCGGCCCATCCGTGGGTAGTGACTTGGTACTTGCCGGCGGGCGCTGTGAGCACGAAGCGTCCGTCGGTTCCGGTTTCCGCCAGCGCGACGCGCTGCGGATCATCGGGCAGTTGGAGCATGACGGTTTGCTTCGATACCGGCGCGTGGGTTTGGGTGTCGGTTACGATGCCACGCACCTGGCCGGCAGCTCCGCATTCGGCCTGTACGTCGGCGGTTTGGCCCTTGATCAGGCGGACCTGCTGGGTGGTCAGGACGCCATCCTCGCCAGGCACGGGCACGGCGATAGCGTCCCACCTGCCGGCCCATAAGCCGTGAAAGATGGCCATTCCTTGGGCGTCGGTTTTGACCTGATCGGTGGACCACCAGGGATCGTGCGACTCGCGCGCGTACATGCGCACGCCTGGGCGCGCGACGGGTTTTCCGCCATCCACCAATTGGACGCGCAGGATGGCCTCGGGTGCGAGGATGAGGTGCAGGTCGTCCATGCCGGCGCGTATGGGGGGCAACGCAGGGGGATCGGGATAGCTGCGCGCGGTCGAATAGAGGGCATAGCCATTCTTTTTCACGAGCACATGGGCCCGGCCGGGTGCGGGGATGCGGTCAAACACAAAATGGCCGGCATTGTCGGTGACCTGGCCCATTCCGATCCTGTCGTCTAAACGTACCTGTGCTTCGTTGTAGAGGGCGACCTCGAGCGTGACGGTCGCGCCGGGCACAGGTTTGCCGGTTTCATCGACGACCACGCCGCCGATTTTTGCGGGCGGGTGGGCGACTATTTTGGCGTCGCGCGTGGCCAACCGGTTTCCGTCGAGGGGCTCCCACCATGCCCAAGCGTGGCCGGACGCGTCGAAGAGCACGACGCGATCCCTCGTGAAGGGTTGCGACTTTTCCACGGGGCCGAAGGTAAATGCACCGTTCGCGGCGGTGACGCCTTCCTTTTCCAGCACGACGTTGTCGCCTTGATTGACGTAGTGATAGACCTTGAAGTGGGCGGCGCTGAGGCCTTTGCCGGCTTCGTCGGTGAGCGTTCCGGAATAGGTAACACCGGGGCCGGCGGCGCGGGCGATCCCGCCTACCGCCGTCATCAACAACATCGCCGCCATGGTGCATGTGCGCATCGCCGTCTCCGATACGTGCCCCTCGTGAGCGAGAGGATTTTACCACGGGGTGCGGTTGGCGGGTTTTCTGACTGGAGTTCGCGCCTGCGGCTATACTGCGGCGATGTCCGATGCCCGTTTCTTCTCCGCGCGCCGCGTGACGATTCTGCAGTTGCTGATTTTGTTTGTCGCGGCGTTTCTGACTTTTGCGCCTTCGATTTCGCATGCGTTCATCGATCTGGATGATGATCTTTACGTGTCGCTGAATCCGGCGGTTTTGCACGGGCTTACGGCGGCGGATGTGCGGTGGGTGTTTCTGGGGGCGCCGCGGAATCCGGATCACATCAATACGTATGCGGGCTTTTTCATTCCGCTGACGTGGTTGTCCTTCCAGGTGGATGCGACGCTGGCGCCGGCGCCGCCGGGGGTGATTGCGGAGCGGCTGGGGCCGAACGGGGACATGGTGCTGCCGGCGGCGTGGATGTATCACCTGGACAACACGGTGCAGCACGCGGTGGCGGCGTGTGTGCTGTTCTGGTTTTTGTGGAGGGCGACGGGGACGCGATGGCCAGCGTTCATTGCGGCGCTGTTGTGGGCGGTGCATCCGCTGCGGGTGGAATCGGTGGCGTGGGTGACGGAGCGGAAGGACACGCTGGCGATCGTCTTCGGGTTCCTGGCGTTTTACCTGTACACGCGCGAGGCGGCGGGGTGGACGTTTTTTCGGGCGACCGGGACGACGCTGGCGTTTGTGGCGAGTCTGCTGGCCAAGCCGATGCTGTTGATGTTTCCGTTTTTGCTGCTGCTGCTGGATTACTGGCCGCTGGGGCGGATGAGGTCGCGGCGCGAGGCGTCGCGGCTGGTGTTGCAGAAGGTGCACTTGTTTGTGATTGCGGCGATTTTTGCGGGGATCACGGTTTTTGCGCAGCGGGAGGGCGGGGCCCTGGAGCTTGTGCCCGCATCGGCGGCGGTGCGCGTGGAGAACGCGGCCATCTCGCTGGTGCACTACCTTTATCTGGATCTTGTTCCGGTGCGGCTGTCGCTGATTTATGCGTACGATTTGCATCCGTCGGTTGTCGGCGTCGTCGGGGCGGTGTTGCTGCTGTTGCTGATCACCGCGATTTGCGTGTGGCAGCGGCGGCGGTTTCCGCATTTGCTGGTCGGGTGGCTGTGGTTTTTGATCGCGTTCGTTCCGATGATCGGGCTGGTGCAGGCGGGAGCGCAGGCGTATGCGGATCGGTTCACGCTGCTGCCGTCGGTGGGGTTGTTTGTGATGCTGGCGTGGTCGTTGCCGGCAGCGAGTTTTCTGAAGCCGACGCTTGCGGGCAGTGCCGTGGCGGCGGCGTTGCTGGCGGGGCTGTCGCTTTATCGGCTGTCGTTCTGGCGTTCGAGCGTGCCGTTGTTTCGGGATGCGTTGCGGACGGATCCGGATGATTTCGCGCTGGATTACAACCTGGGCCTTGCGCTGATGCGCGAGCATGATTTTGCGGATGCGGCGCGGCGTTTCGCGCGCTCGGCGGAGCTCAATCCGGATTTTCCGAAGGCGTTTTCGCATGCATTGCTGGCGGCAAGGGCTTCACCGGCGGAGGTTGCGGTGCCGGTGTTGCGGCGGCTGGTAGCGGTGTCGCCGCAGAATCCCGAGGCGCATGACATGCTGGGGCTTGCGCTGACGGTCACGAAACATCTTGCCGACGCGCTTCCGCAGTTTCGGGAAGCGGCGCGGCTCAACCCGCATAATGCGATGTATGCGCACCACGTGGAGCAGGCGGAGATTGCCCTTGCGACCAGTGCGCCGGCGACCCAGTGACCTCTTTGCGAAATGTCCGATGAATGAGATTCAGCAAGCGCTTCAGGAAGCCGTGGCGGCGCATCAGGCGGGCGACTTTGGCCGGGCGGAGGAGTTGTATCGGCAGGTGTTGGAGCGGGAGCCGGAGAATGCGGATGCGTTGCATTTGCTGGGGGTGCTGTTTCACCAGGCAGGGCAGACGGCGCAGGCGATGCAGTTGATCGAGCGGGCGATTGCGCGGCGGCCGAGGGTGGCGGGGTATCACGTGAACCTGGGAACGCTGTACATGGAATCGGGCGGGCGGCTGGATGAGGCGATTGCGTCGTTCCGGCGGGCGATCGCGCTCGATCCGACGGTGGCCGAGGCTTACAACAACCTGGGGACGTGCTTGCAGGAGCAGGCGTTGCCGGCGGATGCGATGGCGGCGTTTCGGATGGCGTTGCGGCTGCGGACGCGCTATGGGGCGGCGCATGACAATCTGCTGTGCGCGTTTTTCCTTGATCCGGCGTGCGATCCGGCGACGTTTGCCGAGGAGCACAAGAGGTGGTGCTTTCAGCAGGCGGAGCCGTTGCGGGCGCAGCGGCGGGCGCACGGCAATGACCGCACGGCGCGCCGGCGGCTGCGGGTGGGGTACGTGAGCGCGGATTTTTGCGATCACGTGCTGGCGTTCATCGTGCAGCCGCTGCTGCGCCATCACGACCATGAGGCGTTTGAGATTCACTGCTTTTCGAGCGTGGCGCGGGCGGACGAGGTGACGGCGCGTTTTCGCGGATATGCCGATCATTGGCATGACATCAGCACGCTTTCGGATGATGAGGCGGCGGAGCTGATTCGCGCGCGGCAGATCGACATTCTTGTGGATCTTTCGCTGCACATGGCGGACAACCGGCTGCTGATTTTTGCGCGCAAGCCGGCGCCGGTGCAGGTTTCTTATGGCGGGTATCCGGACACGACGGGGCTGGATGCGATTGACTATCGGCTGACGGATCGGTGGCTGGAACCGCCGGTGGGTTCGGGAGAGCCGCCGCGTTATTCGGCGGAGCGGCCACTGGCGGTGTTGGACAGTTTCTGGTGTTACGAGCCGCCGGAGACGGATCCACCGGTGAATGCGCTGCCGGCGCTTTTGGCTCCCGGGAACGCGATTACGTTTGGCTGTCTCAATCGCTTTGCGAAGGTGAATGAGGCGGTGCTGGCGTTGTGGGCGGAGGTACTGCGCGCGGTGGCGAGGTCGCGGCTGCATGTGCTGGCGCCGGGGGGAAGTGTGCGGCGGCGCGTGCTGGGGTTCCTGGAAAAGCGCGGCGTGGCGGCGGAGCGGGTGCGGTTCCTCGATCGCATGCCGCGGCAGGAGTATCTGCGGGCGTATCACGAGATCGATTTGTGCCTGGACACGTTTCCGTCGAATGGGCACACGACGAGTCTGGATGCGTTCTGGATGGGGGTGCCGGTGATCACGCTCGTGGGGAACGTTCCGGTGGCGCGGGCGGGGTTGTGCCAGGTGATGAATCTGGGGTGGCCGGAGCTGGCGGCGCGGGATGAGCGGCATTTCGTGGAGATCGCGGCGACGTGGGCTGGGGATTTGCAGCGGTTGGCGCAGATGCGGGAGGGGCTGCGGGAGCGTATGCGTGCGTCGCCGTTGATGGATGCGGCGGGGTTTACGAGGAAAGTCGAAGAGACGTATTGCACGATCTGGCGGGCGTGGGCGAATGCGAAGGGGGCGTAGGGAGGGGTCAGTCGCGCGGGATCACGGGGCGGCCGGGGCGGCCTTGCCAGGCGGATTGGCCATGGCGGATTTCGCGGACAGTGTAGATGCTTTTGCGTTGCGATTCGAAATAGACGCGCGAGATCAGCTCGGCGAGCAGGCCGGTCGAGAAGAACATGAAGGCCATGAAGAAGACCACGACGCCGAGGATCATCAGGGGGCCGTGGGCTTCGACGAGGCTGACGTGCCAGAAGATTTTGCGTATGAGGAGGAAGACAAAAATCACGCCGGAGATAAAGAGCGAGGCGAGGCCGAGCTTGCCGAAGAGATGGATGGGGCGGGTGAGATAGCTGTTGAGGAACTTGATGGTGAGCAGGTCGAGCATGACGCGGAAGGTGCGGCCGATGCCGTAGTTGGAGGGGCGGTAGGGGGCGGCGATGTTTTTGATGGGGACTTCGGTGATTTTGGCGCCGGCCATGTAGGCGAGGGCGGGGATGAAGCGGTGGTTGTCGCCGTAGAGGGTGATGTGCTGGAGCAGGTCGCGGCGGTAGGCTTTGAAGGTGGTGCCGAAGTCGTGGATGTCGACCTTGGAGATTTTGCGAATCAGCTTGTTGGCGATTTTGGAGGGGATGCGGCGGAGGAAGAGGCCGTCGACGCGTTTTTCGCGCCAGCCGGAGACGACGTCGTAGCCTTCATTGATTTTGGCGATGAACTTGGGAAGTTCGTTGGGATCGTGCTGGAGGTCGCCGTCCATGGCGATGATGATTTCGCCGCGGGCGTGATCGAAACCGGCGGCGAGGGCGGGGGTCTGGCCGAAGTTGCGGCGGAGGTTGATGACGAAGACGTGGGGGTCTTTTTCGGCGAGGGCGAGGAGGCGGGCGTAGGTGTCGTCTTTGGAGCCGTCGTTGATGAAGATGATTTCGTAGGGTTTGCCGAAGGAGGCGAGGTTGCGGGTGAGGCCGTCGTAAAGTTCCTGGACGGAGTCGGCCTCGTTGTACATGGGGACGACCATGGAATAGGTGGGCAGCGCGGTGGCTTCGTACCATTCGTGCGCGGGGAGGGCGGCGGAAACGGTCGGAGCGCCGGGGACGGGGGCGCTGGGGGCAGGCGAGTCGGTCGTCAGGGCGGCGGTCATGGGGGCTCCGGGGCTCGGCGGATTCGATAATTCCTCATTGTAACGACCGGCCGGGGGGCAATCACACCACGAGGTTGACCATGCGGCCTTTGACGAAGATCTTTTTTCGGGGTTCCTTGCCGGCGAGGAACTTCTGGACTTCGGGGTCGGCGAGGGCGGCGGCGACGGCCGTGGCTTCGTCTGCGTCGTTGGGGACGGTGACCCGGCTGCGCAGCTTGCCGTTGACCTGCACGGGGATTTCCACGGTGGCGTCGATGAGCAGCGTGGGATCGTACACCGGCCAGGGACGCTGGCTGATGGAGACCACGCCTTGGCCGCGCAGGTCCGGACGGATGATGGAGAGCACCTCATCGGCGAAATGCGGGGCGAAGGGCTCCAGCAGCCGGAGGAAGGTCTCGGCGATATCCAGGGTGATGTACTTTGTTTTGGCGAGCAGGTTGTTGAATTCCATCATGGCGGCGATGGCGGTATTGAAGCTCAGCCGCTCGATGTCGTCGGTGACGCGCTTGATCGTGCGGTGGAGGGGACGCAGCAGCGATTGGTAATCCGCTTCGGCCTGGGCGTGCTGATCGCGGGGCAGATCGCCGGTGCTGGTCCACCAGGCGTCGGTCTTGCCGTCGGGATGGCGCTCGAGCAGTTTGTTGGCCTTATTGGGATCGGCTTCGTCGGGGTCGATCATGTTGCGCCAGACGCGCTGGAGGAAGCGGTAGACGCCTTCGACGCCGGCCGTGGACCAGGGCTTCACCTGTTCCAAGGGGCCCATGAACATTTCGAAGAGGCGGAGGGAGTCGGCGCCGTAGGCTTCGACCATGGAATCGGAGGTGACGACGTTGCCGCGCGATTTGGACATTTTCTCGTGGTTTTCGCCGAGGATCATGCCCTGGTTGACGAGTTTGTGGAAGGGTTCGTCGGAGGAGACCAGGCCGCGGTCGAAGAGGACTTTGTGCCAGAAGCGGGAGTAGAGGAGGTGGAGGACGGCGTGTTCGACGCCGCCGACGTAGAGGTCGACGCCATTGCGGAGCCAGTATTTTTCGATGGTGGGGGCGACGAAGTTGTCTTCGTCGGAGGGATCGAGGTAGCGCAGGTAGTACCAGCAAGAGCCGGCCCATTGGGGCATGGTGTTGAGCTCGCGGCGGGCGGGTTGGCCGCTAGCGTCGAGATGGGCGACGTAATCGCCGCCGAGGTCTTTGACGTCAACTTTGACGTTGAGCCAGTCGGTGGCTTTGGAGAGGGGCGGATCGATGGTGCCGGTGGGTTTGAAGTCCTCGAGTTCGGGGAGTTTCACGGGGAGTTCGGACTCGGAGAGGGGGACGGTGGTGCCGTCGGAGAGGTGGACGATGGGGAAGGGTTCGCCCCAGTAGCGTTGGCGGGAGAAGAGCCAGTCGCGGAGTTTGTAGTTGATTTGGCGCTTGCCGGTTTCATTTTCCTCAAGCAGCGAAATCATCTTTGTTTTGGCTTCTTGAGTCGGCAGACCTTCAATCCAAGGGGAGTTGACGGCAATTCCCTCTTCGACGAAGGCAGCTTTCTGCACATCCACGATGGAGGCATCCTTGGGAGCGACAACCTGTACGATCGGGAGGTTGAATTTCGTGGCGAATTCATGATCGCGCTCGTCGTGGGCGGGGACGGCCATGATTGCCGCGGTGCCATAGCCCATGAGGACATAATCTGCGATGTAAATCGGTATTCTTTGAGCGTTCACAGGGTTGATTGCATATGAACCTGTGAACTCGCCGGTTTTTTTTGTGTCTTCCTGCCGCTCGCGGTCTGAACGAGACCTTGCCCATCGCTGGTAGGATTCAACCTTTTCGGCTTGTTCAGATGTCGTGAGTGTGTGAACGAAAGGATGCTCTGGCGCTAAGACCATGTAGGTTGCGCCGAATAATGTGTCAGGGCGAGTGGTGAAAACCGTAATCGAGAGACCTTCAGTTTCCTCGACCCGCTTTGGATCAACGTCGATAGCAAAATTCACTTCGGCGCCTTCGGATTGGCCGATCCAGTTGCGTTGCATTTCTTTGAGGGAGTCGGACCAGTCGAGTTTGTGGAGGCCGTCGAGGAGGCGGTTGGCGTAGGCGGTGATGCGGAGCATCCATTGTTTCATCGGTCGGCGTTCGACGGGGAAGCCGCCGACTTCGGATTTGCCGTCGATAACTTCTTCGTTGGCCAATACCGTGCCCAATCCCGGGCACCAATTCACCGGCACTTCCGCTTGATAAGCAAGGCGGTAGTGGGCCAGGACAGCACGTTGCACGCTGGGCAAGCGCTGGTCCCAAGGTTTGCCGGGGACCGGCGGCCCGGCGATGAGATTGGGGATCTCGCGTTGGCCAGTCCTGAATTCCTCGATAAGGTCGCGGATGGGGCGGCCTTTCTGCTGCTTTTCGTCGAACCAGGTGTCGTAGAGTTTGAGGAAGATCCATTGGGTCCAGCGGTAGTATTTGGGGTCGGTGGTGTCGACTTCGCGGGACCAGTCGTAGGAGAAGCCGATGGCCTGGAGCTGTTCACGGAAGCGGGCAATGTTTTTGGCGGTGGTGTCGCGCGGGTGGACGTTGTTTTTGATGGCGTATTGTTCGGCGGGCAGGCCGAAGGCGTCCCAGCCCATGGGGTGCATGACGTTGAAGCCGTTGGCGCGTTTGTAGCGGGCGATGATGTCGGTGGCGGTGTAACCCTCGGGGTGGCCGACGTGGAGACCCTGGCCGCTGGGATAGGGGAACATGTCGAGGACGTAGAATTTGGGGCGTGCGTGGTCGTGGATGTTGGTGGCGAAGACCTTGTGGGACGCCCACAGGGCCTGCCATTTTTTCTCGATCGCGGCGTGGTTGTAACCGGGCATGAAACGCTCCAGGAAGAACGGGAGGGCGGCGGTCTCGGGCCGGCCAGAGGGGAAGCGAATGAGAATACGGTTGAGAAAACGCGGGGGCAAGGCGGCGCGGGAGTTGGGAGGAGCGCCGGCGGCGCGGGGGGAAGCGGAGAGCGGGGGCTGAAAACGCGGGGGGGGGGCAGGGGGAGCGTTATGCAAAAGGGATAAACGAACGAATACTATGCTTTTCTTGAACTTCTGCATTTTTTTGAACCGAAACGCCACTCATGCGTCTGTACTTTCCGGGGCGGACGGCTCTGGAGGCCGATGGCGAGAAGCTGGTGGTTGCGGCCGCGGGAGAGCATAGCCTGGCGGCGTGGGATTTTGTGCGTATCCCCGCCGCGAAGCACCTGCCCGGTGGGGGAAGGAATCGGGGGAGGGAAGCGGCAAAGTCCGGCGGCTCAGCGACAGCGGAATGCAGTTCCCCACTCACCCCGGAGCGACGCGTCCCCTGGCTGCCAAGGCGGCAGTAGGCCGAACGCTGAATGGCAGGAAAACGCCGCCCCGCAGCCTCTCTCGCCTGCACCATAACACAAATAATTTCAGCAACTTACATGATGCACAGACATTCCGTCGTGGTGCGGTACACCCCTTGCATAAGGGTGCGCAGCGAGGGTCGGCACTCGTCTGGAACCAAGACCCCGGCCCCGGCGCACATACCCTGAAACCCTCGGAAGGAGCCCCTCATGGCCAAAGTCATCGGCATCGATCTGGGCACGACCAACTCCGTCGTCGCCATCATGGAAGGCAATCAACCCAAAGTCCTCGTCAACGCCCAGGGCTCCCGTCTTACCCCGTCGGTTGTTGGCTTTACGGATAAAGGCGAACGTCTCGTTGGCTTGCCGGCGAAACACCAGCAGGTCACCAACCCGCAGAACACGGTCTTTTCGATCAAACGCTTCATGGGACGCCGGCACTCGGAGGTCAGCGGGGAGGAAAAGCTGGTGCCTTACAAGATCGTCGGCGGGCCGGAGGAACTGGTGAAGGTGGAGATTCGCGGGAAGCTGTTCACGCCGCCGGAAATATCCGCGATGATTTTGCAGGACCTCAAGAAGACGGCGGAGGATTACCTGGGTGAGAAGGTCACCGAGGCGATCATCACGGTGCCGGCGTATTTCAACGACTCACAGCGTCTGGCGACCAAGGAAGCCGGAGAAATCGCGGGGCTGACGGTCAAGCGCGTCTTGCCCGAACCGACGGCGGCGGCGCTGGCCTATGGCATGGACAAGAAGAAGGGCGGGAAGATTTTCGTTTTCGATCTGGGCGGCGGCACGTTCGACGTGTCGGTGCTGGATGTCGGCGAGGGCGTGTTTGAAGTGCTCTCGATCAACGGCGACACGCACCTGGGCGGCGACGATTACGACCAGGCGCTGGTGGATTACATTGCCGAGGAATTCCGCAAGCAGCAGGGCATCGACCTGCGCAAGGACCCGATGGCGCTCCAGCGGCTGAAGGAAGCGGCGGAAAAGGCGAAGATCGAACTGTCGGCGAACATGGAGACCTCGATCAACCTGCCGTTCATCACGGCCGATGCCAGCGGTCCCAAGCATTTGCAGATGGCGATCACGCGGAGCAAGTTCGAGTCGCTGACGGCGGCGCTGACGGAGCGTTGCCGGCAGCCGGTGATGAAGGCCTTGCAGGATGCGGGGCTGCAGGCGAATCAGGTCGATGAGATTCTGCTGGTCGGCGGTTCGACGCGCATGCCGCGCATCCAGACGATGGTGAAGGAAATTTTCGGCAAGGAAGGCAACAAGTCGGTCAACCCGGATGAAGCGGTGGCGATCGGCGCGGCGATTCAGGGCGGCATCACGACGGGCGAAGTCAAGGATATCCTGGTGCTCGATGTCACGCCGCTCTCGATGGGCGTCGAGACTTATGGCGGCGTGATGACGGTCATGATTCCGCGCAACACCACGATTCCGACCTCCAAGAGCGAAACGTTCTCGACGGCCGCGGACAACCAGACCAGCGTGGAAATCCACGTACTGCAGGGCGAACGCGAATTCGCCAAGGACAACCGCACGCTGGGCAAGTTCCAGTTGCAGGGCATTCCCCCCGCGGCGCGCGGGACGCCGCAGATCGAGGTGACGTTCGACATCGACGTCAACGGCATCCTGAACGTGAAGGCCAAGGACAAGGCGACCGGCAAGGAAAACAAGGTCGAGATCAAGGGCCACTCGGGTCTCTCGAAGGAAGAGATCGAGCGGATGAAGAAAGAGGCCGAGGCGCACGCGGCGGAAGACAAGAAGCGTCGCGAGTTCGTGGACCTGCGCAACCGTGCGGAGGCGTTCACGCTGGAGGCGGAAAAGCAGCTCCAGGAGCACGGCGGGAAAGTTGGGCCGCAGGAACGCAGCGACATCGAATCGGGCATCAACCGGGTGAAGGAGCTGTTGAAGGGCGAGGACAAGGACGCCCTGCAGAAAGGACTGGACGATTTGCAGAAGTCGCTGATGAAGCTCGGCGAAGCGATGTACAAAGGTCAGGAAGCGGGCGGCGGCGCAGGCGCGACAGCCACGGACGCCCGCGCCGCGGCGGGTCCGGAGGCTGGCGCTCAGCCCGGCGCGGGGGCAGCGCCGGGCGGGAAAGGTCCGGACGATGTGATCGACGCCGAGTATGAGGTGAAGTGACCCCCCGCCGGCGATTCTGATCGCCGGCGAAGAAGTTCGATGGAACGAAGCGGAGCGCCGCAAGGCGCTCCGCTTTTTTATGGGTCGGCGGAGGGGTGTCGGAACTTTTCGAAAAAAATTCGATTCTCGCACTGGACAAATGAGAGGAGCCACGCGATAATTCCCTCAGTCAGGGCCAACGGGGCCGGGAAATTCGGATCACACTCGTGCTACAATCAGAACCTGTGAAACGACTCTCGACTTCTGTTTTTTCTGGCGATTATTAACTTTGTCCTTCTCCCATCTAAGGAAGTTCCTTCCCCAGGCCTTCCTTAGATCCCCCTCCAGAGCCGGAACACCCTTGTTCCGGCTCTCTTTTTTTTTTGCCTGCGAGATTGAGCAGTTTCTCACAACTGCTGTTCGGTTGAGCCTGGGTGCCAGCGAGGAGGCGAGCGGGCGGGATGAGCTGGGGTCGTCCACAGGCCAGTCGGCAGCAAGAATTCTTTGACCGCCCCGGGCTTTGGGCGTAATCTCTGGTCATGGAGAAGGTCGACACGGAACTTCTAACGGGGGAGGGACAGGCCGGGGAAGAGGAGCGCGCGGCGCCGATAGGATCCGTTCCGCCGGCCGAGCGTCCGGCGGGAACGGAATTGCTGCGGGTGGAAAATGTGACGGTGCGATTCGGGCGCTTCACGGCTGTGAAGGATGTTTCGTTTTCGCTGTGCGCGGGGCAAACCCTCGGGCTGATCGGGCCCAACGGTTCGGGCAAGACGACGCTGCTGCGGACGATTGCATCCCTGCAGCGCCCGGCGGCGGGCGAGGTGGTGATTCACGGGGAGCGGGTGCGGCCGGGGTTGGAGTCGGCGGCGCGGCACATCGGGTTCACGGCGGACATCCCGCCGCTGTATGAGGGGATGAGGGTTCGGCAGTTTCTGCAGTTCATCGCGGCGGGCTACGGGCTGATGCCCGACGAGACGGGGCCGATGATCGATTTCTGGCTGGAGAAGGTGTGGCTGACGGACAAGGCGGGGGCGAAGATCAAGGGGCTGTCGCGCGGGATGAAGCAGCGTGTGGGGGTGGCGCGGACGCTGCTGCCCAATCCGAATGTGATTCTGCTGGATGAACCGGCGGCCGGGCTGGATCCGGCGGGGCGGGTACAATTCCGCAAGCTGCTGACGGATTTGCGCGACCAGGGCAAGACGCTGATTTTGTCGTCGCATCTGCTGGCGGACATGCCGGATTATTGCACGCACATCGCGATCATGAGCAAGGGATCGCTGATGAAGTTCGGCACGGTGGCGGAGGTGGCGGCGGGTGCGGACGACGGGCGTTGCCGATACACGCTGGAGCTGGCGGAACCGTTTGCGAATCTGGAAACGGAACTGGCGGAGATCGAAGGCATTGGCGAGATTGTGTCGGGGCGGCTGCGGGTGACGTTTCTGTATGACTCGGGGAAAGATCGGGCGGCGGGGCTGCTGCGCCTGTTGATCGGGAAAGGGATTCCGGTGGCGGGGTTCAGCGCGCATGCGCCGGGGCTGGAAGAGGCCTATTTGCGGACGGGGATTCAGCAGGTGGACTGATGCGGAAGTTTTTGGCGAAGCGAGCTGGGGACATGCGATGATCGGATCGTCACGGTCGTATGCGATTGGGATGGCGCATTACCAGCTTGCGGGGGGGACGCTGTCGCTGGCGTTGACGCTGGGCGCGTACACGCTGATCTTCGGGGCGGTGGTGGGGAGTTATCTGTATTACGGCGGCACGCCTTACCGTCCGGCAGCTATTACCGACGTGGCGATCACGATTCTCTTCATGGTGCAGACGCTGGTGCTGCTGTTGTTTGGATCGGCGAGGATTTCGCTGGCGATTCGCAGCGATGTGTCGTCGCGGATGATGGAATCGCACCGGCTGATGCCGATCCCGGCATGGCGGGCGGTGGCGGGGTATCTGCTGGGCGGTGCGACGCATGTGATCGCCTTTGCGGCGTTGACGCTGGTTTTTGCGTGGATTCTGGCGGCGGCGGCGCACGTGCCGCTGGAGGATGTGGCGTTCAACCAGGGGCTGCTGCTGTTATTTGCGGCGCTGTTGTGGAGCGCGGCGGCGCTGTTGACGCTTATTTACCGCCATGCGTTTTTCATTGCGCTGGGCATGGCGATGCTGGGCCTGTGCAGCTCGATCCTGGTGTATGCGTGCATCCTGCTGCCGGGGGTGCTGCTGTTGATGGGGCCGCTGCTGGGCCAGACGATTTTCCGCTATGGCACGCCAGTGCATCTGGGGTGGGGATATGCGGCATCGATCGCGGGGCAGGTGGCGTTTTTTGCGTTGTTGTTCAACGGAGCGTGCCGGCGTTATCGAGGGACTTACGCGACGACCTTCACGGCGGCGCAGGCGTTTCTGCTGGTGCTGGCCTGGGGGTTCGTATCGATCTGCGGGATGCAGTCGCTGGATCAATTCGAGATGCTGCGGCCCTTCCAGAACGAGGATCCGGCGTTTTTCGCCGCGCAGGTGGTTACGTCCATCATGGTGGGGACGGTGCTGAGTTTCATTCCGGCGTACACGATGGCGGTGGAACAGGGGGACTCGCGGCGGATGGGATTCCTGGCGTGGCCGCTGGTGGCGCTGGCGGCGGCGGTGCTGGCAATGATTCCGTTTGGGAATCCGCATGCCGCGAACCTCACATGGCTGAATCTGGGTTTTACGCTGCTGGCCGTGTTTCCGTATGTGGCGGGGGTGTATCTGTTCTGCCGGTGGTATCGCACGGTGGCGTTTGGGTGGATCGTGTTGTGGGTGGCGCTGGCGGTGCTGGTGCTCTGGCTGGCGCCGATGGTGGTGGCGTTGTTGGCGTACATGATACTGGGCTATGGTTCGGACGTGGTGGTGCGGACGATTACGACGCTGAGCCCGATCGGGCTGCTGGTCGATCGGTGGGTGCAGAGTCCTTCGGATCACGTGTCGCCGATTGCGGGAATGATCGTGCAGTGGGTGGGGCCGGGATTGTTGCTGCTCTTGGCGTGGGGGCTGCGGCGGATGAAGCGCGGAGCGGCGGGGGAGGGCTCGGGGACATCGGGCACGACATCGGCGGCGGCGTGACGAGCGGGCTATGATCGTGCCGGGGCGGTGGGAGTTGTGGTGATGTGAAGGGAGTCGCGTATGAAAGCCTGGTTGTTGCCGGCGTTTACGGGGGTTGAGGCGATGCAACTGGGGGAGGCGGGGGATCCTGTGGCGGGGGCGGGGGAGGTGGTGATTCAGTTGCAGTTTGCGGCGCTGAATCCGGCGGATCGGTATTTGGCGCTGGGGCAATATCCGGCGAAGCCGGCGCTGCCGCACATTCTGGGGCGTGATGGGGTGGGGAAGGTGACGGCGGTGGGCGCCGGTGTGACGGGGGTTCGGGTGGGCGAGACGCGGCTGATCCTGCGGTCGGAGGTGGGCGTGAGCCGGGCGGGGACGTTGGCGGAGCGTGTGGCGGTGGAAGCGCGTTATACGGCGCCGGTGCCGGAGGGGTGGACGCTGGAGCAGTCGGCAGCGGCGCCGCTGGTATACGTGACGGCGTGGCAGGCACTGACGCAGTGGAAAGATTTGCCGGAGAAGGGTGTGGTGCTGATTACGGGGGCGAGCGGCGGGGTGGGCGTGGCGGGGACGCAGCTTGCGCATGCATTGGGGCACACAGTGGTGGGGCTTTCGCGCAGCGCGGAAAAATCGGCGGAGCTGCGGAAGCTGGGCGCGGCGCACACGTTGAATCCGCAGGACAAGACGTGGCGGAAGACGCTCAAGGAGGCGCTGGGCGCGCGGCGCGTGGATCTGGCGATCGACAATATCGGCGGGACGCTGTTCAACGAAGTGCTGGATGTTCTGGGAGTGAATGGGCGGGTGTCCTGCGTGGGGAGGCTGGCGGGGGTGGTGCCGGAGTTCAATACGGCGTCGCTGTTTTTCCGGCGGCTGCAAATACGGGGGGTGGCGATTGCGGCGTATTCGCATGAGGAATCGGTGCAGGCGTGGGAAGGGGTGCTTGCGACGCTGGGGCGCACCGGGGCGCGGCCGGTGATCGATCATGTGTTTGGGTTCGAGGAGGTCCCGGCGGCGTTTGCCCGGCTGGAGCACGGGCCGATGGGCAAGGTGCTGGTGCGGAATTCCTGAGCTCAAGGCGCAGGGCAAGTGGCGGGGAGGGAGCACTGTCGAGGCGGCACACTGCTTGCACAGCGCAGGCGGAAGGAGCCGCGTGGTGGCCAATCCGCTCAAATCCTTTCTGCTGGGCAAATGGCTGGGGCATCCGCTGCATCCGGCGATTGTGCACGTGCCGATCGCGATGTGGGTGGGTGCGCTGATCCTGGACATCCTGTCGCTGTGCGGGGTGGGCGGAAATGCACTTGTGCGCACGGCGTGCATTGCGATTCTGGCGGGACTGGCGTCGACGCTGCTGGTGGTGCCGGCGGGAATTGCTGAGTGGACGCAGATCAAGCGGGACAAGCCTGCCTGGACGCTGGCGCTCTGGCACATGGTGATGAACGTGTGCGTGGTGATGCTGCTGATTGTCTCGGTGATTTTGCGTTTGGGGAGCGCGTGGGATGCGACGCAGGTGCCGATGATTCCTTTCACGTTGAACCTGCTGGGGAACATCGTGCTGCTGGCGTCGGGCTATGTGGGTGGCCGGATGGTGTATGACCAGGGAATCGCGGTGGCACGGATGTCGAAGAAGCGTTACCGAACGATCGCCGCGGCCGGGCATGCCAACCTTCCGCCGCCATCGTGATCCGTTTCGCGCACAGGGGCCTGCCGGCTCTGAGAAGATAGAGGTGCCCGATGTCCGTGAGAACGACGCTGGAAGGAAGACCGTTCGGGCATCCGCTGCATCCGCTGCTGTCGCATGTGCCGCTGGGATTGTGGCTGCTGGGGCTGGGGCTTGATGTGACGGCGGTGGCGTCGACGGATCGCGTCGATTGGGCGATTCGGGGGGCGTACTACGTGCTGCTGATCGGGTCGGCGGTGGCCATCATCACGCTCATCACGGGGATCAACGATTTCCTGGACATACGGGAAGACCATCCGGCGCAGCGCAGTGCGCTGTTTCACATGGCGCTGATGATTCCCGCGACGCTGCTGTTCATCTTCGATGTCGTGGTGCATTACGGCTGGCTGCAGGGGCGCGATATTGGGGCGTTCGCGTTGGCGCTTTCTTCGGCGGGATACGTGCTGGCGCTGATTGGGGGTTATCTGGGCGGGTTGCTGGTATATGACCATGGCATCGCGGTGGGGCGGCATCGGCGGTTGCGGAAGCTGCCGCAGAACACGATCCACGAGCCGCGCGCACAGTTTCTTCCGGAGGCGGGGGCGGAGATTCCGGCGGCGCAGCTTCCGGTGACGCCGGCGGCGCCGGGGGCGGCGGCGTTGGGGCCGGATTTTTATCCGGTGGTGCCGGAGAGCGCGTTGCCGGAGGGGGCGACGTTGCGTGTGGAGGTGGAGGGTTATGTGCTGGTGCTGGTGCGGGCGCAGGGGCGGATTTTTGCGGTGCAGGAATTCTGCACGCACCGCTGTGGGCCGCTGTCGGAGGGCACGGTGCACGGGATCAACATTCAATGTCCGTGGCACAATTCGTGTTTCGACCTGAGCACCGGCGAGCCCACGCATGGGCCGGCGAAAGTGCCGCTGAAGACGTTCGAGACGGCGGTACGAAACGGGATCATTCAGGTGCGGATCGCGGGTGCGGCGGCGGAGCGTGCGGAAGCGGAGCGTGCGGGCGGGGCGGGGCGGCGCAATCCGCCGGAGCCGGTGCGCGGGCGCGAGGAGGGGCGTCCGGAGCAACCGCGGCGGACGACCTCGGACAAGCCATGAGGCGGCGGGGCACGGGGGCACATGCAGGGTGGAGGATCAGCCGAAGTTGAGGCTGCTCAATCCGAACTCGGCGTTGAGGCGGCGGAAGAGGCCGCTGCCGACCCATTTTTCATGCCAATAGGCCATATCGCGGTGGAAGTGGTTGGTGGATTCGATGGTGGGGTTCTGCGAGGTGCCGGTTTCGTGGATGCACTGGGCCTGGGCGCAGTACCAGACTTCCCACTGGCGTGCGCGGGCGGTGTAGCACCAGTCGGAATCGGAGCCGAAGAGGAACATATTTTCGTCCATCACACCGAAGTCGATCATGGCCTCGACGCGCGCGGCGAGGAAAGCGCCGTTGACCCAGGGCATTTTGGCGGAGATAGCGCCGATGCCTTGCGATGCCAGGCCGGAGATGTGGATGCCGGTGGGATAAGCCATGGTGCAGCCGGCGTGGATGATGAGGTCGGGGTTCTGGCTGGAGAGTTGCTTGATGCCGGCGATGGCGCAGCGGGGCGTGCGGTCTAGGAAATCGGTCAGGCCTTCGATGGCGCGGGGGTCGAGATAGAGATCCTGATTGAGGGCGACGACGTAGCGGTGACCGGCGCGGATCGCTTCGCGCAAGCCGAGATTCACGGCTTTTGTGAAGCCGAGATTGTCGGCGGAGTTGTCGTGAATCCAGGGCGTAATCGGGCGAGTCTGGGCGCTCAGATGCGCAAGGCAGGTATCCAGTTGCCGCTGGTTTTTGTAGAACGGAATGACGGCCAGCAGAGCGTCGGCGGGCATGTGTACTCCATGATGGATGCGGGTTGGATGCGGGTTGGGCCGCTGATGAAGCGGCGATTATGCCCGCATTCGCCGCCAAAACCCATCGTCGCGACCGCCATAAAACGACGCGAGCACCGTGTCCATCACTTCCTGCGTGCGCAGGGCGCTCTCGCCGGTGCTGACGCAGCTTCCCCGGCCCAGGAGCATCGCGACGATCTGTTCGATCAGCGGCTGGTGCACGTGGGGCGGATGGGGAATCGCGAATTCCTCGCGCCGGCCGGTCTCCCAGACGATTTCCACCGGGCCATCTGCGAAGCACGGCACGGCGAGCGTTCCTTTTTCGCCGGCGATCTCGAAGGCGTCCTCACGAATTTGCGAGGTGAAATCCCACTGGGCGCGTCCGGGGATGCCGCCGACGGTGAATTGCATTTCGACGTAATCCTCGACCGCGTACTTGCCGCGGACGCGCTTGGCGAGACCGCGCACGTCGTGGAGCGGTCCGAGCCAGAAGTCGAGCAGGTCGAGCGCGTGGGAGCCCAGGTCTAAAAACAAGCCGCCGCCGGCATCCTCCGCACGCAACCGCCAGGGGACCGTTCCATCGGCCGGCGCATCGCGCATTTGCCCATCGGCATAGCGATAAGTGACGCTGCGCAAGGGGCCCAGATCGTCGAGACCTTCGACGACCTTCAAAAATCGCGGCAAGGCCCGGCGGTAATAGGCGACCAGCAGCGGGACATCGGCCTGAGCGAAGGCGTCGAGCATGCGGCGGCCTTCGAGGGCGGTGCGGGCCATCGGCTTTTCGACGTAGCAGGGCTTGCCGGCGGCGGCGACTTGCAGCGCGTACTCCTCATGAGCGCCGGGGGGCGTGGCGATGTATACGGCGTCGATGTCGGGAGCTTCGATGATCGCGGCGGCGTTGGTGGTCCAGCGCGGGACGGCGTGGCGGCGGGCGTAATCTTCGGCCCTGGCGGCGTCGCGCCGCATGACGGCGACCAGCGTGCTGCCGGGGACCTTTTGAAAAGCGGGACCGCTTTTGATTTCGGTGACGTCGCCGCAGCCGATGATGCCCCAGCGCACGACGTTTCGTTGACTCATGGGAGGTTACTCACTTGGCGGGCCAGACCATGCCGAGGTTGATATCGAGCTTGGGGAAGGGGGGAAAGCGGACGATGCGTTTTCCACCGGCGCTGGCGGCCAGGACATAGGCGCCGCGCTTGAGGACATAGGCTTCGGCGATGCGTGCGCGGGGATCGAAGATCCAGTAGTTTTTGACGCCGCGTTCCTCGTAGAGGGCGAATTTTTCTTCGCGGTCGATGCGCTCGGTGCCGGCGGAAATGACCTCGACGCACAGTTCGGGGGCGCCGGTGAGGACTATTTCACCGACGATCCGTGCCTGGCTTCGGCTGACGAAGATCAAATCGGGCCGGCGCGTGTTCCAGTCATCGAGCACGGTACCGGTATCGCCGTACAACGCGCCGAGCCCTTCGCGACGAATGTAAGGACTGAGCAGTTCGACGAGGGCGAAGACCACGAGGGAATGACCTCGTGATGGACTGGACCTCATCAGGATTTCTCCGTGAGCGAGCTCGAGCTTCAGCCCCGGCGGGTCTTCGCCCATGGCGAGGAACTGTTCGGATGTCATCCGGGTGGCGCTGAATGTGGACATCGGGCACTTCTCAATCGACTTCGAGTATAGCAGACCGCGGGTGTGCTAATGCGCCCCGATGTGCAGCACGCCATAGAGCAGGCCAACGATCGCCACCACCACCAGGCAGCACCCGAAGAACCCGATGTAATCCTCCTTCGTCCACTTCGAGAATTCCCACTGCGTGCCGGGGAAGAGCTTCTTGTGGTCGAAGCGGTGCGGATTTTCGAAGCTCTTTTCCACTTCCTCGCGTTCCTCTTCGGGCGTGCTGCCGACGGGGGTTTTCTGCTTGACGTAAAAGCGGTCGGCGAGTTCCGGCGCCGTGCGCGGCGTCACCCAGCTCAAAAGGATCAGGATGACAAACGGAAATAGCCCGGCAAAAAGCCAGCGCACCGTCGTGAGGCCGGCCTTGGTGAAATTGCGCATGTCCAGTCCCACGGCCTTGAGCGGGTAGTACATCACCAGATTTTCCACGTTGAAGTGCCCCTGGCCCTCGACGCCGCGGGAGGCGTCCTTGGGATCGACAGGCACCACCTTGCCGTCGAAGAACACGGGGATCGGCGGAACGGGCTGGGCGACCGAGACGGTTTCATTGAGCGACTTGGCGCGGCCGGCGGTCACGTCGGCGGAGGTGGCTTCGCGAACCACCTGGCGCGTGGTCGCGCGGGTCTGCATGGTCAGAAAATCGTTTTGCCGCAGACTGGTGAATCCGACGACCGGCGGAATGACGGCCTGGAGGAAGATCCATACGAAGAAGGAGATGAGGATCGCGGGCACGGTGAGACGCCGCCAGAAAAACATGAGGAACACGACGGCGCCGAAGAAAGTGTTGAAGGTGATCATGATGGCCGTCAGCGATCCCAGGCCCGAGGAGGTCCAGGCGATGAACACGGAGGCGGCGAGGATGAAGGGGATGACGGCCTGCCCGAAGCGCAGGTAGTGCTTGGGCGTTTTTCCGGGGAAGAGGGGCTCGTAGAGATTGCGCGTGAGCAGGCCGGAAACGGAGACGGCGGTGAGCCCGACGGCGGGCATGTGGCCCAGCAGCATCCCCGAGAGCATCAACCCCAGCAGGCCCATCGGGAGAAGCTGGAGGGAGAGGCGACCCCAGGCGAAGTCGGGGTTTTCCAGGTGTCCGGTCAACAGCGCGATGGCCAAGAGGCCGCAGAGCATCCACATGATGAGGATGATGCGTTTTGTGAAGCCGCCGACGATCATGCCGAAGCGGGCGGTGTTTTCGTTGGTCGCGGAGCCCGCCGCCGCCATATTGTGCTGGAGGGCCATGATCTGGATGAAACTCGCGAATGTGACCGCCGCGATCGAGTACCACGTAAACTCGCTGGTCACCGTGCCGGCGAGATAGAAATTCACCCGCGGCACGACCGCATGCAGGCCTGAGAACCCATGCACGGCGAACAATCCGAGAGGCAAGAGCAGGATCGACATGATGAGGATGAGAATCCCCTGGATCGCGTCCGTGATCGCCGCGGCCTGCAGCCCCCCCAGCATGATGTAAATCGCGACGATGATGTTGTAGGAAAGGTAGAAGTCCCATTTGCTCAGCGCGCCGATCTGGCTGCGAAACGGGGCCTTGGCGTTCAAGGCGGACAGTTCCTCCAGCCGCGCATTTTGCGCCGAGGTGAACACCGGGGCGATCACGTCGGCCACGGCCGCGGCGCCCGCGGGGCCGCTGGGGGCGGAGGCCGTCGTCGCCTGCGTCGTCACCGCGCCTGCCGCGGCCTTTTTTGCCGCCTGCAGCTTCTGCAGTTCGTTGAAGTTCGACACCTCCACCCGCTCCGCCTGCGTATAGGCCGATGGCGGCTTGACCATCATCGCTTCGACCACGCTGTATCCGCCGAGGTTTCCCAGCGCCAGCGTGATCACCGCCACCATCACGTTGAACGCCGCATACGCCGCCGCCACGCTGCGCGAGTTGAACCGATCCACGAACATGTCGGCCATCGTGATGACCCGGGCCCGGCGGAACCACGGCTGCGTGAACCAGAACAGCGGCGTGAAAAACAGCGTCTGCAATTGCAGCCACATCCCGGACACGCCCTCGCGGAACACCTGGCTGGCCATGGTGGGCGCGGCGTTGGTGTCCGTGGCGTTGCCGAAGTTGATGAAGAATTGCAGCGCCTTTCCCATCCGCCGCCCGCCCAGGTAGAAATCCGATTCGTGTTTCACGCTGCGCGAGGCGTAGATCCCCACCGCCAGCACCACCGCCAGGAAGCCCAGCAGGATGCCGAAATCCAGGTAACTCAATCCCAGAACCACTCACGCCTCCTTCCGCCGACATCCCCGCCGCTGCCATCGCGCCGGCGAAATAACTTCCGCCACAGAAAAAAGACTTGGCCTCGCAGTGTAACAGGAAGCCCCACCCCCGCAACCGCCGCGATTCCCCGGCGCTCCATCCCAGCGCCTCGCTACTCCCGCGCTTCGTCCATCGCAACTTCCGTCACCTGCAGGCCCGCCGCCGTCTCTTTCATAATCCCCTTCTTCACATACAGCGGCCGCACCTCCGCGCGAATCGCCGGCAGCCGCAGCGCGAAAATCCCCGCCGACACCAGGCACAGTCCTCCGCCCATCACCACCGTCCACTGCGGTCCCACCTTCGTCTGCGCCACGAACCCCGCCGCCAGACTCCCCAGCGGCATCATCCCCATGAACGCCATCACGAACAGGCTCATCACCCGCCCGCGCATCCGGTCCTCCACCAGCGTCTGCAAAAGCGTATTGCCTGACGCCATCAGCGTCATCGTGCAGAACCCGACCACACACAGCCCCGCCATGCACACCCACAGCCAATGCCCCAACCCATACACGCTCATCCCCACCGCCAGCCCCACGCCCGCCAGCGCCATCTCGCGACCCATCCCCACGACCGTCTTCTTGGCAGCCAGCCGGATCGCCCCAGCGAGCGCCCCCACCGCGCCGGCGGCCATGAGCACCGCCTGCGTGAGCGAGTTTCCATGCAGAATTTCCTTGGCATATACCGGCACGAACAGGTTCGCCGACGCCGCCGAAAAGCTCACCATCCCCAGCAACGTCAGGATTCCCCGCAATGCATAAAAATTCCTCACGTATTTCACCCCCTCCTTCAACTCCACCAGCACGTGCCGCCGCTCCGATTTCGGCGGCGGCGCGGGCTCGTTCACCTTCATCATCCATAGCGCGATCAGCACCGACCCGTAACTGAAACCATCAATCGTGAAACACCACCCCTCATTGAAGACATAAATCAAGCTCCCCGCCACCAGCGGCCCGATCGCCCGCGCCAAATTGAACATGCTCGAGTTCAACGCGATCGCATTCCCTAAATCCTCCCGCCGATCCACCAGGTGCACCACCAGCGATTGTCTCGCCGGCACATCGAACGCATTCACCAGCCCCTGAAATACCGCCAGCCCGCACAATCCCCAGATCGCACTGATGGCCACGCCCTCGGGCACCTTGTCGCCATAGCGCGCCGTCCAGAACGCTACCACCGCCAGGCCAAAGCTCTCCAGCATGGAGAGCGTCTGCGTCCATTTGAGCAGCGGAAGCCGGTAAAGCCGATCGACGATGACGCCGGCGAAAAGACTCAGCGCGAACGCCGGAATCTGCCCGGCCGCGGTCACGATGCCCAGGGTGTCCTCGCGCCCCGTCAGCCGAAACACCATCCAGCCCGTGGCCGTAATCGTGAGCCACGTCCCGATCAGGCTCACCAGTTGCCCGGTGAAAAACAGGCGGTAATTCCGCGAACCCAGCGCACGAAACAAAAACTTCATTCCCCCACCGCTTCCCCCGCCGCCTACAGATGCCCCGCTCACGTCGGCCATGTTGCTCCACCACGAACCTCGCCCCGCCCCACGCCCATCATAGGCGCTTTTCCCCACTTCGGCACTGACAGCGCAAAGCAACACGCCCGCCGGCCTTTCAGCCGCGGGCGCAAGTTGCTCGGAGTTCTGCGAAAAATCCCCTCCCGCTTACCCGAACCGCCCCGTCACATAATCTTCCGTCTGCTTGTTGTGCGGCTTGGAGAAAATCCGATCCGTCGGCCCCACTTCGATCAATTTGCCCAGGTAGAAGAACGCCGTCGTGTCCGCCACACGCGCCGCCTGGTGCATGTTGTGCGTCACGATCACGATCGTCACCTGCTTCCGCAGCGATTCCATCAACTGCTCGATCTTGTTGGTCGCGATCGGATCCAGCGCCGAACACGGTTCATCCATCAGCAGCACCTCGGGCTCCGCCGCAATCGCCCGCGCGATGCACAAGCGCTGCTGCTGCCCGCCCGAAAGCGCCAGCGCCGAACCGTGCAGCCGGTCCTTCACCTCTTCCCACAGCCCCGCGGAAATCAGCGACCTTTCCACTGTTTCCTCGAGCACCGCACGCTTCCTGATGCCATCCAGCCGCAGCGAGTAAATCACATTTTCGAAAATGCTCTTGGGAAACGGATTGGGTTTCTGAAAGACCATGCCAATGCGTTTGCGAAGCGAAATCACATCCACGCGCGGCGTATAAATTTCACGTCCGTGGATGCACACCGACCCTTCAATCCGGCAGGAATCCACCAGATCGTTCATCCGGTTCACGCAGCGCAGCAGCGTCGATTTCCCGCAACCCGAGGGACCAATGAACGCCATCACCTCTTTCTCCGGAATGTCCAGGTGGATGTCGCGCAGGGCGTGCGTGGCGCCATAAAAAAGATTCAGGTTGCGCACCTGCACCGCGCAGTGGCCCATCGGGCGCGGCCCGGTCGCGGCGGCAAAGTCCGGCTTCTGCCAGGTCGGAAGGGCGCCATCGCTCCCCCGCTTCACGGGCGCCTGGGTTCGTTGTTCCACCGAGTCATCGAGCATCGTCATCATCCGCTCCAGTCTGAGGGAGAGCCGGGGGGGGCCGGGGGGGCCGGGATGAAATGCCCAGCTTTCCTCTCCTACTTAATGGGCGCGGGCACCCCAGGACAAGCGGCAAGGTCCCGGATGAGGGAGATTTAGCGCTACCCTAATATCCCCGGGCGCCTCCCCCAGCGCCGCACCACGCGATCGGGTCGATTACGGTCCCTTCCGGGGTTATCGGACCGCCTCGTTGACCGATAACTAAGTCTTTCTGTAGCTTGCATTTAGAGCAAAATCGCCCTTGCCACCTCCCCGCGCTCAGGACATAATTCAGCAACAGACTTGGAGAATCTACGCCGCCGTGAACGACTATCCCGCACAACCTCCCCACGAGCCCTCCTCGACACCTGCGAAGCAGCCCGATCCGGCCCCCGCCGCCGTCCCAGCGGGCATCTCCAGCGACGCTTTTCATCATCTGACCGCCGCCATGTACGCCCACCTGCCCGTGCTGGTGGTGCACATGACGCTGGATGGCGCGGTGATGAACATCAATCCCGAGGCTGCCCGGGTGCTGGGCTATTCCGAGGCGGAACTGGTGGGACGCAATTTCTGGGCGGTGATGTTCCCGGGCCGGCTTTTCGCCCAGGTGCCGCGCTTTATGTCGCTGTGCGAGCCGGTGCATCACTTCACGCGCGACGTGCCGATGACGCTCCGCACGCGCGACGGCAAAGACCGGGTCATCGCCTGGACGAAGTACCCGCTCTCACCGCCGCCGTCGCCGCAAACGGGAAAGACCGGGGAGGCGCTGCTCGGGATGCAATCGCTCCTGTGCATGGGGGTGGATCTGACGGATCGGCTCTCGGCATCGGACCTGGCGGCGGCGACAGGCACGCGGGCGGATGCGGCGCAGCAGCCCAACGCGCCGCTCGCCACCCCCGAGGGCCCGCTGACCATCATGGGCATTAACAGCGAGGGAACCGTGGACGGAGAAATCGTAGCACCCATCGCGATCTCCCCGCCGGCAACTGGAAGCCCGGCGGTGGCGATCGCGCAGGTTCATGATTTTCTGATGGAAGTTGGGGCGCGCATCGAGGCCCTTCAGGACGCCTACGCACGCGGGGAGTTGGAGCAGTTGGCGTCGATCGCCGCCCACCTCCGGCAGGGCGCCTACGCCTGCGGATTGCTCGATTTCTCCGCACGCGCCGAACGCCTCCACGTCGCCGCCTCCGGCAAGGCCCTCGGCGACGTCACCTCGCTGGTCAAGGAAATCACCACCCTCGTCAAACATGGCAACGGCTCGGGCAATCCCAG
This sequence comes from Phycisphaerae bacterium, assembly GCA_035545015.1. Classification (GTDB taxonomy): domain Bacteria; phylum Planctomycetota; class Phycisphaerae; order WQYP01; family WQYP01; genus CALCHA01. Next base: position 28,609 of record DASZZD010000100.1, read on the forward strand.
GGCCTGAGACCGCCTCACATCCCCAGCGCCCACTCCGCCCCGCCTCCCTCGAGTACCCCCCCGCCGCTGGGCACCTGGTCTTCGAGGCGTTGCGGGGGCGTGGCGTGCCGCGTCAATCGCCGATCCACCGCATACCGCCACAATTTGTCCTTCAACATCTGGCAGGCCCGGAACACGCGCGATTTCACCGTGCCTTCCTGCACGTTGAGCACGTCCGCCGCCTCGCGATACTGAAGTTCCGCGATCACCACCATCACGAAAGCCTCGCGATAGACGTCGGGCACCTGAAGCATGGCCTCGCGAATGTCATCATCCACCATCACATCCAGGATCGACATGAAGCGATGCGGATCGATCGCCAGGTCGGCGCGCTCGTCGGGGGCGAAGACCTCGATGGGCAACTGCTCGTGCGCGCCGCCGCGGGCGCTGGTGTGCCGCGACGCGTCGATGTACACCGAACGAAGAATCGTCAGCAGCCACGCTTTGCAATTGGTGCCCAGCTTGTATTGATCGGGAGATCGAAACGCGCGGAGGTAGGTTTCCTGCACCAGATCTTCGGCTTTGGCTTCGTCGCCGATCATCCGGCGGGCTACGGAATAGACCAGGTCCATCAGCGGCAGGGCCTCGGCCTCCAGCATCGCGCGCCTGGTTTCAGGAGACAGTTCCGGCTCTGGGGGCGGAGGATCGGGCAGCGGGCTGCTGATGTCAGAAGGCTCTGCGGTCATGCTGCATCCGGCGAGGCGCACGGCGGGTGAGCGGCGGTTGACGCAACGCCAGCCGTGACTACGCTTTCTCCCAGATTAAACTGCCCAGTTTCACATGCAAGCAGAACTGTACAGGATTTTTATCCCAGCGCTTCTTGTCATCCGTGAAACACGCCGCCCAAGGAGTGCACTCATGAATCTGCGCAACACCGTCGCCGGCCTCCTCGGGGCGCTTGCGGTGGCGGCGGCCGCTGGTATCGGCATGGCGCAGGAGCCCGACATCACCGCCGGGCCGATCGTCGGACACACCACCGACAAATCCGCGCGCATCTGGCTGGAACTGAGCGTCGCCAAAAAGGTGACGGTGTCCGCCTTTCTGAATAACGGGCGATTTCCCCAATCGCAGGTGAGTGTGGATGTGGAAGGCCCCACGCCCTTCGTCGCCGACGTTCCCCTGAACAACCTCTTGCCCAACAGCACCTACAACATCGAAGTGAAACTGGACGATCAACCGGTGGCGCTTCCGCCGCCGCCGCTGGTGGTTCGCACGATGCCGCCTAAGGGGCAGGAGGCGGCGTTCACGATCGGCTTTGGCTCGTGCATGCAGGGAGCGGGCGCCGGGGGAGGAGTGGCCGATATTTTTAAGCAGGTGATGAACGTCGGGCCGCGGGCGTTCTTTTTCCTGGGCAACAGCGGCTATCTGCCGGGGAAACTTGAGGCGTATCCCCAGACCCGTCGCCCGGCGTTTCGCTTCATCTGCGACATGCACGACGGCATCCGCCGCGATCCGGGCCTTCAGGAGCTTTTTCGCACCACGCCGATTTATGCCGTGTGGGGCGAGCACGACTTCGGCACCGATGACGCCGGCAAGGATTTTGTCTTCGCGAAGGAATCCCTCGCCGCGTTTCAGCACTTTTACCCCAACCCCGACTGGGGAACGCCCGCCCTGCCCGGATGCTTTTTCACCATGAGCATCGGCGATGCCGACTTCTTCTGCCTCGATGACCGCATGTACCGCGACCCGCTCGACGCCTCGGGCAACGCAAAAAAAATGCTCGGCGACCAGCAGGTGCAGTGGCTCGAACAGGCGCTGCTGGCAAGCAAGGCGACGTTCAAGGTCATCGGCGCGGCCGATCCGCTGCTGGCGCAGGAGCCCGGAAGCTGGTCCCATTTTCAGCCCGAACAAGGCAACTTTTTGCAGTGGCTGGCGGCGCATCACGTGACCGGCGTGCTCTTCATGACCGGCGGAAAAGTCGGCGAATTGTCGGTCGAAAAACGCACGGGAACCTATCCGCTCGTCGAGGCCACCAGCGGCCCGCTGGACAGCAACGCCCCGGTCGGCCCCGAACCGGCGAATGCCCTGCGCGCGGGCACGGCGGTGGGCAGGGCGAATTTTGGGACGCTGGAGTTCGGCGGCAAAGCGGTCGACCGCTTCGTGATGATCCGCCTCCGCGACGCCGCCGGTAAAATCCGCACGGAACAAACCCTCGTCGCCGGACAGCTTCAATGACACCCACGTGACCCCGCGCCATTCAGACCGACTTGGCCGCCTGAATAAAGTCACGCATTTTGACCGCATCCTTCACCCCCGGCTTCCCCGCCACTTCGACGCCCGACGCCACATCGACCGCATAAGGCCGCGCGATGCGGATCGCCTCCGCGACATTCTCCGGCGTCAGCCCACCCGCAAGAATGATCGGCGGCAACCCCTCCAGCTCCCCCGCCTCGCGCGCCTCGGCGATCCAGTGCCAGTTAAAAGTCTGACCAGTGCCGCCAAGTTGACCGGGGATGGCCGCATCCAGGAGCAATGCTGCAGGGGGGCACAGGTCGAATTCATCGAGAACTTCAGCGAGGATCGATAGCGACTCGCGTTCTTCGATCGACACCACCCACCACCAGGAAAACGTTTCGGGAAGCTTTTCAAAATCGGCGACCGGGGGATTCTCGGCATACACCTGGAAGGTGGAAAACACGGTGCGGCGCTGCCCTCGGTACAGGAGGGATTCCAAAGAGTGCGGGAGCTCACCCTGCGCTTCCTTAGCCAGCGCCGATTCGCCGACAAGTGCGACGGCACTCACAAGGGGGGGAAGCGCGTCGAGAATGAAACCGGCACGCTCGAAGTTAATCCGGCGGGGGCCCCGGACGAAGTTAAGCCCGATCGCATCCGCCCCCAGTTCCGCCGCGAGCGCAGCATCTTCAGGGCGTGTCATGCCGCAGATTTTGACACGGGTGGTAAGCATAAAGCTATTGTAGGGCAGCGCCGGGGAGGTGTCAGGCCGGCGCCGGTTCGTTCACCGCGTTGGCCCGCGCCCGATATTCCTCGACCGTCAGCGACAGCCACACGATGAAGCCCTCGATATCCTGCAAGGGCTTGGCGATGTACGCATCGGCGCCGGAAGCATTGAGGAACCGATCCGCATCCCCCTGCATGCAATGGGCGGTCAACAGCACCACCGGCGGCGACGGATTGCAGGGCAGTTTCTTGATTTGCCGGGTGAGTTCCAGCCCATCGACGGGTTCGCCGTGCAGGGTCGAGTTCGTCAGGGTGATATCCATGAGGACGAGGTCAACGGTGCAGGCGCCGACGATGTCGAGGATGGCGTCGCCGTTCTCTTCGAAGATGGCGTCGATGCACCCGCTGAACTTGAAGATATTGGCCAGGACGAGCTTGTTGCCGGGATCGTCTTCCACAGCCAGAACGCGGTACCGCTGCATAAACACCTTCCTGCGAGCCGATGCGACGAGTTGACGGGGTTCGGCCCTGCTATCTCGACAGAGCAGTTTGCGGACCACAGCCGCTTCACCGGTCTCCTCCACTTTACCGCAGGGAAGCGCGGATTCGTTCCCGGAAACCCGCAAAAAAATTTGCCGCAAGCCAAGGTTCCGCCGCATGATGGATGGGCACAGATGCGCGCCCCCTGCCCCCCCTGCACCCCCCTGCTTCGCTCCGCAGGCCGTCTCCGTTCCGTCCGTCGGGCCAGCAATACCCCCACCCCCCCTGCGTTAACCGGTTACCTGACACCATGAGTTCCGTGCTGCTCCCGCAGCCGAGCGCCTTTTTATCCGGAGGTCATCCAGTGCCGCGTCAAAAGCTCTTCGCGATCGGCTTTGCCACTCTGCTCTCGGCCGCCTGTATTCCCGCCGCTCATGCGGACGCGCCCGCGGGCCCCGGCGGGGCCGCCTTCTGGGGCGCTTTCCCCGCCAACGCCGATCCCGTGGCGCTGGGCGATAAGGTGGTCGATGACCTCACGTCCCGCAAATACGATCCCGACGGCCGCTATCTCAAACGCGGCGGCATGGACTATCGCGAGGTCTGCGACGCCTACGGCTGCCTGCGTTTCGTCGGCGAAACCCACGACACCAGCCGCCTCGACGCGCTGGTCAAACACTACGACATGTTCCTTACCGACGAAGGCAAAAAGTACATCCCCAAGCCCAACAACGTCGACAACTCCGTCTTTGGCATTCTGCCGCTGGAAATCTACCGCCAGACCGGCGAGAAGAACCCTGCCTGGAAAGAGCTCGGCCTCCACTCGGCCGACGTCGAATGGGAGGATCCCCGTCCCGACGGCATGACCCGCTTCTCCCGCATGTGGGTCGATGACATGTTCATGGTCACCGGCCTGCAGACGGAAGCGTTCCGCGTGACCCACGACCCCAAGTACATCGACCGCGCGGCCAAGGAAGTCGTCGAATATCTCAAAGAGCTTCAGCAGCCCAACGGTCTGTTCCTGCACGCCCCCGATTCGCCCTTCTACTGGGGCCGCGGCAACGGCTGGTTCGCCGCCGGCATGACCGAAATCCTCTCCGAGCTGCCCGCCGATCATCCGCAGCGCGCCGCCATCCTCGACGGCTACAAAAAGATGATGGCCGGCCTCCTGAAATACCAGGCCGACTCCGGCATGTGGCGGCAGCTCATCGACAAACCTGAATCCTATGAGGAAACCTCGGGCACCGGCATGTTCGTCTTCGCGATGGCGTCGGGGGTCCGCCACGGCTGGCTTGATGCCGCCACCTACAAGGACGCCGCCAAAAAGGGCTGGGTCGGTCTGGCCGGAAAGCTCAACGATAAGGGCCAGGTCACCGACGTCTGCGTCGGCACCAATAAGGCCGCCACGGTGACGCAGGACAAGGCCAGGATGCTTCAGTATTACCTCGACCGCCCCAAGGCCACCGGCGATTTCCACGGCCAGGCCGCCTTCATCTGGGCCGCGTGGGCGATGCTCCACTGACGGCGCCGCGCGGGCTCTGGCAGCGGCAGGCGCTTCCGGGTACATAAGGGCGCCGGGAGGGGGCTCCGTGGAGGTGCCTTATGCCGCTGCCGCCGCTGGGGGTTCAGTCCTGGTGTTTCCGGGAATTCGTTCCGCTGGACGCGTTGATCGCGCAGCTTCGCGCGCTGGGTCTGCCCTGCGTGGAGATTTGCGAGCGCCACGCGGATTTCTCCGATGAAGCGTCCTTCGAGCGGGTGATCGGCGCGTTTCGCGCCGCGGGGATTCAGATCAGCAGCATCGGCGTGCAAACCTTCCACGGTGAACCGCGCGAGGAATCCTGGTTTCGCTTCTGCAAAATGGCGGGGGCGAAGATGATCAGCGCCAATTTTGAAGTCGCCGTCTCCCCGGAAGTTTTGCGAAAAACGCAGGACCTCGCCCGAAAATACGACATCCTGTTGGGCATCCATAACCATGGCGGTTACCACTGGCTGGGCAACGCGGGGATGCTCGAACATCTGTTTCGTTCGGCCGGCGATCGCCTGGGATTGTGCCTCGATACCGCCTGGTGCCTGCAGGCCGGCGAGGATCCGCTGAAGTGGGTCGATCGTTTTCGCGATCGGTTGTTCGGCGTTCACCTGAAGGATTTCCGTTTCTCCCCGCAGGGCCAATGGGAAGATGTGGTGCTGGGCACCGTTTCGCTGAAGCTGCCCGAGCTTTTGCGGGCCCTCCAGACCGCGCCGCGCCTGGCGACGTTGACGATTGAATATGAGGGGGATGTGGCCAATCCGCTGCCGAAGCTGAAAGAATGCGTGGAGCGCGTGCGGGCGGCGTGATGGGGATGATGACTTGCAACACAATGTGCGGAGGAACGCGATGCGCATCCGGTTGACGGCGGCGGTGATCATTGGATTGTTGGCGGGAGCGACGGCTCGCGGCGCGCTGGCCGCGGCGCGCGTGGTCGTGCCGCTGACCGGCGAATGGGACTTTCAGAAGAATTCGCCGCCTGGCGATGCCCCCGCGCAAGGCGGCGCGTGGGAAAAGGTCACCGTGCCGCACTGCTGGAACGCGCTCGATGGCGAGGATGGCGGCAACAATTATTTCCGCGGCTTGTGCACCTATCGCCGCCATCTCCAGGTGGGGCCGGAACTCGCCGGCAAAACGCTGTACCTCCGCTTTGAGGGCGCGTTTCAGCGCACCACGGTGTGGGTCAACGGAACGCAGGTTGGCAAACATGCCGGCGGTTTCGCGGCGTTCGTGTTCGATGTCACCAGCGCCCTCAAGCCCGGCGACAACGTGTTGACCGTCGCCGTCACCAACAGCGAAGACCGCAACGTGCCGCCCTTCTCCGCCGACTTCACATTTTTCGGCGGCATCTATCGGCCGGTGGAACTGGTGGCCGTGGACAGCGTGCACATTTCACCGATGGAAGACGGATCGCCCGGCGTGTATCTGGCGACGCCGCAGGTGAGCAAATCCGCCGCCACGCTGACCGTGCGCTCGCTGGTGCGCAACGCCGGCGCGGCCGCCGCGCATCGCACCGTGGAAACCACCGTGCTGGATGCCACGGGAAGCAGCGTCGGCGTCGAGCGCCATGAGTTGGACGTCGCCGCCAATAACACCGAAACCGACAACGTCACGCTCACGCTCAGCAATCCGCACCTCTGGAACGGCCGCCCCGATCCGTACCTTTACAGCGTCCGCGTGCGCGTGCTGGACAACGGCAACGTGATGGATGAAGTCACCCAGCCGCTGGGTTTTCGCACGTTTGCGGTCGATCCGCAGCGCGGATTCCTGCTCAACGGCCAGCCCTATGATTTGCACGGCGTCTGCCGGCATCAGGATCGCCAGGACAAAGGGTGGGCGATCTCCGAGGACGATCAGCGCCAGGACATGGAGATCATCAAGGACATGGGCTGCACCGCCGTGCGCCTCGCCCACTACCAGCAGTCCGACTTCTTCTACAGCCTGTGCGACCGGGCGGGCATCGTCGTGTGGGCCGAGGTGCCCGTGGTCGATCGCCTCACCAACACTCCGGCGTTCATGGAAAACTGGCAGCAGCAATATCGCGAGTTGATCCGCCAGAACATGAATCACCCCGCGATCATGTTCTGGAGCGCCGGCAATGAAGTCGATCCGCCGGTGAACGGCCGGCCCGGCATCGACGTGTATGGCGCCTTCCGCCAGCGCAGCAGCGAAGCGCACGCGCTCGATCCCTCGCGCCTTACCGCCGCCGCCTGGCGCGAACGCTTTTACCCCCCCGCCGACGTCACCGACGTCTTCGGCCTCAACGCCTATCTCGGCTGGTATGACCGCGACTTCACCGAATTGGAAAGTTATATCGAAGATCACTCGAAGGGCGGCGTCAAAGGCAAATGGGCCATGACCGAATACGGCGCGGGCGCAAGTATCTATTTCCACTCCGAGCATCCCGTGCGAATGGACCACTCCGAAGAGTATCAATGCATCTTCCACGAGCAATACTGGAAGGTGCTCAGCGCGCACCCGGAAATCTGGGGAAAATTCATCTGGAACATGTTCGATTTCGCCGTCGACAGCCGCAAGGAAGGCGATCACGCCGGCCGCAACGACAAAGGCCTCGTCACCTACGACCGCAAGACGAAAAAAGACGCCTTTTATTTTTACAAGGCGAACTGGTCCAAAGAGCCGGTGATGCACATCAATGACAAGCGTTTCACGGTGCGCGGGCAGGACCACATCACCGTCAAGGTCTACGCCAACGTGCCCAAAGTGTGGCTCTGGGTGAACGATCAGAAGATCGGCCCGCAAATCGACAATGGCTTCAAAACTTTCGTGTGGGAGAACGTCCCGCTGCGGGCAGGCAAAAACGAGATTCGCGTCGCCTCCGGAGAAGTCAAAAGCGACACGCTCAAAGAAGACACTTGCGAATGGACTTATACCCCCGGCGCCCCCAGCGAAGTCGACGTCGCCCAGGACGCCACCATGGCCGCCGAACTCAAAAAAGGCCCACCCCGAGCACCGGCCGGGAAATAGTGGCCACCCCACGCCCCTACGTGCTAAAATCGTTTATGAAAGGATACGCATGAATCCAGAAACGCTGAATTCCCTTTTGAAGCGCGAACCCTTTATTCCCCTTCGACTCACGCTCACCACCGGCGAAACCCTCGACATCGCCGACCCAACTCCGGTCTTCATCGAAAACCTCGCCGTCCACATTTTCGGAGTAAAACGCGCTGGCGATCACCTGGCAGAATGGGCACGCATCATTTCGCTGCGCCATATTGTCAAAATCGACCAGATGGCCGCTTCGGCCGCGTGAATGCCTGCTCTCGTCAGACGCAGGCGCCTGCCGCTTCATTCCACCTCGGAAACAATCTGCTTTGGATCGCGCGGAATCAATCGCTGACCGACGCAATCCACGAGAAAGTCCAGGTCCTCCAACACAATCGCCCCAATCAGCGCCGAGCCGCGCCCGGGCTCAACAATCGCGTTAAAGACGCTTTCCCGGCCACCATATGCAAGATGGATGTCGCGCGCAATGTGCCTCTGCGCACTGCGTCCGTCAGCGTAGCGCACTTCGACATCGCCCGAAATCTCCAGTCCCAGTTGTCGGGCAACGCTCTCGGGAATGACCAGCCGCGTCGCGCCCGTATCTACGACGCCACGAATCCTCACGCGCCGCACCTGGCCCGGAGCGATCAGCCCTCGGCGTGCGTACAGCGTGTCCGCGTGGTTGGCCAAGTCCACCTCCACCGAGAATCTTCCCATGGGTTCCTCTCGAGCATCCATTGATCGCACCCCTTTCATGCCCCATCATAGCATCAATCAATCCGCACCTCTTTCCCCGCCGCCGCGCTCCGATACACGCCATCCAATATCTTCTGTATCGCCAGCCCCGCCTCCCCCGGCGCTTCCAGCGGCTTGCCATACAAACACGCGTCCACCCAATTCCGCAGCTTCAATTCAAACAACGCATTGAACGATCCGTCCCCCAGATAGGACGGATGATAATTCGTCATGTGCCCCGCCCGATCCGTGAACACCAGTGGCGGATCCCATGTGCACCCGCCCTTCTCCCCCATCAGCGTGAAATTCCACACATCCTTCTCAATGTGCGCGACGAACGACGCCTCGATCTGCAGCAACGCCCCGTTTTCAAAACGAATCTGCCCGATCGCCAGGTCCTCCACCGTATACGTTTTGTAATCCCAGTTCGGCCACGCGCTCACGATCTCCGACGCCTTGTTCCCCATATACGTCCACGTGTTGCCCGACGCCGCAATCGGTTTGGGAGACCCCATCACGTAATGCGCCATCTCCAGCACATGCACGCCGATGTCGATCATCGGGCCGCCGCCTTGCAGATGTTTCTGCCCGAAGACGCCCCAGTTCGGAATGCCGCGCCGCCGCAGGGCCTGGCACTTCACGAACATCACCTTGCCGAACTCGCCCGCCTCGCGCGCCTGCAATAAAAAACGCGTCGCCGGATGAAACCGATACTGAAACCCCACCGCCAGCTTGCGCTTGTTCTTCTGCGCCGCCGCGATCATCCGCTCGCATTCCCGCGGCGACATCGCCATCGGCTTCTCGGTCATCACGTGCGCGCCGGCATTCAGCGAATCGATTGTCGCCGGCGCATGCTGCCCATTGGGCGTGCAGACATCCGTGGCGTCCGGCTTGATCTCCTTGAGCATCTTTTTCCAGTCGGTGTAGAGCCCCGCAATGCCATGCTGCTCGCGCATGGTCTCCAGCCGCTCCTGCCGAAGGTCCACCGCCGCCACCAGCTCGACATCCGCGAATTTCTTCAGCGTGCGCGCGTGCAGGTCCGAAATGCCGCCCGCGCCGATGATCGCAACGCGCAGCTTTTTTCCCGTGGAACGCGCAGCGGACGCGCTGGCGAATGATTCCGTCGAAACTCCGGAAGGCATCTGAGTTCCTTTCACAAAGCGAGGAGGCGGCCAGGGCGCGGCCGCCGATGGTGGAGGTGTAGTGGCCACGCGCCGGGATTGCAAGCGCTTCGAAAATGCAGCCAAGGCACGCCGGTTGTTGCGCCGAACACCGGGCAAACTCGCATGCAAGGAGGTGCGACATGGGTTCAGGCAAAGTGCGTGGAAAAACCCGCGCAGGCGGGAGAGACGCGACCCGCGGAAATCCCAAGCCCGACGGCAAAATCAAAAACGCCGCCGGTGTGTCACCCGATGAACTTCAAAAGCTGGACGAACTGCCGCCCGGGCAGCGCCAGGCCCTCGAAGACCTGCAGCTCGGCCGCACCAACGGCGCGGGCCTCGAATTCAAACATCACGAATCCGAGCCCGACCACTCCACGGTTCCGCAGCGCCCGCCGATGCCCAATGAAAGCACGCGCACGGATCAAGACCGTCTCGGCGGCCGCGACAAAAACTGAGCGGTACCCCCCCCGCGCTCACCGGCAATTCATTGAGAAGCCTCACCGGAGAAGCCTCACTCCGCCGAGTCCGGCAACGCCCGCTCCTCCACCGTGAACGGCGCCGCACGCCCCGGCTTCACCACCAGCCGCTGCTGATAGTCCATGAAAAACTCGATCTTCAGCGGCGTCTTCAATCGCGCCAGCGCCTCGGCAAAAATTCTCTTCGCCGCCTTCAAATGCGTCCGCCGCGATACGTGCGTCAACAACACCAGCTCATTCTTCAACTGCGGCAGCGCCTCCAGCAGATCGTTCACGTGCATGTGCTGCCCGTGCCGCGCGCGCTTGCGATGATCCGCCTCAAAAAATGTACACTCGGTAATCAGCACCTTCGCATCCATCACCCCCGGCTGCAAAAGCGTCTCGTGCATCGACGTATCCCCCGTATACGCCACCAGCGGCACATCCAGCGTGTACGTGATCTTCTCCCCCGCCTCCTTCATCTTCCGCAAAATGTGCCCCGGAAGATTCTGCTCCAGCAAATCCGCGCGCAGCTTCTCCCGCCGGTCAATGATCGCAAACCCGATCGACGCCACCGTATGCCGCGTCGCAAACGCCCGCGCGATCAGCCCCTTGCGCAGCTCAAACTCATCCCCCACATTCATCGGCACGATCCTGTGCTCCGTCACTTTCCCCTCCAGCCCCGCCCACGAATGAATGATGTCCGACAGCGGCTTGGCGATCTTCGCCGGACACAAAATCGTCCCCGGCTTCATCCCCTGAAAAAACCGCTGCGACAGGTAATACGGAATCCCCGCCGAATGGTCGATGTGCCCATGCGTCAGCAGACAGTAATCCGCCGTCAGCGCCGGCCGCGGACATTTCCCAATGTCGAAGTTGATGTTCAACTCCGGAATCTGCACGACCGATTCCTCCCCCGCCACCGAGTACCCCAGAATGTGGAAGTAAGGCGTCTTGATCGCCGCCAGCGCCGGCAACAGCGGATACTCCCGGGGCTGCCGCTCCTCCCCGCCTGCTCCGCCACGCCCGCCCGCGGAACGCGCCTCGCCCGCCTTGCCCGGCGCATTGTCCCCAAAGTGCGGCCGCGGTACGCCCGTCCGCTGCCCCTCCACCGATTCCCGCTCACCCTGCGTCAATGATTCTTCCGACATCGCGGCACCTCTCTTCGAGTCGCCGCAGCACGGGCCGCTCTGTTCCATTCACCGACGCCAGGCGCCCGCGCGCCTCCCCTCCCCCCCTCCTTTTCATCCGCCGGCAAAATCCGATCGCCACGGTGTCCCGCCACAATCAGTTCCGTCGCCCATGCGTGCGACTTTTCCCAGCCTAGCCGACCTCCCCCCGCCAACGCAAACGCCTCACGCCGATGATGCCCGCCCCGCGATCGCCCCGTGGCTGAAATGACGCCCCCCCCGGACCGGCGCCTCCATCCTGCGGTATACTGCGGCGCCATGGAGGTGCGCCATGATGCGACACGCAATCTCCCCAACGCCCCTTGCCGCCGCGGGAGCAATGCTCCTGGCACTCTCACTGACCGTCAGCGGCGCCGCCGCGCCCGCCCCGGAATGGTCGAAACCCATCAACGGCCTCGTCGCCCGCCTGGAACTTTCCCGCGGTGAACCGTTTGAGGGCGTCCAAATAATCAAAACGCGCATTTTCCTGAAAAACGTCCAGACCGCCGCCAGCCTGCTGTCGATCGACTGGCCTCACTGGAAATTGACATGGCATGTCGAAGACGCCGCCGGCAACGTGCTTGCGAAGGCCAACGGTCCATACGATGGCGAGTCACCGATTCCCCAGGAACTGGTGCTGCCCTTTCAGGGGGAACTCTCGTTCGACATAACCGAGCACGGCGCGGGCGTGATTCCGGGAAAAACGTTTGCGATGCTGGACCTCGGTCCGGAGAACGTTTGGGCTATTCCGCACGATGGCAAAACCTATTACCTCAAAGGCAGCCTCGAGATCGCCCAGCAGGGCAATCAGCCGCCTCACCGGCACTGGTTCGGCAAGATCGATTTGCCAGCAGTGGCGATTCCCACCGCCCCGGCGGCCGAAAAACAGCGATAGCTCGCGAACACGTGTGATGGGGAGAATAAATCAGCCGGACGGCGCGCCCGTGCTGATGCTTATTCCGCCGAACCGCGGTCCAGGTGCAGGTTGAAAAGTTCCTGCAGGGCGGTGGCGAGGTGGGTGGTCAGCGCCTGCGGGTCGGGAGGATCGGCGGGCGCAAGGGCCTCGGGCGTCGGCGCCGCGGTGGCATTCGTCAGCCGGGTCACCGGCCCGTGGAGAATTTTGCCGACCAGACGGTGAGTGAGCCGCTGGAGCTCCGCGCGCTGGGCGTCCGTCAGGTCCGGGGCGCGCTCGTAGGCGGCGGTCAGCTCGGCGTGGGCGATCGCCTGGCAGTGCTCATAAAGCGCCTTCACCAACGGCCCCACGTCCCGCGACACCAGCCAGCGGAAGAACTCCACCGCATGCACATCCAGGCGCGCCTTGGCGGCGGCCATCTGCGCATCGCGCGCCGCCTTGTTGCCCGCCGCCCGATTCTGCAGATCGTCCACATTATAAAGATACACGTTCGGCAGCGATGCCACTCCCGCTTCCACATCCCGCGGCACCGCGATGTCCACGATCACCGCCGGTCGATAACGCCGGCCCTTCTGAAGCGCGCGATAACGCCCCGCTGTGATCAGCGGCTGCGCCGCCCCCGTCGATGTCAGCACGATATCCGCGATGCCCAACTGCTCGTCGAGCTTCTCCATCCCGCACGCTTCCACCACGACCCCCAGCCCGCGCATTTCCCTGACCAGCGATTCCGCCCGTTCCACCGAACGGTTCGCAATCAGCACGCGCCGCGGCTTCAGTTCCACGAGATGCCGGAGCATCAACCCCGCCATTTTCCCCGCCCCCACGCACAGCACCGTTTTATCCTCGAAGCGGTCGAACACCGAGGCCGCCAGGTCCACCGCCACCGACGCCACCGACAGCCGTCCCGACGCCAGGCGCGTCGTTTCGTGCGCATCCTTGGCCGCCGCCAGCGCCCGCTGAAACAGCGCATGGAACGTTTTGCCCACGGTGCCCTTTTCCGCCGCGAGCAGGTACGCCTGCTTCACCTGCCCGAGAATCTGCGTTTCGCCGACGATGATCGAATCCAGCGACGTGGTCACCGCGAACAGGTGATCGACCATCCGTCGATCCTCGTGCACGTAAATGTGCGATGCCAGCCCCGCCCTGCCGCCGCTCACCGCCCCTGCCCCCCCATCGCTTTCATGCCCCCCGGCCAAAAATTGCGTGAGGATTTCCGCGGGAATCGCCGCCTCCGCCGGCGTGGCGACATATAGCTCCACCCGGTTGCACGTCGAGAGCAGCACCGCCTCCGCCCCCGGAAAACGCTGCTTGAATGATCCCAGCGCCGCCGCCGTCTGCGATTCCGAAAACGCCAGCGTTTCCCGCACCGCCAGCGTCGCGGTTTTGTGGTTCACCCCCAGCACCATCAGCCGCGGCGGAGGAGAGGATGGCGGAATAAACGATCGCACCTGGCGGACAACCTGCACACGCAAAACACCCCCGGCTCACCCGGGCCAGAGATTCTAGCGGATTGCGCTCCCAAATGCAGCTTTTCCTCCTCCCGTCTCCGTCGCGATCCCCTCCGAGCGACCGCCGGCGTTCACGTTTGCGTCAATTGCGAATCGCAGTGCCGGCGCTCCCGTCCCACCCTCACCGCAGCTTCACCGTCGCCAGCCCGAACGCCGCGCACAGCCCCGATATCAGCCAGAACCGCACCACCACCTGCTGCTCGCTCCACCCCTTCAAATGAAAATGATGGTGGATCGGCGAGCACAAAAAAATCCGCTTCCCCCCCGTCATCCGAAAATACCCCACCTGCATCATCACGCTCCCCGCCTCGATCACGAAAATCCCCCCGATCAACAGCAGCATCGGCTCCTGCCGAATCACGATCGCCACGTACCCGATCACCCCCCCCAGCGCCAGCGACCCCGTATCCCCCATGAACACCTGCGCCGGATTGCAGTTGTACCACAGGAACCCCAGGCACGCCCCCGTGATCGCCCCGCACACCACCGCCAGCTCGCCCGAATGCTGCACCCACGTGAAGTGCAACTGCGGCGCCCAGCGATAATCCCCCGTCACGTACGCCAGGGCCAGAAAGGCAAACGCCACGATCGCCATGCACCCCGCCGCCAGGCCATCCATGCCGTCCGTCAGGTTCACGGCATTGCTCGTTCCGGTGATCACCACCACCGTGAGGATCGCAAACAGCCACCACGTCAGCGTCACCGTGCTCGGAATGAACGGCCAATTCAATCGGTGCGCGTTCTCCGCCGCTCCCACCGCCTGGTCCGCCAGCTTGTTCGGATGGTAATAAATGAACACCGCCAAAAGCACCCCCAGCCCGATCTGAAACACCATTTTTTCCCACGCGATCAGCCCATCCCGGCTCCCCGGCGTGCGCCGCGCCGTCGTCAGCTTCAGCCAGTCATCAATCGCCCCCAGCCCCGCCAGGTACACCAGGCACACCAGCGCCATGTCCACATAAAAATTGCCGATGTCCGCCAGCAGCAGCGTGCTCACCAGGATCGACCCGATGATCATGATCCCGCCCATCGTCGGCGTGTTGCCTTTGTGCTTGGTCAGCTCGTTGAGCGTCGCATTGTGAAACTCCGGCCGATCGCCCACCTTCTGCTTGAGTAGCCAGCGGATCACCTTCCCGCCGCATAGCAGCACCAGCACGAACGCCAGCATGATCGCCGCCGCCGCCCGGAATATCGTCCGCGAAAAGGGTCCGCCGTCCGAAACCCACCCATGCGCCGCGGCCCACATGTAAAGCTGATAAAGCAACGAGCAATCCCTTGGTTACATCCCGCCGGCCAGCGCGACCGGACCTTTCTTGAGCGCCTCGAGCAACGCCTCCAGCGCCATCCCCCGCGACCCCTTCAACAGCAGCGTATCGCCCGGCTCCAGCAGCTCCGCAATCCCCGCGCACGCCACCGCCGTATCCGCAAAATGCACCGTCCGGCACCCCGCGATCGCCGCCACGTCCGCCGCCACTTTCATCTCACGCCCCACCGCCACCAGCAAGTCAAACTTCCACGCCGCCGCCATCCCCCCCACCGACCGGTGCATCGCCTCGCTGCTCGCCCCCAGCTCCAGCATGTTCCCCAGCACCACCACTTTCCGCCCCGGCACTTTCAACTTTGAAAAAGTCCGCAATGCCGCTTCCATCGAACTCGGGTTCGCATTGTATGCATCGTTGATCACCCGCCACCCGCCCACCTCCATCAACTCCAGCCGCATCGGCGCCGGCTTCACCTTCGCCAGCCCCGCCGCCACCTGCTCCTCGCTCACCCCCATTCGCCGCGCCACCGCAATCGCCAAGAGCGCGTTCACCCCATTGTGCTCCCCCAGCAGCGGCAACCTGTAGTGCCCGCGCCCGTTCACCGAAAAGCTCAGCCCCCCGGCGCTCTCCGCCAGATCCGTCACGCTCAAATCGCCCTCTCCCGCCTTACGCCCCACCAGAATCTTCTGCACCTTCGCCGTCCGCAGCGCCCCCAGCAGCTCCGGCGCATCCGCCGGCAACACCAGCGTCCCGCTCTCCGCCACGAACGGCGCAATGCTCGCCTCCTCGTGCGCCACCCCCTCCAGGTCCCCAAGCTGCTCCAGATGCTCCAGCCCCACGTTCGTGATCACCGCAATGTCCGGCCGGCATACCTCGCCCAGCGCCGCGATCTCCCCGGGCGCGTTCGTCCCGATCTCCAGCACCACGTAATCATGCCCCGGCTCCACCTCCAGCAGCGTCACCGGCATCCCAATGTTGTTGTTGAAACTCTTCGGGCTCGCATGCCCCCCATCCTCGCCGAACTTCTCCCGTAGCAGCGCGTGAATGATCTGCTTCGTCGTCGTCTTGCCGTTGCTCCCCCCCACCGCGATCACCTTCGCCCGAATGCTCGACCGGTACGCCGCCGCCAGCCGATTCAGCGCCGCGACCGTCTCTTCCACCAGGATCACCGACACATCGTTCTGCTGCGCCAGCGTCAACACGTCCGCCGCCGGCTCCCGATGCACCAGCACCGCCGCCACCTGCCGCTCGATCACATCCTTCACATACCCATGCGCATCATGGTTCTTCCCCGCGATCGCCACGAACAGATCGCCTTCCGCCGCCTTCCGGCTGTCCGTGCAGACGTGCCCGTTGAACCGTTCCCCATCCCCGCCGCCCGCCGCGCCGACGCCGCCGCTGCTGCCGCGCGCCAGCCACTTCCCCTTCACCGCCCGCCGCACTTCATCCATCGCCCACGGTTTCACAATACCACCATTTGCAAACTCGCTCTAAACCTTCCACAAATGCACACAAATTAACACAAATAGCAACTTCCTTAAATTTGTGTTCATTCGTGTGCATTTGTGGACAATTTTTCCCGTTCCGCCATCGCCGCCGCCGCCTCTTCCACATCGTCAAAATGATGTTTCGTCGTCCCGATGATCTGGTAATTCTCGTGCCCTTTGCCGGCGATCAGCACCACATCCCCCGCCTCCGCCATCTCAATCGCCATCCGAATCGCCGCCCGCCGATCCGCCTCCACGCTGATCTTTCCCGCCTCCCGCCAGCCCTCCGAAAACCCCGCGCAAATCTCCTCAATAATCCCCCCCGGCCCCTCCGTCCGCGGATTGTCGCTCGTCACGATCACCCGATCCGCCAGCGCCTCCGCAATCCGCCCCATCTTCGGCCGCTTCGTCCGATCCCGATCCCCGCCGCACCCAAACACGCAAATCAACCGCCCCCGTGGCATCGGCGTCCCGCCGATGTTGCCGCCCGCCGTCAACCGCAACGCCGACAGTACATTCGCCAGCGCATCATGCGTATGCGCGTAATCGACAAATACCTGAAACGCCGTCGATCGCTCCCCCATCACCCGCTGCAACCGTCCCGGCGCCCCCGCCGCCCGCTTCAGCGTCTCGAAAACTTGCTGTTCCGGAATTCCCAGCGATGTCGCCGCCGCGATCACCGACAGCAGGTTATATGCGTTGTGCTTCCCCACCAGCGGACTCGTCAACAAATTCCATCCGCTTCCGCCCGGCCGCTGCACTTCCATTTCCATGTGCTCGATGGACCACCCGACCGTCCGCCCCGTCCAACAGTTCGGCCCAAGCCCGATCATCGGGTCCTGGCGGAATCCAAAGCCCACTACTTTCGCCCGGCAATCATGCACCATCTGCGACGCCCAGGCGTCGTTCACATTCACTACCGCCGTGGCCTCAGGCTTCAACCCCTGAAACAACAGCGCCTTCGCCGCCCCATACTCCTCCATCGTCCCGTGATAATCCAGATGATCCCCCGTCAGATTCGTAAAAATCCCCACCGCAAAATCAATCCCCGCCGTCCGCTGCTGGTGCAACGCATGGCTGCTCACCTCCATCACGCAATGCGTTACCCCATTCCCACGCATCCGCGAAAACAGCTCCACCAGTTCCACCGCCCCCGGCGTCGTCATCTCCGCTGAAACCACCGTCTTTCCATCATCAATCTCCACCGTCCCGATCATCCCCACCTTCTTCCCCGCCGCCTTAAGCACCGACCGCAGCAGATACGCCACCGTCGTCTTCCCCTTCGTCCCCGTCACCCCGATCACCTTCATCCCCGCAGTCGGATTCCCCGCCACCTCATGCGCCAACAGCGCACACGCACGGTTCGCATGGTCCACCCGCGCCGATCCCACCCCTTCAATATCGATCGCCATTTCCCCGACCACCGCCACCGCCCCCCGGTTGATGGCATCCACGATGAACTTCGTTCCATCCGCCTTCGTCCCGCCCCGCGCCACGAAAACGTCCCCCGCCTTCACCTTCCGCGAATCGTCCGAAACCCCGCGAATCTCAGGATCGTTCCCCCCGGAACCGTCCGACCACGGCGTCGGCACCCGCGTGTTCCCGTCCCGCACCTCCGTCACCGCCACCCCGCGCGCCGCCACCCGCTTCATCAATTCCGAAAACCGCATCGCCATCGCAAGTCCTTTCCCACCCCCAAAAAATCTTCGTGCCCTTTATGTCTTCACAACGTCGTGCTGAGCCCGAACCCTCAATGTGCCCCCGCTCGCCGTCCCGCCGTTGTCTTCTTCGCGTCCACCATCTCCGTCTGCACGTGATCCGGCGGCACCTGCAGATACAAAAGCGTCCGCTCCATGATCGCCGTCGCCGCCGGCGCCGCCACCTTCGCCGCGAAATGCCCGATCCGCTTGTCCGGCTTGTGTATCGTCACCAGCACGATCACCCGCGGATCGCGCAGCGGGCCCCCGCTCAAAAAGCTCGCGTTGATGTCCTTGTCGCCATACCCATGCCCCGCATCCGTTCCCCGCGCCACACCCGCGATGTTCGCCGTCCCCGTCTTGCCATACAAATCATACAGCTTGCTCTTCACTTCATGCGCCGTCCCATACTCATACACCCCCGCCATCACCCCGCGCATCGTCATCACCGTCTCTTTGCTGATGATCTGCTTCTCCACCGGCGCGCCCGCCACATCCTCCCACGGCACCGCTTTGCCCGGCGCCTCCTCCACCGCATTGATGATCCGCGGCGTCACCAGATAGCCCCCGTTCGCGAACGTGCAGAACGCCCGCGCCAACTGCAACGGCGTCGCCGCCACCGCATACCCGAAACTCGCCGACGTCAACGTCCCGTTCGTCCACTGGCTCAGCGGCGCCAGCAGCCCCTTCTGGTCCCCCGGCAACTCCACCCCCGTCCGCTGCCCAAACCCAAACTTCGTCAGCCCCTCATACAGCATCGGCTTGCCCATCTTCCAGCCGATCTGCGACATCCCCACGTTGCTCGAATGCACCAGAATGTCCTTCACCGACAGCATCCCATACCCCTCCACGTCCGTCACCAGCCGCCCCGTCGGGTCATACCAGTGCCCGCCGTGGCAATCGATCATGTCCGTCGGCTTCACCACGTGATTCTCGATCGCCCACCCCAGCACGAACGGCTTGAAAATCGACCCCGGCTCATACGGATCCGTCACCGCCTTGTTCCGCCGAATGTCCGGATTCGCATGCGAAAAGTCCGTCGGATCGAAAAACGGATAATTCGCCATCGCCAGGATCCGCCCGCTGTACGGATCCATCACGATCGCCGTCCCGCTCACCGCCGCGAAATCCGTCACCGCTTTCTGCAATTCATCCTGCGCGATCCCCTGCACCACCGAGTTAATCGTCAGCCACACGTCGCGCCCGTCATCCGGCGCCCGGTACCGCTGATCCTGCACCAGCAGCGTGTGCCGCGCCGCATCCTTCGTCACGAACATTTCCCCAGGCATCCCGTGCAGCAGGAAATCCAACTGGTGCTCCATCCCGTCCACCCCCTCATAATTGTTCGCAAACCCGATCACGCTGCCCCCCAGCGTCCCCATCGGATACACCCGCTTGATCGACTTCACAAACCCCACCCCGTCCAGCGTGTGATACAGAATCCGCGCCTTCTCCGTCGCCTCCGCCCGCACCGCCGCATCCTTGTCATGCGTCGCGATCCGGTTCTCATCCCGGCTCTCCTCGCGCAGCTTCGCCTTGAGCGCCGCGAACCGGTTGTAAAAATCCTCATCCACTTCCTTCGCCAGCCACAAAAACCGCCGCGGCCGGCCATCCGCATACGTCGCGTTCCGCTCGATCTGGAACAGCAGCTCATCCGCCGGCTTGTTCACCAGCGGCGAAAGCGCCTCCACCAGCATGTCCTTCGCCTTCTGCGCCTCCTCCGGATCGTCCTTCAACGCATTCAGCTTCCCCTCCGGATCCACGATGTACCCCGGATCCGCAAACAAATTGTACATCCGCACCGACAACGCCCCCGGCGTCCCATCCGAAAACAGAATCGTCCCCCGGTCCGCCATGATCGGCAGCACCGCCGTGTTCTGCCGCGACAGCTTCTCCCGGATATCCGGCGTCACGTGCGCCTGGATATACGCCACCCGGCCCAGCAGCCCCAGCAGCCCCAGCACCGTGACCACCAGCATTCCACTCGCCAGCCGTTGCGTTCGTTTCGCCGCGTCCATTGCAGTCCATCCATCCCTGTTGCCCGCCCCCGCGGTCCTGTCTGTCTAATCGCCTGCCGCCCACCATCCAGGGGCGGTCAATGTCATCGTGGGTGGTCCGCGTTCGCATGCCCGCCGCCGGTATCGCCGCGCACCGGCGCCGCCAGGTCCGTCTCGATCGCCGGCGGCGTGTTGGTCGCGCCGGGCGCCGACGCCGACGCATGCGATGTCAGCGCCGCGCCCGTGTCGACCCCCGCCGCACGCAGCCCCGAGGCCAGCGCCCACGGATTGGTCCGCTCCGCAATCAGCGCCCGCTGCGCCCACAAGCTCTGTTCCCGCGATTGAATCTGATCGTGAATCTTCACGCTCTCGCTCGTCAGCTCCAGCCGGTGCTGCCGCAGCGCCAGAAGCGCCATCGCCACCGCCAGAAACGTCCCCAGCATGAACAGCAGCTTGAACACGAAGACTTCCCTCGAACGCCGCTTTTAGCGGTCGGCCTTGGCCGACTCTGGTTCGCTCCGGCAACCACCGCCGGCACGCTGCCTGAACGCGTAAACCGGGACAAACTTGTCCCGGTCCTACGCTCGTATCGGCTCTTTTATCGGCCGGCCCTGAACCTTTGTGGCGCCCATTCTAAAGAACCCGCGCCGGCCGCCGCAACGCCGCCTCACAGCGGCAGCTTCAACGTCGCGCCCGCCTGCAGAGACCCCGCATCCTTGATCCCGTTGAGCGCCATCAACTTCTTTTCAGCATCGCGATAATTCGCGCTGTCCACACGCTTCGCGATCTTCTCCAGCGAATCCCCTGGCTTCACCACATACGTCTTGCCCGCCTTCGCCTTCACCGGCGCATCCGCGGACGCCGTTGCAACCCCGTGCCCCGCCGTCGCGGCGCCGGGCTGATGAATCACCACCCCCGCCTCCGCGCTCTTCGCCGAAGCCCCAGCCGCCGTCTTCGCAGCGACCGGCGCCGCCGCCGTGGGCGCGTCTGGAATCACGATCGTCCGACCGGCAATGAGGAACGGCTGTCCGTTCTTCATCAGCGACGGATTCGCCGCCGTGATCCGCCCACGGTCCGCGCTCGTGTCCGACTTGTAAAATTTCCTGGCGATCTTGTTCAGCGAATCCCCCTTGGCAATCACATACTCCTGCCCCGACGCCTTCACCGGCGCCGCCTTCGCCGCACCCTGCGACCCATCCACCGCCGGCGCCGAAAGCCCCGCCGCCGCCGGCTTCACATCCCCCAACTGCACCGTCGCAGGCATTTCGTTGCGCTGCGCCGACACCAGCTCCACCGGTCCCGCCGGCACCGCCGATACCGGCGCTTTGACCACCGGCACCTCCGGCACCACCGCCGACGCCGGCGCCGACGCATTCTGCTGCGGATTCAGCGTCGCATATGCCGCCGGCACCTGCGCCAGCACCCCGGTCCCCGCACCCTCGCCCGCACGCGCCATCGATGGCACGCCCACCGGCTGCAATATCTCCTCCCGCTTCGTCTCCCCGATCGGCAACGTCGCCATCCGCCCCGTCGCCACATTGTTCCCCGCCGCCGACCCGCCCACCGCCGGCCCGCCCAGATACTCCGACAACAGCACCCCGATCAGCACGATCACCGCCAGCCCCGTCAACATCCCGACTTTCGCTTCTTTCGTCATCTCAATCCCTTGTCACCTTTCGCCATCACTGGCTCAAAATCCACTCACATTCCCTTCCGCCCCACACCCCAATTTGTCATTTGTCATTTGTCATTTTCTCGCCTCGCACCCGCATCGGTCCACCGTACAGCCCGCAGTTTCGCACTCCGGCTCCGCGGATTCCTCTGGCACTCCGCCTCGCTCGGCTCCGCCGGCTTCTTCGTCAACACCTCGCACCAGCCACCAGCTTCCCATTCCCGAACCGCCTGCTTCACCAGCCGGTCCTCGCCGGAATGAAAACTGATGAACACCGCACGCCCGCCCGCGTTCATCATCTCCGGCACGCCCGCCAGAAAATCCCGCAGGCTCTCCAGTTCACCGTTGACCGCCATCCGTAGCGCTTGAAACGTTCGCGTCGCTGGATCGATCTGGCCCCACTTCGCCGGAACCACCGACCGCACCAGCCGCGCGAGCTGGCCGGTAGTAAGTATCGGCTCCGCTTGGCGCGTCTGCACAATTTTCCGCGCAATCTTCCTCGCAAAGCGCTCCTGCGCATACTCGAACAGCACCGTCGCAATCCGCTTCTCATCCCACTCCGCCAGCAGATCCGACGCCTTCTTCTTCAACCGCGGATCCAATCGCATATCCAGTGGCGACTCCGCATTGAAGCTCAACCCATGCTTTGCATCCACCAACTGATTCGTCGATACCCCAAGGTCCGCCAGAAGCCCGTCAACCCCCGCAATTTCCAGCTCCGTCAGCACATCCCCCGCTTCCCCAAAATTCGCATGAAACGTCCGAACCTCCACCTCGGCAATTCCAGCCCCCTCCACCCGCCCACGCGCATATTTCAAATTCACCGGATCCACATCCAGCGCGATCAGCATCCCCCCCGGCGATACCGCCCGCGCCAATTCCACCGCATGTCCCCCACGCCCCGCTGTGCAATCCATCACCCGCTCCCCAGCCTTCAACCCCAGGTGCGCCAGCACCTCCCCCACCATCACCGGCTCATGCCCATGCTCCCCCGCCCCACCACCCATCACCGCCATGAGCCCACCCGCTTCATAAGAAACACTCGCCCGCTAGCATTAACGCAGACCACCCGCCCACGCTCGCCCCCTATACCTCTCCCTCACGCCCCATGCAACTTTCCCCCACTCCTTATCTCAAACTCTCAAACATCCCTCAAAGACCCCGCTTTCGTGTCTTTTGTGTTTTTCGTGGCCATTTTACGTCCCGATGCCATTCATTCGTGTCCATTTGTGAACATTTGTGGAAAATTCCCCCGGCAAAAAAAAACGCGGGGGCACGACTGGCTCACGTGCCCACGCGTCCGCCTGATCCGTGGCTGACTTCGACGCCCATCCGTGAGCGCCCTGTGAATCATATAGAAGGGCTGGTTCCACAGGGCATGACGCCGATCCCGTTGGTCTTCAGCCCTGCGATGCGTCCTGCCCGCTCGGACTCAAAACCCGTTTCCGCGTGTGCCGAGCCGAACACGGTCCATGTGTTCGGCCAGGCGCCGCGTGCGCCCTGCCTGTCCCGCCGCCGGTGACACCTTCCTTGTGTGCCGGGGTCGGCCAACCCTGTTTCCTTCGCGGTCCGGCGACCGGCTCTTCATGAACCTGATCGCCATCCCGCATTGCTTGCTGTCGCGTCCTGCGACTTGTACGCCGCTCCTTGCGACGCTTCCATTCCTGTCTGTCGCTTCTTGCGACTCGTCTCGCCGCTCCTTGCGGCCTGTTTCGTCTCTCCCCATTCACCCGACCGTCGCCGCGCTCGCCGGAGGCGGAGGGGCGGGCGGGGGAGGGGGGGTGAACATCTGCTGCATCGCGTTCTGGTAACTCGCCCGATCCGCCAGCAGCTCCCGCATGTGGTTGATGAAGTCTGCGCGGTTCCACAGCTCCATCCGGTCGTTCACGCCGACCAGCGTCACCTCGCGTCCCAGCATCGCGCCGCCAAACGGATCCGGCGTCTCGCTGTCCCGCATGAACCGGTCCGGAATGATCACCCGGCCCTGCTTGTCCAGTTCCAACCGGCTGGCCATCGAAAACATCAGCCGCCGGATCTTCGCCGCCTCCGGGCTCATCGCCAGGCCCGCCGTGGCCTGCTCCGATAGCCGCTGAAACAGCTTCTCGGGTATCAGTTGTAAGTACCGGCTCTCCGGAACCAAATAGAAAGCCGTCCCGTCGATGTGCGGATCCATCCCGCCACGCACTTGGCTCGGAATGGCCAGGCGACCTTTGTCATCAATGACGTGATCGAAGCGATCCGTGATGACCATCGTTCGCAAACCCATTCACGCCGGACTGGTCCATCGAGCGGCGATGTTTGTTGGGCCTCCTCCCGCCCGCACCCGGTTATGGGGGGGGGAGAGGGGCCGGACGCTCCTGCTTCCGGCATGTCCCACATGGGGCTCGCGCCCCGGCCGCTCGACTCGCCCTTCCGGGCCGCTGCCGCATCACCACGGTCCTTGTGGCCTTGACGCAGCAGCCGAGTCGGTAGAATGTCAGGTGATGTCTTTCGACCCACCAGCTTCCACTGAGAGTGTATTCTGCCCCACTTTGCCCCCCACTGCAATAGAAAACTCGCCGCCCTGAAAAGGGACGAGTTGTGGGAAGCCGGTGGATAAGCTCAGCAGCCACCACCCCTAGTCTCGAAAGCTCAGCCGTTACACCATAGCTTGCGGATGAGCACAGCTATCGACCTTCGCGAATTTTCTCCAAAAATTCGCGATGCCGCGCCACCATCCCCCCCACCGAAAACCGCTCCGCCACCCACGCCTGGGTCGATTTCCCCCCGCCAGCGGCAAAAGTGGGCGAAAATGGGGCCGCCCCCTCCCGCCATTTGCCCCCCAGCACCCGTCCCAACGCCTCCGACAGCCTCCCCGAATCCACCGGCGGACGTACCAAAACCCCATCCACCCCCGACCGCACAATCTCCCCCGTCACCGCCGTCTCCACCGCCACCACCGGCGCCCCCGCCGCCATCGCCTCCACCAGCATCAACCCAAATCCCTCCTCCTCCGACGCCGAACACACGCAATCAAACCGCCGATACCACCGCTCCGGCTCCCCCGTCGCCCCCACAAAATGCACCCGCCCCCCAATTCCCAGCTCCCCCGCCAGCCCCTGCAACCGCTCCCCCTCCGCCCCATACCCCACCAGCGCCAAATGCACCCCATCTCCCATCCGCTCCACAGTTCGTATCAACACGTCTAAATTCTTAACAACATCAAACCGCCCCACATACCCCACCACCTTCGCCCCCTCCGGCCAAGGAACCCTCTCCACCGGTACCGCCCGCGCAAACCGCTCGACATCAATCCCATTCGGAATCACCACTCCCTCCCGCACCCTCCCGTACCGCCGCACCCGCTCCAGCACCGCCCCCGAAGGCACAATCATCGCATCCGCAAACTTCACCGCCCACCCGATCGCCCGCCAATGCCACCGCGGCCGCCGCTGCAACGTATGAATCCCCTGCACAAACGCCGGTCGCCACGCGCTCCTCCGCCGCCCCCGCCCCATCGCCAGCGCCGTCAGCACATTCGCATGCACCAGCACCGAATACACCACCTCCGCCCCGCTCTCCTCCAGCATCCGCCGCAACACCCGACGCCCACGCCAAAATCCCCACGCCCCCCGAATCCCCAGCGATCGCACCCCAATCCCCGCCCCCTGCAACTGCTCCGCAATCGTTGGCCCATTCGACTTCCCGCGCACGGGCAACGCCTTCAGCGACACCACCTCCACCGCCCACCCCCACTCCCGTTTCAACCCCACCGCCAGATCGCGCAGCCACCGCGGCGAACCCCCCATCTCCAGGTCCGTAATCACCAGCACAATCTTGCCGCCATCGCCCATCCCCAGATTCTCCCCCACCCCGCGCCTTTTCAGCAAGCTGCTATACCCGACCGCCCCGCGGCGTTATTCTTCTGGGCCCTTTTCATGCTTCGGAGCACCGCGCCCCAACGCGCTGATGAACGCCCATGTCCGCATCCCCGCCCTCCAAACTCCGCCTCCCCGACGCCCCCCCCGACCAGGCCGCCGCCCCCGTCAAAGCCTGGCGCCAATCCGTCACCATCGACACCTATCTCCCTGCCGCCCCCGAGCCCTGCCCCATGTTCCTCGAAAAACGCGTCTACCAGGGCAGCAGCGGCCGCGTCTACCCGCTCCCCGTCATCGAACGCATCGCCGAAAAATCCGTCCCCCACCCATGGGACGCCATCCATATCGAAAACGAATACGTCCGCCTCATGGTCCTCCCCCAAATCGGCGGCCGCATTCACGTCGGCCTCGACAAAACCAACAACTACGACTTCTTCTACCGCCAGAACGTCATCAAGCCCGCCCTCGTCGGCCTCGCAGGGCCCTGGATCTCCGGCGGCGTCGAATTCAACTGGCCCCAGCACCACCGCCCCTCCACCTTCATGCCCGTCGACATCGACATCGAACATCACCCCGACGGCAGCATCACCGTCTGGTGCTCCGAACACGAACCCATGAACCGCATGAAAGGCATGCACGGCGTCTGCCTCCACCCCGGCAAAAGCGTCATCGAACTCAAGGCCCGCGTCTTCAACCGCACCGAGCTCCCCCAAACCTTCCTCTGGTGGGCCAACGTCGCCACCCGCGTCCACGAAAACTATCAAAGTTTCTTCCCCCCCGATGTCCACTACGTCGCCGACCATGCAAAAAGAGCCATGAGCGCTTTCCCGCTGTGCGCCGGCCGCTATTACGGCGTCGATTACGCCACCCGCGCCGCCCATGGCGTCCCCGCCGACGAAACCCCGCGCTGCTTCATCCCTCCGCCCGGCAAGTATCCCCCCAACGATTTAAGCTGGTACGCCAATATCCCCGTCCCCACCTCCTACATGGCCATGGGCAGCCGCGAGGATTTCTTCGGCGGTTACGACCACGCCGCAAACGCCGGCCTCATCCACATCGCCGACCGCCGCATCGCCCCCGGAAAGAAACAATGGACCTGGGGTAATCACGAATTCGGTTACGCCTGGGATCGCCATCTCACCGATAACGACGGCCCCTATATAGAACTCATGGCCGGCGTCTACACCGACAACCAGCCCGACTTCTCCTGGCTCGCCCCCGGCGAAACCCGCGCCTGGTCCCAATTCTGGTACCCCATCCAGCACATCGGCCCCGCCATCAAAGCCACCCTCGACGCCGCCCTCAGCCTCGCACACGATCAATACGCCACCCGCCTCGGCGTCGCCGCCACCCGCCCCATCGCCAACGCCCGCATCACCGCCTCCGCCAACGGAACGCCCCTCAAAGAATGGCAAACCGACCTCGCCCCCAACCGCCCCTTCCTCGCCGACTTGCCCGACACCAATCCGCAATCCCTCGCCATCACCATCACCGACGCCGCCGGCCAGATGCTCCTTTCCTACACGCCCGCCAGCACCAAACCCACCGACATCCCCCCGCCCGCCAAGGAACCTGCCCTCCCCGACGCCATCGCCACCGCTGACGAGCTCTACCTCATTGGCCTCCACCTCGAACAATACCGCCACGCCACCCGCATGCCCGAAGATTACTGGCGCGAAGCCCTCCGCCGCGAACCCGACCACATCCGCTGCAACACCGCCATGGGTTGGTTCCACTACCGCCGCGGCGAATTCCCCGCAGCCCTCGCCCATTTCCAGCGCGCCGTCGCTACCCTCACCCGCTGGAACCCCAACCCCCGCGACGGCGAACCCCACTACGCCCTCGGCCTCACTCTCCTCCGTCTCAACCGCCCCGGCGACGCTTACGACGCCCTCTATAAATCCACCTGGAACTATGCATTTCAATCCCCCGCCTTCTTCGAACTCGCCCGTCTCGATTGCAAGAATCAAAACTGGCCCCGCGCCCTCGATCACCTCCACAAAACGCTCCACGTCAACGCCCAACATACCCAAGCCCGCAATCTTCTCGCCCTCGTCCTCCGCCGCTTAAACCGCACTTCCGAAGCCGACGCCATTGTGAACGAAACCCTCACCCTCGACCCCCTCGACATGCTCGCCCGCCATCTCGCCAACCGTCCCATCTCGAAGGCCCCCCACATCCTCCCCCACCTGCTCATGGACCTCGCCTGGGAACTCGCCGCCGCCGGCTTCTACCCCGACGCCCTCGACCTCCTCGCAAAGGCCGACCCCGACCAATCCCCCGGCGCCGCTCCCCTCCTTTTCTACACCGCCGCTCACCTCCACGATCTCGCCCACAACCCCGCCGCCGCCGCCGCCGCCCGCCATCACGCCCGCGCCGCCTCTCCCGATCTCTGCTTCCCCGCCCGCCTCGAAGACCTCGCCATCCTCCAATCCGCCATCGAAAAAGACCCCGCCGATCCCCTCGCCCCCCACCTCCTGGGCAACTGGCTCTACGACCGCCGCCGCCGCGAAGAGGCCATCGCCGCCTGGCAGCACGCCGTCACCCTCAATCCGCAAAACGCTATCGCCTGGCGCAACCTCGGCATCGCCCACTACAACGTCCGTCACGATCCCGACGCCGCCCGCGACGCCTACGATCGCGCCCTCGCCGCCGCCCCGCACAGCGCCCGCATCCTCTACGAGCGCGATCAGCTCTGGAAACGCACCGCCGAATCCCCCGCCCGCCGCCTCGCCGAACTCGAAAAATATCCCGCCCTCGTCCAGCAGCGCGACGATCTCTCCCTCGAATTCTGCGCCCTGCTCAACCTCCTCGACCGCCACGACCAGGCCGCCGCACTCCTCGCCGCCCGCCGCTTCCAACCCTGGGAAGGCGGCGAAGGCCTCGCCCTCGGCCAGCACGTCCAAACCCACCTCGCCCTCGGAATCGCCGCCCTCCACAACGACAATCCCGCCGCCCTCGCCCACTTCCAGTCCGCCCTCAACGCCCCCGAAAATCTCGGCGAAGCCAAACACCTCCTCGCCAACCAGAGCGACATCCACTACTGGCTCGGCAAAGCCCACAACGCCGCCGGTAACACCCAGACCGCTCGCCGCCATTTCCTCAACGCCGCCCACGCCACCGGCGATTTCCAGGAAATGTCCCTCCGCGAATATTCCCCCATGTCCTTCTACTCCGCACTCGCCCTCCGCGAACTCGGCCAGGAACCCGACGCCCAAAAACTCCTCCACGCCCTCGCCGCCTATGGCCAGAAACTCATCGACACCCCCGCGAAAATCGACTACTTCGCCACCAGCCTCCCCACCATGCTCCTCTTCGACGAAGACCTCCAGCAACGCGCCGCCGCCGATGGCCGCTTCCTCATCGCCCTCGCCGCGCTCGCCGGCGGACATCCCGCCGATGCCCTGCCCGCCCTCCACGCCCTCCTCCAGCAAAACCCCGCCCACCCCCGCCTACGCGAAATTCTGCAAATTGTTCCACTCGTTCCTCCGGCGCTTGCCTCAGCACACGCTTAGCGCCCACACTATGCACACTCTCTATCTTCCTGCTTCCTCTAAGGAGCATCTCATGCGAATCCTCTTCTCCCTCATCGCCGCCGCAGGCCTCGCGCTAACCGCACTCACCGGTTGCAGCGGCGGCAGCGGCTCCTCCACCCAGGCCTCCACCGCCCCGGGCGCCATCAAGATCGGCTTCCTCGTCAAACAGCCCGATCAAACCTGGTTCCAGAACGAATGGAAATTCGCCCAGCAGGCCGCCGATAAGGACGGCTTCACCCTCATCAAAATCGGCGTCCCCGATCCCAACGCCACCCTCGCCGCCATCGACAACCTCGCCGCACAGGGCGCCCAGGGTTTCATCATCTGCACCCCCGACGTCAAACTTGGCCAGGCCATCCTCGACCGTGCCCAGCGCGCCAACATGAAAGTCATGTCCGTCGATGATCAGTTCCAAACCCCCGACGGCAAACCCATGACCGATGTCCACCACATGGGCATCTCCGCCAAGGACATCGGCAAGATCGTCGGCACCGCCCTCGCCGCCGAAATGAAAAAACGCAATTGGTCCCCCAACGACACCGCCGCCGCCATCCTCACCCACGACCAGTTCGATACCCACCGCGATCGCACCGATGGCGCCATCGAAGGCCTCACCGCCGCCGGTTTCCCCAAGGACCACATTTACAAGAGCCCCCTCAAGGACACCACCATCGAAAATGGCCGCGACGCCATGAACGCCCTGCTCACACAGCACCAGGAAGTCAAACACTGGCTCATCGCCAGCATCAACGATGAAACCGTCCTGGGCGGCGTCCGCGCCACCGAAAACCGCGGCATCGCCGCCGCCGACGTCGCTGGCATCGGCATCGGCGCTGATGCCGGCCGCACCGACCTGGGCGCCGCACAACCCACCGGCTTCATCGCCAGCGTCCTCATCTCGCCCAAACGCCATGGCTACGAAACCGCCGACCTCATGTACCACTGGATCAAAGACGGCGTCGCGCCCCCCATGGCCACCTGGACCCAGGGCATCCTCGTCAACCGCGACAACTTCAAACAAGTGATCAAGGAACAGGGCCTCGAGTAAGGCCCGCCCCCGTTAATCGCCGTCTGCCTTCTTCGCGTCTTTCCCAGCCGTGCACCGTGCCCGACGCCCCGCATAATCTCCGCTTCCA
The DNA here is from genome assembly GCA_035545015.1 of Phycisphaerae bacterium. Lineage (GTDB taxonomy): Bacteria > Planctomycetota > Phycisphaerae > WQYP01 > WQYP01 > CALCHA01. The sequence goes on from DASZZD010000100.1 coordinate 59,141, forward strand.
TTCCATCTCCAAATCCTTCCCCGGCGTGCGCGCCCTGGCCGACGTCTCCTTCGATGTCGCCGGCGGTTCCGTCCACGCCCTCATGGGCGAAAACGGCGCGGGAAAATCCACCCTCCTCAAAGTCCTCTCCGGCGTCTACCGTCCCGATACCGGCGAACTCCTCATCGACGGCCAGCCCGCCGCCTTCGGATCCACCTCCGCCGCCCTGGCCGCCGGCGTCTCCGTCATCTACCAGGAACTCCATCTCGTCCCGGAACTCTCCGTCGCCGAAAACCTCTTCCTCGGCCACATGCATGCCGCCGGCGGCGTCGTCCGATTCCCCGCGATGCGCGCCGCGGCCCGCGCCCTGCTCTCCTCCCTCGGTGAATCCATCTCCCCGCGCGCCAAGATCAGTTCCCTCCCCATCGCCCAACGCCAGATGGTCGAAATCGCCAAGGCCCTCACCCGCAACGCACGCGTCATCGCCTTCGACGAACCCACCAGCAGCCTCTCCGATCGTGAGGTCGACCGCCTCTTCGCCGTCATCAATCGCCTCCGCCACGAAGGCCGCGTCATCCTCTACGTCACTCACCGCATGGACGAGGTCTACCGCCTCTGCGACGCCGCCACCGTCCTCCGCGACGGACGCCACGTGCAAACCTTCCCCTCCCTCAAAGGCGTGCCCCCCGGCGATCTCGTCGCCCGCATGGTCGGCCGCTCCATCGCCGACGTCTTCCGCTACACCCCACGACCGCACGCCTCCAACCCCAACGCCATCGACGTCAAAGACATCTCCGGGAAAGGCGTCCACACCCCCGCCTCCTTCTCCGTCGCACGCGGCGAAATCCTCGGCATCTTCGGCCTCGTCGGCGCAGGCCGCTCTGAACTCCTCAAAATCCTCTTCGGCGCAACTCCCGCCCGTTCCGGCCAAATCTTCATCCACGGAAAGCCCGTACACATCACCTCCCCGCGCTCCGCCATCCGCAACGGCCTCGTCCTCTGCCCCGAAGACCGCAAAAAGGAAGGCATCATCCCCATCCGCTCCGTCATGGAAAATCTCAACATCTCCGGCCGACGCCACTTCTCACCTCTCGGCTTCCTCATCAATCCCGCCCGCGAACGCCAGAACGCCGACACCTTCGTCAAAAAACTCGCCGTCAAAACTCCTTCCCTCAAGCAACTCATCTCCAATCTCTCCGGCGGCAACCAGCAGAAAGTCATCCTCGCCCGATGGCTCTCCGAAAATATCCGCGTCATCCTCCTCGACGAGCCCACCCGCGGCATCGACATCGGCGCTAAATCCGAAATCTATTCCATCATCTACAACCTCGCGTCGCAGGGCATCGGCGTCGTCGCCGTCTCCTCCGAACTCCCCGAAGTCATGGGCATCTCCGACCGCGTCCTGGTGATGCGCCAGGGAGCCCTCGTCGCCGACATCCCGCGCAATTCCCCCGACTTCACCCCGCAGAACCTGCTGCAACACGCCCTCCCCGTCGCCATTCACGCCATTCAAGGAGCCGCATGACCCTTTCCTCCAGCCCTCCGCCGCTCGAACTCCCCCCGGAGCGCATCTCCGCCTTTGCCCGCGCCCGCTCCCTCTGGCAATCCGCCGGCATGCTCGCACTCTATGTCCTGCTCTTCATCGCCTGCTCGCTGCTCTTCCCCAATTTCCTCTCCTGGTACAACATGGGCTCACTCGCCCAGCTCATTATCATTGTCGGCATCGTCTCCTGCGGCATGCTCTTCTGCCTCGCCGCCGCGGACTTCGATCTCTCCGTCGGCTCCGTCGCAGCCTTCTCCGGCATCGTCGCCGTCGTCGTCGTCAATCACACCAACTCCGTCGCCCTCGGAATCCTCGGGGGACTCGCCGCCGGCGCCGCCGTCGGCCTCGTCAACGGCTTCGTCGTCGCCGCCCTCGGCATCAACGCCCTCATCGCCACCCTCGCCACCATGCAGATCGTCCGCGGCCTCGCCTACATCGCCTCCCATAACACCTCCATCGGCGCCATCGATACCGGCGGACGTTTCCACATCCTCTTCGGTAAAGCCGTCCTCCTCCACGTCCCCACGCCCGTCTGGCTCATGATCGGCTGCTTCATCGTCTGCGGCTTCCTCTTCCACAGCACCACCTTCGGCCGCAATACTCTCGCCATCGGCGGCAACATCGAAGCCGCACGCCTCGCCGGCGTCGCTACCGCCCGCACCAAAATCCTCGTCTTCACCCTCCAGGGAACCCTCGCCGGGCTCGCCGGCATCGTCGGTGCCTCCCAGTCCGGCCTCGGCGACCCCCATGCCTCCATCGGCCTCGAACTCCAGGTCATCGCCGCCTGCGTCCTTGGCGGCGTCTCCCTCACCGGCGGCATCGGCACCATCCTCGCCGTCATCGCCGGCACCCTCATCATGGGCACCGTCCAGAACGCCATGGACCTCAACGGCGTCGACACCAACAAGCAATACCTCGTCTCCGGAGGAATCCTCCTCGCCGCCGTCCTCTTCGATAAACTCAAACAAAAATGGACCTGACCCCCCCTCCCGAAAGGCTCCCGGATGCGATCCCCCAATTACCAATTACTAATTACCAATTACTGTCTCGCCACCGCCCTCACCGCGCTCATCACCCACGCCGCCCCCATCGACATCACCCTCCCCACCCCGCCCACCCCCACCCCCACCTCCGCCTTCCACCTCGGCACCCCTACCTCCCCCTCCGGCCAAACCCTCACCGTCAACGGCTCCTCCATCCTCCTCAACGGCCAGCCCACCATCCCCGTCATGGGCGAATTCCACTACTCCCGCTACCCCGCCAGCGAATGGCGCACCGAACTCCTCAAAATGAAAGCCGGCGGCATCACCGTCGTCTCCACCTACGTCTTCTGGATCCATCACGAAGAAATCGAAAACCACTGGGACTGGTCCGGCAACCGCGACCTCCGCAAATTCGTCCAAACCTGCTACGACGTCGGCCTCCCCCTCATCGTCCGCATGGGCCCCTGGGACCACGGTGAAGTCCGCAACGGCGGCTTCCCCGAATGGCTCCTCCACAAAAATCCCCCCATCAAGCTCCGCTCCGAAGACCCCGCCTTCCTCGCACAGGTCAAAGACCTCTACTCCCAGATCGCCGCCCAGCTCAAAGGCGAACTCTGGAAAGACGGCGGTCCCGTCATCGGCGTCCAGCTCGATAACGAATTCGGCGGCCAGGCCTCCTATCTGCTCGCCCTCAAAAAAATCGCCCAGGATTCAGGCATCGACACCCCCCTCTACACCCGCACCGGCTGGCCCGCGCTCCGCTCCCCCATGCCCTTCGGCGAAATCCTCCCCCTCTTCGGCGGCTATGCCGAAGGCTTCTGGGACAAGGCCCTCACCCCCATGCCCGGCGCCTACTGGCAGGTCTTCACCTTCGCCAAGGAACGCACCGACACCGCCGTCGGCACCGACGTCCTCGGCAACCGCGCCAAAACCGACGAAGCCAACACCAACGAATATCCCTACCTCACCTGTGAACTCGGCGGCGGCATGATGACCTCCTACCACCGCCGCATCCACATCGACCCCCGCGACGCCTACGCCCTCGAACTCGTCAAAATCGGCTCCGGCTCCAACCTCCCCGGCTTCTACATGTACCACGGCGGCACCAACCCCCGACCCCGACTCCCCCGCCACCCAGCCCCCCTGGCTCCAGGAATTCCAAAACGCCACCATGACCAACTCCAACGACATGCCCGTCAAATCCTACGACTTCCAGGCCCCCCTCGGCGAGTTCGGCCAAATCCGCGAACCCTACTACCTCCTCAAACGCACCCACCTCTTCCTCCACGACTTCGGCCAGCAACTCGCCCCCATGACCACCACCTTCCCCAAGGAAAAACCCGCCAACCAGCAGGACACCTCCACCCTCCGCTACGCCATCCGCTCCGACGGCCACTCCGGCTACATCTTCATCAACAACTACCAACGCGGCATCACTATGCCCGCCAAACAAAACGTCCAATTCACCCTCCACCTCGCCGACCACTCCACCCTTACCGTCCCCGCCGCTCCCATCACCATTCCCGCCGATGCCACCCTCGTCCTTCCCTTCAACTTCCACCTCCCCTCCGGCGAAACCATCCCCTCCACCACCGCCGAGCCCCTCTGCTCCGTCACCGACGGCGCCGACTCCCTCACCCTCTTCACCGCCCCCGCCGGCCTCCCCGCCCCCGCCATCGAGAACCCCCACGTCCTCATTCTCGACGCATCCAAATCCCTCCACATCTACCGCGCCAAACTCGCCGGCAAAGAACGCATCCTCTACTCCGACGACGACCTCACCACCGACGGCGACACCGTCACCCTCTCCTCCCCTACCGACAAATTCAATCTCCTCATATGGCCTCCTGCCGACATCACCCCTGCCGGCAACACCAACCTCAAAACCCAACCCGCCAAAGACGGCCTCCTCCAAGGCATCTCCACCACCCTCGCCATCCCTGCCCCCCTCACCGCCACTCTCGAAAAAATAAAAGACCCCGGCCCCCTCCGCACCATCCCCATCAAACCCCGCGGCAACGCCGAAGAACCCACCGACGCCGACTTCCAAAACGCCGCCGTCTACCAAATCCACCTCCCCCCCAACATCGACCCCTCGCGCGACCTCCTCCTCCGCCTCCACTACACCGCCGACGTCGCACGCCTCTATCTCGACGGCAAACTCCTCACCGACAACTTCTACAACGGCACCCCCTTCGACCTCTCCCTCAAACGCTTCGCACCCCAAATCTACAAAGGCCAGCTCCTCCTCAAACTAATCCCCCTCCAGAAAAACGCCCCCATCTACATCCAGAAAGAAGACCAACCCGACTTCGCCGGCAAAAACTCCATCTGCACCGTCCAACCCCCAGAACTCCTCGAAACCCACACCCTCACCTTCACCGTCAAATAACCCTCGAGGGCGCGATGCTGCAACCCGCGTTCGCTCCGTCATGCCGTCGGCCCGCCCGCTTCCGGCGAGCGCAATCCGAGTCGCTGGCGCAATTCGTCATAAGCACGTTTCGATCGCTCCGCCAGCTCCCGAACATCCCCGTGCGCTTCCCGCGCCAGCCGATCCCGAACCCTCCGCACATCATCCACCGGCGTTCCCTCCCTCCCATTCGCACGCACCTCATTCATCGTCCACACTCACTTTCAGTAAGTCCGGCGTCACGAGCTGCGGCGCCGAATATCCCAACCTCTTGCAGAAAACCTCGAAATGCGTCCGCTTGTTCGGGTTTGCCAGGTGCTTTACGTTCCACGTCAGGATGTAATCCATTCCATTAGCGACCGCCATCGCCACATGCAGCGCACCACCCGCGTTCGACGGCGAAGGCATCACCTGCTCTCGCACGAGCGCCTCTGCAATTTCCACCGCCGGACGACCCAGCGCCACATCCGCCATCCTAACAATCACCAGCTCCCTCTTCTATCCACCATCAGGAGCCCCCCATGCCCCACCCCACTTCCCCATTCCCAATTACCCACTCCCTCCCCCTCCTCGCGCTCCTCGCCCTCACCACCTGCACCCCCGCCCCCCCGCGCTCCGCCGCCACCCCCGCAAAACAAAACCCCAACGTCCTCTCCCTCGCCGGCAACTGGCGCTTCCGCCTCGACCCCTCCAACCTCGGCGAACAACAAAACTGGCAATCCACCGCCCTCCCCGACCACCTCCACCTCCCAGGCTCCCTCCAGGAACAAAACTTCGGCGACCCGCCCTCCCCCACCGCCCACTGGACCGCCCGCATCGGCCTCGCCTTCCTCCGCAATCCCAAATACCAGCCCTACGAACAACCCAATGACTTCAAAGCCGTCTCCTGGCTCACCCCCAACCGCGTCTACGTCGGCCCCGCATGGTTCCAACGCGATATCACCATCCCCGACTCCTGGGCCCACAAACACATCACCCTCTTCCTCGAACGCCCCCACGGCCAAACCACCCTCTTCCTCGACAACACAAAAATCGACTCCCAATATTCTCTGAACACCCCTCACACCTACACCCTCCCCGCCAACCTCGCCCCCGGAAAACACACCCTCACCCTCCGCGAAGACAACTCCCTTCAAATCCCCATCGGCCCCGACGCCTCCGCCGTCACCGACCAGACCCAAACCAACTGGAACGGCTTCATCGGCGACCTCTCCCTCCACGCCCAAAACCAAATCCGTATCGACGACCTCCAGCTCTTCCCCGACGTTGCCCATCACCAAGTCCACATCAAGGCTACCCTCATCAACGACACCGGCGCCCCCGTCGACGCCGAAATCGCCGCCATCGCGTCTCCCCACTACGAAAATATGATTAACGGCTCCGTCCGCCCCCTCGGCACCATCCACATCGACAAAACCGCCACCGCCGAATACGACCTCCCCAACAATTCCACATGGGACGAATTCCACCCCACCCTCTCCGACCTCCACCTCTTCCTCGAATCGGATGGCTATTTCGCAAGTGGCTTCAAAGGTGAAATCTACGACTCCCGCACCGTCACCTACGGCATGCGCAACCTCTCCACCTCCGCCACCCAGCTCACCATCAACTCCCGCCCCCTCTTCCTCCGCGGAACCCTCGACTGCTGCGTCTTCCCCCTCACCGGATACCCCCCCACCGACCTCGCCTCTTGGAAACGCGAATTCTCCATCATCAAATCCTTCGGCCTCAATCACATGCGCTTCCACTCCTGGTGTCCCCCCGAAGCCGCCTTCCAAGCCGCCGACGAACTCGGCGTCTACCTCCAGGTCGAAGGCCCCGTCTGGGCCGCCTTCGGCTCTGGAAACGCTCTCGACAAATGGATCCCCGGCGAACTCGAACGCACCCTCAAAACCTTCGGCAACCACCCCTCCTTCTGCTTCCTCTCCACCGCCAACGAACCCGGCTCCCGCAACAACAAACCCAACGCCGACTTCCTCTCCGCACTCGTCGACCGCTGGAAAAAAGAAGACCCACGCCACCTCTACACCGCCGGCTCCAACTGGCCCAACGTCCAGAACGCCGACTACCAGGTCATGTCCCCCCCGCGCATGAACTCCTCCCACGAACTCAACCGCGAACCCGCCACCACCTCCGACTACTCCGCCATCGTCTCCCAATGGAAAATGCCCATCGTCTCCCACGAAACAGGCCAGTGGTGCGTCTACCCCAACTTCGACGAAATCAAAAAATACACCGGCTCGCTTCACCCCGGTAACCTCGAAATCTTCCAGGACTTCCTCAAAAAAGCCGGCATGGCCGACCAGGCCCACGACTTCCTCATGGCCTCCGGTCACTTCCAGGCCATCCTCTACAAAGAAGAAATCGAAGCACTCCTCCGAACCCCCAACATCGGCGGCTTCCAGCTCCTCGACCTCCACGACTTCCCCGGCCAGGGCACCGCTCCCGTCGGCGTCCTCGACTGCTTCTGGGACGAAAAGGGCTACATCTCCGCCAAACAATTCTCCTCCTTCTGCGGCCCCGTCGTCCCCCTCGCACGCCTCCCCAAACGCGTCTTCACCTCCGATGAAATCTTCACCGCCAAACTCCAGCTCGCCAACTACGGCGACACCGACATCCGCGGCGGCGCTCGTTACACCCTCCAGGCCGACGACGGCACCATCATCGGCGGCGGCATCTCCGATCTCTCCGTCGTCAAGGCCGGAACCCTCACCGACATCGGCGACGCCGTCGCCTTTCTCAAGTCGGTCCAAGCCCCCGCCCGCATCACCCTCACCCTCTCCCTAAACGCCGGCGAACACGTCAATGCCTGGCAGTTCTGGGTCTACCCCCCCGCCTCCGCCGCCACGCCCGCTCCACAAAACATTATCATCTCTCCATCCCTCGACGACCAAACCCTCGCCGCCCTCAACGCCGGCAAATCCGTCCTCCTCCTCCCCCCGACCGATTCCCTCCCCGGCAATACCCACGGCTCCTTCTCCCCCATCTTCTGGAATCGCATCACCTTCCCTGGCGCCGCCATCCACACCCTCTCCATCCTCTGCAATCCCAAAAACCCCGCCCTCGCCCAGTTCCCCACCGACGCCTACTCCAATTGGCAATGGGCCGATCTTCAGAACCACTCCCACCCCCTCATTCTCTCCGGCCCCACCCAGCCCCTCACCCCCATCGTCCAGATCATCGACGACTGGGACACCGCGCGCAAACTCGCACTCGTCCTCGAAGCCAACGTCGGTAAAGGCAAACTCCTCCTCTCCGCCATCGACCTCTCCTCCAACCTCGACTCCCGCCCCGCCGCCCGCCAACTCCGCACCTCCCTCCTCCATTACATGACCACCAAGGACTTCCACCCCGCCGCCACCCTCACCCCAGACCAACTCAAAACCCTCCTCCCCTGACCCCGCCGCCCGCGTTCGCCATCATGATGCTGATATGGAATTCAATTGATTCTTGTGCTGAAATAGTTAAGCCCCTGCCCTTGGGCCGGGTTCCACTGGCGCGAATTTCACATGCAAACCGTATGAATCCCCACCCCGCCCCCTCTCGCCCTCCGCTCCCACCAAACTGCGCCCGGCAGGAGTCGAACCTGCAACCTTCTGATCCGTAGGGAGAAACCCGCGATTGCGATGCAATACGATAGATTACTATATAGTATGAAAATGCCCCATTTTTAAGGGTGTTAGTTGCCGAACTCCGCTTATGGGGTATGGTGTGTCATCATGAGTTTGTACACAAAACCATGCACGGGCCATGCACGGAGAATTTATGAGCCGGCGAACAAAAACACCGACGCGCATCCGATTCACCAAGAAGGCCCTCGACGCGATCACCTGCCCACCATCGGGACGGCCGGGCGCCGACGCTCGCGTATGGGTTCACGATGAGGAGGTGCGGGGGCTCGCCTACTGCGTCACGGAGCGGGGGGCGAGATCGTTCTACCTGGTGAAATGGGCGAACGGCCGGACGGTCAGGATCCGGCTCGACGCCGCCGCGGATCTTTCGATTGACCAGGCTCGACGGATGGCCGCAGATATGAAGTCGGAAGTGAGGCAGGGCATTGATCCTCGACGCAAGCGAGCAGAGGCCCGCGCTGTGGCGGCCGCTGTCATCCCCACCCTCGCCGACCTCTGGGAGAGCTACCGCGACGCCCACCTTGCCCACAAGAAGCCAAAAACCCGCGGCGAGTTCATCCGCCTCTATGACGCCCACCTCGCCGCCTGGAAGAATCGCCCGCTGGTCGACATCGCCAGCACCGACGTCGAGACGCTCAAGATCCGCGTGGGCAAAGCGCACGGAACCTACACCGCCAACCGCGTGCTGGCGATCCTCTCGGCAATGTTCCGCGCCCGCGGTCACCTCTTCGGACTACCCAAGCGATTCACCCCCACCGTCGACGTCGCCCCGTTCCCCGAAAAAGCCCGTGATCGAGTGCTCACGCCAGAGGAACTTTCGGCGGTGCTGGCGGCGATCGACGCCGAGCCAAACGAAGTCGCCCGGGATTACTTCCGCATGCTGCTTTATACCGGCGCCCGCCGCGCCAACGTCGCCGGCATGAAGTGGGACGACGTCAGCCTGCAGCGTAGCACCTGGAAGATCCCCGGTGAGACTTTCAAGAACGGCCAGCCGCTGGTGGTGAACCTGGTGGAGGAGGCCAAGGAGATTCTCGCACGCCGGGAAAAGGACAATCCCGCCGATTCCCCTTACGTCTTCCCCGCCCGCCGCGTGACCCCCGACCAGGTGAAGTCCGTCCGCGAGCTCCTGGCCGCCGGCCACACGACATATGCCGCGGCCGCGAAGCTCGGCGTTTCGCAGTCCAGCGTCTGCCGCATCGCCTCCCCCGGCTTTCAGCCGCAGCCGCCGCGGCCATTCGACGGCGCCCCCACCGCCTGGAAGCGGATCCTCGCCGCCGCCGGCGTCACCCAGCGCACCACCATCCACGACCTACGCCGCACTTTCTGCACGAACCTCATTGAGAACGGCGTGCAGCTCCCCCACGTCGCCGCGGCCATGGGGCACAAGACCCTCGCGACAACGCAGAAACACTACGCGATCGCGAGAGAGGAAAAGGTACGCGAATCGGTGACGGCGGGGGTGGCGGGGATGCTCGCGGCGGCCGCCAGGGCCGGGGAGGCAAAGAAAGAGAAGCAAAAGGTTAAACTGGCGGGGTAGTGGGGAGGATTCCGCCGTCGGAGGCCTCATAAATGCCCCAGGACGATTTTGGATGTACGGGAGTCCCAGGTGCGGCGCCGGCGCAACGCCAGCCGCCCGCGGTGAGGCCTGGCGCCCCGACGGCGCCGGCGAGGCTATGGGTATGGTTTGACGCATCAGGGCGGTGGGTGCCGGCGACGGCCGAAGGCGCGAGATTGGCGGAGCTGGCCGGGAGGCCGGTGCAAGAATCCTGCCGCCGGCCGCGGTCTCTCCGTAAACGGACGCCTCCCGGCGGCAGAGAGCGCCCGGCCTGCAAAACCCCGCGATGGACAACTGCGGGGTAATCGGCTGGAAAGAGAATCGTTGCCTTGAGCTGAGAAATGCCTTACAACCTCCGCTGAGCTACGCATCCAAAGTGGAGGTGGAAGCGATGGCATCATCGGCCAAGCTGAAGGCGTACCCGGAAATCCAGGCAATCAAGGACCGGCTCGCAGGCGGGAAAGGAAGCGAGCTGGTGATCGCCTTCATCCCCAGCCACGACAAAGACGACCACGCGCGAACAGACCAGGACCACTGGGCCCAGAAGGCGCTGACGTTATTTGGTCGCATGTACGAAGGAGCGACGGCCTTTGAACAGCTCAAAGGAATTTACCACTCTAAGGACATGCAAAAGAAAGGGTTGCGCCCCTGCTACGACACGCCTATAATGGTTCAGTCCCTTGCGGATGCGGCCGATGTTGAAAACGAGGACAATCTCCTCGCGTTGGCGGCATTTTTGCGAGACATGGGGACGACGATGAATCAGTACGCCGTCGGCCTCGTAGTGAATAATAAGTACATCAACATCGTCATTGCCCCCGTTTGAAGGTCATGCCATGAGCGGGCTGAACTACAAGAAGATCGCCGAGCTGCTGGGAGGCACCGTCACAGAAATCGAGCAGCCGACATTTGGAGGCATGAGCGCGCTGGACGCGGCAGCGGAGCGGCTGCGCTCCGTTCACGACACCCATCGACGAATCCACCTCTCTGAAGCGGATGTCCGCGCAATTGTCAGGGCATTTGAAGAAGTGCGGAACGGATACGAGGTGGACCGGGTGCTGGTGGACCCCGACCTCTATCCCAGATTCATGGCCCGGTGCCGGGAGATGAAGATCACGGCATCGGACACTGTCATTAATAAGAGGCTCCAGGCTGTCCGCAAATCTGGTACTTTTGGTCTAGGGCTGGAACCGACGACGCGCGGCCACGGCCTGCATGACGCCGAGCGCTATACGTACGTCGCCGAACTGGCATTCTCGCAACTTACTTACCGCCCAGAACTGAGCGAGGACGACGTCATCACCAACCCACAAATCGGCGACGAGTTTTCGCAGATCGCTAGATCGATCGAGCCTCACGTGCGGCCGATGCTGGTGAAGTGGGCACTTGTTTGCCTCCGAAAATCACGCGGATCGATCAACGCTGAACGCGCCGCCAAGATATTGGCGCTGCAGCCTTCCGCGCTCGAACACGTGATGAAAAACGCCGGCACCCTAAGCGCCCTGGCCGTGGAGAAGGTTCCGGAAGAGGAGGGAGTATTTGTGGTGGAAGAGGCGGCCAAGGTGCAGCGGCATCTCTACGTGGCCTCAAGCTTCAATTTGCGTGAAGCCGTGGATCCGTTCCGGAATGCCAAACCTTTCGCCGCGATCGCGACGCCGTTTTGGCAACCGAACGCGCAGAAAATCACCCTTCGCTACGCGCCGGTGCCGCGCCATAGGTCTAGGCCGACCGCCCGCGACTGGAGCTGGCGATTGATCCAGTCGCGTCATCCGATTTTTAATATCCCGGTGAACTTGGAGCCAAGGTTGGCGGCCTGACCCGCCGTCGTTGACCAGCCCGCGATTTAGCGGCCGATCACTCGCGCACGCAAAGCGTTGGAACGCCCGCGTGCGAGCCGCAGATGGTGATCATGTTCCAGTAGACGGACACGACGACGACCTTTGCCGCGCCGGCAGCTGGCACGACGTACTCGCCAAGGGTGGGGATCCGGGCGAACATTGCGTAGAAGCTTCGATCGAGATCCTCATCGTCGCCCAGGTAGACGATCTTCGCCACCGACATCCCCAGCGCGCGGGCCTCTGACTCGAGGTGCTGCGGTGGGCCAGGGTCGGGATCCTCCCTCTCGCTCATAAATTCCTCCGTGCGCAACCTGGCAGCGACGCGGCAACGCTAATCAGTCGACGATAATGGCCGCATCCGCGCTGCGACGGACCGCCAAGCCGAAAACCGCGCGGGCCGAAGGGCGCGACCTGATTTCCTCAACAACCGCCGGATCCGGGACCTCGCTGTCCCCGTCAAAAAGCTCGAAGCCTCGCTGCAGCTGCGCGATGGCGTCCCACAAGGCAAAGACCTGCTCGGGCGACGCGCCAGCCTGCACCCAATCCCGGAACGCCCGATCGCCGTCGAACGCGGTCACCAGCTCGAGCAGCTCACGCCGACTGAGTGGCTTCGGGCGACGCTCCGACCAGTATTTCCTCGCCGGCCGAAAGACGCGCGGCGGGAGGATCGACTCGGCGATCGCGACGACATGGCAGTGGGCCAGGTGCGCGATGTCAGACGGGGAAAGATCAATCTCCACCGGTGCCTCCGTCCACAACGCCTCGCTTGTTAGCGGGTTTCCAGCTCGATCACCTTATTTATCGCCGCGCCCCAGAACTTCCGAGCACCGAATCTGACGGCCGGAACACCGTGCCTTCTCAAAATGCGATCGACCGTGTCGTGACTGCACTTTGTGCGCTTGGCGATTTCGGCAACGGTGTAAAGCTCGCAGTCGGCGAAGAGCTTGAGGCCTCCGTCCCCCATCACTCGTCGGTGTACCGAATGCCAAGGAACTCGTCGACGGCCTTCCGCTTTTCATAGGACAGGTCCGACTCGCCTCCGAGATAGCGGTAAAGGGTGCTCTTCGACATAACCGCTGCAAGTTGATCCGCCAACCAATACTTGGTCTTTCCCCGCCTCTCGAGGGCCGCATGCACCGCCTGCCTGTGGTCCTTCCACTTAGCCATTCGCATCCGTTTACGTGAAACACGAAGGCTCGCCATGATACATCCGCCCGACCTGGCCAATAATCCCGCGGCATGCAACTATTCCCGCTTGACGCGAATATACCGCAATGCTATTTTCTCGCAACCGCACCTCGAAAAAGGAGCAAAACAAAAAAGCCCGCGAGGTTGTCGCCTCACGGGCTTTAATTTATCACCAGGCGGGTGAGGCCTGGCTTGGCTTGAACTCCATCCAGCATACCCCACCCCGCCGCAACGTCAAGGAGAATCCAGATGGGAAAGAAACCCAGGCCGGGGAAGGTACGCGCCCAGCGTCTGAAAGGTGCCGTGCCGGCCCTCCAGGAGACCGCGCCGCTGCCACCGATCGGCATGATCGTCACAGTCGGAGGCATGGCCGCGATCGTCATAGCGCACGATCGAGGCGCCCCCGTCACCGAAGACGCCGCCGGCCGCGTCATAACGGGTGCAAAGCTGGAAACGCCGGCAACGGGTGGCGCACTCTATCGGGCCAGCCAGGTGCTCACTCGTGACCGCGAGTGGCTGCAGGCGGCGGACGCGACAGCGGATGGAGTGGCGGGAGGTGGCGAATGAGGAGGAATCGCAAAAATCGAAAGTCGGCGAGCGCGAGCGGGGCCAGACCGATCCGGGTCGCCGAGGCATCGCCGCCGGCATCAGCGGAGAGCGCTGGCCGTTATCTGCGGATCCGCGTGAAGGATGACACCATGCGCCCGACGCTTTACGCCGGCGACATCGCGGTGCTCGACACGAGCAAGCGGCCAGAGCAGGGCCAGATCGTCGCCGTGGAGGTGACCGAGGTGCAGGCCTTCGGAGATTTCCGACAGGCGCCAAAGGCCTCGCCGCTCTATGCCTTCCGCCGCAAGTTTGAGTTCGCCGGCGAAGTGTTCTACTCCTCCGAGCGCCCCGGCGTGACTGGAAAGATGATGCGGTTCGGCGGTGCGATTGCCGTCGTGTCAATCGAGGAGGATGAGCTCTCGCGATTCGCCTCCGTCCCACGACCGAGCGAGGCCGAATGCCGAGCGCAGGCCGCCCGCGAGCTGGTGAAGCTCATGGGACGCAGCATGTCACACCCCGCCAGCAAACGGGCGATCGCCGAGGCGGCGAAGTGCCTGGCGGACCTGGAGCAGGCCGGGGATCGGGCGAACGCGAGCCGCGTTGGCTGAGCTATACTTTGGAATTGGGACGGCCGGCTGATCCCCGGCCAAGCGGCCCAGGGCGAAGTGCCTCGAACACCTGCGCGGCGCCCGCCCGGGCCGGCCCGTTTGCTGCAGGTGCCGTATTAACATCACACCGACACAGAGAGCTATTCTGGCGGAGTTCGGCATGATGATCGAACCTCCGGATGCCATCGAGTTCCACGCCAGCGTGCCTATAAGTGCTGTCTTCTGGTACTTCGCAAGAAGGCTGCCCCTGTATCCCTCCGAGGTCGAGAACGACGACCTCTTCACCTCCCTGATGAATCGAGACGTGCCGGCCTGGTTCAAGGAGCGACTAACGAAAGCGGCCGGGTTCGGGATACTCGATACAGCGAGACATTACGTTTTCGACGCAATTTTCTATGTCATGCTCATCGACGGTGCCGGCCGCCGGCTTTCTGAATTGAACGACAACGCGGCGCTTCAGGGTAAGGCCGCTCTCTGTCTGGCAAGGCTTCGAGGACTGCTCTGGCCAGTCGCGTCCTGCGAGCCCGACGCGGGTGCGCGTTGGCTCGACGCGCGCCTCCTTGTGGAAACGCTCAAAGCAGTGGCCGATTCATCCCATGCGGAACTGGTTCAAACCGCCGCCGAGATAGACGCGTGGCTCCTGCTCCGGCAGGAGCCGCGGCCCGCCTCACCTGTCGACGGGTTACCGCAGATGACTTCCGCAACAGGGGGGCCGGTCCTGCCCCATGAGACCCGTGGGCGCAGCCCAGATTCAGATCTACTGAAGTCAGTAAAGGAGCAAATCCAGCGGCATCCGGGCGAGATGACTTCAAAGGCGCTTGCGCACGCGGTGGGGGTCAAGCCCAACACGTTCAGCAGCAATTACTCTCCAGCCTTGAGGGATGCAGGATTTACACCGCCCGCTTCGGGACACCAATGGCTGCCACCGCCAGATTCTTCGCCCAAAACGGGGTAGAAGCAAAAAATCATATCGCGCGCGATGTCGCGCGCGACCGCGCGACGTATCCGGCTGCGGGTCAGGTCGCTTAAATCGCCTCATCGCATCGCATGCCCCGTAATGAGGTGAAGATTATGAGCGAAGCAATCGCCATCCCCCAGAAGGTGCTGTTGACGACCGCCGAGGCCGCGCAGGTTCTCGACCTGCGCAAGGAAACCCTCGACGCATGGCGCCAGCAGAAGCGTGGCCCCAAATATGTGAAGGTCGGCTCCAACGTGCGGTATCGCCGCACCGACATCGATGCTTACATCGAGAGAAATGTCGTAAAGACCGGCTCCTGAGCAGCTCGCCAGCCGCGCGCAGGATCGCGCGCCAACTCGCGTCCCAGCTCGAATGGAGTCAGCACCGGCCATGCCCTCACCAGCCATCACGCGATCACCCCGCCGCCGCGTTCGAACGACCGCGGAGCATCCGCCCGCTGCGCGGCCCCGCGCCGTGATCCCCTTCCGCGGAGCGGACGCCTGGACGCCCGACGGCTTCTTTCCCGTCCTCTTCATCGCCGCGGCCGCCGACGCCGCCATCCTCTCGCGGATGGGCCTTTCCTCGCTCGATCTTTTCGGTCGTGAGAATCGCCGGCAGCTGACGCAGGCCCTTCGAACGCTGGACGCGTGCCGGCTGGTCGCCGTTGCCCCCGCCGGCGGCGCCATCGAGATCGCGGAACTCTCGGAGCTGGCCGCGAGGTTTGTTCCCGGCGGCTTCACCGTGATTGCCAGATCAACTTTCAGCGGAGCTCGCACACGTCACGCGGTACTGACCGCGGCGCTTTCCCCGACCCTCTAAAAAACGAGGCCGCCGTAGTTTGCCCAACACGGCGGCCTCAGAAAGACCAGAGATGACAACATATCGGCATTCAGGCAGAAAAAGCAAATCCGCGGAGGCCAGCGCACCGCGGCTCTTCACGTCACCCCCCGCGGTTCCGCCGCCGGCACCGCCGCCCGCAGACCCGGCGCCACTGGCCACGCCGGATGCACTGGTGCTGGCGCATGTTCGTGATCGATGCCAGGAGCCTCCGCACCGTTGCGTCGATTCCGCGGCCACGATTGCGGCGGCGACGGGGCTGCCGGCGGAGGCTGTGAAGAAGGTCCGGCGCGATCTTATCGCACTGGGCGTGCTTCTCCTGGAGCAGCTCCCGGGATTGGCGCCACGCGTTGCCCTGGCCCGATGGCCGCTTCACTCAGGCCTGCCCGGCGCCAGCCGCATGCCGCTATGGGAGCATCTCGACAGGTCCCGCCAGGTGCTCACGCTGGTCACGTTCGAGGTCGGGCAAGCCTCCCGCCTCTACGGAGAGCTCGGGCAATCGGAAAAAGCCACGGCCCTGGCCGGGATCCTGGAGCAGCTGCACGATGCCGCGGCGGACCTCGAGGGCGTGATCGCATCGGACGCCGGCAGCGAGCTGGAGCAGCTAGCGGGGGGTGCGGAATGACGACAGCAACGGATCAAGTTCACAGTGATGCTGACGGCCTGTTTGAGAAGAGCGACGGAGAAGCCGCAATCGCAGCGGCGCCGGAGATCGACGGCAGCGGCCCGCGTTACGACGGCGGCGGGGGGATCGAGGGCTCCAAAAATTTTGTATTCCAGTTTTTGAAGGTTTTGCATGGAGGCAACTACCCCGAGCTGAGCCTGCCGGAACACCAGGTGCTCGGGGTCTATTTGACGATGGCCGACGGGCGGGGCGCGGCCTTCCCCGGAAATGAACTTCTCGCCAGGATCACGCGACTGAACATCCGCAGCGTGCGGCGAATCCGCGCGAGGCTAGCGGCACGCGGCCTGATTGAACCGGTGAACGCGGCCGGCGGACGCGGTGCCCGCGGGTACTGGAGGATCGTTCTGCCCGTCGCCATGATCCGGGGGCTCCAGACCCTTTTCGAGCCTGCCATCAAGGAGCTGGATGAGCTGGCCCCTGGCGTCCGAAGTGGCCCGTTAGGTAAAGATAAGGAGGACCCAGCTTGCGCCCCCCTTTCTGACGGAGCAGACGAAAAAAGAAGGACCGAGGCCCCCCAAAAGGAGGACCCGCATACGGTCCTCCTTTCTCCCCATGCAGACGTGTTAGGGAAAAGATTGGAGGACCCAGCTTGCGCCCCCCTTTCTGCGCCGGGCGGTCCTGCGAGGGCCCAAAAGGAGGACCCTATAGCGGTCCTCCTTTTCACGCATAGCGATGGCGAAAGGAGGACCGGCGCCGACCAAAAGGGGGACCTGTTAGGGTCGAAAGGGGGACCTGTTAGGGTAGAAAGGAGGACCCTATGCGGGTCCTCCGAAGTAGTAGAAGTAAGAGAAGCAGCAGCAGAAGTAGGGCGCGAAGACGACGTTGCTGCTGCTGAGCCTGACGGCCTCAACCCGCCCCCACCCCCCACCCCCCACCCCACGACCGCCGCCGACACCCCCAGTCCGCCGAATACCTCCGCTCTCCCGACCACCGCCCCGCCAACGATCGCCCGCGACGGTTCACTTGCGCCCACCTCCGGGCCAAATCCGCCCGGCTTGCAGTCGGCCGCCCCACCGCCCACCTACCCGGCCGGATGGCAGTCGGAACTGAGCCGCCGCCGCATGGACGCCGGCACGATCGACTGGGTCCAGGAGCGGGGCCACGCGTGGGATGTCGTGAAAGCAACCCTGACGAGATTCGACGCAGCGAGCAGGGCCGGCCGAATCGAAAACCCGCCCGGGTGGATGCGGACGGTGCTGCCCGAGGTAGCCGCATCTCATCGCCCAGCCGCGGCCACCCCCAACCCTCCACCGCGCCCGCCGATCGACGTCCAGGCCGTCATCGATCGCGACAGGGCCATCCGCCGCGAAGCGATCAGCCGGGACCGCGAATGGGAGGAGGCGCAGAAAGCCATCGTCCCGCGACCGTTCCCATTCTCCACCGCCCCCCCACCGCGCCGGCAGGTGACGTTGCTGCCCCGGCCCTTGGCACCGCCGGCGGACGCCGCCATCGACCAGGCCTTCGAGCAAAAACGCAGGCAGGCAGTCGCGTCCCTGGATTCGCTCCCGCCGCCCCCGACGGCCTCACCATCGTCCGGGCCACAACCCCCGCTCCCAGGATCGGAGCATTCCACGACGGTTAAGGAGGAACCGCATGCCCCCGCCGCGTGATGGCCGGCCCCAGAGCCTGCCGCCAGATGATCCGACGAACGGGCCGAACATCGAGGCGCCGATGCCCTGCATCGTCTGCGCGGCCCCGACGCGCCGCCGCGGCCACTACATGCTGGCGGACAACCAGTGCGAGGCCGCGGATGCAACGGTTGGCAATCGCGCACCCGAAAACGTCTGGTGCCTCGAATACCCGTACTGCCAGGATCATCCTTGGCAGCACCCACTCAACACGCGCCCCGACATCGTCGCCGCCCTATGCACGGCCTACTGCCTGCCAGCTCCCGATCACTCCGCCGGCCGGATGCCCGTTGCCGGCATGGTTTCCACCAACCCACCGGAGAAAACCACATGAAAACCACAGCCGATCCCATGCGCAAAAAATCACTCCGCGGCTTCGCCTCAATGAGCCTGGAGCAGCGCCGCAAAATCGCATCGATGGGCGGCAAACGCGCCCACGCACTGGGAACGGCGCACCGGTTTACGAGCGAGGAAGCGAGCGCAGCCGCGACGAAGGGGCAATCGCTCGGCCGTGCGCACCAATTCACGACAGAGGAAGCTGCAGCTGCGGGCAGGCTTGGCGGCATGGAGCGGGCCCGCCGGCGGAAGCTGGCCAAAGAGCAGGCCGCCCGGACAAACGCTGCCTGAGTGGCCGCGTCCTCCTCACCACCGAGGTAATCATCCATGGAGAGACCCCCCACCGACGCCGCTGCAGGAACCGAACCGCCGCGACTGATCACGACAAAGGAGGCCGCGCGTCGCCTGGTCGCGCTCGGCGTCGACGTCAGCGAACGCACGGTGAGGCGGGCCATCAAAGCCGGCAAGATTAGAGCGGGTTTCAGTTCAGTGTACGATGTAGCCTGATTTTCTGAAATATCCCTTGGCATCCTGGGCAGTGATGCTGTGAAGTGCGTCGGAGATCGCTACCTCCAGGTCCGGCTGCGTGCGCGCCTCTGCCGCACGCAG
>DASZZD010000101.1:0-72127 GCA_035545015.1 Phycisphaerae bacterium
AGCGGATGTTTCGGGTATGAGGGGGGGGTTGATATCGGATGGCTTTTGGTGGGTGAGGCGATGGTATTCACCGTGGGGAGGCGGGGGGCGGGGAGGGGGCGGTGGTTATGGAGGATTTGAAAGGGAACGGAGCGATCAAGGAGGTGCGGGTGGAGGGGGCGGGTCCGATAGGTCGTTGAGACCAAGGGCGAGGGTGAGGTGGATTTCGGAGCGTTCGGCAGTGGCGCGGACGGCGAGGATGTGGGAGGCGGGGAGGTCGGCGTGGTGGGAGCGGAGAGCCTTGGCGTGGATGTGGAGGGTGTCGGGGGTGAGGTCGAAGGTGGCGCTGGCGGTGGCCTGGGCATAGGCGCGAGAGAGGAGGAAGATGGCGACGAGGATGAAGAGGGTGCTGCCGAGGATGTTTTGGAGGGTGGGATCGGAGCGGAGGATGAAGATGGGGGGCAGGATGAGGATGAGGGCGAAGACGAAATCGGTGAGGGGATCGGAGCCGCGGGCGACGGCGAGGCGGAAGTTGCCGATGGAGATGCTGCCGAGAAGATCGGTGAAGAATTCACGGAGGCTCGTGGCGTTGTGGAGTTGAAGGCGGAGGCCGGTGGCGGTGGAGAGGCGTCGGACGCGGGAGTTTTTGATGGCGGCGTCGATGGCGGGGAGAAGTCCTGAGTTCTGAGTGCTGAGTGCTGAGGTTTGGGTGGTGAGAGAGGGGTTTTGGAGGAGGGCGGCGCGGCGGGAGGCGGGGGTGGGCAGGCCGAGGGTGGTGCAGAGGGTGATGGCGAGCCATTCGAGATCGTCTTCGTCGCGTCCGGTGAAGAGGGAGGTGGGGTCGGCGGCGCCGGCGCTGGCGATCTGGAGTTCAAAGATGGGGTGGTTGCTAATCCTGCTCCAGGAGGGGGCGACGAGGATGGAGCGGATGTTGGCGACGTGCCAGGCGAAGTGGGCGGGCGCTGGGCCGATGAGATCGATGGAGAGGGTGGTGG
Organism: Phycisphaerae bacterium; assembly: GCA_035545015.1. Taxonomy (GTDB): domain Bacteria; phylum Planctomycetota; class Phycisphaerae; order WQYP01; family WQYP01; genus CALCHA01. Next base: position 975 of record DASZZD010000101.1, read on the forward strand.
GGGTGCAAGCAATATCGGCTTGCTGTCCGGCGGAGCGGCGAGTCCGGCGGATAGTAGCGGCGCTGGTGATCGTGAGGGAGGCGGTGATGAAGAGGGCGGGGAGGATGTAGAGCAAGGCGGAGACGCCGGCGTGTTGCTGGAGAACGACGGCGATGAAAACCAGACAGAACAGTGGCGCGAAAATGACGGCGAATCGTGCGGAGGGGAGCAGATTTGCACCGACCTGGCTGGCGGGTTCGGAGGCGAGGTGGAGGTGGAGGGTGTCGCCGGCGATGCGGGCGGTGAGGTAGCCGCCGGGGGGAGGGGCCGGGGCGTCGAGGGGGAATTCGGCGGCGTGCGGGCGGTGGGGGAAGATGGCGGCGCGGAGGGCGTTGGCGAGGCGGGTGGTGGCTTGTGCGCCGTAGCGGCGAATGAGGAGGATGCGCTCGCCGGTGTCGAGGGAGGCGAGGATGTCCGCCCCGCAGGCACCGTCGCTGGAGCCGGGGTGGACGAGCAGGACGATGTCGCGCAGGGCGGGGGTGTCGAAGCGGCGGGTGCGGGAGAAACCGAGTAGGTGGCCAGTGATGGTGATGCCGGTGGGATCGGCGGCGAGGGTGTGGCGGCGGAGGAGCATGGCGCAGGCGAAGGCGAGGAACAAGGGGCCGAGGATGGAAAAGGGGATGGCGAACAGGAGATACACGAGGACTGCGTGTGCGGGGATGACTCCGCGGAGGGCGGCGATGAGGAGTCCCCAGCCGAGGGCGGTGAAGGTGAGGCCGAAGAGTGGGAGGATGAAGAGCACGGGGCCGGAGCGGAGCGGGGGGATGTCGAGGCGGAGGGGGGTTGGCGGGGCGGGGGTGATGGTGGACATTGGATGTCCTCGCGGCGCGACGGGACGTTTTTAACCACGGAGCACACGGAGAGCACGGAGTTGTTCCCCCCCCCCACCGCGGTTATAGCGCCGCTATTGGAAGTTCTCCGTGTTCTCCGTGTGCTCCGTGGTTTCAATAAGCGTCGGCAGCGTGGTAGTCGGATTTGCCGCCGGTTTTTTCGAGGAGGCGGATGTGGGTGATGATCATGGCGGGGTCGATGGCTTTGAGCATGTCGATGAGGGTGAGGGCGGCGAGGGCGACGGCGGTGAGGGCTTCCATTTCGATGCCGGTTTTGGCGGTGATGGCGGCGGAGGCGCGGATGCGGACGGGGGCGAATTGGGAATAGTGAGTGGTGAATAGTGAATTCGGGGTAGGGGGGTCGAGGTCGAAGTCGACGGTGACGTGGTCGAGGGGGAGGGGATGGCAGAGGGGAATGAGGTCGGCGGTTTTTTTGGCGGCGAGGATGCCGGCGATGCGGGCGACGGAGAGGGCTTCGCCTTTGGGGCCAGAATTGGTGCGGAGAGCCTGGAGGGTAGCGGGGGCCATGAGGAGGAAGCCTTCGGCGAGGGCGCGGCGGGTGGAGGGGGATTTTTGGGAGACGTCGACCATGGCGGCGGCGCCGGTGGGGGTGAGGTGGGAGAGGTTTTTTTCCATGGGGGAATTGTACGCGGAGGGACGGGAAAAATTGGTTCAACTCGTTCAATTGGGAGGAGGGGGGCGCTCTTGGCAGTGTCAGGCCAGAACGTTGAGGGCGAGGAAGGGGGCGATTTGCTGGGTGGAGATGGGGAGGGCTACGCCTTTGGGTTGGAGGGCGTAGAGGGCGGTGGTATCGATCATGGCCTGGTGTTGGGTGTCCATAATGGCGACGTAGTTTTCGAAGGCTTCGAAGGCGGCGTTGACGCTTTGGCTGGCGATGTGGGAGGGGTGCATGGAGGTGGTGGCGATGGAAGAGTTGGCGCATGCGGCGCCGTGGGCGCCGGCGGTGAGGAGGTCGAAGAGGGCGAGGGCGAGGACGTTGTCCATGATGTGTCCGATGGCGCTGACTTGCATGGGGGATCCTCCGGTTGAGGGAGGGTGTAGCAAAGGCGCGCACAGCGGATGAGGCATCAGTTATTTCGATGCAAATCACGATATTACAAATAGTTGCGTTAGTATGCAGGGAGCATGATTTGTAGGGTTTGTGAGGGTGGAGGCGTGGGCGCAGCGCTTTGGATGCGGCGGAGCAACAGCCGTTGTTGTGATGTTTTGCGGGGAGGGGTGGGGGGCCTACAATAGGAGGGTCATGGAAAGCTGAGGTGAGGTTGTGGCGGAAACGGGCAAGACGGGGCGGCGGGGGATGAAATGGGACATTATTGAGCCTGTGGGGGAGCGGGTGGTGATACGGAAGGATGAGAACAAGCGGGAGACGAAGAGTGGGATTGTGTTGCCGGGGAATCATGAGATTCCGACGTTGACGGGGCGTGTGATTGCGATATCGAAGCAGATTGAGAATGACGAGGATATGACACTGAAGCAGTATGACAAGGTGTTGTTCGATCCGCGGGAGGCGATACCGGTGGAGTTTGAGGCGGACAACCGGTTGTTCGTGGTGCCGCTGGAACGGGTGCTGGCGATTTTTCGGCAGGCGGGTGCGGCGGCGCCGACGAAGGAGGATGTGGAGGCGGAGTAGTGGAAAAATGGGAGGCGGTTTAAGTGGAAAAATTGGGGGACGGGTTCAACTGGTTCAATTGGGAGGGGTGTGGCGGCGTTATAGGAGTGGGGGGGAATTTGGAGGCGTCATGCGCGGGTTGTTGAGAGCGGCGGTGATCGGGGGGGCGTTGTTGGGGGCGGCGGGCGGGGCGCGGGTGATGGGCGCGCCTTCGGGGGCGGTGCATGTTCCGGCGGCGATCACGACGGCTCCGGACGAGGCGATCACGAAGTTGCCTGCGGCGCCGCTGATGCCGCATACGGTGGCGGATTTGAAAGCGGTGCAGGCGCGTGTGGAAGCGGTGGTGAAGGAAGCGTTGCCGGCGACGGTGGCGATTCTGCTGGACGATGCGCAGGGGTCGGGGGTGATCGTGTCGCGGGACGGATATGTGCTGACGGCGGGGCACGTGTCGGGGAAGCCGAACACGCACATCATCATCGTGCTGAGCAACGGGAGGCGTGTGCGGGCGGTGACGCTGGGGGCGAACAATGGGATTGATTCAGGGATGGCGAAGATTCTGGATCGGGGGGATTATCCGTTTGTGCCGATCGGGTCGGCGAAGAATCTGGTGCAGGGGCAGTGGGTGGTGTCGCTGGGGCATCCCGGGGGGTATCACAGCGATCGGCCGCCGGTGGTGAGGCTGGGGCGGATATTGCTGGATCGTGAGACGCTGATAGCGTCGGACGGTCCGCTGTTTTCGGGGGATTCTGGGGGGCCGATGTTGGATCTGGATGGGCGGCTGGTGGGGATACATTCGCGGATCGGGTCGACGACGTCGGCGAACATTGACGTGCCGATCGATACGTTTGTGGCGACGTGGGATCGGCTGGCGAAGGGGGACGAGTGGGGGACGCGGACGTTTCTGGCGCGAGGGGGTCCGGACGATGAGGAGCCGCCGACGGCGTCGCTGGGGCTGCGGGCGGTGACGGACACGGCGCACGACGGGGCGCTGGTGCGGCAGATTTATCCCGGAGCGGGGGCGGCGCTGGCGGGGATACTGGAGGGGGATGTGATCACGCGGATCAACGATCAGGCGGTGAAGACGCCGGAGGATTTGAAGGAGGCGATCAGCAAGGAGAAGATTGGGGATTTCGTGCGGCTGGGGGTGTTGCGGGATGCGCGGGAGATGGAGTTGCGGGTGCTTCTGACGCCGAGCCGGCGGGAGTGAGGGGACGAGGTAAATTGGCCACGAAAGGCATTGCGCGGCGAAGCTGCAACCGAAGTTAACCACGGAGCACACGGAGGGCACGGAGGAACGACGACGATCCCCCCCCACGACGACGACGTAAATTGGCCACGAAAGGCACGAAAAACACGAAAGATGGGAATCGTGCAAGAATGCATGGGGTGGGGTCGGGGACGGGGAAAATTGGGAGAACCTGGTTCAACTGGTTCAATTGGAGGGGGGCGATGGGTTCAATTGGGGTACTGGTTCAATTGGGGTTCTTGGGAGGGTGGGGCGTAAAAATCTTGTCGGGTCTTTTGAAATTCGTCCACATTTTGGACGAATTTCGTCCATATTGTGGTTGAATTTCGTCCGTCATGTGGACGATAATCGTCCATATGGCATGGGTAAGGCGATCTTTGGAAGGGGCGCTCGCGCGGTCTCTGCGGGACAGTCCCGTGGTTTTCGTGCAGGGAGCGCGGCAGACGGGCAAGAGCACGCTGGTGCGGCACATGCGGGGGGCGGAGGCGCGGCCCTATTTCACGCTGGACGATGCGGCGACGCTGGCGGCGGCGGAAGGCGATCCGACGGGGTTTGTGTCGGGGCTTGGGGAGGCCGTGGTGATCGATGAAGTGCAGCGGGCTCCCGGGTTGGCGCTGGCGATCAAGGCGGCGGTGGACCGGGGCCGGCGGCCGGGGCGGTTTTTGCTGACGGGCTCGGCCAATGCGCTGGTGCTGCCGAAGCTGGCGGAAGCGCTGGCGGGGCGGATCGAGATTCACACACTCTGGCCGCTGTCGCAGGGGGAGTTGGAGGGGCGTCGGGAGACTTTTTTGGATGCGGTGTTCAGCGGCCATTTTCGTGTGGCGGGCGGAGGGGAATCGGAATGGCCCGGGCTGGTCGAGCGGATGGGGCGCGGGGGTTATCCGGAGATGCTTTCGCGCAGCAGCGAGGAGCGGCGGCGGGCGTGGTTCGGATCGTACGTCACGAGCATTGTGCAGCGGGATGTGCGCGACATCACCAACATCCGGGACGTGTCCGATCTTCCACGGCTGTTGGCGCTGGTGGGGACGCGGGCGGCGTCGCTGCTGGATTACGCGGACATCGCGCGGGGGACGGGTATTCCGCAGACGACGGTGAAACGCCACATGGCGCTTCTGGAGGCGACGTTTCTGGTGCAGACACTGCCGGCATGGTTCACGAATATCGGAAAGCGGCTGGTGAAGGCCCCGAAGATGCTGATCAATGACACGGGATTGCTGATGTATCTGCTGGGGACGGGCACGGAGCGCTTGCGGGAAGATCGGACGCTGGGCGGGAGCATGCTGGAAAATTTTGTGGCGATGGAGCTGTTCAAGCAGAGCGGATGGTCAAAGGTGCAACCGAAGCTGCACCATTTTCGGACGCATGGGGGCGAGGAAGTGGATCTGGTGCTGGAGGATCGTGAAGGGCGGATCGTGGGGATTGAGGTGAAGGCGTCGGCGAGCGTGAATGGGGGGACGTTTCGGGGGCTTCAGGCGCTGGCGCAGGCGGCGGGGAATAAATTTGTGCGCGGGGTGGTGCTGTATACGGGAGGGGCGGCGGTTTCGTTTGGGGAGAAACTGGTGGCGGCGCCGGTGGATGCGTTGTGGGGGTGATGGGGGAGGGGAGGGACGTGAGGAAGAGGTTGTTGCGGCGGGGTTGTTGATGGGCATAGGATAGGGTTGGGCTGGGCGGCGGTGGATGAAGCGGCAGAGGCGTTATGGCGATGCGGGTGAATGCGCGGGTGGCGACGGTGGTGGTGATGGCGGCGGCGCTGGCGGGGGCGGGGTTTGGGCAGTCGTTGCGGATTGATCCGGCGCGGACGAAGGGCGGGGAGGCGCTGCGGGTGGCGTTTCGGTCGGTGGTGGAGGGGGCGAATAAATCGACGGTGGCGATCCGTGCGGATGTGGCGGCGGAGCGGCCTGGGCGTGGGGCGGTGGGGCGGCGGCGTCCGATGCAGGTGGCGTTGGGGACGATCATCACGGGGGACGGATATATATTGACGAAGGCGTCGGAGGTGATGGATCAGGAGGATCTGCGGATCATCATTAACAACCGGAGCGTGGCGCCGAAGATCGTTGGGGTGAGCCAGCAGCATGATCTGGCGATGTTGAAGGTGGACATTGGGTCGGGGCCGAAGTTGACGCCGGTGGTGTGGGCGGAGGGGACGATTCGGCCGGACATTGGGGAGTGGGTGGCGACGGCGGGACCCGCGGGGTGGGCGCAGGCGATGGGTGGCAGCACGGTGGAGGAGCCACTGGCGGTGGGGGTGGTGAGCGTGGGCCGGCGGCGGATACCGGGTCGGAACGGGTTTCTGGGGGTGGCGTTGGACGATGCGCCGAACAATGGGGGCGCGGTGATCACGCAGGTGATTCCGAATTCGGCGGCGGAGAAGGCGCAGTTGAAGGTGGACGATGTGATAACGGATGTGAACGGGAAGGCGATACACAACCGTGCGGACCTGATATTGATGGTGCGGGGATTTCGTCCGGGGGACACGGTGACGCTGGGAGTGAGGCGCGGGGGGGAGAAGTTTCATCCGCGCGCGACGCTGGGGACGAATGCGGCGGCGGATCCGGAAGAGTTTTCGATGGAGACGATGCTGGGCGGTCCGGTATCGAAGCGGGCGAGCGATTTTCCGGTGGTGTTCGAGCACGACACGGTGATCACGCCGGCGGAGTGCGGGGGGCCGGTGGTGGATTTGAGCGGGAAGGTGATCGGGATCAACATTGCGCGTGCGGGGCGTACGGAGACGTATGCGTTGCCGGCGGATGTGATCGTGCCGCTGCTGGATCCGCTGGAGTCGGGGAAGCTGGCGCCGGTGGGGGCGAACAATCCGGATGCGGCGACGAAGCCGGGCGAGAAGGTGACGACGCTGCCGGGGGCGGGGGAGTGACGATTGGAAGAAGCGGCGATTGGATCAACGGTCGGAGGGGGCAAGGTGCGGGGCGGGGCGCGGTGGGAGCGGTGGGTGGGGCTGGGGCTGTTCGTGCTGGCGGTGGCGGCATTTTTGCCGGCGCTGGGGAACGGGTTTATCTGGGATGACGACCAGCATGTGACGAAGAACGCGGCGTTGCGTTCGGTGGAGGGGTTGTGGCGGATCTGGTTCGTGCCGGGGGCGACGCCGCAGTATTACCCGCTGGCGTTCACGGTTTTCTGGGTGGAATACCATGTGTGGGGGTTGTGGGCGGGGGGATATCACGCGGTGAACCTGGCGATTCACGGGCTGAACGTGGTGGTGCTGTGGCGGGTGCTGCGGCGGATAGGGGTGGAGGAGCGGGTGGCGATTTTGGGGGCGGCGTTGTGGGGGATCCATCCGGTGCAGGTGGAGACGGTGGACTGGGTGATGGAGTTGAAGAATGTGCTGTCGACGTTTTTGTATTTGTGGAGCGGGCGGTTGTTGCTGCGGATGTGGGGTTTCCGCGCGCCCGGGCGGCATTTTGCGCCGTGGATCGCGGGGCGTGGAACGATGTATGCGGCGGCGACGGGGCTGTTCGTGCTGGCGTTGTTGAGCAAGTCGGTGACGGCGAGTTTGCCGGCGGCGTTTCTGGTGGTGTTGTGGTGGCGGCGCGGGCGGATCACGTGGCGGGATGTGGGATGGATGGCGCCGCTGCTGGTGATTGGGGGAGCGTCGGGCATGTGGACGACGCACATGGAGCACACGTATGTGGGGGCGCACGGCGCGGCGTGGGCGCTTCAGCCGGCGCAGCGGGTGCTGGTGGCGGGACGGGCGGCGGCGTTTTATGCGGGGAAACTGGCGTGGCCGTGGCGGCTGACGTTTTTTTATCCGCGGTGGGTGGTGGATGCGAGCGTGTGGTGGCAATGGCTGTATCCGGCGGGGGTGCTGGCGGGGGCGGGGGCGCTGGTGGTGCTGCACAAGCGCATCGGTCGCGGGCCGGCGGCGGGAGTGTTGTATTTTCTGGGGACGCTGGTACCGGCGCTGGGATTCGTGAGCGTGTATCCGTTTCGCTATTCGTTCGTGGCGGATCATTTTCAGTATCTGGCGTGCGCGGGGCTGCTGGTGATGGGGGCGTGGGCGATCGGGCGTTTGCGGGGAAAGGCGCTGGCGGCGGCGGCGGGGGTGGTGGTGGCGGTTCTGGGGGCGCGGTCGTTCGTGCGATGTTACGCATTTCGGGACGGGTTCACGCTGTACAAGGATGTGGTTGCGAAGGATCCGCGGTCGTGGGTGGGGCGTTCGCTGCTGGCCGGCCAGTTGGAGAAGCGGAATGAACCGAAGGCGGCGCAGGCGGAGTATGCGGCGGCGACGCAGTTGGCGCCGGATGTGGTGGAGAATTTCGAGGGGATAGCGCACACGAACCTGACGATGGGGCATGCGCAGGAAGCGGAGCGGCAGTTGGAGCCGCTGCTGCGGCGAAAGGACCTGACGCCGGTGCGGCAGGGTGCGATTTTGAACGAGCTTGGGGGCGTGGAGGAGGCGTTGGACGATGAGGAGGCGGCGGAGGCGCGTTATCGGGAGTCGGTTGCGACGGATCCGAGGCATTCGTATCCGCCGCGGTATAACCTGGCGGTGATATTGATGAGGAGGCACGATTATGCGGGGGCGGAGGAGCAGCTTCGTGCGGCGTTGGAGCTGGTGCCGGAGAACGCGGATGGGAATTTTGCGTTGGCGCAGTGCCTGTGGGAGGAGGGGAAGCGTGCGCAGGCGTTGCCGTACCTGGAGCGGGCGGCGGGGTTGAATCCGAATTCGGCGAAGATGCAGCAGGCGCTGGTGCAGGCGCGGGCGATGCTGGGGCGGTGATTTGTGGAAAAGCGCGGGGCGGGCGCTCTACAGGGGGCCGACGGATGAGAGGATTTGCTGGCGGAGGATGTTGACGAGGGCGCGGCGCGGGGTGAGGCGGAGCAGGGATTCGCGGAGTTTGACGGCGAGGGGGGATTTCCAGCGGGCGAGGCGGCCGTAGGACCAACTGCGGTTGACGATGAGGCGTGTGCGTGGGAGGCGTTCGTGCTCATAGGCGAGGAGCGCGGCTTCGACGGTCGGGGAGTCGCGCAGGTTGCGGGCGAGGACGATGGCGTCGTCGATGGCCATGTTGGCGCCCTGGCCGAGGTTGGGCGTGGTGGGATGGGCGGCATCGCCGAGGAGGACGATGCGGTTTTTGGTGTAGACATTGGCGGGGGCGCGATCGACGAGATCGTTCTGAAGGATGGCCTCATCGGGGGTGGCGCGGATGGCGTCGGGCAAAGCGAAGGGGAAATGGCTGAAGCGGTCGAGGAGCCAGGCTTTTCGCTGGGGTTGGGGGATGAGTTGATCGGGCGGGGCGTTGATGGCGGTCCACCAGTAGAGGGTGTCGGGGGTAACGGGGGAGACGGAGCCGCGGATGCCGGGGCCCTGGATTTCGCGGAGGGTGTCGGGGTGCGGTGGGGGGATGTGAGCGATGCCGCGGAAACAGGTTTGGCCGGAGTAACGGATGGGGTCGGGCGGCGGGACGACGCAGGGGCGTGCGACGGAGTGGAGGCCATCGGCGGCGATGAGGAGGTCGGCGGATTCGGTGCGACCGTTGTCGAAGTGGAGGAGTGCGTGATCGGGGAAGGATTCGACGCGCGCGGCGCGGGAGCGGGTGTGGATGGTGTTGGCGGGAACCTGGGAGGCGAGTGCGGCGAGGAGCGTGGGGCGGAGGAGGATGTGGCATGAGGCGGCGGCGAATTCCGGACCGAGGCTGTCGAGATGGAGATCGGTGATGGTTTTGCCGGCGGCGTTGGCGCCGGCGAGGCGGCGCAGGGGGAGGGAGGAGTTGCGGAGGATTGGGGCGACGCCGAGTTGTTCGAGGCTGGCCATGGCGTTGGACCAGATGCCGACGCCGGCTCCGGCTTCGCGGAGTTCGGGGGCTTGCTCGAAAAGGGTGGGGGAGAAGCCGATTTTGCGGAGGGCGATAGCGGCGGAGAGGCCGCCGATGCCGGCGCCGAGGATGAGGATGCGGAGGGGCATGAGGTTTTCCATCTATGGAGGAAGAAGGTGAAAAGGGGCGGGCGCATGGGCCGGCGGGGATTTTTGCCGCCGGGGATACTCGCCTACCGCGATCCGCTATAATGAGCGTTTTCGGGAGTTGCGCGAAGCGTGGCGCGGTATTGGGCAAACGAGGTCGTGATGGTTGCTGGGCTTGCTGTTCCGGGAGAAGTAGTGGGGCTGGTGGTGGTGGATCACGGTTCGAAGAAGGCGGCGGCGAACGAGATGCTGGTGGATGTCGCGCGGATGTTCAAGCGGGTGGCGGGGCTGGCGATTGTGGAGCCGGCGCACATGGAGTTGTGCGAGCCGACGATCGAGCAGGCGTTTGATGAATGCGTGCGGCAGGGGGCGACGCTGGTGGTGGTGCATCCGTATTTTCTCTCGCCGGGGCGGCATTCGACGACGGACATTCCGCAGCTTGCGGCGCGGGCGGCGTCGCGGCACGCGGGGGTGAAGTGGCACGTGACGCAGCCACTGGGGCTGGATGAAAAGATCGCGGCGGTGATGGTGGAGCGGATCGGGCACTGCGTGGGGAGCGCGTTTTCGTGTGAGTATTGCACGGGGACGGGGTGCGAGGGCAACGCCCGGTGCGGCCGTACGGTGGGCGTGTGAGGGATGCGGGGGAGGAGGGCGGTGGCGGAAAGTGGGGGATTGTCATGGCGTGGCGGATGTGGTGTAGTATGACAAGGTGATCTCATTGAGGGGGTTGTTGATTGAGCGTAGACGTCATACCTCCGGTGCCGTGGTTTTTGAACAAGCCGTTCGAGCTGACGGTGGGGGACCATGCGATTCCGTGCGTATTTTCGACGGCGGCGTGGACGGATTCGTGGCGTCCGCTGCTGGGGAAGCTGCGAGATTTGTGGCTGGCGAAGCAGCCGGGGCGGCTGCTGGTGGCGGTAGCGGGGCCGCCGGGGGTGGGCAAGTCGGTTTTTGCCGAGCAATTGAACTGGCTGGTGTACAAGCAGGTGCTGCATCCGGACGCGCACGGGATGGCGTTGCCGATGGATGGGTTTCATTTTCCGAACAACTATCTCAAGGCGAATGTGCGGAAGCTGCCGGACGGGGGGACGGTGGCGTTGATCGACGTGAAGGGCCAGCCGGACACGATCGATGTGGGGAATCTGCGGAAGCATCTGGAGTCGCTGCGGGCGCGGAAGGACGTGGTGGATTGGCCGGGGTATTCGCGGTTCGCCCATGACGTGGTGCCGAACAAATATCGGATTCCGGTGGTGACGAATTTCGTGGTGGTGGAGGGGAATTACCTGCTGGTGGATAGGGGACCGTTCGCGGGGCTTCCGGGGCTGTTTGACGTGAAGATATACGTGGAGGGTCCGGCGCCGATGATCATGATGAAGCTGATGGAGCGGCACATCAAGGGGGGGAAGACGGTGGAGCAGGCGAAGGACTGGGTGAAGCGGATCGATCTGCCGAACGCGCGGATTGCGGAGTCGACGAAGAAGTCGGCGGACGTGGTGGTGGAGCGCGATTCGGAGAATGAGCTGGCGGGGGTGGAATTGCGGCAGCAGTAGGGGCGAAGAGGGCGATCCGGGCGCCGCTCGCGTAAGAGTCAGCGATTTTGTTACTTGAACAGGGGCATCGGGTAGAATGAGCGGTTCGCTGAATGGTTGGAGTGCGCGCGATGCGGTTTGTGAAGATGCATGGGATCGGCAACGATTATGTGTACGTGGATGCGTTCAGGGAGCGTGTGGAGGAGCCGGAGAAGCTGGCGGTGCGGATTGCGGATCGGCATTTCGGGGTTGGGGGGGACGGATTGATACTGGTGGCCCCCCCTACCGAAGAGGGGAAGGCGGCGGGCGCGACGGTGCGGATGCGGATGTTCAACGCGGACGGTTCGGAATCGGAGATGTGCGGGAACGGGGTGCGGTGCGTGGCGAAATTCGCGTATGACCGGGGGTTGAGCCGGGAGAATCCGATGCGGGTGGAGACGGGGCGGGGGGTGCTGACGCTGGAGCTGCGTGCGGGCGCGGATGGCAAGGTGACGGAGGTGACGGTGAACATGGGGGCGCCGATTCTGGATTTGGCGAAGATTCCGGTGGATGCGCAGTGGCTGGGGGCGACGGAGAACGTGCGGGTTTTTCAGGTGCCGATGGGCACGAGCCTGGGGGTGCGAGCGGTGTTTGTGTCGATGGGGAATCCGCATGCGGTGATATTTGTGGAAGATGTACGGACGGTGGATCTGGAGCGGGTCGGCCCGGTGCTGGAAAAGCACAAGGCGTTTCCGCGGCGGATGAACGTGCATTTCGTGCAGGTGCATTCGCGGGAGGAAGTGACGATGCGGACGTGGGAGCGGGGGAGCGGGATCACGCTGGCGTGCGGGACGGGGGCATCGGCGGTATGCGTGGCGGGGGTGCTGGTGGGGAAGACGGGGCGGGAGATTGTGGCGCATTTGCCGGGGGGGGATTTGAGGCTGGAGTGGCGGGAGAGCGATGATTGCGTATATATGACGGGCTCGGCCACCGAGGTGTTTGAAGGCGACTGGCTGGTTTAAGGGCAAAAGGTTCGCGTGATGGCAATTCTCGCACAGGCCGTATCGGCGGCATCGGCGCCTTCCACCGCCACCTCCTCTGCCGGCCACACCGCCGCACCGGCGACGCTCCCGCGCACGACCAGCGCCAACACCCAGTGGGAAATCAGCGGGACGAACGGGTATCACGTGGCGGAGGGGTGGCTGAAGGTGTATTCGCTGAAGGCGGGGTTGTCGGGGGCGGGGACGCTGGCGGCGATGCTGGTGGCGACGTGGGTGATCACGCGGATATTTCGCCGACCGCTGGAGCGTTACCGGCTGATGCGCGTGGTGCGGATCGGGGGGATCGCGCTGACGCTGTACATGACGCTGTTTGCGTTGCATGGCTGGCTGATGGTGGATCCCAAAGACCTTGTGGCGGTGATCATTCACAAGGTATTCGTGGCGGTGATGCTGCTGGTGGGCATCCGGCTGGTGGACCGCCTGGTGATCGTGCCGCTGCTGACGCGCGGGGGGAAAGTGACGCTGTCGAAGTTCATTCACCAGATCGTGGTGATCATTTTTTCGGCGTTCGTGATCGCGGGGTACTGCTCGTGGGCGTTTGGGGTGGATATATCGAGCTTCCTGGCGGGGTCGGCGGTGATTTCGATCGTTCTGGGGCTGGCGTTGCAGGAGACGCTGGGGAATTTTTTCAGCGGGATGGTGCTGCAGGCGTCGCTGCCGTTTCAGGCGGGGGACTGGATTCAGATCGGGGAGGTGCAGGGGCGTGTGGTGGAGATGACATGGCGTGCGGTGACGGTGCAGACGGACGAAGACAATTACGTGCTGATTCCCAACGGGACGGTGGCGAAGGAGCAGATTGTGAACTATCACGCGCCGTCGACGGCGACGGCGCGATCGATCATGGTCGGCCTGGAGTACGATCTGCCGCCGAATGACGCGCGGCGGGTGCTGTATGAAGCGGCGAAGGAGACGGAGGGGGTATTGCGGGAGCCCGAGCCGCTGGTTCTGCTGCATGATTACGGGGATTCAGCGATAGCGTACAAGGTGGAGTTCTGGATCAACGTGCCGCAGGCTCATCGGATCATAGAAAACGCGGTGCGGATCAATGCGTGGTATCGGCTGAAGCGTGCGGGGTACGGGATACCGTTTCCGATGCGGACGGTGGAGCTGGTGGATCTGGAGAAGAAGTCGGCGCGGCAGGGGGAAGCGGCGGAGAAGCACCGTCTGGGGGCGATCTCGCAGAACCCGCTGTTCGCGGGGCTGAGCGCGGAGCAGCGCGGCACGCTGGCGCGCGCGGCGCATGAGATCACGCTGGGCGCGGGGCAGGCGGTGTATCGCCAGGGGGAGCGCGGGGACTCGATGTTCCTGCTGCTGGAGGGGGTGGTGGACGTGTTCGTGCAGGTGGAGGGGGGGCGGCAGGTGGACGTCGGGGACATCGAGGCGGGGAGTTTTTTCGGGGAGTTGTCGGCGATGACGGGTGCGCCGCGTCCGCGGACGATCCGCGCGAAGACGGACATCCGGGCGCTGGAGATCACGGGGCGGCATCTGCAGGAACTGTTCGCCAGCGATCCGGGGCTGATGGAGCGGATCTCGACGGTGATCGCGCAGCGCGAAGCGGAGGAAGCGGAGCAGATGCGCAAGCTGGGGGAGAAGCCGACGGAAGCGGGTCAAACGGCGGGTCAACACACGGTGCTGGACCGGATGCGGCGGATGTTCGCGCGGCGGGGGAAGTGAGGGACGGTTCCGCCGCTCATTATTGGACAGCGCTCGCATTCACATTCACAAATGGGGGGATATTTACGGGTCGCCTTATCTGGGTAAGAGGGGGAATCTTTTTGGCGTGGCGGAGGAATATATTGGAGAGTTGAATCGCTGAGGCGGGCGCGGTTGCGCGGCGTCCGGCGAGGGGGCAGCGGCGCGGTACAACAGGAGAGCAGGCATGGTCCAGGGCAAGCGGGAGTTTCTGATGTGGGGGCTGGCGTGCGCCATTGCGGGCAAGGGAAATGCGGCGCGGGCGCGAGCGATCATGGGCCTGGGGGTGGAATCGCTGGAAGACCGGGTGAATTTATCGGCGCTGGCGGGGGCGGGCGGGGTGCAGGCGGCGCAGGCGGGCGTGCAGAGCACGGCGAAGCCGGTGATCACGCTGGAGGCGGCGCTGGGGGGCGGGGACAAGAAGGGCTTTTCGGACGTGATTGCCAGCAGCGGGCAGACGATTTTGCGGCGCGGGCGGCCGACGCGCACGTGGCAGAGCGGGAGCAATCAGACGCTGGTTCCGGCGGCGATCCTCACGCCGAACGCGGCGCCGGCGGTGCAGCCCTCCGCGCCGGCGGCCCCAGCCCCTTCCCCGAGCCCCAGTCCGGCGGCGCCGGCGGTCACTCCCGCGAGCGATCCGCTGGCGACCCTGCGCGGGCAGCTTCATGGGGACGGGGTGCATGATGACAGCGGCACGATTCAAGCGATGATCGATACCGCTTACACGCAGGGATTGCACACGATCACGCTGCCGGCGGGGGTGTTCGTGCTGGACAAGACGCTGTGGTTCTACGGCAGTTCGGTGACGCTGTCGGGGCAGGGCACGAGCACGGTGCTGGAGGTGGCGAATCATCACGATGGTCTGGGGAACGATGGATGGGCGCTGCGCATCGCGCCGCAGTTTGACAACACGCTGTACATGGCGACGCAGGCGGTGACGGGGGACACGATCACGCTGCGCGGGCAGGTCTCGCTGCAGGCGGGGGAAATGCTGTTCCTGACCAACGGGCGGGGGAGCATGGCGCTGGTGGAACAGAAGCTGGGCGGGTCGCTGACGCAGGCGACGGATTTCAACGAGCTGGCCCCGGACGAGTATGTGCAGGTGGCGTCGGTGAGCACGGACGCCACGGGCAACACGGTGGTGAAGCTGACCAAGAACGTGGTGGGGACGAACGATTACTTCAACGTCGCGCCGTCGGGGGTGGTGAACGATCATTACCTGCATGTATCGCGGCTGATCAAGCCGGCGGATCACCTGACGGTTTCGGATCTGGCGATTCAATTCAGCGATCCGCAGGCGGATTCATCGCTGTTCACGTTCTATACCACGTACACGACGATCAAAAACGTCACGCTGCTGGATTCCAAGGCGCTGCATGCGGGTTCGACGGCGAGCGGGGCGTTCTGGTCGGAGGGCTCCGAATGGACGACGTTCGAGAACATCACCGCGCCCCAGGCGCCCATCGACCTGAATTCCTGCCGCTTTGCGACGATCAGCGGGAACACGGCTTCGCGCGTGGCGCTGGAGGAAGGCACCACCGACAGCGTGATTACGCACAATACGTTCACGACGACGACGTTCGTCTCGATCCGCACGAACGACATGGGATGCCAGCGCGACACATTCAGCTACAACACGATGCATGGCGGATTGCAGGACACGGGCGCGATTGGCATCTGGGAGGGGCTGGATATCACGCTGGAAAACAACACGGTGACGGGCCCGTTCGGGTCACTGTGGCTTGGGCGGACGCGCGGCTGCCAGGTTCTCAACAACATCGCGGGGGGCTTTGCGAATTACGATCCGCTGGGCGGCACGATTGTCACCGCGAATAGCTGGCAGAAATAGGCCAGGGTGGCTTGGTCGGCGACCGATTCACGGGCCAAAGGTGCGACCAGGAAATCCGCCGCCACAGATGATCACCACCAGCGTGATGAGGCCTACCGCGATCACCAGCGGCGCCAGCAACGTGCCGGTCACGTAACCGTACCTTCGGAAACGCACGGCGATGAAAATCGCCAGCGCGACCACCAGCGTCGGCGGCACGAGAAAAATCGGTGGAAACCGGTAATCCGTGGCGATGTCCAGGCCCCACCCGGCGGCATAGCTGCCCAACCCCAGAATCAACCCGGCAACGATCCGCAAAAGCACCATCCACCAGCGGTTTTTTCCGACCGGTTCCATGGGCCGGCTGTAATCTAACGGGGGTGGCATCTTGGGCGGCCGGTCGCTCATGGCGCTTACATCTCGTCCATCACGTCGATACCGAGGAGTGTTTGCAGGCCGATGCGCAGGGTTGTGGCGACCATGTCGCACAGGCGCAGGCGGGAGAGTTTGAGCGTATCCGTTTCGGCCTTGAGGACGGGGCAGGACTCAAAGAAGCGGGAGAAGGATCCTGCGAGTTCGTAGAGGTAGGTGCAGAGGAGGTGGGGTTTCAAGTCGCGTGCGACGGCTTCCACGGCCGCGGGGAAATTCAGCAGTTTTTTGCCCAGGGCCAGCTCGTTTTCGTGTTGCAGGAGGAGCGGCGCGGGGGAGGCTCGCACGGCGGCGGGCGTGGCGCCGCCCTTGCGATAGATGGACTGAATGCGTGTGTATTGCATCTGGAGGTAGGGTCCGGTGTTGCCTTCGAGGGAGAGCATGCGGTCCCAGTCGAAGATGTAATCGGTGGTGCGATCCTGGCGGAGGTCGGCGTATTTCACGGCGCCGATGCCGACGGCGTGGTTGACGGCGGCGCGTTTTTCTGGGGAGAGGTGGGCCCCGCGCGCCGCTTCGACGTGTGCGGCGCGTTCGATGGCTTCGCTGAGCAGATCGTGCAGCTTCGGGGTGTCTCCGGAGCGTGTTTTGAAGGGGCGGTTGTCGTTGCCCAGCATTTTGCCGAAGGGCGCGTGTTCGAGCGTAACCTTGTGGTGGGAATGGGGGTGGATATCCCATTGGGCGGCGCGGAACGTATCGAAGAGCATGGCAAAATGCTGGGACTGGCGGGCATCGGTGAGGTAGACGACGCGGTCGGCATGCCAATCCTGTTGCAGCGGTTTTTGTTCGTCGGGATTTTCCTTATGTTCCTGGACGCGGAAATAGAGGGCGGCGAGGTCGGTGGCCGAGTAGGGGTAACCGCCATCGCGCTTCTGCAGCATCATGGGGAGGGGCTGTTTGTCGCGGTCGACATAGCCGGGCAGGAACACGCAGAAGGCGCCGTGAGAATAGGCGGCAAAGGGTTTGTGAATGACGCGCGGCTCGGCGGCTTCTTCGAGCCGGTGGTTGGCATCCTGGGTTTCGGGGACGTGATCTTCGAGTTCGGGGATTTCGTGGCCGACGGGATCGTCGTCGGTGTCGCGGGCGGTTCCGGCGTTGTAGGAGGCCTGGGCTCCCTCGCCGCCGAATTCGAGGGTGGTTTTGACGTGCTCGACGATCAGGGGCAAGCGTGGGCCGAAGAAGGATTCGCCGCGTTCGTGGGCATCGGCGAGGGTCACGTTGAGCAACTTGTAAATTGCGGTGTAATGGCGGCGTGTTTCCGCGCGCATGCGGTTCCAGAGGGCCACGGCGTCGGGGGCTCCGGACTGCAACTCGACGACGGTTTTGCGTGCGTGCTGTGCGAAGGCGGCGTCGGTTTTGAATTTCTCGGTGGCCTCTTTGTAGAAGCGGTCGAGGTCTTCGATGGTCAGCGGGTGGTTCGGATGGGCGGCGCCGGTGCTGCGCAGGTGGTGGATGATCATGCCGAACTGCGTGCCGAAGTCTCCGATGTGGTTTTGGCGCACCACGGTGTGGCCGAGGAATTCGAATGTTCGCGAGAGCGTGTCGCCGATGATAGTGGATCGCAGATGCCCGACGTGCATTTGTTTGGCGACGTTTGGGCCGGAATAATCGATCACCACGGTGCGGGGATGGGCGGTGATGGGCACGCCGGCGCGCTCGGCCGGCGCCCCGGCGGGGAACGCCTCGGCGAGCGCGCGGATCACAAACCCGGGCTTCAGGCGTAAATTGATGAATCCGGGTCCGGCGATCTGGGGCGGCTCGCAGAGATCGTCCAGATTGAGGTTGCTCACGAGGGCGGAGGCCACTTCGCGCGGCGACTGGCCGACGCGCTTGGCGAGGGGCATCGCGACGTTGCTCTGGAAATCGGCATGGCGGGGGTCGGCCGATTTGATGAGCGGATCGGTGATATTCTCCGCTCCGAAAGCCAGACCCATGGCGGTGGAAAAACGCTGGCGGAGAAGCTCTTCAATCGACGTCACGGCAGGCCTCAATCAGAGATAAAGCGTGGAATAATCGGCGGGTTATCGTAGCGGGCCTCATGAATGCAGACCAGCCCGAGGAGACACCACGCCGGGCGGCCACGCCGGGCCTGCCGCGTTTCTGCTATACTTCGGTGAGGTGCACTATGTCGATCCTGATTGAGCTTCCCGAAGATCTTGAGCGAGCACTGCGTCAGCAGGTCGAAAACCTTGACGCTGCAGCCAAGGAACTGCTCCTCATCAACCTTTATCGCGAAAAGCGAATTGGCTACGGCGAATTGTGCCGCGGATTAGGTGTATCGCGCCTCGTGGCCGAGGGAATCCTCAAGCGTCACGAGGTTTACTACGAGATGACTTTCGAGGACGTCGTGCGCGAGGGAAAGGACCTGGAGATGGCGCGGAACGCGGATGCTGATAGTCGCTGATACATCGCCGCTGAATTACCTGATCCTCATTGATGCCGTCGGGGTTCTTGAGCCTCTTTACGGCGGTGTCATCATTCCCCAGGAAGTTCGCACGGAGCTTACGGATGGTGCTGCTCCGCCGGCAGTACGCGTCTGGGCCATGGGAATAAAAGGGGATAGGAGCGCGCCGACACGAATTTTTCGGAGGAGCTGAGGGGACAAATCGGCATGAAAGCTCAGCAGGCCGTATTGAATGCGCTGTTCGAGCTGCGCCAGGGAGACGATGCGGGGCGCGGGGTAGTACACGACGCTGCGGGTCTTGAGCCAGGGGTGTTCGCCGACCTGGACGACGCAGGTTTGGTCATGGATATGCTGCCAGCTTGTGAAGTTGACGAGGAGGATATGAGTGGGATCTTTGGCGGGATCGGAGATGACCATCCACAGGTGGGAATCTTCTCCGATGAGGAAGAACGTTTGTCCGGCCTTCATCGCAACGCGCCGGGCAGAAGCTGGTCGGTGGCAGACTCGGCTGCCGCTTCGCTGAGCAGCATGTCCTTGAGAGGCAGCATGTCGAAGGCTTCAAGAACATCATCGAAGGGGATGCGTCTGGAGCTTCCCCTGGCGGGCCGATTCTTTTGCCATTCGGGGAACGAGTGGGTGTAATCGGCGACTTCCCAATCGTCGTTGGATTCGAAGCGGGCGGCGACATCCGCGAGCGCCTGAACCTCGAAGCGCGAGAGTTTCCCCACGCCGGGATCCGCGTGGAGCAGAAGATCGCGCTTGCCGTCGTTGCGGATGAACGGGGACCACTCGACGACGCGGACGTCTTCGCCCTTGATCAGATCGTAAACTCGGGTAAGGACGGGACCATTTTCAAGTGCGCAGACGGCATCTCCGGTGATGGTGCGGCCGGTCTTTTGAAGCACGATTCGGTCAGCGATGTACAACATTTTGAGGAGGCGCAGGCGCGACATCCGCCCGTCATGGTAGATTATCGAGGCGCCTGGTCCAGAGTTTAGCGAACGCCTACCTAACGAATTGGGTGTTGCGCAGTCCGTCTGCCGGTGCGGAAGAGCCTGCGGATTGCATGATGGCCATGCGGAGATTCGCGGAAGCGGGCGTGGTGACGGCGCCCAGGCGCGATGCATTCTGGGGCTGAATCAGCGGCGCGGCGCTGGCGGAATCGTGGGCGTTGTAGCCCCAGCTTGGGAGCATCAGAATGGTGGGCACGAAGAAGAGGGCGATAGTGCCGACGGTGCAGATAATCGCGGCGGCGCGGATGGCGGGGGTGCGGCGGAGGCTGAAGGGATAGAGCGGCTCGCGGAGGTACATGGAGCCGATGATCTTGAGGTAATAAGCGGCGGCGATGGCGGCGTTGACGGCGACGATGATGGCCAGCGCCATGCGGCCGGAGGAGAGGGCGGTGTTGACGATGTAGAGCTTGCCGACGAAGCCGACGGTGAGAGGCATGCCGATAAGGGAGAAGAGGCAGAGGGCGAACATGAGGGCGGGGCCGCGGTGTTCACGGGCGACCCCGGCGAGATCGTCGAGGTCTTCGCCGGCGTCGGCTTTGCCTTGCAGATAGGCGAGCACGGCGAAGGCGCCGGTGTTCATCACGGCGTAACTGCCCAGGTAAAAGAGGGTGGCGAGGACGCCATCGTGGCCGACTTCGCCGGTGCTGCCGACGAGGCCGGGGCCGGCGGCGAGGCCGACGAGCATGTAGCCGGAGTGGGCGATGGAGGAATAGGCGAGGGTGCGTTTGATGTTGCGTTGCAAAAGGGCGAGGACGTTGCCGATGGTCATGGTGAGGCCGGCCATGACGGAGAGGAGGATCATGACCGAGTAGCCTTCGGGGGTGGAGTAGTTGAAATTGAAGAGGGAGAGCATGGCGATGATGGCGATGATGCCGGCGGTTTTGGGGGCGAAGGCGAGGTAAGCGGTGACGGGGGTGGCGGCGCCCTGGTAGACGTCGGGGGTGTAAAAGTGCATGGGGACGGCGGCGATTTTGAAGGAGACGCCGACGATTACCGCGAGAATGCCGATGAGGGCGAGCGGGTTGTTGAGGGCGGCCATTTGGGAACCGCCGAGGGCTTCGCGGATGTCGGCGAAGCGGGTGGCGCCGGTGGCGCCGTAGATGTACGAGAAGCCGAAGAGGAAGATGGCGGCGGCCAGCGCCCCGAGGAAGAAGTATTTGATGCCGGCTTCCTGGGCGATGATCTGGCTGCGTCCGGTGGCGACCATGATGTAGGTGGGGATGGAAACCAGTTCGAGCACGATGAACAGCCAGACGAGGTCGTTGACCTTGCCGATCATGGCGACGCCGGCAAGGGAGAAAAGCAT
Organism: Phycisphaerae bacterium; assembly: GCA_035545015.1. Taxonomy (GTDB): domain Bacteria; phylum Planctomycetota; class Phycisphaerae; order WQYP01; family WQYP01; genus CALCHA01. The sequence goes on from DASZZD010000101.1 coordinate 21,875, forward strand.
CATGCCGAAGTATTCGCCGCGGTAACGGGTGTCGGTGGAAGTGGGGTCGCTGCGTGCGGGCATGTCCCAGGAGATAAGGACCATGATGAAGCCGATGGCGCAGGCGAGGCCGGTGATGAACTGGGGGTTGTAGTAACGGAAGTTGACGAGTGCGGCCTGGGTGCTCTGGAGGGTGCCGTTGTTCACGGCGATGTAATGGGTGGCGATGGTGACGCCGAGGCCCAGGAGGCAGGCGATGGCGGCGAGGACCTGGCAGGAGCGGCGGACGAGGTCGGAGGAAGAAAGTCCCAGCAGGCAGACCAGGCAGGCGGTGACCAGCAGGATGATCTCGGGGATGAGATGGACGATGTTTAATTCCACGAAGTACCTCTTGGGGCTTGAGGGGCGTTATCGCAGGAGATAGAGGATGCCCACGATCACCGCCGCCATGCCCGCGATCATGCCGACGGCATAGCGTTGAAGAAGCCCGCGCTGCGTCGGCTTGAGCGAATAACCCAGAAGCTGCGGGAAGAATCCCACCAGAAAAACGATGCCATCGACGAGGTAGCGGTCCACATAGGACTGGATGTAGGCGAAGAAGCGGAGCGGCTTGGTGATGGCGGCGGAATAGATGGCGTCGATGTACCAGCGGTTGTAAAGGAAGCGGACGACGGGACGGAGGTTGGCGCCGACGATTTCGGCGGCGTGGCGGTTTTTCAGGAAGAAGAACCAGGCGGTGACGATGCCGATCAGGGGGATGGCGAAACCGAGGGCCATCATGACGGGCTCGCTGACGCGATCGATGGCTTCGCCGGTGGCGCCTTCGGCGTGACCGTAGCCGCCGAGGACCGGGTTGAGGAAATGATGGATCCAGTCGCCGGCCGGTTTGTAGCCGAGGTATCCGGCGCCGATGGCGCCGATGGCCAGGACGATCAGCGGGATCCACATGACGGCCGGACCATCGTTGGGGCCGTGGGCGTCGGTGTCGTGGCCGTGGCCAGCGCCAACCATTTGGCCGCCGGCGGTTTCGCCGTGGGAGGCTTCCTCGTGACCCTGCTTGGCATGCACGGTGTCGATGCCGCCGGTGTCGGGCGAGTGGACATCTTCGGTATGCCCGGCGTCGAGGGCGAAGGGGGAGGCTTCGTGATGGCCTGCCGTGGCGGGGAGTTCGAGCGGTCCCCAGAAAACGCGGAAATAGGCGCGGAAGGTGTAGAAGGCGGTGAGGAGGGCGACGAGCAGGGCGAGCGCGCCCAAGGGCAGGCCGACGGGGGTGTGGCTGTTGAGGGCGGCGTGGATGATTTCATCCTTGGAGAAGAAGCCCGCGCCGATGAAGGGCACGCCGGCCAGGGCGATGCAGCCTATCAGCATGGTGATGTGGGTGATGGGCATGACGCGGCGGACGCCGGACATTTTGCGGATGTCGAGCTCGCCGCCCATGGCGTGCATGACGGCGCCGGAGGAGAGGAACAGGAGGGCCTTGAAGAAGGCGTGGGTGAAGACGTGGAAGACGGCGGAGGTGGGGGCGATGACGCCCAGGGCCAGGAACATGTAGCCGAGCTGCGAGATGGTGGAATAGGCCCAGATGCGTTTGAGGTCGTATTGGCAGAGGGCGATGGTGGCGGCGAGGAAGGAGGTGAAGCCGCCGATGCAGGCGACGGTGTCGAGGGCGTCGGTGTTGCCAGGGGTGGCGAGGAAGAGGGGCATGGTGCGGGCGATCAGGTAGATGCCGGCGGTGACCATGGTGGCGGCATGGATGAGGGCGGAGACGGGGGTGGGGCCTTCCATGGCGTCCGGCAGCCAGACGTGGAGGGGGAACTGGGCGGATTTGCCAAAGGCCCCCAGCATGATGCAGAAGGGAATCCAGTAGATGGCGGTGTGATGGGCGGCGACGAAGGCGGGGTCCTGGAGCCGTGCGAAGACGTCGGTGAAGTTGAGGGTGTTGAAGGTTTGGAAGATCAGAAAGAGGCCGATGGCGAGGCCGAAGTCGCCGACGCGGTTGGTGATGAAGGCTTTTTTGGCGGCGGCGACGGCGGCGGGGCGCGGGTAGTAGTAGCCGATGAGCAGGTAGGAGGCGAGACCGACGCCTTCCCAGCCGAGATAGAGCAGGAGGAAGGAGTTGCCCATGACGAGGCAGCACATGAAGAACACGAAGATGGACATGTAGGCGAAGAATCGCGGGAAGCCGAAGTCGCCCTTCATGTAGCCGACGGAAAAGATGAAGATCAGCAGCCCGATGCCGGTAATGAAGGTGAGGTAGAGGGCGGTGAGCTGATCGATGGAGGAGGAGGCGCCGATGTGGAGGCTGCCCGCGGAGAACCACTCGAAGACCTGATTGTTCTGGAGGTGGGCGGCGCGGGAGGGGTCTTGGCTGATGCCGATGAGGAGGGTGAGGGCGAGAATGAAGGAGCCGATCATGGCGAGGATGGGCGGGATGTGGGCGGCATTGCGGGCCTTCCACATGCACAAGCCGGCGAGGACGCAGGCGATAAGCGGAAGGAGGGGGATGAGCCATGAATAATGAGCCGCGAATTGAAACATTCAGACCGTTTCCGAAATCCCAATTACCAATTACGAATTACCAATTACTGGGGGGGGGTCATCCTTGCATTTCGGACCATTCGTCGACATTGAGGGTTTCGCGTTTGCGGAAGAGAAGGACGACCAGGCCCAGGGCCAGCGACGCTTCGGCGGCGGCGATGGTCAGGAGGAAGATGACGAAGCTGAGACCTTGGGAGTTGAGGTGGAAGCGGGAGAAGGCGACGAGGTTGATCGCGACGCCCTGGAACATGATCTCGGTGCAGAGGAACATCATGATCATGTTGCGGCGGGCGAGGAACCCGACGACGCCGATGGCGAAGAGGATCGCTCCGACCGCAAGGTATTGATAGAGTTCGATTTGCGACATGGCGAATCCTTCGAGGGGCTATTCGGAGGGGATGTTTCCGGTGCCCAGGGTATGCTGCGCGGGGGTGCCTTTGCGGGCGATGACGACGGCGCCGATGAGGGCGACGGTCAGCAGCACGCCGGCAAGTTCCAGCGATAGCGAATAGCGGGAGTAAAGGCTTGCGCCCAGCAATTGGACGTTGGAAGGGCCTTCGGGGATGGCGGCGGAGAGGACCGGGGCGGTGGTGGCGGCGGGCGAGGTGTTGGTGGCGGGGCCGGCGGGCGCGGGGACTGGGGCCATGCCGAGGCTTTCGAGCATCATCTGCTCGGGGGCGGCGGGGGTGGCGAGGGTCCGGCCGTTGACGGGCAGGAGGACCTGCAGGATGGCGCCGACGAGCACGAAGGAGACCAGGACGCTGATGAAGGGTTCTGCGGAGCGGCGGTCATAGGAGGGGGCGACGGCGGAGCCGCCGACGCTGCCCTGGCTGGCGAGCATGATGACGAAGACGTAGGTGACGAGGATGGCGCCGGCGTAGATGATGATGAGGACGATGGCCATGAATTCGGCCTGGAGGAGGACAAACAGGCCGGCGCCGGCAAGGGTGAGCAGGACGAAATAAAGGGCGGCATAGACCGGTCGCGGCTGGCAGATGACGGCGACGGCGCTGGCGATCATGATTGCGGAAAAGATGTAGAAGTAGACGGGGGGCCCGGCGGAAGCACCTGAGGGGGCGGTGGTGGCCTGGGCGCTGGCGGTGAGGCGGACGAGGTAGAGGAAAAAGCCGGCGAGGCCGAGGACTCCCAGGAGGGCTCCGAGCCCGACCAGCGGCGCGCGATCGCGGGGCAGCATGAGGTACAGGCCGATCGCCCCGAGCGCCGTGGCAGCCAGGAGGGCATAATCCATAGGGGTAAGCGTTCCTATCCACGCACACGCGCCGGCGGGTCCGCAAGGGGCGGCAAATCCAGCCCGGCGACGAAGCGCGGATTATCGTGCAATCCGTCACAATTGCAAGGTCGCGGCGGGAAGGGGGACGGGCCACAGCCTGCTCGTGTGCTGGCGGCGGCGTTCCGCCGGTATTCGGCGAAAGCAGCTCCGCCCAAGGGCTCGGCTTTACCCGCGAGATGGCGCGACCGGAGAGCCACATGAGCGGGGACGCCCATGCCCCGCCGGCTTGGTGTATCCTCTGGCACGGTCTTGAAATGGATCAGGATGAGCATCAAATCCACCACGGAAGCGTCACGACGATGGGGCCCCGGCCTGTGGCTGCTGGCGGCACTGACCGCCGCCGCGTTGGCGGTGCGCCTGTTGGCAGCGAACAACCCCTTGTGGGTGGATGAGATATTCTCGCTCTATTTCGTCCAACCGCTGCGGTCGCCGCTGGCGGTGTTCACGCAGCTCCATTCGGATAACAACCACTATCTCAACAGCTTGTGGATGTACGCCCTGGGCGCCCAGCGGGACGCCCTCGTGTATCGGCTGCCGGCGCTGGTCTGCGGTGTTCTCACGGTGCCGGCGGCGTGCTGGAGCGGGGCGCGGCGGGGGGCGGGAGCCACGGCTGCCGGCGTCTTATGGGCGGGGATGATCGCGGTCTCGGAGCCCCTGATCGTTTACTCGAGCGAGGCGCGAGGGTACGCCGGGGCGGTGCTGGCGGCGGTGCTGGCGTTGGGGGCGACGCGCCGGTGGGTTGAGGGGCGGGACTGGCGCTGGGCGCTGGCGGCGGGGCTGATCGGCGTCCTTGGATTGCTGTCGCAGTTGACCTATGGATTTGTATGGCTGGCGCTTCTGGTGTGGACCGTGGCGGCGGCGCGGCGCATGGCCCCCAAAGCGCGGACCGTGGCGGGTCTGGCGGCGATGCATGGGCCGGTGTTGGTATGCGCGGCGATCCTGTATGAGGTGAATGTCCGGTCGATGGTGCTGTTGGGCGGGCCGGAGGTCGGTCCGCTGGCGGTGGTGGAGCATCTGGTGCGCGTGATGGCGGGCTGGCCGGGGCGGAGTGCGACGGTGGCGGACCTGCTGCTGATTGCGGCGCTGGCGTTGGTGGTCGCAGAGGCCGATCACTTGCGCCGGAATCGCGACAGCGTCTGGATTTTTTACGGGGTGCTGGTGGCCGTGCCTGCGGGGCTGCTGGTGTTTGATCCTCCGACCTATCTGTTTCCGCGCTACTTTCTGGTGCTGGTGCCATTTGTGTATCAGCTTGGGGCGATGCTGGCGGTGCGTGGCTTTCAGATGCCGCGTCTGCGCCTGATAACAGCGGCGTTGCTGGCGGCGTTCGGGCTGGGGCAGGCGCTGCTGCTGGCGAGGTTTCTGCAGGTGGGACGAGGCGATCCGGCGGCCGGGGTTGCCTTTCTGGCCGCGCATACGCCGACACCGGAGATCCCGGTCGCATCCAGCCGGCGGCTGCGATTGAAGATCGAACTGGGTTATTACGACCGGTTTCTTCCGCCCGGGCGCTCGTTCGTGGTGCCGCAGGACGCGTCGCATGGCATCCCCCCGTGGCTGCTGGTGGAAGACCGTCCCGTGGCGGATGCTCCGGAGATGGTTAAAGCGGAAGGCGTCCCGTGGCGGAAGGTGGCGGCGTGGGACAGCTCGGATCTTTCCGGGCAGACCTGGATTTTGTATGAGCGCGTCCCCTCACCGGCGAGCACGGCGGCATCGCGGGGCGCCGAGTGATCCGGCGGCGGGTCACTGCTTTTCACGCATGAGGTACAGCAGCACGCAGATGGCGGCGGTGATCAGCCACAGCAGGGGAACGCTGTAGATGACGTAGGGGTACACGAGCATGGCGATGCCGGCGAAGATGGGGGTGAACTGCGCGGTGACCTTGCCGTAGCGGAAGATTCCCAGGCCCAGGCAACTGATGAAAAGGCCCGAAAGCAGCCATGTGGCGCTGAAGTTCATGTGGGCACTATGAGGGAATGCGGGGCCGGGAACAAGGATGTGGCGACCGTGGCGAGCGCGTGGAGGGGAAGGGAGCGGCGGAAAAGCGGGCATTTTTTCGATTCGCTTGAGCCTCATCGTATCTTTTGTGTGCACAAACTGGGCGGGGGCAGGTGAATGCCTAATAAGTGCGCATGACGCAGGACGGAGCGGGGGAATTGCAGATGGGAAGTTGGGTGGGATTCGTGGGGCATTAACCGCAGTTTCGGCGGCGATAACCGAGTCTGTGCGCGACCCGAGGCAGCGCCTGAATAAATGGCACTGCCCTTGCATAGGCAGCTCGCCGACACCTGATTTCCTGCCGCGGTGCGGATGTTCCGGCCGCGGTGAATTCCCCGGTCTGTATCCCACAGACAACGGCCGCAAGCCGCGACAGGGAGCTTGCGCGCACGTCCTGCCATCCCTGGAAGCATGAGGTGTGTAGTGGATCGAGGCCGCTTGAAGGTCAAGAGACCCCCCGGCGAGAAGCTCTCGTTCTCGCAAAAACTGTCGCGCCTGGCGACCCGCATGAAGGATCCCGAGTGGCGACGCTACATGGCGTTGATCTGCGTCGGGAAGTTCGTGGGGGTGGCGTTGCTGCTGTTGGCGATCATCACCATGTCCGCGGTGCTTTCGGGCGGATCGGCGGTGGCGGGCGGACGAGTCGCGCACGCTCAGGAAGCGGCCAGCAGCGCTCCAGCGGCGCCCGCAACGGGTGCAGCGGTGAGCACCGTGGCGCCGGCGGCCGCTCCCGCCGATCCCACAACGACCCAGCCGGCGATGATTCACGACATCAACGATGCGACCAAGAACACGACGATTAATCCGCTCAACACGGTGTGGACATTGATCGGGGCGTTCCTGGTGTTCGGCATGCAGGCGGGCTTCACGATGCTGGAAGCCGGTTTCTGCCGCAGCCGCGAAACGGTCAACGTGCTGGTCGAATGTGCGTTCGATACCTGCCTGTGCGGCTTCCTCTATTACGCCTTCGGCTATGCATTCATGTTCGGCCAGGGCAATGGGTTTATTGGCTGGCACGATCCCAATGACGTGGTCGGCGGGCCGGTGCATAACTGGTTCTTCCTGCAGAACGGCGCGACGAGTGCTCTTTACTGGGGCACCGGCGTTCCGGTCCTTGCTCACTGGATTTTCCAGTTTGCCTTTGCCGACTGCGCGTCGACGATTTGCTCGGGCACGATGATCGGCCGCACGGCATTCTGGGGCGACATCATCTACTCCGTATGCGTCTCGGGCTTCATCTATCCGATCATCGGCCACTGGGCCTGGGGTCCGGATGGGTTCCTGGCCACGATGGGCGGTCTCAACGCCAGCCCCAACAGCTTCACGCATCTCTTCAATGGCTGGGGCATGAACTTCCACGACTTCGCCGGTTCGACCGTCGTGCACTCGATCGGCGGCTGGATCGCCCTCGCCGGCGGCATCTGTCTCGGACCGCGCCTGGGACGCAAGTTCAAACGCGACGGCGGCGGCGCGATGACCCCGCACGATCTGACCATCGCGGTCATCGGCGGGTTCATCCTGTGGTTCGGGTGGTATGGCTTCAATCCCGGCTCGACTCTCTCGGCCATGGATTTCATCAGTATCGGCCGCATCGCCGCCAACACCACGCTGGCCGCCTGCACGGGCGGTCTGGCCGCGATCTTCTTCGTGTACACGCGCACCAAGAAGTGGGATGCCGGCGCCATCACCAACGGCTTCCTCGCCGGGCTCGTCGCGATCACCTGTCCCTGCTTCTGGGTAAGCCCCGCGGGCGCCTGCTGGCTGGGCGCGGTGGCCGGCGTCATCGTGATTCTCGCCGCCGACCTGCTGGAGTACCTGCGCATCGACGATCCCATCGGCGCCTGGCCGGTGCACGGCGTGTGCGGCGTGTGGGGAACCCTGTCGCTGGGTCTGTTTGCCAGCGGCGAATACAACTTCAGCGGCAGCAGCCCCTCGATCACCGCCATATACACCGGGCCGGCCGGTCACCAGGATCAGACACAGTTCCTCACCGGGCTGTTCTATGGCGGCGGGTTCAAGTGCCTGGAAGGGCAGATCATCGGCTCGTTCACGGTGTGCGCCTGCACGTTCATCGTCGCCTTCGTGATGTTCAAAATCCTGGATGCCATGAGGCTCCTGCGCATCTCGAAGCACGGCGAAATCGAGGGCATGGACCTTCACGAGCATGGCATCTCGGCGTATCCCGAATACCAGCTCATCCCCTCGGCCCTTCCCGGCGGCATGCCTCCCGAGGGCGGCTATGTGCCGGTGGAAAGCGGATCGCGCGTGCATTCATAATCCCCGACTTCCCCCCGCTGGCCGGACGCCACGCGGAGACTTTCGCCGCCCTGGAAGCGCCGCTTTCAGGGCGGCTTCTTTTTTTTGCCCGGCCTTTCGGGAAGGTTGCGGAACGCCAGTTGCAATCTTGCCGGTGAGTTTGCACGTGCACTTTTTGGTCGGAGTACCGCCATGATTTCCAATCCCAAAATCCTCGGCGATCGCGTGCGCTTCGCCGTCGTCGGACTCGGATGGATCGCCCAGGAGGACGTTCTGCCCGCATTCACGCTGCGTGGGCGGCATTTTGAGCTGGTGGCGCTGGTGAGCGGGGATGAGAAAAAACGCGAAGAGCTGGGGAAGAAATATGGCATTCAGCGGGTGCTGGGCTATGAAGGGTATGACGATCTGCTGGCGGGGACGGATATTGATGCGGTGTACATCGCGCTGCCCAACCGCATGCACGCGGAGTACGCCGTCAAGGCGGCGAAGGCGGGCATTCATGTGCTGTGCGAGAAACCGATGGCGATGAGCGAGCGCGAATGCCAGGACATGATTCATGCCGCCGAGGAGAGCGGCGTGAAGCTGATGATCGCCTATCGGCTGCATTTCGAGGAAGCGAACATGGCGGCGGTGGAGCTGATCAAGAGCGGCAAAATCGGGGAGCCGCGGTTTTTCTCCTGCGCGTTCGCGCAGCAGGTGAAGGAAGGGAACAACCGCCTGGACCGGCGCGAGGGCTATGGGCCGGTGATGGACATGGGGGTGTATCCGATCAACGCGGCGCGCTATCTGTTCCGCAGCGAGCCGACCAGCGTGGTGGCGCTTTCGGAAAGCCTGGCCGGGGATGCGCGTTGGAAGGAAGTGCCGGAGATGACCAGCGTGGTGATGCGTTTTCCGGACGAGCGGCTGGCGCAGTTCACGGTCTGCTTCAACGGCGGCGATGTGGGCAGCTACACCGTCGTGGGCACGAAGGGCAGCGTGAAATTAGAGCCCGCGTTTTCCTATGCCCAGGAAATCACGATGACGACCAAGATCGATGGGAAGGAGGAGAAAAGGAGCTTCCGCCGCAGCCAGCAGTTCGGCGCGGAGATCGAATATTTTGCCAAGGCGATTCTCGACGACACGGACATCGAGCCCAACGGGCTGGAGGGATTAGCGGATATGCGTGTGGTGTGGGCGATCGAAAAGAGCGCGGAGGCCAAGGGGCGGCTGGAAGAGATTGAACCGGTCGGCAAGATGCTGCGGCCGGGGGCGGATCAGGTGATTCGCATGAAGCCCAGGCAGGAGGAGACGCTCGTCGACGCGAAGCCGCCGGAGGAAGGGTGAAGGTCACACAGGCGCTGTCCGCTTCAAGGCGCGAGGTGAAGTTCGGCGGCGGGAGGCTCGGCTATCGGTCCTGCAACGGAACGAGTTCTCCGGACGCGGCGGAAGATTGCCGGCGTCCAGGGAATGATCAGCAGAATCCACAACACCACTGCCAGCAGCCACATCGGAAAATTCACGACGCTCCAATGCCCGCCAGTTACCATGACGCCGGCCGCGAAATCATCTGGCTCCGAGGCATAGCGTAATCCCACACGCCCCAGGCCGGACCATCGAATGGACTGAAATATGAGCACCGCCGCCGGCGAAATTGTCCCATGTGCAAAGCCCACGTCCGCCGGAACGTCCCGCTTTGCCGTCCCGGTGCTGTGAGTGATTTCCACGGCCCCAGGCCCCGTGGTCACACGCCAGTCGGAAATCACCGATCCCTTCACCCCGGTGTACGACCACCAATCCGTCACACGGTGCGTTCGCACCCACATCACCACCACTGTCAGGAAGGCCACTCCCACCAACACCTGAAGCGCGCGACGAACAAGCTTCATGGAAGACTCCCTGTTCCCGGCTTCATGAGATGCGCCGCAACTATAGTTCCATGCTCCGCAGCCGCGGCACGGTCATACACCGATCCGCAACCCATCATAACAGACCCGCACGTGCGACGGGAGGACGGCTTCCAGGTCGGCATGCTTGATGTCGTGCGAAAGGTGCGTGAAAAAAGCGCGCTGCGGCTTCAGATCCGCGATGATGTCCAGGGCCTGCTCGAAGGAGAGGTGCGTCGGATGCGGGCGCGGACGCAGGCCGTCGATGATGAGCACGTCGAGGTTCTGGAGCAGCGAGCGGGTTTCGGGCGGAATCTCGTTGCAATCGGTGCAGTACGCGAAATCGCCGATGCGAAAACCGAGCACCCGGAAGCGTCCGTGCACCAGCGGCGCCGGCGTCCAGGTTTTGCCAAATAAACTGAACGGGCCTTCGATGACCTGCGGCGCCAGCTCCGGACGATAGAGCGCATCGCCCGTGCGCTCGTAAGTTTCGAATGCGTAGGCGAAGCTTTTTTTGAGCGTCGCCAGCGCGTCGGCGGATGCGTATAGCGGCAGCGGCGCCTTCAGCAGCGTGTTGTAGCGCCGCACGTCGTCGAGGCCGAAAATGTGGTCCGCGTGCGCATGCGTGTAGACCACGGCGTCGATGCGGTCGATGTGGTTCGCCACCGCCTGCAGCCGCAGTTCCGGCGTGGTGTCGACAAGAATCGTGCGCTCCCGCCCCTCGCCCTCATACGCCACGACAATCGACGGCCGCGTGCGCTTGTCGCGCGGATCGCCGCTCGTGCACACCGCGCAATGGCAACCGATCATCGGCACGCCCGCCGAGGTCCCCGATCCCATCACCGTCACCGTCAACCCGCTGCTCATGCCCTCACTCTAGCGCCGGCATAGCGCCGCCGCAACGCGGCGGGATCGGACCCGCATGGGCCGCCGCTTACCGCACTTTTTCCCCGCGCTATCGTACGACTTCTGGAGGTACCCATGCCGCTGCCTTTCCCGCGCCGCCGCCCGCCCGCCCCGAAGCTCCCCTTCAAGGCCCGCGCCAAGCGCCAAGCCATCCGCCTCGCCAAGCTGCTGATTTTCCTCTACCTTTTCATCGGCATCATGCTGGCGATCTTCCAATCCAAGCTCATTTTCATCGGCGCTTCCACGCAAGGCGCCCCTTACGCGCAGCTCAGCCCCCCCACCGCCAGCGAGCTGGTTCATCTGCACGCCGCCGATGGCACGCCCATCACGGGGCTGTTCGCCCGATCCTTCCACGATCCCGCGCACCAGCCCACGATCCTGTTCTTCTACGGCAACGCCATGTGCATGACCGATGCCGTGGACATGTCCACGATCTTCCGCCAGCACGGCCCGAACGTGATGCTGGTCGATTACGAAGGCTATGGCATGTCGGGCGGCAAGCCCTCGGAGCAGGGCTGTTACGCCGCCGCCGAAGCCGCTTATCAGCACCTGCTGACGCGCACCGACATCGACACGCGGCGCATCATTCCGGCGGGCTGGTCGCTGGGCGCGGCGGTGGCCATCGATCTCGCCGCCCGCCACGCCGCCGATCCCGCTCCCGCGCACATCATCGCGCTGATGACCTTCTCCGCGTTCACCTCCATGACCGCCACGGCCCAGCACCACTATCCGATTTTTCCCGTGTCCCTCATGCTGATTCACCGCTTCGATTCCCTGTCCAAGATCGGCCGCATCCACGTGCCGATGCTGATGGCGCACGGCGCGAAGGACGACATCGTTCCCTATTCCATGCACGCGGAGCTCGTCGCCGCCGCCCGCGCCGCCGGCGAGCCCGTCACCGACCTCACCCTTCCCGATGCCGCCCACAACGATCTGTTCGACACCGACGAGGACACCCTCGATACCGCCCTCTCCGATTTCCTGCGACCCTTCCAACCCGGACCGCCCTGATGCGCACCGGCTCCCCGGCGCCTGGGCGCGAAGCGATGCCCGCAAGGCCACGCGCGCCCGCAAAAACAGGAGAGCCCGGGAATCGCAATTCCCGGGCTTTCCAAAATCAATCGGCAATCGGCACTGGGCAATCGGCCATGCCCCTCACTTCACCGATACCAGTTCCACATCGAACACCAGCACCGAATTGGGCGGAATCGCGGGCGTCGGTGAATTCTCGCCATACGCCAGCTTCGCCGGAATATACAGCGTCCACTTGTCTCCCTCGTGCATCAACTGCAGCGCTTCGGTCCAGCCGGGAATCACCTGGTTCACCGGGAACGTCACCGGCTCGCCGTGCGATTCATCGAACACCTGGCCGGAAATCAGCGACCCCTTGTAATTCACGGACACCGTATCGGTCGCTTTGGGCTGCTTGCCCTTGCCCGAGGTATTCACCTTGTATTGCAGCCCCGAAGGCGTCGTGACCACGCCGGGTTTCTTGGCATTGTCCGCGAGAAAGGTATCCCCGGCCTTGGCGCTGTCCGCGGCGGCCTTGTCCGCCTGCGCCTGCAACTTGCCTTCCAGCAGCGTGATCGTCGCCTGCAATTCCTCCGGGGTCATCTGCGGCTTGGCCCCGCTGGCCGCATCATCCACGCCCGCCGCCAGCGCCTTGGAGTCCACCTCGACCCCATGCAGCTTGCCGCCGATCTGCAGGCCGATGGCATAGCCGATCTTCTGCGCATCGGTCTTAAACGCCCCGGACGCCGCGGCCCCGGGCTGCGTCGCGGGCGCCTGTCCAAACGCCGCCGCCGCCAATCCAATCGCCCCCACCGCCGCCGCTATCACACGCATCCGCATCAGTCGATCCATTCAAAAAAGAACATAGGAACAAGGCTCATCATCCTACTTGGCCCGCCTACCCCGCCGCAATCGCCCAAAAAACTTTCATATTCGCGCTTCCCCGTCCCCAATTGGACTCATCGCACCAAAACCCCAATTGCCCCCGCCCCACGCATTCCTTCGAAACGCTCGGACCCCTTTTTCCAATTCCTCCCGCAATGGGTACACTCCCCTGCTCCCCTTTATAAGGATGGCCCGCCATGAAACCCCTGTTTCGCTCAGCCCTCCTCGCCCTCCTTCCCCTGGCGCTGCTCGCCGCCGCCCCCTCGGCAACCACCGCTCCGGCCCTTCCGCCCTCCGCCGCCCCCGCGGCCGTCGTCGATCTCTGGCCCGCCGGCAAAATGCCCGGCGCCGCCACCACCCAGCCCGAAACCCTCCGCCCCGTCCGCGCCGACAACGTCCACCTCTACACCAATGTCAGCCACCCCACCCTCTCTATTTACCCCGACGCCAAATCCCCTACCTCCAGCACTCCCGCACCCGCCCCGCCCGCCATCATCGTCTGCCCCGGCGGCGCCTACAGCTACGTCGCCATGGACCTCGAAGGCTCCGAAATTGCCACCTGGCTCAGCACCCACGGCATCACCGGCATCGTGCTCAAATACCGCGTCCCGCGCAATCGCGAGGGCGCCTTCCAGGATGTCCAGCGCGCCCTCAGCCTCGCCCGCCAGAACGCCGCCCAATGGAACATCGATCCCAATCACCTCGGCATCATCGGCTTCTCCGCCGGCGGTAATCTTGCCGCCAAAGCCAGCACCCGCTTCGATGATCGCTCCTACGCCCCCATCGACGCCGCCGACCGGCAATCCTGCCGGCCCGATTTCTGCATCCTCGTCTATCCCGCCTACCTCGATCAGGCCGGAAAACTCTCCCCCGAACTCAACCTCCATGCAAACATCCCCCCTACCCTTATCATCCACAATGAAGATGATCCCACCTACGTTGTTGGCAGCAAACTTTATAACGACGCCCTCGATCACACGACCGTCCCCCACAAATTCCTCCTCTATCCCACCGGCGGCCACGGCTACGGCCTCCGCGGCACCAAGGCCGCCCGCGTCTGGCCCGCCGCCGCTCTCGACTGGCTCCATGCCCTCGGCGTGCGTTGACGCTTCCACGCATCATTCCCGCTGGCGGTACGCAGCCGGCGTGATATAGTCTCCCCTGTCACATCCACCAGCCGTCCGGCCAGAACGAGGGAGAATGACCATGCGATCCACCCTTCTTCGCGCCTCCGCGCTCGCGCTCACCGCCGCCGCCTTCACCGGCTGCACCGTCATCATCAACGGCGCCAACCTCTCCTCCAGCCGCCCCGTCGGAACCCTCTGGTCCGGCACCGACATCGCCATGGTCCCCTCCGAACCCGACCATTACACCGGCCAGCTCCGTGTCTACGACGCCGACGGTTCCTCGCACCCCGAAGGTTTCGGCACCTACACCAAAGCCGACGGCTCCGTCCTCCAGGGCAACTTCCACGACGGACTCCTCGACGGACACGGTACCCTCCGCTACCCCTCCGGCTGGACCGAGGAAGGCGCCTGGAAAGGCGGCGATCCCGACGGCGATATGACCGTCACCGCCCCCGACGGCACCGATGCGCTCATCACCTATAAAGACGGCAAGAAAATCCACGAACATGGCACCGTCGTCTACGACGACAAGACCCGCCAAACCGGCGACTGGGACGATGTCCTCGAGCGCGGCAAAGGCGCCATCGATTACCCCGACGGCCGCCACTACCAGGGCGAGTGGCGCGATATCAGCGGCGCCCCCGACCTGCCCGACGGCGACGGCGCGATGACCTGGCCCGACGGCCGCCGCTACACCGGCGCCTTCCGCGACGGCCAACCCCAGGGCGCCGGCACCATGACCACCCCCAACGCCCCGCCACAAACCGGCCTCTGGAAAAACGGATCCCTCATCACGCCCGCCCACAATTCCTGAATCGCGCCCCGCAAGTTCCGCACCGCCATAACCATGGGGGCGGCTTCATGGCTATTCGCGCAAATCCTGACGCCCCGTGACCCCGTTCATCGCTTGCATCTGCGGCCACATTCAACGGAGTCATGTTATGCCCCGCACCCTCATCGCTCGCGCCTTCTGCCTATTGTGCATCTTCCTCGCTGTACCACTCTTCGCCACTGACGAACCCAAGCCCACGGAAATCTCCGCCGCCGATCTCTGCGCCGCCGTCGCCAAAGACGCCAATGCCGCCGGTTCCAAATATGGCGGCGGCCAGCTCATCATCGTCACCGGAACCGTTGCCGACATCGAAACCGGCAACTACAACAACGTCAAACTCACCGGCCCCAAAGAGGGCGACGTCTCCAAACTCCAGGTCCTTTGCAACTTCCCCCTCGATGCCGCCGACCAGGTCAAAGCCCTCAAAAAAGGCTAGAAAATTCGCATCCAGGGCCAATACTTCGCCGCCTACTCCACCCCCGACCATGGCGGCCCCAACCTCATCATGTGCCAACTCCTCCCCGAACCCGCCACCACACGCTGATGCGTGAATCACCTCATCGTGATGTCACGGCCGCGTCGTCGCCGGTGCCGCCTTTTCCCCCCACTTGTCGCTATACACCGCTTGTCGCGCCCGCAGCACCCCCTCTCCGCGCGGCCGATCCTTTCCGCTGCTCCCCACGCTGTACACCGCATACTCCCCTTTCTCCTGCGCATAGCCCAACGGCGCCCCACCCGCCGACCACGGATCCGCCGGCACCTCTTTCAAAATCCCCGGCACCAGCGCCCCGAGCGTCGCCGGATACGCCCCGTGCTCCGCCTTGTAAATCTCCAGCCCAATTGCCACCGCCGACGCCCGCTGAATCGCCTCCGCATTGAGCGCATCCACCGGGAAAACATGGAACGACTCCCCGCCCGCCCGCGTCACCCACGCCGCAATACGATCCGAAAACGCCGCCACACTCTCCCCCGCACGCCGCTTCACGAACGCATTCACCTGATCTTCCAATGATTTTTTATGATCCGCCACCGTCCCCTTCTCCGGCGATTCCAACGACGGCCCCAGCACCGCATCAAAAACATTTCCCGGCACATCCGCCTTATCCACCCGATCCGCCAACGCCTTCGCATCCCGATACGCCTTTACCCCCGGCTCCTTCGCGATCCTTACCTCCTCGTCCGCCTGCGCATTGATCTTCCGCATCACCTCATTCCAATCCACCTGATCCAAATCCCCCGCCTTCAACTGCCCCCCACCTCCCGCCCCCGGCACGAACAAGCTCGTCAAATTCAGCAGCGTTAGCTCTCCCAACCCCTTCGCCACATCCCCCCGCACAATCGTCATCACCTCCGCCAACTGCCCAAAGCGCGCCTCGACGTCCAGCTCCTCCGGATTCATCCCCACCTCGGACATCCCCTTCACGAACGCCAGCCATTGCCGCTTCTGCGCCGCCGTCCCCAGCCGCGCACCCGCCACCGCCACCCGGCATGCATACGCCTGCATCCGTTGCTGCTCGGAAATCGCCACGAACTGCGGCTCGCTCCCCACCAGCTCACCGATCCGCACCATTGTCTCCGCATCCTCCAGCGCCCCCGCCTGATCGCCCTCGCCTAAACGACCCATCGCCCGCGCCTGAAGCGCCTCATCCACCTCCATCAATCGCGCGCCCCACGGCCACGCCTGAAACACCGCCCCCTTCGCCGGCTCCGGCGGACACCACCGCGTCAACTTCCTCCCCTTCTCCGTATCCACCAATCCCCGCGCCGCATCCAGCACAAACGCATTCTCCTTCAACCACGCCGCAATCCCCGGATACTCCTTCGCCTTCCACGGATGCGCCATCGTCTCATCCCACGGATCATGAATCCCATCCTCACTGTCCCCCAACTTCTCCGGCACCTCCTTAAACTTCGCCGCCATCCCCATCAACACCGAATACCCATTGTTCTCCGCCGTCACCCCCGCATGCATTTTCTCCCACAGCGCATGGCCATAATCAATCGTCCCATCCGGCGCAATCGGTCCCATCACGCGCGTCGTGTCATGGCCGATCTCCAGCACAAACCCGCCGCCGCCCGCATCGCGCGTCGCCGCCCCCGCTCCCCAGGCCGCCCCCGCCGCCAGCATCACCGCCAGACTCGCAACCGTCGCCACTCCGCGCATCACACCGCTCCTTTCAACTGACAAGCCGATGCTACAACTTCCTATCCACGCATTTCAATGCCAAATCCCCCAAGCGCAGGCACCGCATGCCCTCGCCCTTCCCTTCTCCACACCGCCCGGTTACGCTAGACACATTCCCCTTCATCCATCACGAGGACCGCATGACCCGCCGCCTGCCCGCCCTCTTTCTGCTCGCCACCTCCGCAGCCTTCGCCGCACAAACCCCCGCTTCCGCCCCCGCCACCAATCCCGCCGACGACCCCAAATCCGCCCTGCGCACCCTCGAAAAAAACATGCTCGCGGGCGATGAAAAAGCCACCTTCGACAGTTTCGTCTTCGCCGACGACCACAGCCGCCAGACCGCCCACGCCATCTTCGATCCCCAAATCGCCAGCGCCCGCCTTCAAAAGGCGCTCGAAGCCGCCTTTCCCAACGATCCCGGCCTCCCGCACCTGATCCCGCCACCCGCGGAGATCCAATCCGAGAATGATTCCCTGGAGGCCGCTCCCGTGTCCCGCACCGGCAATTCCGCCGTCATCACCCCCGACGGCGGCGAAAAATACTCCGTCATTCGCCAGAACGGCACATGGAAGGTCGATTTCGACGCCACCCTCAAATCCGTAGGCGACCTGCCTCCCGCCGCCGAACTCGCCCGCGCCCCCAAACTTGTCGAGGCCATCGACTCGGTCACCGCCGACGTCGCCGCGAAAAAGTTCAAATCCCCCGCCGAAGCCCTCGCCGCGCTCCAATCCCGCGCCCAATCCGTCGCGGCGCCCGCCACGCAGCCCTGACCGGCCCGTTTTGTTTCTTGAGAAACCGCCCCGCTTACGAGCCGCCGAGCTTGCGGATCGTTTCCTTCACCGTGCCCATGGTGCTGATTTTGATGCCGAAGTTCTCGCCCACCTTCACCGCGTGGCCCTTCCCGATCGGCTTGTTGTTGGCCAGCAGGTCCAGTTCCTCGTCCGACGGCTTGTGGAATTCGACGATCGCTCCCACCGCCAGGCGCATCACTTCGCTGACGGTCATGCGGCGCATGCCCAGTTGCACGATCACCGGCACCTCGATCGCCAGGAGCCGGCCCACGTCGGATTCCGGGGACGCGGTCATGGCGCCTGCAAAGGGGTCCACCGGAGGAGCGGGCGTACCGGGGACGTCGCCGGCGCCGCTTTCCGCCGCCGCCGGTTCCTCGACGCGCGGCGCAACCCCAGCCACCGCGGCCACGGCATCCGCCTGCGACCGCACCTGATCCAGCAGCCCCTCCACCGATTCTTCGTTGGTCATGGCGATACTCCACTTCTTCTATCGGCCCAATGGCCGCGCCGGCATCAGCCTGTCACCGCGGTATGGGCGTCCCCCGAACGGCGCATCGGCCTTGGCCGAACATCGACGGGACGCCGATGCCACAAAATGGCCAGCCGGGCGGTTCGCAAAGCGGCAATTTTGTATGGCGTGGCGGGCGGGCGTGGTACAATCCTGAACCGTTGTCGCCAGTTATTTCCGCTCGTTTGCTGAAAGGGGTTCCCATGCGTTCGCCACGATGCGCGTTTGCCGCCTTTCTTGCCGCCGCCGCCGCTATGGCGATGGTATCTGCTCCGGCGGTGGTGCGGGCGGACGATCCTCCGGCCGGAGATGCCGCGCAGCCCAACAAGACCGTCGTGCAGTCGCCCGCGGGCCAGAAGGTTCCCACCGTGGAATGGGATTTCCGCACGGAGCGCGATCCGGCGAAAGTGGGCTGGCCCACCGGACAGGGCGACAACGACACGTTCACGATCGAAGGCGATTTCGTCTTTCACCTGCTGCTTCAGGATGGCAAGGATGTGAACCAGCGCGTTCACCAGGTGAACGGGCAGAAGTCGGGGAATCTCGTCGAAAGCGTGCAAACCACCACCGCCCCGGAATCGACCGACCAGGCCTATGGCGAGGCCAAGCAGATGCTGCAAGCACTGGGCTTCGACAAGAAAGCCCTCGGCGATCTGGAAGCCTGGCACAAAAAAGCGGTGGCCGGCAACTACGACAATCTGGATTTGAAGGTCGAAAACTCGTACAACCGTGTCTTTACGCTTCACCTCGTCAACGACGGCACCAGCGAACACCCCTGGTCGCTCGGCCTCGATGTCGATTGGAAGCGCGTCTGCGGTTGTCACGGATAACTCCTCTCCCGCCCTCGCCCGTGGCGGCGCAAGGCGGATTCTCAAGGCGGCGTGATGGCAAAGATGATGGTTCCCCCCCAGCAACCCCCCACCCCGGCTCGCGATATGCCGGGCCGTTGTCGTACGGGTTCTCGTGAGCGTGGGCGCCGCGCGGGCGGGCGCTCGCGGGTCGCCGTTCTGCTGCTGCTGGGTTTGGCCGCGACGCTGCCGGGGTGTCAGGTCTGGAACGCGTGGCTGGACATGCTCAAGCTGCCGACGGGCGCGGGGAAACCCAAACCGCCGACGGGGCTGGCGGCCGCCAACGGCAAGGGCGCCCTCAATTCGCCGACGATCATCGTGTACAAGATCACCGCCCCCGTGGGCACGTTCAGCGGCAACGACAAGGTGTGGCAGCAGCTCAACGAGGATGCGCTGGATTCCAAGACCAGCGTGCTGATGGCCCAGAACGGCCTGCGCGCCGGGACCGGGCCGCTCTCGCGCTGGCCGGCGATCCACAACCTGATCGACATTCCCGCCGCCACCACCGAGAAGTTCGTCTGCGAGACCAATGGGGATTCCAGCCTGAACGTGGTGACGCGCTCCGGCATTCCGGACCAGATCGTGGTGTCGATCGACCGCGATCTCGAACAACGCGGCCGGGCGTTTGAGCACTGTGATGACGGCTTCCGCCTGGCGATGCGCACCGTCCGCAACAAGCCCGACCTGATCGTGCAGCTTGAACCGGTGGTAAGCCTCGGCACGGTGACGGTGGTCCGCAGCAACACATCGCTGGGGGTGACCGGCACCCAGGCGCCGGCGGAGGAGGGATTCCCGGACCTGCGCATGGCCGCCACGCTGCAGCCCGATCAGTTCCTGGTTCTGGCGCCCACCAGCCCGAACGACAACTCCTTCAGCGTCGGCAGCCTGTGGCTGAGCGACCCGGACAAGGTGCCGGCGATGGAAACGGCGCTGGTGTTCGTGCCGGCGGCGTCGGGCGAGGCGGAAAGCAAGTCCAAGTAACATCATGTGTCTGTTCCTTCCGGCGAAAGTCATTCCCCCGGCTGGCCGATAGGTCCCATATGCCGCGCTTTTTTTGGCGCGGCCAAGGGGTTCGGCTATGCGCACTGTTGACCATTCGCCTCGCGCGCGGCGTGTGCGCGCCGGGTTCACGCTGCTGGAGGCGGTGATCCTGGTGACGATCCTGGGCATCGTGGGGGTGGGCGTGGGGGTGGGGTTGCAGGCGACGGTGCGCGTGCCGGAGGGGGTGGAGGACCGGCTGTCGGTGCAGTCGCTGTTGATGCAGAAGATGGAAGAGATCTCCACGATTTCGTTCGCGTCGCTGGCGGCGGGGAAGGATGATTCAGGCAATGCGCTATCGGACACGGTGACGGTGAAGGGCAGGACGACGAACCGGACGGTGACGGTCGCCGCCGCGGATGCCGACGGGGACGGGAATCCGGATGCGGACTTTCTGGAAATCACGGTGACGATCAACGGGCAGTCGCTCAAGACGCGGGTGGCGCAGCCATGAGCATTCGCCGGGGATTTACGCTTGTGGAATTGCTGGTGGCGCTGGCGATCGTGGCGGTGACGTCGACGGCGATCGTGGCGATGCTTTCGGCGGCGGCGCAGACCAGCGGGGTGGTCACGGCGCAGGGGGCGACGGAGTGGGAAATCGACGCGGCGATGCGCCGGATCACGCAGCAGGTGCGGATGTGCGCGGCGGGCTCACTGGCGGTTACCACGGATGCCTCGGGCAATCCGACTTTTTCGCTGATCACGCAGCCGGACGTGAACAACAACAGTTACAACGTTTCCTATGCGCTGGCGACGGCGTCGGACGGGACGCAGCAGGTGACGGAGACAGATCCGCGGTATGGAACGTCGGTGCTGGTGCACAACGTGGTGTCGTGGGATGCGCGGCTGAAGAATGCGACGGGGCCTGCGATTCTGGTGGTGAGCGTGACGGCGGGGCGTGCGGACGCGCAGACGGCGCGGGTGTTTGAGGCGGCGCCGCGGAACTGAGCAGGTTTGCCGGGGTCTCATTTCCTGTCTCCCGATTCCCGGATGCGTCGCGGCGCGTGGTCAGCGGGGGATGACGGGCCCGCCGATGCCTAGGCCGCCGTAGTCGGTGGTGAGGATGGTCTGGGCGCGGGCTTTGATTTTGGCGGCGTTTGCGGAGATGGGGGCGAAGCCTTTGGCGTCACCGAAGGCGAGCTGCATGTCTTTGACGGCGGGTGGGACCTGGTCGCATTCTTTCTGGATATTGTGGAGAGTTTGGATATCGGTCTGGGTAAGGCCGGTGGGCCGGGTTTCCTGTACGGGCGCGTTTCCGCCGCGGAAGTTCATGGGGACGGTGACGATGATTTGTTTGTTGGCGTTGGCGGAGATTTGCTCGACCTGGAGGGAGAGTTTTTCGAGGGCGTTGGTCATGAGTTTTTGTGCGGCGGCGGCGAGCTGGGCGGTGACGGCGTCGACCTGCTCGGTTTTGCCGGTGGCGGCGAGTTCGAGGGCGCGGATGGGGGCGGCCTGCCTGGCGAGGTTGGCGAGGGGGGCGAGGGAGGTGGCGTTGCCGGCGTTTTTGGCCTGTTTCTGGAGGAGGGCGAGTTCGTCGGTGGCGAGGGCCTGGTAGGCGTCTTTGCGTTTGGAGCGGTCGGCGATGGAGATGGGGGCGGCGCCGGGGGTTTTGGGGGTGTAGTGGCCGCCGGGGCTTTTCTGGATGAGCTCTGCGAGGGCGGTGGATTCGGCGGCCTGGGCGTCGTCCGTGGCTTCTTTTTTGGCCAGGGCGAGGGTGGCCAGCGCGCCGGAGTTGTCGTGGTTCTGGAGTTGGGCGTCGGCTTTGAGGATGAGGAGGGTGTGGCGGTCAGAGGGGGCGGCGGCGGGGCCTCGAAGATCGATGACGCGGGCGATGGCGGCGAGGGCGTCGCGAGGCTTGTTGGCGTCGACCATGGCGGTGATCTGGTCCATGGTGGGCAGGGGTGCGGGGGCGGCGCGGGCGGCGGCGGGGACGAGGAGGGCCAGGGAGAGGGAAAGGGCGATTAGGGGAGCGGCACGCATGGGGACCTCCTCGATCAGTGAATGATGATAGACACGCCGGAGAGAGGGGGGTGAGTGGTGAGCTCGCCGCGACTTGGGCACGAAGTCGCGAAGGGGTGAAGGGCCACGAAGTTTTTTTTGGGGTGTCATGGTGCGGTGCTCCCTCTATAGAAGGGTTGTGCGCCCACTTTGTGCGCACACAGCTTTGTGAATTTTGGGGTACGGTTTTGTGGTTGGGAGGGTTGGGACGGGGATTTTTGCGGTTGTAGAAATCCGGGGGGCGCCGGGTTGTGCGCGCGCGCGGGGGGGACCGGGGGACGGGGGGCGGGCGGGGGCGGGAGGTGATGGTTGGGCAAGGGGCGGGTATAGTGGGGGGTTATGGCAGAAAGGACAAACATTATGGCGATCGGGCATCCGGCGGCGGTGAAGTTGAAGGAGAAGTTTCCGGGGCTGGGGCTCAAGGGGGCGGAGTTTCGGGGGGACACGCAGATCATTGTGCCGGCGGGGGCGCTGGTGGAGGTGGTGACGTTTTTGAAGAATGATCCGGAGTTGAATTACAGCATGCTGTCGGATGTGACGGCGGTGGATTATTTGAAGTATGAGGGGCAGCCGGGGGGAGCGGGCGCGGGGCGGTTTGGGCTAGTGTACATTTTCAATGGGGTGCCGTTGGAGGCGGGCGGGGCGGCGGGTCCGCGGCTGATTGTGCGGGTATTTTTGAAGGAGGGGGAGGAGGTGGACACGCTGGTGCCGCTGTATGCGGGGGCGGAGTGGATGGAGCGGGAGGTGTATGACATGTTTGGGATACGATTTCGGGGACATCCGGATTTGCGGCGGATATTGACGTGGGATGGGTTCAAGGCGCATCCGCTGCGGAAGGATTATCCGGTGACGGGTCTTGGGGAACGGGAGGCGTATCCGGTGCTTTCGCGGGAATCGGCGTAAATTATCCACGAATGGGCACAAATTTACACAAATAGATGCATATTGACGTGAAAGGCGGGGCGCGGAGGCGCCCCCCCCACGACGGCGACGCAAATGGCCACGAAAGACACGAAAGGCACGAAAGGTTTGAAAAGGGAGTGCAGGGTTGAGGGACGGAAAAATTGGTTTAACTGGTTCAATTGGTGAAATTGGGACGGGAGTGTGGTGGTGATGCGGCCGGGGCAGCTTAAGCCGAACGAGTTTGAGGTTGCGATTCTTGAGCGGATCCTGGCGGACCATGCGGATGTTCATGTGGATATATCGGGGTTGCATGTATTGAGCCGGACGTTTACGGGGGTCGGGAGTTATACGACGTTTCTGACGGCCAAGGGCGGGGAACGCCGGATTTTGCGCACGGCTGCGAGGATTGACGTAGCCGGGTTGCGCGATGGGTTGGGCAACGTCGTTTTCATGTCAGGTGACGAGTTGGAGATGCTGGAACTGTATACTTACGGCGATGAGAAGTGGGATGGGGTTTACGCGGGGTTTGTGATTGATGGAGATGCAGGGAACGGGCCGGCGGGGTCGTGTGGGCATATAGAATAAGCGGGGCGAGCTGGACACGCGGAGGCGTCAGGCGGATAAAATGGCTGGGGATCGTTGCGAGGATATTTTCATGACTGTTGAACAGCTCAAGAACGTTCACGGCGCCATTCCGTTTCGTCCGTTCACGATTCATATGGCGGATGGGCGATCTTTTCGTGTGGATCATCCCGAGTTCCTTTCGCGCTCGCCATCGGGGCGCACGATTGTGGCGCATCAGCAGGACGAAACGTTCAGCGTGTTGGATCTGCTGCTGGTGAGCGAGTTGGAAGTGCATCCGCCGCAGCAATCGTCTCGGGATGCGGCGTGAGGTGATAGTGGCCGGGTGCAACAGATGTTGCGGTAATTGGAGCGGCAGCGCCGGTTACTGATGCCGTTGGAAGCGGGCGCTGGATCGACGGTCCAGATGCAGTATGAGCGCCGGCTTCTGGCGTGGGAATGGGCATCAATTTTGGCATTATTGGGAGAGCTAGCGGGGCAGGCAAAATCTGTTAGGCAGCCACAATGCGTTCTACGTTGCTACAGCGTTTCTTCGCGTACTTCTACGCTTACACAGTGCCAGCATGGATTGGATTGGCTTTAGGCGCAGCGGTTGTCGCCGGGGTGGTGTGGCCGTCAATGCAGGTATCCGCGGCTGATTTTTTGGGGGGGATCGTGCTCATTGTCATGGGTGCCGCGTTAGGGATTCTTCTGTGCATCTTTCCCGGATGTTTTGTGTTCGGGCCATTGATGCGGTCCGCGGCGGAACGCAATGGGGCTCCGTTCTCGGTGGGGGATCGTGTTCTCGTTCTTCGTGGGAGGCATCGTGGTCGGGTGCTGCGTGTTTACGAGGTGTGGCGTGGATGCGGACAGGTGCGGATTGAATTGGGGGAACGTGAGCACGCTGCGGTGACGGATGTCTTTTCGGATGTGGAAGTATGTCGCGTAGAGGGGGAATGAGGTGCGCTCGCAGGGCGTTGCGTTACAACGCCGCCTAAACGTTTGCGGGAGTGGTAGGATTTTGTGGGGTGAGATACGGCGGGGGCAGTACAAGGTTAGACGGTGCGGCGGGAGAAGGTGAGGGGGGCGTTTTGGGGGCGGGTTACCTGGACGTGGTAGATGGGTTCGAGGTTGGCGGGAGTGAGGATTTGGTTGGGAGGGCCGTCGGCGAGGAGGTGGCCTGCGTCCATGAGGAGGATGCGGGTGGCGAGGGTGTCGGCGAGGTGGAGGTCGTGGGTGACGAGGAGGAGGGTGCGGGATTGGGCGGCGAGGGAGCGGAGGTGGTCGAGGAGGTCGAGCTGGTGGTAGAGGTCGAGGGCGGTGGTGGGTTCGTCGAGCAGCAGCAACGGCGTATTTTGGGCGAGGGCGCGGGCGATGGCGACGCGCTGGCGTTCGCCGCCGGAGAGGGCGGTGATGGGGCGGTCGGCGAGGTGGTGGACGTCGGCGGCCCACATGGCGAGGTCGGCGGCGTGGAGGTCGTCCTCGGTTTCGAAGGAAAGGCCGAGCATGCCTCCTCCGCCGGCGTGGGCGGCGTGTCGGGCCATAAGGACGATTTCGCGGACGGTGTAGGAGAAGGCGCCGGGGGTTGAAAGCTGGGGGACGAGCGCGAGGCGGCGGGCGAGGGCGGTGCGGGAGAGGCGGCGGGTGTCGGTGGAATCGAGGAGGATGCGGCCGGTGGAGGGGAGGAGTTCGCCGACGAGGAGGCGGAGGAGCGTGGATTTGCCGCAGCCATTGGGGCCGACGATGGCGATGATTTCGCCGGGGCGGGTGGTGAAGGAGATGTCGGAGAGGGCGTTGGGCGCGGCGGGGGCGTAGGCGAAGGAGAGGTTTTCAACGGCGAGGGTGGCGGCGGATGGGGCGATGACGGACATCACATACCCCCCCCGCCGGCGGTGGAACCCCAGAGGGAGCGGCGTTTGAGGAGCAGGAGGAAGAAGGGTCCGCCGAGGAGGGCGGTGACGACGCCGACGGCGAGCTCGCCGTGGAAGAGTCCGACGGAGGCACGGACGAAGGTGTCGGTGAGGAGGAGGAAGATGGCGCCGGCGAAAGGTGCGGCGACGAGGAGTTTGCGGTGATCGGGGCCGAGGAGGGAGCGGCAGATGTGGGGGCAGATGAGGCCGACGAAACCGATGGGGCCGGCGAGGAGGATGGCGGCGGCGGTCATGACGGCGCCGGAGACGAAGCAGAGGGTGCGGAGGCGGGCGATGTGGATGCCCAGGGAGGCGGCTTCGAGATCGGAGAGGCTGCCGATGTTGAGGGCGGCGGAGGCGGCGAGGAGGGGGAGGTAACCGGCGAGGCAGATGACGGCGGCGATGGCGAGACCGAGCCAGGTGGTGTCGTTGGAGATGGCGCCGGTCATGTAGTTGAAGAAGTCAGCGCGGACGCCCTGGGGGACGAGGGAGTTGAGGAGGAAGAGGAGGGCGCCATTGATGGCGGCGAGCACGACGCCGACGAGCAGGAGGGTGAGGGGATCGGCGCCGCTGCTGCCGGCGCTGTCGCGGCGGCGGGGCCAGGAGAGGACGTAGACGAGGATGCAGGTGACGATGGCGCCGGCGAGTGCGGGGAGTGCCTGGCCCTGGGTGAGGAGGGATTGGAGGGCGGGGGAGGAGCGGGCGGCTGCGGTGGCCCAGAGGGGTCCGGTGATGAGGAGCCAGATCATGACGCCGACGGAGCTGCCGCTGGAGATGCCGAGGATGTAGGGATCGGCGAGGGGGTTGCGGAGGAGGGCCTGGAGGGCGACGCCGGCGCCGGAGAGAGCGAAGCCGATGAGGGCGGCGGCGAGGAGCCGGAGGATGCGGATCTGGCGGATGTCGGCGGAGGGCCAGGCGAGGATGGGGGATTTGCCGTCGCTGCCGACGCCGACGAGGAGGCAGAGGGCGAGGACCGCGAGGGAGAGGAAGAGGCAGATCGCCCAGAGGCGGGCATAGGCGGCGGGGGAGATCGTGCCTTTCACAGGGCACCTGGTTGTGTGGGGGAGGGGGGGGGTTGTGTGGAGAGATCGGGGTGGAGTAGTTGGGCGATGTCGCGGACGTTCTGGGCGACGTTGAGGGAGGCCATGAGGGAGTTGGGGTCGGTGATCAGATAGATGCGGTGGTTGCGTGCGGCGGGGATGGGGAGCTGAAGCCATTTGGCGAGACGGGGGTCGTCGGGGGTTTGCGCGGGTTCTCCGGGGGCGCTGATGAGGAGGACATCGGGGGCGAGTTTGACGACGGTTTCGAGGCCGACGATGGGGTAGGCGTTGCCGATGGATTTGCCGACGTTGTCAGCGCCGGCGATGGAGAGCATCTGATCGACGAAGGTGTGATCGCCGACGATCATGACGGGGTTTTGGCTGAGGGCGTAGAGCGTGCGGGGGTGCGGGAGGTATTGGGTTTGGGAGCGAAGGGCGTCGAGGTCGGCTTTGGCGGTGGCGATGGCGCGGGTGGCGGCGAGTTGTTTGCCGGAGATTTGGCCGAGCTGGTCGATGGTGGTCCAGAGATCGTCGAGGGTGTCGAGCTTGATGTTGACGAGCTGGATGTTGTGGGAGGCGGCGAGGTTTTGCAGGCGCGGGGAGAGGCGGGCTTCGGCGGTCTGGATGACCAGGGCGGAGGGGTGGAGGGTGATGAGGCGTTCGTAATCCATGGTTTCGTAATCGCCGACGACGGGGAGATTTTTCTGGGGATCGGGGAGGATGATGTCGTCGTAGCGGGTGACGCCGACGAGACGATCGGCGGCGCCCAGGAGGACGAGGTTGAGGGTGGCGGCGGGGACGGTGCTGATGATGCGCGGGCCGGGGGTTGTCGTGGTGGAGGTGGTAGCGGGCGCGGTGGTGGCTTCGTTGCCGTTGCGGGAGCAGGCAGCGAGGAATAATGCGGCGGCCATTGAGGTTATGGACAGGAAGCGTACCATGGCCGCCATCGTACGGGGGTGGGCGCGGGGCGACAATCACTTCTTGCGGGTGCGGGCGGCGGGCATTTTTGAGGAGATGCGGGATGAAGATTCGCGGCTTTTTTGCGGGCGCGGTTGCGGGCGCGGTGATGCTGGCGGCGATGCCGGCGTTCGGGCAGGGGGCGAGCGATGCGCTGACGGCGGGGTTTTTGAATCCGCCGGATTCGGCGAAGCCGCAGACGTGGTGGCACTGGATGAACGGGAACGTGAGCAAGGCGGGGATCACGCTGGACCTGGAGGCGATGAAGCGGATGGGGCTGGGCGGGGCGCACCTGGCGCAGGTGGGGTCGGACATTCCGAAGGGGCCAGTGCCGTACGATTCGCCGGAGATGCGGGATTGCGTGCGGTTCGCGCTTTCGGAGGCGGACCGGTTGGGGCTGACGCTGTGCATGTTTAATTGTCCGGGGTGGTCGAGCAGCGGGGGGCCGTGGATCACGCCGGAGTTGTCGATGAAGGCGCTGGTGACGACGGAGACGGCGGTGAAAGGGGGGCAGCAGGTGAGCGCGGTGTTGGCGCAGCCGGCGGCGAAGATGGGGTTTTATCGGGATGCGTATGTGATTGCGTTTCCGGCGGAGCAGACGGACGCGCGGATTGCGAACTTTAATGGGCCGCCGGCGCGGGGGCGGGCGGCGACTCCGCCGGCTCCGCGTGCGGATGCGTCGACGCCGGCGATCGACAAGGGGAAGGTGGTGGATTTGACGAAGGACATGGATGCGAGCGGGAAGCTGACGTGGGATGCACCTGCCGGTGATTGGACGGTGCTGCGGATCGGATACACGACGAACGGGACGCAGAATCATCCGGGGCCGGACGGCGGGGTGGGGCTGGAGGTGGACAAGTTCAGCAAGGAGGCGCTGGACTTTCATTTCGATCATTTTTTCGGGCCGTTCTATGACGCGATGAAGCCGCTGGCGGAGAAGGGGAAGATGGCGGCGTTGATCGACAGCTATGAGACGGGGACGCAGGACTGGACGGCGGATTTTCCGGCGGAGTTCAAGAAGCGGCGCGGGTATGACATGACGCCTTACATGGCGGTGATGGCGGAGGGGCGTGTGGTGGGGTCGCTGGCGGAATCGGAGCGTTTTCTGTGGGATGTGCGGAAGACGAAAGCGGAGTTGATGGATGAGAATTATTACGGGCATTTCACGGAGCTGTGCCATCAGCATGGGATGCTGTCGTTTTTCGAGCCGTACGACACGGTGAATTTTGATGAGATGGTGGCGGGGTCGTATGCGGACATGCCGATGGGAGAATTCTGGCAGGGGCAGGAGAACCAGCGGAGCATCAAGCTGGTGGCGTCGGTGATGCACATGAACGGGCGGCCGGTGATGGGGGCGGAGAGTTTCACGAGCCAGTCGCGTTGGACGGAGTATCCGTACTCGCTCAAGGCGCTGGGGGATTTCATGTGGACGCAGGGGCTGAACAAGTTTGTGTTTCACCGGTTTGCGATGCAGCCGAATCCGAATCCGGACGTGGTGCCGGGGATGACGATGGGGCCGTGGGGCGGGCATTTCGACCGGACGAACACGTGGTGGAGTCCGGAGGCGGGTGGGGATGCGTGGATCAAGTACATCCAGCGGTCGCAGTTTCTTTTGCAGCAGGGGTTGTTCGTGGGGGATTTGCTGTATTTTTCGGGGGAGGATTCGCCGGTGCGGAATCCGGACGAATCGAAGCTGGAGCCGGCGCCGCCGGAGGGGCATGGGTATGACACGATCGACACGAAGACGCTGGCGACGCGGATCAAGATTGTGGATGGAAAGCTGACGCTGCCGGATGGATTGACGTACAAGGTGCTGGTGCTGCCGGCAAACACGACCAAGACGATGACGCCGGAGCTGGCGAAGGAATTGCACGATCTGGTGCGGGATGGGATGACGCTGGTGGTGAACGGGCCGAAGTCGACGCAATCGCCGAGCCTGAAGGATTATCCGGCGGCGGACGGGCAGGTGGCGGGGCTGACGGGGGAGATGTGGGGGGACATGGATGGGACGGCGAGCACGGAGCATGATCTTGGGGCGGGGCATGTGTACTGGGGGGTGCCGCTGGAGCAGGTGCTGGCGAAGCTG
Organism: Phycisphaerae bacterium; assembly: GCA_035545015.1. Classification (GTDB taxonomy): domain Bacteria; phylum Planctomycetota; class Phycisphaerae; order WQYP01; family WQYP01; genus CALCHA01. Next base: position 51,379 of record DASZZD010000101.1, read on the forward strand.
CATGCGCCGGCGGATTTTGAGTGTACGTCGCGGTCGGGGGAGGCGGAGGTGCATTACATTCACAAGCACACGAATGACGCCGAGATTTATTTTGTGGCGAATCGGGGGCAGAAGGCGGAGGACCTGGTGTGTACGTTCAATGTGAGCGGGAAGGAGCCGGAGTTGTGGGATGCGGATTCGGCGGTGCGCGGGCCGGTGGCGGTGTATGGGGCGACGGGGGATGGGCGGACGCGGGTGGCATTGCAGCTTGCGCCGTCGGGGTCGGTGTTTGTGATTTTCAGGCAGGGGGCGACGGTGTTCGGGCTTGGCGAGGCGAGAGAGCCGAAGGGAATACTGGTCAGCCAGGGGCCGGGGAGCGCGGTGCTGGCGACGACCGTGCCGTATCCGACGAAACAGTTTACGCGTCAGTCGGCGCCACCTTATGTGCGACTGGCGACAGCACCGATGGCACTGCCGGCAGAGGACGAGCCGGCGGCCGTGGAATTGATGGCGGGCCCGCATGGGGAGCCGGTGGCATTTAAGAGCGGGACCTACGAATCGAGGTGGTCTGCAAAAGGCGAAGGCGGCAGGACGATTTTACCTGTGCAGGTGCCCGCGCCGACGGAAATTGCCGGACCGTGGCAGGTGGCGTTTCAGGCGCATCGAGGGGCGCCGGCGGAGGCGACGTTTGACAAGCTGATCTCCTGGCCGGATTCGAGCGATAAGGGCATCAAGTATTTTTCGGGGACGGCGACGTATACAAATCATTTCACGGCGCCGACGCTGGGGGCGAATCAGCGGCTGTTCCTCGATTTGGGCCGCGTGCAGGTGATTGCGAAGGTGGCGATCAACGGGAAGGAGGTGGGGACGTTGTGGAAGCTGCCGTTCCGCTTGGATGTGACCGACGCGGTGAAGCCGGGCGATAACCAGTTGGAGGTGAAGGTGACGAACCTGTGGCCGAACCGGTTGATTGGGGATGAATCGTTGCCGCCGGACAATCAATATAAGCAGCAGCCGCGGATGGCGCAGGGGGAGGGGCCGATCGTGGCGATACCGGAGTGGTATGCGAAAGGGGAGCCGAAGCCGGCGTCGCCGCGGATCACGTTCACGACGTGGCATCATTGGAACGCGGGGGATCCGCTGTTTGAGTCGGGGTTGATCGGTCCGGTGAAGCTGCGCGTGGGGCAGGTGCTGGCGCCGTGAGATTGCGGCGCGGTGCGGAGGAAGCGGCATGGCCCTCGTTTGCGGCGACGACGTAAATGGCCACGAAAGGCACCAAAGACACGAAAGTTGAGATCTAAAACTTGTCGCGGCGCGAAGAAGTAGCGCGATGATAGTACCGTTGATTCAAAGCGGCCGTCCCCACATCCGCGACGCCAAAAAATATCTCTAAAAAAAGTCATTCCAGAGGGAGGCCTCCCCTTCCTCGCAAGCGCCTTCGTGATCCTTCGTCTCTTCATCACTTCGTGCTTCTGTCTGGAGCATCGGGCCAGGATGTTGCCGCGCCTTGCCGGACGGAACGTGGAAACGGGAGCCGTCGATTGGGGCGGGATGGCGGCGTGTTGAAACGGGGAGCGGGAGTGGGTGAGATAGAGGCTCGCCGCGCGGAGATTGGCGGCGGGAAAGGGTGATCGTATGGCGACGATCGAGATTGATTGGGCGGCATTGCAGCGGAAGGAAGTCGCGTTGCCGTGGGAGGCGATCGAGGGGGCGATCGAGGCGGTGGCGGCCGAGCCGGTGCGGTGGGGTGATTTGGCGTTGGAGATGCGGGAATGGAAGAAGGACGAGGAGGCGCTGAACTATGTGGGGCTGTACGTGCCGGTGATTCTGGGAGAGGCGGCGGCGCGGCTTGGAGAGGATGGGCGGCGGGAGGAGATCGTGGGGTTTTTGCTGGAGGCGTTGGGGGAAGCGGAAGATGACAACGATGAGTACCTGGCGGAGGCGTGCGCGTATGCATGCGGGCGGCAGGGCGTGTGGATCGTGCCGCGGGTGATCGAGCGGATCGAGGGGGGCGGCGAAGGGGCGAAGTGGCTCTGGAGTTTTCTGGGCAGCGCGCGGGGGAATGAGGAATGCGAGGGGCGGGTGAAGGAGTTGGGGAAGCGGGCGGTGGAGGAGGCATTGGAGGGCAAGAGGGCGGTGGAAGACCTGTGGCCGGCGTTGGGGGCGTTGACGGATTTTCCGAATCCGGCGGCGGAGGAAGCGTTGAAGCGGCTTGGGGAGGAAAAGCGGGGGGAGCTGAAGGGTGCTGACCTGTGGCCGGAATATCGCGCGGCGCTGCAAGCGGCGTGTGGGGAGCGCCGCGAAGATCCGCCGGGTGAGGGCTGGAGGATGGACCCGCGGGAGTTCTTGACGGAGGAGCTGGAGGCGTGGAAGGAGGCGTACGCGTACGGTGAGGAAGGCGAAGGATACGAGGAAGAGGGAATTGATCCGGGCGAAGCGGCGGACGAGCGGTCGGAGAAGCTGGCGGCGCGCTTTGGGGAATCGGAGGAAGCGCGGGGCCTGTCGGAAGCGGCGCGGGAGGAGGCGGTGGCTCAGGCGCGGATGATGATCGAATATGGGATGATGTATGTGGACGATCGGGTGGAGGCGTGGGGGATTGGGGACTGGCAGGAAGTGTTACTGGAGGTTTTTCCGCGGAAGATCAGCGCGGAGCCGGAATGGTTCGGGACGGTGGCGGAAATAGCGGCGGCATTGTTGCGGTGGCTGGCGCGGGAGGGGCTGGCGCCAAACGGAGAAACGCTGGCGGCCGAGGTGGCGGGGTGGGGTCCGAGGATCGAGGCGGCGGCGGCGGATCCGGCGAACTGGGGGATGGCCAAGAGCATGGTGATGGGAGCGCATGGAGCGGGGATCGATGTGACGGACCCCGCGGGGCTTGATGCGTATGTGCGGCAGTACAATGAGCGACTCGACGAGGAAACGGGGGAGGAGGAGGACGTCTTCGATCCTTACGAGCGGCAGGAACCGATCGTGCGGGAGACGCCGAAAATCGGGCGGAACGATCCGTGTCCGTGCGGGAGCGGGAAGAAGTACAAGAAGTGCTGCGGGAAGTGAGGGAGCGTGCTCGCGCGATGCTGCGGACTTCAGCACGAAGGAGCGAACTGACGAAGCACCACAGCGCTGCGAAGCCGCAACCAAAAAACCACGGAGCACACGGAGTGCACGGAGGGACGACGACGATCCCCCCCCCACCGACGACGACATAAATTGGCCACGAAAGGCACGAAAGACACGAAAGTTGCGATCCAGGAATGTTGTCGCGGCGCGAAGAAGTGGCGCGATTGTCGTACGAAGGCGCTGGCGAGAAATGGGAGGCTCCCGACTGAAATGACTTTTTTTAGAGATATTTTTTGACGAGGTTTGGTGTGGGAACGGCTGGCTTGAATCAACGGCTTCGTGGTCTTCGGTGCTTCGTCGCTTCGTGCTTCAGTCTGGGCGCCCGCCGAGGCTGTTTCCGATCCTGTCTGAGAGGTGTGTGGAATCCTGCGCTCTGAGGGTCGCCGCGCTGGTTGCCACAAAAGAGGACCGCATCCGGAGGACGTGGCACGAGGTGGGGATGCTTGTTCGGGCGGGGCGGATGGGAGAGAATCGGAAGTCTGCCCGGGGGTAGCTCAGCGGTTAGAGCCGGGGACTCATAATCCCTTGGTCGTGGGTTCGAATCCCACCCCCCGGAATGGCGTGTGGCCATGGGAAAACGAGGATTTTGCGGGGGTTTTCGCGAGCCGGTGCGATGGTCCGATGAGTCCGCATCGGCGCTCAGGCGAAGCGGGGGGCGGGTATTCGTTGCCGCTGGCGATTTTTGGCGGCGGCCGAGGGTGGGGGCGTGAGGAGATCGCGGTGAGGGATGTTTCGGGGATTGTGCGGGCGGCGATGGAGAAGCATCGGGTGCCGGGGATGTGGGGGGCGGCGGTGGGAAGTGCGGGCGTGCTGGCGATGGGGGCGGGCGGGGAGCGACGAGGCGGTGGGGATGGAGGATTGTGTGCATCTGGGGTCGAACACCAAGGCGATGACGGCGGTGTTGGTGGGGCAGTTGATCGCGGAGGGGAAGGTGGGGATGGGGACGACGATGGGGGAGATTTTTGCGGAGCGGCGTTGGCGGATACATGACGGGGTGGTCGAGGCGACGGTGGCGGAGGTGATGTGGCATCGGGCGGGGTTGGTGGGGAATTTGCGGTGGGGGGATTATGCGCGGGCGGAGGTAGGGCTGCGGGAGCAGAGGGAACGGGCGGTGGAGGAGGCATTGATGGGGGCTCCGGCGGCGGGGCGAGGGGAGCGCGGCGTGTATTTCTATTCGAACGCGGGGTATGTGGTGTTGGGGGCGGTGGTGGAGAAATTGCGTGGGGCGGCATGGGAGGAGGTCGTGCGCGAGCGGTTGTTTAGGCCGCTGGGGATGGACAGCGCGGGCTTTGGGGCGCTGGGGAGGCGGGAGGGGGAGGCGTGGGGGCATGGGGTGGAGGGCGGGGAGGTCATTGCGCGGGCGGTCGATAATCCGGCGGTGATGCGGCCGGCGGGCGGAGTGCATTGCTCGATGACCGACTGGGGGAAATTTGTGGCGATGTTTTTGCGCGGCGAGGAGGCGGGGGTGATGACGCGGGAAATGTGCGCGATGCTGCTTACCCCTCCACCGGGGATGCCGGGGAAGGCATATGCCGGGGGATGGATCGCGGCAAAGCGGGCGCGGGGCGGGAGGGCGTACACGCATGCGGGATCGAACACGATGTGGTTCAGCGTGGCGTGGACGTGGCCGGAGAAAGGGCTCGCGGTGCTGGCGGCGGCGAATTGCGGCGGAGAGGAGGCGCGGCAGGCGTGCGAGGAGGTGTGTGCGGGGTTGAGGGAGGGATGAGATTTTCAATTTTCAATTTCGATTTTCAATTTTCAATTGCGGGCGTTCGAGGGCGCGGAGGGGGTGCTGGCGGTGATCCGGCGCCGGGCGAAATGCAGGTTTTTGATGATGGGTGCGGGGCGGCGGTGGCTTATAGTGGCGGACTGGCGGGCACGCGTGAGGAGTTGGACGTGATTGAGATTTACGCGCTCTATCGGTTGTGCAAGTATCTGGGGGCGATCGTGCGCAGCAGGGGGCGGAATCCGTTCATTCGCACGATCGAACTGGCAACCGATGGCACCCATTATCAAACGACGCAGCGGGAGACCCTCACGATTACTTCGGTGGTTGCGGATGACCCGGAGAACGTGGGCGACCGGGCATTTATGATCGTGTGGCCCAGGAACGCGCATATTCTGGATATGCGGACGCACAAGCAGTTCACGACCAGTGCGACGCAGGAAGAGACGCTGTCGGATGAAGAGATCGCGAAGATTGTGTCGAGCAAGCCGGCGCCGGCAGGGAGGGGGTCGGGGGAGCGAGCGGGAGCGTCTCGCAGCCGAGTCGCTAGGAGACGGCTGCTTTTTCGGGGGAGCGAAAGTTGGGATCCTCTTTGAAAGCCGACGCGTGTAATGGCGTCCTGTTCGCGGGCGAGGGGAGATGGTGTGTTCTGGCGGATGGTATATGGCGTTTGCCGCAATTCATGGGGCGATTCTGGGGACGGTGGTGGGGGATGCAATGGGGTTGCCTTACGAGGCCTTGTCAGCGCGGCGCGGGGCGCGGCTGCTGGGGGCGCCGGAGCGGCATCGGTTTTTGTTGGGGCGGGGAATGATGTCGGATGATGGGGAGCATGCATGCATGACGGCGCAGGCGCTGGCGGAATCGGGGTTTGATGTGGGGAGGTTTCAGCGGAAGCTGGCGTGGAAGTTGCGGTGGTGGCTGCTGGGGGTTCCTGCGGGGATCGGCGGGGCGACGTTGCGGGCGACGATGAAATTGTGGCTGGGGGTGCCGGCGGCGCGGAGCGGAGTATTTTCGGCGGGGAATGGGCCGGCGATGCGGGCGGCGGTTTTGGGGGTTGCGACGCGGACCATGGAGGAGTTGCGCGAGCTGGTGCGGGCTTCGACGCTGGTTACACATACTGATCCGAAGGCCTTTTATGGAGCGTGGGCGGTGGCGCTGGCGGCGCGGTGCGCGGGGGAGGGGAAATCGGCGGCAGCGTTTTTGGAGGTGATCCGCGCGGCGTTTGAGGGAGAAGGGCGGGAGGTGATGGAACTGGTGGAGAAGGCGGTGGCGAGTGCGGGGCGCGGGGAGGCGACGAAACAATTTGCGGCGGCGATGGGATGGGAGCGAGGGATTTCGGGGTATGTGCTGCACACGGCGGCGGCGGCGATTCATGCGTGGGCGGAGCATTCAGGGGACTATCGCGCGGCGGTGATGGGGGCGATTGCGTGTGGCGGCGATACGGATACTGTTGCCGCGATCGTCGGAGGCATTGTGGGGAGCGGGGTGGGAGTGGAGGCGATACCCCTGGAATGGCGAGAGGGATTGCTGGAGTGGCCGCGGACATTGGCGTGGATAGAGCGGCTGGCGCGGGCGGTGGAAGCGGCCCACGAAGGGAAGGCGGTGCGCGCGCCGCGGGTGGGGCCGGTGGTGGTGGTGCGGAATGGCATGTTTCTGGCGGGAGTGCTGGGGCATCTGGGGAGGCGGGCGCTGCCGCCGTATTGAGGGATCGTCAGGGGCTACGATCGATGAAGGCGCGGGCGGTATTGAAGATTTGTTGGAGCATGGGTTGGGTGAGTTTGCCGGTGAAGGTGTTTTGCTGGGAGGGGTGGTAGGAGCAGAGGAGCGCGGGGGCGGGGGAGAACTTGTGGAGGGCGGCGTGGGCGAACTTTGGGCGCGGGGGTTTGGCGGGCAGCCAGTCGTGGCGTTTGTAGAGGGCGAGGGCGGTGTCGAAGGCGATTTTGCCGAGGCAGAGGATGAGGCGCAGGTGGGGCATGAGGGCGAGGGTCTGGTCGAGGAAAGGGGCACAGGCGGCGAGCTCGTCGCGGGTGGGTTTGTTGTCGGGCGGGGCGCAGTGGGCGGCGCCGGTGATGGCGCAGTCGATCAGGGTGAGGCCATCGGCGGCGTGGATGCTGGTGGGCTGATTGGCAAAGCCGGTGGCGTGCATGGCGGCGAAGAGGAAATCGCCGGAGCGGTCGCCGGTGAAGAGGCGTCCGGTGCGGTTGGCGCCATGGGCGGCGGGGGCGAGGCCGAGAATGAGGAGGCGTGCGGTGTGCGGGCCGAGGTTGGGGACGGGTCTGGCCCAGTAAGTGTCGTCGCGGAAGGCGGCGCGTTTGATCCGGGCGATGGACTGGCAATGGGTGCGCAGGCGCGGACATTTTTCGCAGGAAGCGATGTCGCGGTTGAGGGCTTGCCAGCGGGCGGCGGGCGAGAGGCGAAGCGGCAGCGTGCGGTGCGGATTGTCGGACGCGAGGCGAGTCATGCGGGTGGCGGATTCCGTCGATGAGAAGCAGACGGTGTAGCATAGCGGCCGCGGGGGCGTGATACACTTTGAGGCGGAGCTTTTTTGCCGTGATCGGGGAGGGGATTCATGGGAGTGAAGGTGGCGGTCATGCGGGCGCTGACGGTGCGGGAATTCGCGGGGAATCCATTTGGGGTGCTGGGTCTTGGCCCGGGGGCGACGCAGGCGGAGGTGGATGGTGCTGCGCGGCGGATGCGGGTGATGGCAGGGCAGGGCGTCGTGGCGAAGGGAGAAAAAGGGGCGCGCTCGGGAATGGCGGTGGAGCGGGCGGTGGCGCAGTTGGCCGATCCGATCGAGCGCGTGCGGGCGCGGGTGTGGTGGATCGGCGGCGGCAAGGGCAAGCGCGAAGAACTGGTGCGGGAGGTGATCGCGCTGGCCTCGAACATGGATCGCGCGGCGAAGCGCAGCGGGCGCTGGGGCGAGCTGCTGGCGCGTGCCGAGATCATGGCGCGGGATGCGACGGTGCTGGCGGAATTGCAGCGGCAGGAGCGTGCGGGAGAATTTGAAAAGGCGGCGACACCGGCGGAAGTGGCCGGCGCATTGGCGGAGGTTCCCACGCGCCTGGCGGAGATGTTCGCGCGCGTCGCCTGGGAGCGCATGCTGGATCACGACGATCCCCGGCTGGCGATGCGGATGGCGCAGATGCTTCCACAATTCGCCTCCGGGCGGACGGTGCACCGCCAATTGCTGACGCGCATCGAGGATTACCTCACGCGCGGATTTGACCGCTGGAAGGAAACCATCCGGCAGGCGTGGAACACACGCACGATTTCCAGGATTCGCCCCGCGTGCGACCTGGCGATGGAACTGTATCGCAAGAAATTTTCGCCGACGATGGAGGCCCTCGAACGCGGGGGCGGCGTGGAGGACCAGATGTATCGCGTGCGGGCGGCGGCGGCGGGTTATCTGGATTACGTGTCGCAGGCGTATGAAGCGATTTACCAGTATGGAACGAGCCGGCGGATCGCGGGACGTGCGATAGCGGCGGCGCGCGGAACGGCGCGGCAGTCGGAACTGGAGCAGCGCTGGCAGCGGCTGAAACGCGAACGGTGGAAGCTGGTTCGCCCGCGCGCCCGGAAACGCTCGTGGCGGGGATTCGGCGCAGCGGTGGGCGTGGCGATCGCGGCGCGCACCGTGGCCCTGTTTTTCGCGCCGGCGACCCACGAACAGACGACGCCGGCGCCCGCGATTTCCGCGCCGACCCACGTGCAGATGTCGCCCGAAGCGCAGCGGCTCTACCAGCACTGGCTGGACACCGGAACAGGCCGTCCGATGACAGCGCCGGAGCGGTAAGCGGCGCGGTGTTGCGTTAGACTGTCACGAGCTTGCGCGGCGGCGCGGGGCACTGGGGAGGCGCGGAATGAAGGACCAGACAAGGAGCATCCATGGCGGAAATGAAGATGGAAGTTGCGGTGGACCAGGTGGCGGCGCTGGCGGTGGAGCACTGGCGGATGATGACGGTGCTGGGGCCGGCGCTGGAAGCGGCGGGGTCCGGCGCGGCGCCGGTGCGTCATGCGCTGCGGAAGATGGCCGACGTGCTCAACGCGTGGGAGATCGAGGCCCGGTCGCTCGATGGCATGCCTTACGATGCGGGCCTGGCGGCGCGGGTCATCGACACCGTGGAAGCCCCAAGGGGAGCCGGTCTGAAGAAGGGCCAGATGCGGATCGTCGAAACGGTGTCGCCGCTGATAGTGCGCGGCGGCGAAGTGGTGCGCACCGCGGAGGTCGTCATCGAAAAAGGATGAGCCATCCCGCACGCACACGCAAGCACGCTACTGACTTCTGACTACTGACTACTGACTACTGACCACTGACCCACACTCCTCACTTCCGGACCCCCACATGAGCACAATCGATTTCGGCATCGATCTTGGCACGACGAACTCCTCCGTGGCCTCCTGCCGCGGCGGCGACCTGCGCATCTTTCAAACGACCGAGCTGATGACCGTCACGCCCTCAGTCGTCTACCTCGGCCGCAATGCGCGCATGCTCGTGGGTAAAAAAGCGTACGACGCGTGGCCCGGCGATCCGCAGAACACGCAGGCGGAATTCAAACGCTGGATGGGCTTCTCCGACAAGCTCCACTTCCCGGCGGCCAATCGCGACATGAGCGCTGAGGAACTCTCCGCCGAGGTGCTCAAAAGCCTGCGCGCGGACGTTCGCCGCGCCACCGGCGAAGAGCTCACCGCCTCCGTGATCACCGTTCCCGCCGCCTTCGGCGCGCTGCAATGCGACGCCACCGGGCGCGCCGCGAAGATGGCCGGTTTCCTCGAAGCGCCGCTGCTCCAGGAACCCATCGCCGCAGCCATCGCCTATGGCGCTTCGGCCGCCGGCGACGGGGGGAAAGGCCAGCGCTGGCTGGTCTTCGATCTCGGCGGCGGCACGCTCGATATCGCCGTCGTCTCCACGCGCAACGGACGCCTCGCCGTGCTCGAACATCAGGGCAACAACCGCCTCGGCGGCAAGGACATCGATCGCGCCATCGCCGAGCACCTCATCCTTCCCGCCCTCACCGGCCAATTCAAGCTGCCCAGCGCCGACGGCCAGCCGCAGGAATATCAACGTCTCTTCCGGCAAATCATCCGCCTCGCGGAGCAGGCCAAGATCGCCCTCTCCACCGCCGAATCCGCCCCCATCGACGTGTTCAACATCGGCGCCGACCTCGACGGCGCCCCCATCGAAGCCGCCATCACCCTTTCGCGTGCGGACCTCGAAAAGCGGATCGAGCCGCTGGTCGCCAATTGCCTTGATCTCGTGAAGCGCGCGCTCGCCGGCGCTCGTCTGGGCGCGGGCGACGTGGACCGCGTGCTGCTCGTCGGCGGCCCCACGCAGATGCCGGCGGTTCGCGCGGCGCTCGCGTCGCTCTTTCCCACGGGCGAAAAAGTGCTGGACCACGCGCTCGATCCGATGACCGTCGTGGCCCAGGGCGCGGCGCTCTACGCCTCGACCGTCGAGCGCACGACCGCCGCCCCGGTCGCTCCGGGAACGCTTGCCGCCGATGAGACCAAAAAAACGTCACCCGTCGGCAGCAGCGCCGCCGCGCAGCTCAAATTGAACCACGAGCGCGCCTCGGGCACGTCGCAATCTCCGGTCGCCGGCACGTTCACCGGCGGCGCGTCGATTGACGAAGTGAAGATTGATGCCGAAGGCGGCGTCTGGTCCTCCGGCTGGGTGGCCGTCAGCAAAAATACCTTCGTGATGGAGGTGATGCTCGCGCCGCACAAGCCGGTGACAAAGTTCACCGTCAGCGGCCGCACGCGTTCCGGCGCGGCGGTCCCCGTGGAGCCCGCGCAGTTCGCCATCGCTTACATGCTGCCGATGGCCGCCCCGCCGCTGCCGCACACGATCGCCATCGAGCTTTCCGCCGATTCGTCCCGGCCCGCGTTTGATCCGGTCTTCAAGCGTCACACCCCCCTGCCGGCCGAGGCGCACAAGACATATCGCGCCGATCGCACGCTGCGTCCCTCCGATGTCGACGCCACGCTTCCTATCAAATTCTGGGAAATCGAAGTCTCCGACGATCCGCAGGAGCGCTGGTGGGATGGCTGCGTGCACATCCGCTCGGAAACGCTCAAGCGGCCGCTGATGGAAGGCACGGAGATTTCGCTCACCGTGAAGATCGACAAAAGCCGGAAAATGACGGTGGAGGTGTTCGTTCCGTCGCTGAACCAGGGCTTCACGGACAACGTCTACGTGCCCGATCCGCCGACGGCGAAGAACCAGTTGCAGGAGCAGCTCGGCGTGTGTTTCGACCGCCTGCACCGGGTGACGCAGGCGATTTATGCCGACGACCGCGACGACCTGCGGGAAGACGCCCAGACGCTGCAGATGAAGCTCGAATTCATCGCCGAGCAGCTTGCGGAGCACGAGCGCCGCGCGGCGCTCACCGGCGGCGGCGATCCCGATGCGCTCCTGGCGGCGACGGAAAACCTGCGGAAAATCCGCGTCTTTCTGACCCAGCTTGAAGAGCAGCTCACGGTGACCAACCGCAATTCAGCCCTGATCACCAAGGTGAAGGGGCAGTACCGCTATACCTCAGGCCTGGTGCAGCAGTTCGGGAACCCGGCGCAGCAGGAGCCGCTGGAAAAGCTGCGCGGACAAATGGAGCGCTACATCGAATCCAACGACACGCGAGGTTTGCGTTATGTGTACGAACAACTGTGCATCATCGCCGGCGGCCTGAACGCCAACCGCGTGGAATTCTGGCAAGGCTGGCACGACGAGCTGCGGCACCCGTCGTCGCGCTACGTCAACGCCGAACAGGCGGCACACTGGATCCAGCGAGCCGACGACGCGCGAGCCAAAAACGATCTCACCGGGCTGAAAGAATCGGTGCGCGAATTGTGGAAACTGCGCCTGCCCGACCAGTTGCAATCATCACAGGACCAGGCGATGCAATCCGGCCTGAAATCGGATTAACCGACCGACGGGAACTGTCCACAAATTCACACAAATCACCACAAATGCGTCGGCGCCCGACCGCACGACCCGTTCGCTGACGACTTTTTCTAAAAATCTAATTTTGAATCCGCTGCGCGGCGGGAGCGTCCTCCCCAACCCAGCGCATTCGTGCCAATTTGTGAACATTCGTGGACAATTCCCGTCCCCGCGTTTTCTCCAGTACCCCCCCAGTGATTAGGCAGCCTGTTCGAGAATCTCCACCGACGAAATATTTCGCAGCGGAATAATGGCAAACCGATCCGAGTCCGGATACGCGAAAAATACCTGCGTCTTCAACAGATGCACCAGCGACGGATGGTGCGCCTCATAATGTTGCCCCCCCATGGGTATTGATCCTGAAGGGCGCAAAGGGCCGCGCATTGATCAAATCTTCCATCGCCTCTTTGTCCATCTCCATCCCTTTCGTCACCTCCCCCCACTTCGTATCCTTCGTGCCTTTCGTAGCCATTTACACGTTACTTCAACTCCACCGACCAATACGCGTGATCCAGAAAATGCTTCCACGACGCGTACTTGTCCGACCCCAGCCGCAAATTGATCACCGGATTCCGCTTCGGCTTCACCGGCGCTTTGAGCAAATGCATGTGCGCCTGGTGCGGCGTCCGCCCGCCTTTCTTCGCGTTGCAGTACACGCACGCGCACACCAGGTTGTCCCACGTCGTCTTGCCCCCGTGCGATCGCGGCACCACGTGGTCCAGCGACAGTTCCTGCGTCGAAAATTTCTTCCCGCAATACTGGCACGTCGAATGGTCGCGCGCGTAAATGTTCCGCCGATTCAGCTTCACATCCTGCCGGGGCAACCGGTCATATCCCAGCAGGCGAATGATCCGCGGAACCGCGATCTCAAACCGCACCGTCCGCACAAAATCGTGGCTCTCCCGCTCATATTGTGCCTTGAGCGCCGAAATCTCTATCCACGACGTGATGTCGTAAGACAGATACCCCGCATCCTCCACCGACACCACTTCCGCCAGATTCCGGCACAAAAGCGAAAACGCGCGACGAGCCGACACCACCCGAACCGCCATGTACAGGCGGTTCAGCACCAGCACATTACATCCCAGGCCTGACGCAGGTATCGCTGCTTCCACCGATGGTGCTCCGGTAAGGGGTCATCAAAACCTCCCCACGCGAAAACTCTCGGACGTTTTCACTCATGAGCCTAGTTTCCACACCCGCGCAAGTCAATATGTCGCCCCCCCGCCGCGCCAGCCCTTGCGCCTCCCAAACCTCTTCTCAAAAACACCTCCCGCGCAATTGAATCGTGACAACTTTCACTTGTACAATGCCCGTTTCGTTTCGCCGGACCCCCCCCGCCATGACCGTCCAAACTTCCCCGGAAACCCCTCCCCCATCTGCCCCCCCCCCCACCCCCGCCCTCGCCGCGCATCCGCGCCCCAAATCCTCCCCGCCCGAATGGCCCGCCGAACGCCTCGTCAAATTCATCGGCCGCTTCACCGGCGCCCTCGGCAAGTCCCTCGATTACCTCGCCACCTTCCCCATCCTCAAACCCATCCTCAACACCCTCAACTCCATCTGGGTCGGCATCTCCATCCTCATCCTCCTCGCCCTCTACATCGCCCTGGGCTCCGGCTTCGCCAACCTCCGCGCTCGCATGGAAATGACCGACCTCCAGTTCTTCGACTGGTATCCCATGCGCATCCTCGTCACCTGGCTCGCGCTTACGCTCACCGTCGTCACCCTCCGCCGCATCCCCCTCACCCTCTTCAAGCTCGGCTCCTGGACCGTTCACGTCGGCATCCTCACCCTCATCGGCGGGTCGGTCTTCTATTTCTCCCACAAAACCGAAGGCTCGATGCGGCTCTATCCCTACCAGCCGCGCGATTCCTACTTCGACGCCACCGAACGCGCCCTCTACACCTATCCGATCCTCGCCAATGGCCAACCCGATGAAGCCCACGCCACCATGACCCCCCTGCCCAATCTCCCCATCTATTACGAACACCTTCTGCAAACCGGCAACGCCATGAATCGCCCCGTGCCGGATTCCGCCATCGCCCCCCTGGGCCGGCAATTCAAGGATGTCCACGCCACCATCACCGGCTACTACGCCGCCGCCATCCTCGAACCCCAATGGAAAGTTGACCGCCACGCCGATGCCACGCAACCCGCCGGTCCCGGCGTCGAGGAACCCAGCCCCGCCATCCGCCTCAGCCTCACCCTCACCGGCGTCGACTCCGGCCAGTGGCTTATCGCCAACTCCCCCGCAGGTCGCGTCCTCGACCAACCCCAGGATGGCAACAGCGCCCCCTTCGGCATCGAATACCTCTACCATCCCACCCCCGAGCAGCTTGCCGACATCACCACGCCCCTCGACGGCCCCCTGGGCATCACCGTCCGCATCCCCTCCAAAAAATTCACCAAGACCTTCACCGTACAGCAAGGCCAGAAAATCCCGCTCGAGGGCACGCCCTACTCCCTGGAAATCGGCGAGCAGCAGGTCTTCCCGATGCTCTCCAAAGGCTATGAAAACGCCATCTCCAACAGCCTCCAGGTCATCATCACCCGCAAGAATCCCGACGGCACCACCACCACCATGGACCGCCGCGTCCTCTTCCGCTATCCCGAACGCTCGCCCGATTTCATCACCGGTCCCGATGGCAAACCCAAGCGCGTCCAGGATCGCCTCGACAACGACATCCAGATCACCTTCCAGGACGCCCAGCGCGATCAATTCTGGATCGTCGACCAACCCCCCCCCTCCACCGCGACCGCCGCCGCCGGCAAACTCGAACTCATCGAACGCGCCGCCGGTGGCAAAGTCCTCCGCAAACCGCTGCCCCTCGGTGAAGAGGGCGCCGTCCAGGTCAACGTCGGCGCGCCCCTCGCCGCCGCCGGCCAGTCGCCCCCCGCCGCCGCCGGCGTCCCCATGACCCTCGCCGTCCTCGATCGCACCGGCCACCTCGTCCAGGTGCAGGAACCCTCCATCATTCCCATGAACCAGCGCAAGTCCGGCGTGACCGCCATGGACGCCATGCAATTCTCCGCCGTCGAGCTCCAGGTCACCCACGGCGATTTCAAAGACCAGCGAATCTTCGTGCCCTTCGTCCAGTTCGCACAGGTCGGCGCCAAAGACCCCGGCCGCGAACCCACCGTCGTCGACGTTCCCGGCGTCGGCAAGCTCGGCTTCCTCCTCTCCACCACCCGCCGCCCGCTGCCCGCCGAAATCACCCTCACCTACTTCCACGCGGTCCGTTACCCCGGCGCCACCCACTCCTACGCCAACTACATCTCCAACCTGCGCTTCACCGACAAAAAAACCGGCGCCACCGCCGACAAAGTCGCGCAGCTCAACGAACCCGCCGCCGACCGCGGCCTCTACTACTTCCAGGCCGGCTGGGCCGGGCCTGACGTCCCCGCCAACGAAATGTTCTCGATCCTCGGCGTCGGCAATCGCCCCGGCATCTGGACCATGATCGTCGGCGCCGCCCTCATGCTCACCGGCATCGGCTACGCCTTCTACGTCAAGCCCATCCTCCTCAAATACAAAAAAGCCCAACTCGCCGCCTGGGCCGCCGCGAATCGCAAACCCGCCTAACCCCGAGGTCCCCCATGCGAAGTTTCCGCTACCTGCTCGCCGCCATCGCGATCCTTCTCGCCGCACTCTTTTCCCCCGGCGTCCGCAACGCCTTCGCCCTCTCCATGGATCAGGCCGACCCGCGCGATGTCGCCCCCGCCCCCGAGGAAGCCCAGAGCGCCGCCGCCGCTGCGGCCGCCGCCAACCCCGCCGCCGAGCCCCAGTTCGGCGTCAAGGCCGCGGGCGCGACCGCCGCCGACGACGCCTCCTCCCTCTCCGCCATGCCCGTCACCCCCGCCCAGCGCGCCGCCTTTGAAAAAGCCCTCAACCTCTCCGACTTCCGCAAGCTCGCCATCCAGCACAATGACCAGCTCAAAATCATCGACTCCTGGGCCCGCCAGTCCCTCTCGGCCATCTCTCACCGCCAGTCCCTCCCCGGCAAAGACCCCGTCGTCTCCGCCCTCGACCTCGTCTTCCGCCAGAGCGATTACCTCAACGAAAACCTCATCTACATCACCTCCGTGCCCATCCGCGAAGACCTCGCCAAGTTCGCCGCCACACCCGAGGAATCCGCCCGCATCATTCATGAAGCCCGCGTCAGCTTCAACTTCCTCACCCGCCGCGAGGTCGAACAGGAACTCGACGTCCTCGCCGCCGACAGCAACTCCACCAAAGCCGTCGGCGAACTCCAACTCGCCATGGAAACCTTCGCCGGCCTCGGCTCGACCCTCCACATCTGCCCGCCCGACGCCGCCCACCGCAACCAGCCCTGGCATTACCCCGTCGATCTCTGGGCCAATTTCCCCGAGGGTCAGAAGGCCAACCAGGCCCGCAACCTCAAAGCCGAACCCATCCCCGGCTACTCCGCCGACCAGGCCCGCCGCGTCTGGCTCGCCATCATCCAGATGCGCGACGGCTGGGGTGCCGCCGACCCCGTCCGCGTCAACGCCGGCATGGCCCAGCTCGTAGCGCTCCTCCCCACCATCGACCCCCAGGGTTACCCCTCCATCACCAAACGCTCCGTCGAACTCTGGTACAACCGCTTCTTCGACGGCACCATCCTCGATGTCTTCGCGTATCTCGTCGCACTCACCCTCTTCCTGCTCGTCGCCGTCGGCGTCAACCAGCGCCTCGAAAAACCCGCCATCTACGCCTTCGCCTTCGCCTTGGCCATCCACATCGCCGCCACCGCCGTCCGCTGGTGGCTCGCCGGACGCATCCCCATCAAAAATGAATTCGAATCCGTCCTGGGCTCCGCGCTCCTGGGTTGCTGCGTCGGCTTCATTCTCGAACTCTGGAAACGCAACGGCATCTTCGGCATGGCCTTCTCCTTCGTCGGCTTCCTCGCCATGACCGCCTGCTTCACCTTCCCCTACGTCCTCGGCACCGACATCGGCCAGAACGTCGGCAAAGTCGCCGGCATCCTCGATTCCTACTGGCTCTACATCCACGTCAACATCGTCATCGCTTCCTACGCACTCATCGCCGCCACCTTCTGCATCGGACTCGTCTACCTCCTCGTCAAGCAGTGGTTCTGGATCAACCCCATCGAACCCGCCTTCGACGACGCCCCGCCCGCCGATCCCCTCGATAGCGGCCCCGGCGGCGCCGCCGTCGCACTCCACTCCCGGCCCTCCGCCCTCAGCACGCAGCACGCGTCGATCGCCCAGCTCCAGTCCCAGCGCCAATCCCTCCTCTCCGTCCTCGACGGCGCCAACATCGTCATCCTCCAGATGGCCACCTGGTTCCTCGGCATCGGCATCATCTGCGGCGCCGTCTGGGCCGACCACTCCTGGGGACGCCCCTGGGGCTGGGACCCCAAGGAAACCTTCGCCCTCGTCACCTGGATCGTCTACCTCATCATCGTCCACCTCCGCCTCGTCACCAAAAACAAGGCCGACTGGACCGCCTGGCTCTCCATCGTTGGCTTCGGCGTCATGATGTTCAACTGGATTGGCGTAAATTTCCTCCTCGTCGGCCTCCACAGCTACGCGTGAGAGCGGAGAATGAAAGCCCGTGACGCTAATGATGCAGGTAATTGGTAACTGGTAATTGGTAATTGGCTGTCGCCGGAGAATGGGGGCCCCATCGGGTGCGTCAGCAAATTACCAATTACTAATTACCAATTACTCCCCCTCATCACCGAACTCATCCTCCCCTCCACAAAGGACCCCCCGATGCCCGCCCCCACCGAATCCGACATTCTCTCCGCCCTCCGCTCCGTCCACGACCCCGATCTCTTCAAAGACCTCGTCACCCTCCACCAGGTCCAATCCATCAAGCTCGCCGAGGGCATGGTCGCCATCGAGCTCTCCACCGCCAGCCCGCTCAAGGATCGCCTCCGCGCCGAAGTCGAAGCCGCCGTCTCCAAAGTCCCCGGCGTCGAAGAAGTCATCGTCAACTTCTCCGCACCCGTCTCCACCAAAGCCGCTCCCGCCCAACGCCCCGCCGGCGCGCCCCCCGGATCCCCCCACGGCGCCGCCAACCAACCCAAATCCCTCCCCAACGTCAAAAACATCATCGCCGTCGGCGCCGGCAAGGGCGGCGTCGGCAAGTCCACCATCGCCGTCAACCTCGCCGTCGGCCTCTCCCTCGCCGGCAAAAAAGTCGGTCTCCTCGACGGCGATATCTACGGACCTTCCATCCCCACCATGCTCCACCTCGTCGGCAAACCACCCTCCGTCGTCGCCGACCGCATCATCCCCTTCAAACTCGGCCCGGAAAATGGGGCGGGGAATCCCCTCGTCACCATGTCCATCGGCTTCCTCGTCGACCCCGAAAAAGCCCTCATCTGGCGCGGCCCCATGGCCCACGGCGCCATGCAGCAAATGCTCCTCCAGGTCGAGTGGGGCGAACTCGATTACCTCATCGTCGATCTCCCCCCAGGCACCGGCGACGTCTCCCTCACCCTCGCCCAGACCGTCGCCCTCACCGGCGCCGTCATCGTCGCCACGCCCCAGGAAGTCGCCCTTGCCGACGCCCGCCGCGCCGTCCGCATGTTCCAGACCCTCGGCATCGAAATCCTCGGCGTCGTCGAAAATATGTCCTACTTCGTCTGCGAACACGGCTCCGAATACGACATCTTCGGCCGCGGCGGCGCACAACTCATGGCCCAGAAAATGGGACTCCCCTTCCTCGGCGAAATCCCCATCGACACCCGCCTCCGCCTCCACTCCGACAACGGCACCCCCTTCGAAAATTTCGCCGCCACCACCCGCTCCAGCACCCCCTTGAAATCCCTCGCCGACCTCCTCGACAAACAAGTCGCCGTCCGCCTCGCCACCCGCCCCACCGCCAAACCCATCAACTTCCGCATGTCCTGAAAAATAAACAGAATAAAATAAATAAATACACACATGCATCCAAATAACTAAACATCCCCCAATCCGTCCCGTCCTCTGTGTCTCTGTGCCTCTGTGGCAAAAAAACGAGCCCATGCGCATCCCTCTCCCCATCGTCCAAACCCCTCCCGATAACCTCCTCCGCCAGGCCCTGCGCGCCGAAGAATCCATCTCCGCCACCCTCACCGATCCCCTCCCCCTCGCCTGCGGCACCGCCTACGCCTCCGAAGAATTCCCCAACCTCCCCGAAGCCACCTGCGTCTACCTCACCGACACCGCCCTCGAAAATCCCCGCGCCACCGCCGAAGAAATCACCG
Organism: Phycisphaerae bacterium; assembly: GCA_035545015.1. Taxonomy (GTDB): domain Bacteria; phylum Planctomycetota; class Phycisphaerae; order WQYP01; family WQYP01; genus CALCHA01. The sequence continues at coordinate 70,355 of DASZZD010000101.1, forward strand.
CCGCCTTCCAACAAAAAAACCTCCGCCCCTCCCAGATCCATCTTCCCCCCACCGCGCCGCCCCCCTCCCAATTGAACCAATTGAACCAGTTGAACCAATTTTTCCCACGGCACCGCCTCACCACCGACTCCCTCATGCGGATGACGAATCCCTCCTTCCCGGACGAACCCCCCGCGCAAGCCGCCACCATCATCCCCGGCCGCGCCGCCCTCTCCCTCCTCCGCCAACTCGCCGAATCCACCGAACGCGCCTCGGGCACGACCAACCCCGCCGAACTCACCCAGCACGCCGCTGCCGCCGAACGCCTCCTCGACGACCCCCGCATCGACAACCTCCTCGCCCTCACCCACGACACCCCCCCGACACCTACCGGCACCCTCTACCTCGCCCCCGCCAACGACGCCCTCCTCATCTACAACCTCTACGTCCACCCCGCCCACACCCGCCGCCGCATCGCCACCACCCTCCTCCGCCACGCCGCCGACCTCGCCGCCCGCTCCCGCGCCAAAAACCTCCTCCTCTTCTGCAACCAAACCAACACCCCCGCCCTCACCCTCTACCGAAAAACCGGCTTCACCCCCATCGCCTCCCGCCACACCCTCATTCTCACACAACCAAACAAATAAATAAACACCTGTGCATACGAAAACGCTTGCGTCGTCGCGACCCGCTCCCCCCATAATGCCCGCCGCTCAATAACTCACCACCGCTCCCCATCCCCCCCGTCAGAATCCCCCATCCCACTCCCCACACCCATCAAGGCTTCGCCGCCCCCCCTACCTCCATCGTCACCGCTTCCGACTCCGCCTCCCCCAGCCATCCCTTGCCCCCCTTCTGATTGCTCTCATACATCGCCCGCACCGTCAATTTCATCCCACTTTTCAACGCCGGCCACCCCGTCCAATTGTCCCCCATGGTCACCTCCCGCACCATGGCCCCTCCCGCCGGCACCGTCGTCGTGCTCGGAAAATTCGCGCTCCACGCCCGCGCCACCCGCTTCACCGTCCCCCTCTGTCCCTCCGCTTCCCACTCCAGCCGCACATTGGAATATCCCCACGAATTCCAACTCTGAAACAATTCCATCGGCTTGCCCGTCACATTTTCCAGTACCACCTCGATCGGCCGCGAATCGTCCCACACCCCTCCCTCCGGCACCGCCACCATCACCCGAAGTTCCGCCGCCATCGTCGCCGCCCCCTCCCCGCGCACCGCCCCGTCCTGCCCAACACACAGCGCCCCCATCCCCAGCCCCACCACCAACACACCCATCGCCCATCGCACCACAAGTCACCTCCCTTTGCACCCTATTTAGAAGCGCCACCCCCCCGCCGGTTCAATGAATCTGACCGTTCCTTCCGCCCCACCATCCCCAACACCCCCCCACGATACCCCCTCTCCACCCCCGGCCGCACCACCATCGGCGTCTCCACCCCGCTACCCTCCACCCGCCCGCGCGCCCCCGCCTCCTTTAACCTCACCAACGCCCGCTCCGCCGCCTCCCGTCCCACCCCCGCCACCACCACCACCTCCCCGCGCCCCGCCATCCACTCCACCACCTCCTTCGCCTCGCGCAACCCCATCCCCCCAATCCCGCGCAACGCCCGTATCAACGCCACATTCTTCACCCCACCCCCCTCCACCACCACCTGAAACGTCGCCATCGCAACCCTCGCAAATCTCCAAAGCACCTCCCCCAAACACAACCGCCCCCACAATAACGCGCCTCGCACAACACCCCATCCCCCACCAACGCTTGCGTCCGTCGCGACCCGC
>DASZZD010000102.1:0-2342 GCA_035545015.1 Phycisphaerae bacterium
GCAACTTCCGGCTGGCTCATCGCCCCTTCATCACAGGCCCGCACAACCCGCTCCCGCAGGTCTTGCGAATAGGCGTCCATAATGCACCTCCATGGTGCTCGTGACGCCTGATATAGTACACCAAATTGAAACCCGCCCTAATGGGGGTGCGGGCGGAGGGCCGATAAGAGGGGGATGAATGCGGTGATCGATGAGATTTATCGGGAGGAGCGGGTGGTGCTGGCCGATGGGCGGCAGGTGAATCCGTTTCCGGTGGCGATCAAGCGGGCGGAGGGAGAGATGCTGTATCGGCTGGTGCGGGCGGTGCGGCCGGCGGCGACGCTGGAGGTGGGGATGGCGTGGGGGCTTTCGGCGATGTTCATGTGCCAGGCGCTGAAGGACAACGGCGGCGGGCGGCATACGGCGATCGATCCGTTTCAGGGGAAGTTTCATTATGCGGGCGTGGGGAATGTGCAGAAGGCCGGGTTGGGAGGATATCTGCGGTTTATCGAGAAGAGTTCGCAGTTGGCGTTGCCGGGGCTGGTGGAGGCGGGGGAGAAATTTGAGGTGGTGTTCGTGGATGGGGGGCATTTGTTCGATCTGGCGTTTGTGGATTTTTTCTTTGTGGACCTGCTGCTGCCGGTGGGCGGGTATGTGGTGTTCGACGATTTGTGGATGCCGGCGGTGCGGAAGGTGCTGCGGTTCATTTTGCGGAACAAGCGGTATGTGATTGCGGAGGAGCAGATGGGGGATCGCGGGCCGTTTGTGCAGAGGCACCTGCAGAATCTGCGGTATCAGGCGAAGAAGCGGATGAAGGGCCGGCGGAGTTTGGGGACGGGGAGCGAGATGGACTTTCACGGGGGGAGGAATGTGAACTGGTGCGTGCTCAAGAAGGTGGGCGCTGAGGAGCGGGAGTGGGACCATTTCGCGGGGTTTTGAGCGGGGTTCAGTCACGGTCGTGATCCTCCATGATCAGTCGCTTCGTGAGCAGGGCGGTCGTTGCCGGCGTCACTCATTGTGGAGGAGGTCTTCGTAGGATTCGCGCTGGCGGATGAGGGTGAAGGAGTCGTTGTCGACGAGGACTTCGGCGGCGCGTGGGCGGGAGTTGTAGTTGGAGGACATGGACATGCCGTAGGCGCCGGCGGAGAAGATGGCGAGGAGGTCGCCGCGTGTGGCGGGGGCGATGTAGCGGTTTTTGGCGAGGTAATCGCCGGACTCGCAGATGGGGCCGACGATGTCGACTTTTTCGTCGCCGCCGACGCGCAGGGCGCTGGTGCGATTGGGCGGGACCATGGCGGGGCCGGGGTTGGCGGGCCAGATGAAGTGGTAGGATTCGTAGAGTGTGGGTCGGATGAGGTCGTTCATGGCGGCGTCGATGATGACGTATTTTTTTTCGCCGGCGGCTTTGGTGTATTGGACCTGGGCGAGGAGGATGCCGGCGTTGCAGGCGATGGAGCGGCCGGGCTCCATGATGATTTGCAGGCCGTTTTGCACGCGTTCCTGGAGGAGTGGGACGATGGTGGCGGCGTATTCGACGAAGGCGGGGGCTTCGTTGCCTTCGTAGAACGCGGCGAAGCCGCCGCCGGTGTCGAGGGTTTCGATTTTAATGCCATCCTTGGCGAGTTCATCGATGAGGGCGAGTGCTTTGGTGATGCCTTCGGCGTAGGGCTCGGTGAATTTGATGGGGGAGCCGAGGTGGAGGTGGAGGCCGTGGAGGCGGACGTTTTTCGCCCCCCCCCGCTCTTTGGAGGCCTGACGGTAGAAGTTGGCGGCGCGATCGATGTTGATGCCGAACTTGTCTTCTTTGCGGGCGGTGAAGGTTTTGGTGTGGGTGGAGCGGTTTTGGAGGCCTGGGTTGACGCGGAGTGCGGCGTGAGCGGTTTTGCCGAGTTCGCCGGCGATGCGGTCGAGGTTCCAGAATTCCTCTTCGGATTCGACGTTGAAGGCGCGAATATTGTGGGCGAGGGCCTCGCGGATTTCGTGGTCGGTTTTGCCGACGCCGGCGAAGAAGATTTTGTCTGGGGAGCAGCCGGCTTTGAGGGCGCGGAAGAGTTCGCCGCCGGAGGTGACATCCATGCCGGAGCCTTCGGCGACGAGGAGTTTGAGGAGGTTGACGTTGGGGAGGGATTTGACGGAGTAGCAGATGGTGGGTTTGAGCGCGGCGAAGGCGTCGGCGATGCGGCGATAGTGGGTGAGGAGGGTGGCTTTGGAGTAGATGTAGGTGGGGGTGCCGACGTCGCGGGCGATTTTGGAGACGGGGACGTTTTCGGCGAAGAGTTGGCCGTTGATGTAGTGGAAGTGGTCCATGGGGTTTCGGGGGCTCCGGGGTGGGGAAAGCGGGGTATTGTAGCGGGAGGTAGGGG
>DASZZD010000103.1:0-4222 GCA_035545015.1 Phycisphaerae bacterium
GCAACTTCCGGCTGGCTCATCGCCCCTTCATCACAGGCCCGCACAACCCGCTCCCGCAGGTCTTGCGAATAGGCGTCCATAATGCACCTCCATGGTGCTCGTGACGCCTGATATAGTACACCAAATTGAAACCCGCCCTAACGGGGAAGGAACGGGGTGTCTGGATACAATGGGGATGGGGAGGCCGAGAGGAGGCTGGCGATGCGGCGACGGACTTGGGCGGTGTTGGCGGCGAGCGTGGTCGTTGCGGGCGCGGGGGCCGTGGGGGAGCTGGCGTGCCGGACGGCGTATGGCGACATCATTGAAACCACCGACGGCCATAAGTACACGGGCACGATGGAGCGCGTGGGCGACCAGATGGTGATCAAGACGAGCGACGGCAAGACGATCAGGGTGAGCCCGTCGGCGATTGGGAAGGTGACGCTGACGGATTCGTTGACGCCGGCGGAGGCGGCGGCGTCGGAGTGGAAGCGCGTGCAGGCGCTGGCGGCGAAAGCGCCGACGCTGGAAAAGGTGGTGAAGCTGGAGGAGGATTTCGTCTCGAAGCATCCCGATGCGCCGGTTTCCAAGGAGGCCCGGGCGTCGCTGGAGGAACATCAGAAGCTGGTGGGGCAGGGAGCGGTGAAGTTTCGCGGCGCGTGGATGACGCCGGAGATGATGCAGGAGAAGGAGCAGGCGTGGGAGAAAGAGGCGGGGCCGGCGCTGGCGGCGTACAAGGCGGGGCGGCTGGACGATGCGCGGAAAGCGGCGGCGTCGATACTGGGGGAGCATGGGGAGAATCCGGTGGCGCTGGCGGTGTCGGGGCTGGCGTCGTACCGGTTGAACGATCTGGCCAAGGCGCGGGCGGCGTTTGTGAAACTGGCGAGCGTGGATCCGACGAACGTGATTGCGCTCAATAACCTGGGGGTGATCTCGTCGAACCAGCACAACGTGGCGGAGGCGATGAATTTTTACGCCAAGGCGATCGAGGCCAAGCCGGGGAACCGGCAAGTGCTGGACAACGCGGTGGCGGCGATGGCGGCGTATACGGGGTCGAAGGAGAACGACGTTTACAAGAACCTGGCGCGGGTGTACGGGGCGGCGGAGGCGGACATGGAAACGGAGATGGCCAAGCGGGGGCTGTATCGGTTTGGGAGCACCTGGGTGCCGACGGAGGTGAAATCGAAGCTGGGGAACGACCGGCAGCAGATCCAGACGAAGATGGCGCAGTTGGATGCGCAGTTCGCGGTAGCGAAGCAGTCGCTGGATCATTTGGATCAGCAGCTTGCATCGGTGCAGCAGCAGTATGACCAGACGGCGGCGAACCTGGCGACGCTGAACACGACGAACCTGATGACCTCGCAGGGGAATTTCCAGGGGACGAATTTTGATGCGCAGCGGGGGATCTATACGTCGAACCTGCAAACGCTGGCGTCGCAGAAGGCGACGTTGCAGGCGCAGCGGGACCAGGCGGCGGCGGCGCTGCAGCCGTTCTACGCGGCGGCGGCGAAGCTGAAGGCGGAGCTGGCGGCGTTGCCGGACGTTCCTTACGGTCCGCAGCGGATTCTCGATCTTGGCCAGGATGACGATCCGCCGGCGCCGACGGGGGTGACATCGCTGATGCCCGGCGCGGCGAGCGCGCCGGCGCCGTAAATGGCCACGAGGTGGGGAAGACCGTCCACAAATTCACACAAATGTACACGAATGCATTGTGTCAGGATCGATAACGCCGCTCGTTCCATCTCCGAAATAAAGTAAAGAAATAGCGCATCCTCTGCGGTTGGTCCGCGCCCTACCGGCGACGACCATTTGTGCGCATTGGTGTCCATTTGTGGACAACTCCCGTTTCGGGGCTTTTATGTTTTTTCGTGCCATTTACGGTGACCATTCAGGTCGGCGCTGGTTCCAGGTGGCTTTCGATTTCGGCGATGCCGGGGATGCGTTGCTGGATGGCGTCTTCGAGGAGGGAGATTTGGCGGTGGGCTTCGGCGAGGGTGGTTTGCGGGGGGAACTCGGCGTGGAAGTTGATGTAGAGGCCGCCGTGGATGTCGCGGATGCGGATGGCGTGGATGTGGATTTTGGCGGAGTCGGCGAGCTGGCGGATGACGGCGGCGTGATCCTGTGCGTCCTGGCCGGGCTCGACGTGGACGAGGATGTCGACGTTGGGGAATTTCTCGGTGACGCGGTGCTCGACATTGTCGGAGATCTGGTGGCCGGCGGAGAGGCCGATGGCGGGATCGACGGTGATGGTGGCGTCGACGAAGGTGTTGGCGCCGGACTGGCGGGCGCGGACGCGGGAGACATCCTGGACGCCGGGGACGGTGCGAATGAGAAGCCGCATCTGGGTTTCGAGGCCTTCGGGGGCGCGGTCGATGAGGACATCGGCGGCGCGGCGTCCGAGGCGGAGGGCGGTGAAGATCATGATGCCGGCGACGAACATGGCGGCGAGGGGATCGGCGAAAGCGAGGCGCGGGCCTCCGATGCGGACGGTGAGGAGTCCGGCGAGGACGGCGGCGGAGGAGAGGAGTTCGGTGCCGAAGTGAATGGCGTCGGCTTCGAGGGCCTGGCTCTGGAATTTTCTGGCGGCCTTGGCGAGGGCGCGGGAACGGGAGAGATCGACGATGAGGGAGATGACGACGACGGCGATGGCGGCGTACCAGCCTTTGTCAAAGAGGCTGGGAGAAGCGTCGGCGGGGTTGACGAGGCGGGAGTAGGCTTCCTTGAGGATGAAGAAGCCGGTGACGATGAGGAGGATGGCCTGTGCGAAGGCGGTGAGGTTTTCGATTTTGCCGTGGCCGTAATGATGTTCGCGGTCTGCGGGGACGTCGGCGGTTTTGACGGAGAACCAGGTGACGAGGGTGACGCCGAAGTCGAGTGTGGAGTGGAAGCCTTCGGAGATGAGAGCGAGGGAGCCGGAGAGGAAGCCGATGGAGAGTTTGAGGACGGCGAGGGTTCCGCCGGCGAGGGCGGAGGAGCGTGCGACGTGGAGCTTTTCGGACATGGGGGGAGTGTAGCGGGGGAAGGGGAGGAGGGGGAGTGGTCGGGGAAGGAGAAGGAGACAAGAAAAGGATTTGGCGAGAGGAGGGGAGGGGCCGGCAGTGATGGACGGGAAAGATGGCTTAAGCCGCGTTCAACGGTTGTAGAACCATCGGGGGATGGGGGGTGATTGGGTGCGGTCGATGAAGACGAAGGCAGTGCCGTCGGAGGCGAAGTTGGTGTAGGCGAAGCAATGGTGTGAGGCGCCGCGCTCGTAGGATGTACCATGGAACGTTGAGGCGGTTGTCGGTTGGGTCGGGAGAGTCGGTGTGGGTATCGCCGCGATCGGTGGGGGCGTAGGTTTCGACGAAGCAGCCGACATCGCGTGCCGCGGGCGGGGGACCTTCGACGGAGAGATAGGAACCGAGTTGGAGAAGGAATTGGAAGGGGGGTGGTGGGAAATCCATGGGACCGTTGCCGGTCCAGCGGGGGGAGCCGCCAAACTTGGTATCCTCTTCCGACTGGAACCATGGGATTTGAGGGAACTCGTCCTGGAGCGACCACAGTTTTTTTTCGTCGTAAAATTCGGGGAGTCGTGAGGCGCGAATGCCGTCGTCGTGTTCGGTCCAGCCGGTAATCCAGGCTTCGCCGGTGAGGGGTGCATAATCGGCGGGTTCGTGGTCGTAATCATCGACGGTGGCGAGGGCGTTGTGGAGTTCGGAGCGGTTGAGGATGAAAGCGTCAAGGCCGGTGCGTTCCTGATCGATGCCGCCGCATTCGCCGCACATGAAGAGGTGGAGGACGGCGTTTTCGTCGCCGAGGTCGAGCATGGGGGGCTGGTGACAGAGCTGTGCAATGAGTTTTTGCGGGTATCCGCAGTGGTGGGGCCAGCGGTGGGCGGGGAGGCCCCAGGGGAGTCCCCCGATTTTGCTGAGGAGGTGGGTTTGGGGAGGGGCGAGCGTGGCGATTTGGAGTCGGGGTTTGAAGTAGCGCATGCGTGATCTCTTGGGGGGTGACGGCGATCGTCGAGGAGGGTAACACGCGCGTGGGGCGGCGGAAAGGGAGGATTATTCAGTGTGGATTATTCATTATTCATTTGGGAAACTTCGTGAGGGTCTCAATGTAGCGAGGGGTTCTTGTGCGGGATGGATGGAACGGGGTGTAGTTCATATTCCGGTGACAATCCACCATGGCGGGCGCTCTCCCCCCTCCCCCCCACGCTCCCTCACGGTCGCGTCTCGGAGGTTTACCCGGATCGAGAACTACA
>DASZZD010000104.1:0-12480 GCA_035545015.1 Phycisphaerae bacterium
CACGTGCTGGGCTATTATCCCGCGCAACCGGCTTCCTGTTTTCTCCCAAAAGGCAAGAGGACCCTCGGGCAGGGAGCGTCTCGCCCTATGGGGGGGGGGGAAAACGCCATCGCCGGCTTTCATCCCCATCTCCGTGGTTTAATCGAGTTTTGAGACCGCTTGTAGGCACCCCCCATGCCCCACCGCAGCATCTTCGCAAACGAGCAATCCATGAGGCCCCTCCTCGCCGAGTACGCCGCCGGCCTGCGCGCCCATGTCGCCGCCCTCCGCGCCGACCTCGCCCGCGCCGCCTGGAACGATCTCCGCCTCCGCCTTCACCAGCTCAAAGGCTCCGGCGCCTCCTACGGCTTCGCGGAAATCACCGATTACGCTGCCGCCGCTGAACAACGCCTCCTCGCCCGTGATTTCCCCGCCGCCACGGATGCGATCGACCGGCTGATCGGGTATATGGAGGGGGTCGAGGGCTACGGCACGCCCCCTCCGCCCTCCCCATCATTGTGATTTTTTTACTGAACTTTCCTACGCGAGGGGCGTAAGAGAAGGACCGGCGGGTGCTGACCGACGAACAACTTCTGTCACGCTACAAGGCCGGCGACGATGAAGCGATGGCCTCGCTTATCGCACGCTACCAGCAGGAACTGTTTTCCTTCCTCTGCCGCTTCGTCTCGGACCGGGCCACTGCCGAGGACCTCTTTCAGGAGACCTTCATCCAGATTCATCGCAACGCGGGATCCTTCGACCCCGAGCGGAGATTTCGGCCCTGGCTCTTCACCATCGCCGCCAACAAAGCCAGAGACTTCCTCCGAGCCCATGGCCGGCGGGTTGCGTTTTCGCTGGACAACACCGCCGGCCATGGCGCCGGTGACAGCGAGCAGGGCTCCACCTTCATCGATCTGATGGCCTCCGCCGTCGAAGCGCCCCCGGCGGAACTCAGCCATGCCGAGGATGTCGCCCGCGTCAGTGCCGCCCTCGCCACCATGCCGGCGCTCTACCGCGAGGTCCTGGTCCTCAGCTATTTTCATGACTTTGCCTACAAGGACATCGCCGACATGCTGCACATCCCGCTGGGCACCGTGAAGAGCCGCCTCCATGCGGCCGTCGCCGCCTTCGCCAAGGTCTACCGCGGCATGTCCGGAGAAATCAAATCTGAATCGGAGCGCTCGTAAGGTGATGCGATGGAAGAAAAATCCGACATGAACGGGAATGGCATCGGAACGCAGGACGACTTCCGGCTCTCCGCGGATGATGCGGCGGCCGTCGATGCCGTGCTCGAGGGTCGCGCGGGAACGGCGGCAACGTCCGGTGAGAGCGAGCGCGAGTCGCGCGTCCGCGCGCTCTTCGCCGCTCTCGATCGCCTCCCCGAGGATAAAACGCCCGCCGATCTCGCAAGCCGCACCCTCGCCGCCATCCGCGCCGATCGCATGAAAGTCGGTCTGCCCGCCGCAACCCCATCCGAACCCGAGCCCGCGCCGGGCCGCCGCCGCCGCTGGATTGGCTGGAAAGAAATCGCCGCCATGTCCACCGCCGCCGCCATCCTCCTCGCCGTCCTCATCCCCGCCATTTCCCAGGCCCGCCTTTCCGCCCGCCGCGTCGCCTGTGCCGCCAACCTCGCCGTCTACGCCACCGCCTTCGGCACCTACGCCGCCGCCAGCGAGGGAAACCTCCCCACCCTCGGCCAACCGGCCAACCACAACTGGCTCGACGACGGCAAGGGCCAGAACAACGCCGACAACCTCCTCCCCCTCGTCCGCGGCGCCTACATCACCGCCGACCGCCTCGCCTGCCCCGGCCGCGACACAGCCATGACCCTGCCCGCCGCCGGGGGAGGCGCCACCCACATCCCCGATGAAAGCCGCGGCTATTCCTACACCAACCTCGTCGCCAACCCCCACCAGCGCTGGGATGGCTCCGCCGAAACCCTCGTCCTCGCCGACCGCAATCCGCTCTTCGATCCCGCCGCATCCAACGCCACCCCCGACATGAACTCCTGCAACCACGGCGGCCACGGCACCTACGTCCTCGCCGCCGATGGCTCCGCCGTCGAATGGGAACCCAACCCCAACATCGGCCCCAAGGGCGACAACATCTGGACCGCCGGCCCCGCCCAATCCCAACGCGTCGCCTACGCCGGCACCGAATCCACCGCCCCCGGCGACGCCTTCCTCGCACCGTGAAATATTGTGTTTAGCCGGCGGGCTTGCCCGCCGCGCCTAACCGCCTTTGAGTCCCTGCACGGCAAGTGCTCTTCGACAATGGCCGATTGGCAATCGGCCATCCGCGCCTTATCGTACGCCCGTTCCCAAGGAGCCCGCCCATGAAAAAAGAAGTCGCCCTCCAACGCCTCGCCGATTGTGGCGTCGTCGCCGTGATCCGTGCCCAGTCTGCTGACCAGCTCAAAGACATCGCCTCCGCGCTGCTCGAAGGCGGCGTCATCGGCATCGAAGTCACCATGTCAACCCCCAAGGCCATCCATGGCATCGAAAAACTTGCCGATACCTTCGGCGACAAACTCGTCGTCGGCGTAGGCACCGTCCTCGATCCCGCCACCGCCGCCGCCGCCATTCACGCCGGCGCCCACTTCGTCTTCTCGCCCGTCACCGATACCCGCGTCATCGAAGTCACCAAGCGCCTCGGCAAAGTCTGCGTCCCCGGCGCCTACACCCCCACCGAAATCCTCAACGCCTGGTCCGCCGGCGCCGATGTCGTCAAAGTCTTCCCCGCCACCACCCTCGGCCCCTCCTACTTCAAAGACCTCCTCGCCCCTATGCCGTTTTTGAAACTCACCCCCACCGGCGGCGTCGATCTCAAAACCTGCGGCGACTGGATCAAAGCCGGCGCCGTCTGCGTGGGCGCCGGCAGTTCCCTCGTCGGCAAAGACGCCTGCGCCAAAGGCGACTGGGCAGGAATCACCGCCAACGCCAAAGCCTTCACCGACGCGGTAAAAGCCGCCCGCGCCAAATAAATTCGAACCAATCCCGCGAGCGCCCAGCGAGCGGGCGAGCCGCGGCAGCGGCGCTGGAACGTTTCGAATCCTTGAAGGCAATCTTGAACCGCCGCTTCACGGCGCTGCGCCCGTGACACCCAGGTACACGAAAAACGCGATCGCCGCCACGAAGACCAGCAACACAAACCCGGCAATATATTTGAGCTCCCCCGGCACCGGATACTCCGGCACCCGATCGGCCACCCAATAATTCAAAATCCACCGCACGCCGCACCTCCTTCCTTCCGACCACCGTCCCTCACTCCCCAACATCGTCCGCCGTGCCAAAAACCCCATCCGGTCCCGCCGATACCACATGCACCTCTCCATCGCTGCCCGGCCCCACATAACGATACGCACGTCCCCACGGATCCTCCGGCACTTCCTTCACATATGGCCCCTGCCATTTCTCCGCTGGCACGTCCGCCGGGCGCGTGAGCAGCGGCTCCAACCCCTCACGCGCCAACGGATACCGCCCCACATCCCCCTCAAACTCGTCGAGCACGCTTTTCAGAAGCGACGCATCGCTTTCGGCCCTGGTGCGGTGCATCTCGATCCCGCTGCACTCCGTCAACCACGGCGATCGCCACGTTTCCGCCACCACCACCGGCGCAACCAACGATACGACCAACCCCCACCACCACACATGCAACCACCCATCCGAAAGACGCCACGCGGTCTTCCCCGCATAAGAAAGAACCTGTCGCCGCTCGCTCATGCACCTCCTTACGCTCCGCTCCCGCCGGGGTTCACCAAAATTCCGCCCAGCATAGACCCGCCCGGGGAATCGCTGGCGAGCCGCCTGTTCCACTGCCATACGCACCGTGAATTTGCCTCTCTCCCATCCATATCATATTATCTCACTCAGACGCAGCTTCACAAAATGGAAGTCTTTCGTGTCTTTTGTGTCTTTCGTGGCTCTTTTATTCGTTTCTAAAACGGATTCTCGAAGATGATGGAGGTCTCCCATGCCCACGCCGGTGAAAGTCAAAAAATGGGGCAGCAGCATGGCCATCCTCATCCCCAGCCAGTTTGCCAAGATGCGGAAAATCAATGTCGGCAGCGTCGTCGATCTTGAACCCATGAAAGTCGTGCCTCCCCCGAAGCGCCGCCGTTATAAACTCAGCGAGCTGATGGCCAAGTTCAAACCCCATCACCGCCACGGGGAATGGGACCTCGGCAAACCCGTCGGCAAGGAAATCTGGTGATTCCGCATGGCCCGCCTCACCTATACACCCGACCGCGGCGATCTCGTCCACATGAATCTCAGTCCCTCCGCAGGCCGTGAATTGACCGGCCCGCACTACGCCCTGATCCTCAGCCCCAAAACTTACAACCACGCCCAGGGACTCGCTGTCTGCGTCGCCATCACCTCCCGCATCCGCGGCGGCCCCTTCGAAGTCCCCCTGCCAAAGGGCCGCCTGCCCGGCAAAGCAGGCGTTGGCGACGTCGACTCCGTCATCCTCGCCGACTGCATCCGCCAGCTCGACTTCCGCGAGCGATCCATGCAATTCATCGCCAAATGCCCTCCCCCGATTCTCGACGAAGTCACCCTCCGCGCCCTGTCGCTCATCGACCCCCAAGCGGCGTTCTAAATCCGCCGGGATTCATGACTCCTTTCGTCTCGCCCTCCGCATCGCCTATACTTCCCCCATGATCGTCATCATCGACAACTACGATTCCTTCACCTACAACCTCGTCCAGCGCATCGGCGAGCTCGACCCCGACATCCCCATGCGCGTCCTCCGCAATGACAAAACCTCCATCGCCGAAATCGAAGACCTCCACCCCTCCCACATCATCATCTCCCCCGGTCCCTGCTCGCCCAAAGAAGCCGGCATCTCCAACGACGTGCTCATGCACTTCGGCCCGAAACTTCCCACCTTTGGCGTATGCCTGGGACATCAATGCATCGGCCACACCTGGGGCGGCACCGTTGAACGCAACTGGCGCCTCATGCACGGCAAAGTCTCTCCCATCCATCATAACAATACCGGCGTCTTCAAAGGCCTGCCCAATCCCTTTGACGCCACCCGCTACCACTCCCTCGTCATCCGCCCCGGCACCGTGCCCCCCGATTTCGAAGTAACCGCCTGGACCGCCGAGGACGAAGTCATGGGCGTTCGCCACAAGCAATGGCCGCTCGAAGGCGTCCAGTTCCACCCCGAATCCTTCCTCACCCTCGAAGGCCCCAAACTCCTCGCCAATTTCCTCGCCCGAAAATCCTGATCCCGCCACCCGCCACACGAGGCTTCACCATGTTTGAACTCGACCACGTCGCCATTCAGGTCCCCGACGTCCCCGCCGCCGCCCGCTTCTACCAGGAAAATTTCGGCGCGCAAATTCTCTACGCCGACCAGACCTGGGCCTTCCTCCGCCTCGGCCAGGGCAAGCTCGCCCTCGTCCGCCCCGAGCAGCACCCGCCCCACGTCGCCCTCCGTGTCGACGCCGCCTCCCTCGAAGCCGTCGCCGCAAAAGCCGGCCTCAACGTCGATCTCCACCGCGACGGTACCCGCGGCATCTACATCAAAGACCCCGCCGGCAACACCCTCGAACTCATCTGCTATCCCCCCGGCCAAACCGCCTACGAAAAAACCCAGTAACCCGCACCAACCGCCGCCGCTTCTCTCACGCATCCGCCACTCAGCTCGCGCCGCGATACGGCGCGATGGGATCGACCGTTGATTTGTCCGGCGAATCGCTGTCACCAGTGACGAACACCGGCACCTCAAACGTGGCGCGATAATCCAGCCCCGGAACCTTCGCACGCACCTCCAGCTTCCAGCAAATATCGTTATAGCCCGCGGCAGAGAACGTCGGCGGGCAGCCGCGCGGAATCCGAAACCCCACCGGAATCGCCGTCCGCGTGTTGTCCTCCTCAAACGCCCCGCGCACCAGGTGCTGTTCTTCGTGCCACACGACAATTTTCTGAACGCGCTCATTACCTCTGCCGCCCTTCTGCACGTATTTGATGCAGTTCAGCGATACATCGAATCCGTCAGCGGCTTGCAGCTTCACCTTGGTATAAACGACGCCGACGAGTTGCCCCCCGATCACGCCCGGAAAAGTGACCATCTCAAAAACGCTGTCGCCGAAACGGATCCACTGGCCCGTTTTGAGCAGCGCGTAGATAAGGGAGATGATCGCCCCGACGGCGCAGACGATCGCCAGGACCGCCGGAATCGAAGGCCAGGTGTGCCGGTTTTCAATAAACATGTTGAAGAGATTGCCCGCAGCCGCAGCGGTGACAATGAAGAGTATCCAGAAGATGATGGTCTGACCCCGAACCCCATCACGCACGCGCCCCTCGCGCCAGCGCTTCTTCTTCAGCCACGGTTGCCCACGAGATTCCGCCATGCTGCCGCTTCCTTCCTCCAGCCCCCCTCCTCCGCCCCTCACTCCATCTCCAGCGGCCCGCTGCCCCGATCCGCCTCGCGCCCCGCACCGCGGCTCTCCGCCCCCTTCCGCGCCGCCTCCTGCTCCGCCTGCTTCATCGCCCGCTGCGCCTTGCGAATCGCAATATCATCCCCAGCCCGCGCCACCGCCCACAACTGCACCCCAAACATCACCAGCAGCGCCGCCGCCCAGATCAGCACCGCCCCCATCCCCGCGATCATCGGAAATGCGCAAAAGAAATACTGCAGATGCTCCACATCCGCCACCCGCACAAAATGCAGCACAATAATGAACACGCACTCCAGCGCGATCACCCACGACAAATTAAACGACTGCCACGCCAGCGTATCCGACGGCACCCGTATCGCCACCGCGTTATAATACAGCCCCAGAAACACCGCCTGCCCCGCGCTCAGCAGCAACGTCACGTACAGCATCGGATGCATCCCCCATTCCGGCACATTGGCAAACGCCAGCACCGCCCACGCCCCGGCCACCAGCACCGAAAATACCCGCACCCACCATCGCCACGGCAACTGCTCCTTCCCCTCTCGCTCGCGCAACGTCACCAGCCACGCCGCAATCAACGCCGCCGCCGGCGCCAACGAATGCAACCGCGGCCCCGCTGGCTGCTGCGCCCAGCTCGTCACGATCGCCGCAATCTCCCCAAACACCGCCGCCGCCAGCAGCAGCGACCCGCACGCAACCGTCCGCACCCACCCCGTCGCCGAAAATTGCAACAGATTCGCCGCCGTCAAATCCAGCGGCGCCGCACAATCCGGACACCGGTTCCGCGTCGTCTTCCCCACGATCCGAAACCCGCAGTGCGGACACTTCCGCTCCACCACCGGCTCCGCAACCGTCGGCTGCTTCGCCTCCGCACGCGTCCCCGCCGCCGCCGGCGCCTGCGGGGCCAGCTCATATGAATGATCGGGCGATTCTTCTGACATCGACACTTCTTCCCGGCGTACCGGCCACCACGGCCACTCTCACAAACACTACCGGCCAACTCCCCCTCCCGCTACTCACCCGGCGTTGGTGCACCCCGCGACGGCAAGGGGGCGGCCTCCATCCGCGTCGTCGGCGCCGGCGCATTGAGCGACAACTTCACAATCCGTCCCGCCGTCATCCGCTTCACCGACAACCTTATCTCCGTCTGCCCCTGCGTCAGCCGCTCAAAGTCTTTGACGCTCTGCACCGGCTGATCATTCACGTGCGTTATCAATTCATACGGCTTCAACCCCGCCACCGACGCCTTCGACCCCTGCTCGATCTTGCTGATCACCACCCCCGGATCCCCCGGCTTCTTCTGCAAATACCGCCGCACCTCATACGTCATGTCCCGCACCGTGATCCCGATCGCCGCCGACTTGTACTGCGGCGCGGACGCATAATTCGCCGGCCCCTGCGTCACCGTGAATTCCTTCGTGTCGATCTTCCCGTCATGATAAAAATCGATCGAATACTTCGCCCCGAATCCCAGGTTCGTGATCGTCCGGATCAACGCGTTCTCCACCGGCGGCCACGGCGACGGGATCCGGTCAAACACCTCCTCCGGCGCGTCCCCCAGCCGATCCCACGGAAATCCCTCCGCTGCCATCGGATCGTTTTCCACATGCACATCGATCGGGAATTGCTCGTCCGGCGAATGCAGCCGCAAAATCAGCCACCCCATCTCCACCCCCGCCTTCGCCGCCGGCGATTCCGGATACACATACGTCACCAGCGCCCCCGTCTGCCCGTCCCCCGTCTGGTCCGACACCCCGTTCGCCCGCGCCAGTTCCGGCGTCAACGGCTGCAATTCCACCCCCAGCCACGCCAGACGATTCTCCTCCTCCGCCGACAGCGGCACATTCGCCGGATCCACCCCCCGCCCATCCTTCAACGCCGCCACAATCGCCGCCCCCGACGTCGCCTGCGCATCCTCCTGCGATTCCCGGTCCGACATCGGCGCGCGATCCCGCAGCACCGTCGGCAACGCCAGCAACCGCCCCTCCGCATCGAATAAAAATAAATTCTTGTTGTCCCGCGGCGAATCCACATACACCCCGCCGTGCCACCCAATGTGAAAATTGAATATCCGCCGCTCCTGATACGTCGAAATCCGCTTGTCCCCCTGCAACTGAATGTCCCCGCCCGCCAGGATCGCCCCCCGCGCATCCCGCGGATCCGCTTCCGACAACGCCGCCACCTCCGCCACCGGCTTCTCCGTCGTCGCCACAAACGCACCGTAATCCCGCAGCGATTCCTTGAACGTCGCATCCATCGGCGGATCCGTCGCCAGCCGAATGCGCTCCAGACGCGCCGTCACCTTCGGCTTCAAATTCGCCAGCACCAGCACCGTGTTCTTCCCGATCGCCACCGCCAACGCATACTGCACCGTCGCGTTCTCCGTGTCGTTCTCCCGCATCCCCATCATCATCTGCTCCCGCGGATCCACGTTCTTCGGGCTCCGAAAATTCAACGTCGCCCGAACCACCGCGCCGTTCGCCTTCTCCTTCACACCCGATATCCACTTCCCTTCCTCATCCGCCGACATCGCAGGCCACGCCAGCGGCGAGCCCTTCCACCCATCCACCGGCTCCAGCATCCCCGTCGTCATCCCCACCGCTTCCCCATCCTCCGTCACCACCAGCCCCGCCGGCGGCATGAATAACTTCTTCCGCCCCGCCAGCACCAGCGATCCCCCAAACCCGTCCACCGTCACCTCCCACCGCGAATCCCGCTCGTTCGACAACCGCACCACCCAGTACGGCCCCGGCTTGTCCGCAAACGTCAGCGCCTTCGCCCCCTCCAGCGGCTTGTCCAGCGTCAGAATCACCGCGTTCTGATCCTTCGGATACGCCGATATCTTCGCCCCGATCTCCCCGCCCGCGCCCCCCGCATCCCCCAGCCGCCGCACCGAGATCGACTTGATAAACCGCGGATGAATCTGCATGTCCCGCATCACCACGTGCGTCGGATCGATCACATACCCCGACACCTCCAACGGCCGCTCATCATGCACCGCCTCATCCACGTTGTCCCCCGAATCATCGCTCGCCAAACTGCTCGGCGAATCCCCCCGATCGAACTGCAGCGACATCTCCACCACCACCAGCGACGGCCGCACCGCCTCCGCAATCTTCGCCTGCTTCGCCAACTCCTCCGACGGATTTTCCTGCGTCGCCTTCGTCACCACCGGCGCCGGCGGAGTCGCCTGCCCAAACGCCACCCCCGCCGCCATCACCACCGCCAACGCCATCACCGCACACTTCATACCAACCCATCCTCTCAATCCCCCGCCCTAAAAAACTCCACCATCGGCGTCCATCCGCGTCCATCGGCGGCCATTCCCCGCCCCGTTTAAGCCCGACAAGTCCATTCGTGTAAATTCGTGTGCATTCGTGGACAATTCCCGTCGTCCGTCATCTTTCGTACCACAATCGCGCCACCTCTTCGCACGGCAACAACATTCCTGGATCGCAACTTTCGTGTCTTTCGTGCCTTTCGTGGCCAATTTACGTCATCGTCGGTGTGGGGGCGTCGTCGTCCTCCCTCCGTGCACTCCGTGTGCTCCGTGGTTGTTTGGTTGCGGCTTCTCAGCGCTGTGCTTTTCGTGCCTTTCGTGGCCATTTACGTCCGTCACTCCTTCGAGTAATCCCGCGACAAATCCAACACCACCTGCCGCAACAACCCGTTCCTCAAAATCGTCAGCACAATCTGCGGCTTCTGGTCCAGCGCCTTCACCGTCTTGTCATGCACCGCCTGCACATCCTCCAGCGACGCAATCGGCGCATTGTCCACCTTCAGCAGAATGTCGTTCTGCTGCAATCCCGCATTCGCCGCATTCCCCGGATCCTTTACCCCAAACACAAACACCCCCTCCTTCCGCTGAAAATACAAATCCGGATTGTCGAACTGGTTGATCGTCTTGACCGTGCAATCCCACCGCGACAGCGCCAGCTCCTGCCCCTCCACCTGCCCTTTTTCCCGCGGCGTGATCTCCACCGTCATCGGCGCATCCCCGCGCTCGATCTCCAGCATCGCAGGCTTGTCCTTCGGCAGCGTCCCCAGCAGCCGCCGCACCTCCGGCAAATCCTCGTCCGTCAACGCCGCCACCGCCGTCCCGTTGATCTTCAAAATCCGGTCCCGCGGCTCCAGCTCCGCATGCCGCGCCGGCGAATCCGGATCCGTGTCCGCCACGATCACCCCCTCGTTCCCCTCAAAATACATGTTCCGATTGAAATCCTTCAACGGCTGCAACTGCAACCCCGTCCACGACCAGTCCACCTTCCCCAACGCCCGTATCTGCGCGATCACCGGCTGAATCGTCTCCGACGGCACCGCAAACCCCAGATCCCCACCCTCCATGATCCCCCGCGTGTTCACACCGATGATCTCCCCGTCCGTGTTCACCAGCGGACCCCCCGAATTCCCCGGCGATATCGACGCGTCCGTCTGCATCCACGCCGAATACTCGCTCGTGTCCGGCAGATACCGCTTCGTGCACGAAATGATCCCCAGCGACACCGACCGCGACAGCCCCCACGGCGCCCCCATCGCCATCACAAAATCCCCCTCCTGCATCTTCGACGAATCCCCGAACCGCGCATACGGAAACGGCGACGACCCCGGATCCGCCGGCTTCCCCGACGAATCCACCAACTGCAACAGCGCCAGGTCCGTGTCCTTGTCCGACCCGATCACCTTCGCGTCAAACGCCCGCCCGTCGTACAGCAAACACCGCAACTCCACCGCCTTGTCGATCACATGCCAATTCGTCAATATCTGCCCCCCCGGCGAAATGATCGCCCCCGATCCCGCCACCTCCCGGTTCGCCTTCTCGCCCCCCGTCAAATCCTGCTGTACGCACTTGATGAACACCACCGCCGGAAATACCTTCGCCTTCGCCCCATTGATGATCTTGCGAAAATCCTGCTCCGACGCCGTATCCGTCGCCAGAAGCGCCCGCGCCCCAGACGACGCCCCCGCTCCTTCCCCCTTGCTCCCGCCCCGCCCGCCCGCCGATATCGGCGTCGGCGGCACCGGCTGCGGATGCGGAACCGAACAACCCGCCAACAGAATCCCTATGCACACCAGCCCAAAACGCGTCGTTCTAACCATAACCATTCCCGTAATTCGGAGTTGCGTGAAGCCTATCGGGGATTCCCCAATTCTCAAAACATAAATCGTGGGTAGTGGCATTGGCGTCCCGCCAATGTCGGCCCGCAGGCCGAAGGTGGGGGGGGGCGATGCCACATAACATGAACCACCCCCTCCCTCCCCCTTGCATCCCGCCCCCCAAAAGCGGAAACTCCCCCCCGATGAGTGGGAAGCTCGCCAAAGAAATCCACCGCCTCAACCCCTTCGACTGCCTCGAACAGGAAGTCTCCCTCAACATCCTGCGCACCGCCGACTTCCTCCTCCGCGGTCTCGAAGAATTCCTCAAACCCCACGGCCTCTCCACCGTCCAGTTCAACGTCCTGCGCATCCTCCGCGGCGCCGGCGACTCAGGCCTCCCCTGCAAAACCATCGCCGAGCACATGATCACCCGCGACCCCGACGTCACCCGCCTCCTCGACCGCCTCGCCGCCCGGGGACTCATCCTCCGCACCCGCGATTCCCGCGACCGCCGCGTCGTCTCCTCCCGCATCACCCCCCAAGGCCTCGCACTCCTCAAAAAACTCGACGACCCCGTCCTCGCCTTCCACCGCCAACAACTCGCCCACGCCCCCCCCGACCACCTCCGCACCGCCATCGACCTCATGGAAGAATTCCGCAACGCCGACACCCCTCCCCCCTAAACACCAACCCAATCCCCATCCGCCCACAGCCACCCCCAAACCCACCCCCTCCGCGGGGTGGGTCCAATGTGCCTCCGCACCCCCCAATCAATCCCCCTCAAAAATCCCCCCTACCTCCCCTCCCTGACACCCCCTTCTGCAACCCCCCCGCATGAACGAACCAGCCTGGAACTTCCAGGTATCTGCTTCATGTCACCGCATCCCCTTTCCTCATCATCCCACAAGGGTCCCATCCGCACCCACAATAAACGATTCCCCATACGGCCTCGACGCCGAAAAACCATCCTCCACCGCCCCCATCACCCGAATGTTCCC